>DATEHK010000001.1:0-18892 GCA_035279625.1 Gemmatimonadaceae bacterium
GCGCGGTGTTCGAGTTCATCGAGATCTGGTACAATCGTCAACGACGACATTCAACACTCGGCTATCGCACCCCGGTGGAGTACGAAGCAACGTTAGACCAAATCAGCTAACCCAGGTGTCCACAAAATCGGGGGAAGTCCACTCTTCATACGCGCCCGCCAGGTTGCCGGCTACCTGATTGGGACAGTTGACCTGATTCGAGAACTCTTGGTAGCATTCCGCTCGATCGACCACCCGAAGCGTGTTGTCCGCCGAGTAGTAGTTGAAAAGCGTTTCGATAGCGCCCGGCGGTTGGCTCGAATAACCCGGGGCAAAATAGTCAAACTTCGTTTGCCAATGGCGATTCCCCGCAGGATCGTATGTGCTCGTGTCAAAGTAGGAGTTCATCCCCGGTTCGGGGCCAAACGTGCGGCGCAATCGACCAGTGTGCTGCTCGTACAGATATGTGTGCAGCGAGCCGTTTTGCGTGAAGTCCGGCATTTCTTCGAACATGTTCCCGAGGCCGTCCATGTTCCACTGCGCATTCTCACGCGCGGTGCCGTCCACCGTCGCATTCTGTGACAGCGCGACCGCGCCGAGCGCGGCATAGCGGAACGCCGTTGTGTCGAAGGTAGTCTTCACCTTCACAACATGATCGCGCGCGTCGTGCAGGAGCAGATCGTTGTTTATGGTGTCGATTCCTGTCGTAAGGCGGTCAACACGCGTCGAGTCGCGGCCTTCGCCGTCGAACGTTTGCACTTCAACACCGCCGCCGGGATAGAACATGCTGTCTACGCGCTCGGCCGCATCGTACGCGTACCGCCAGCTCGAGCCGAGGACGTCCGTGACAGTTGTCAAAACGCCGGTCGTCGTATCGTACGCATAGCGGATTGTGTCCTTCACGGCGCTGCCGACGCGTGGCGCCAAGATTGAATCGACGTGCATCCAGATGCGCCTGCCTTCCAAGTCGTAGCCGAACGTAAGCCCGTACGGATGAGACGTGGTATCTCCGCCCGCGCTCAGCTCTGCATACGTGCGAATGCGGAGGGAGTCAGTGCGCAGGGAGCCGTTTTGGTTGTACGTTCGCCTAACGATCGCATCCCGGTTGACGGCGCCGACAAGGTTGCCCATCACATCGTATGTGTACACGGCTGTGTCGCCGGGAATCGTAATACCAGTGGTGCTGCGACAACGCCTTGGCGTCTCCGATCATCGCGACTATGGAGAGCATGCGACGATGGTGGTGTGCCTAACGCGGAATTGCAGGAGTGGGGCAGCACGGCTGGGACTTGCCGGCCGGCCCGGTCGGAGCGCGGGAGGGAAATTCTAGCATGTCAGCGGTCGCTGCGTAACCACGCGCGGCGCAATTCCTTCACAAGCGGCGTTCCTAACGCTTTCTAACGAACGATCGCACGGCAGCATCGCGACAGTGACGCGGGATGGGCCGCACCGTGAGTCCGTGCGGCGGCTGAGGCCGTCATCTGAGCTGGGTCAGCATCCCAGCCATCGTTTGGCGGGGCGTCGTCAGGAAGCTCTCGACATCGAAGTCGCGCTCACCGATGAGCACGGTGCGCACGAGGTTACATGCGGCCGTGAATGCCTAGAGTCCGGGAGGGTCATCAGTGCACCGAGTAAGAATACTCAGTACGCTGAGTAATCGGTGGGATAGAGCGGTGCGTTAGGCCGACTGATCAGAGTAGGCCCGAACCGCAAGCGCCACGGTAAATGGTCTCATGTTTGCTTCGTCCGCGCGGAATGGATGATGGCCCCGACGGCCTGGCGCCGACCTTGGCGCGTGCAGCGTTGCCTTTCACCGCCTACCGAGCGTACTCTATGGCCATGGTCCAGTCGCTCGACCACTATTGGACGCCGGAAGAGGTGGGCGCGCTCCCAGATGACGGCGCCATCATTAAAGAGTTGGTACTAGCGGTTGATCTTCTCTCGCCATCCACCGCGCGTTTCGATCGAGGATTGAAGCGTCAATTCTACCTTCGTTCGCCCACCGACGAGCTGTGGATCGTTGATATCGAGTCGCGGTCGTCGAGCGATGGCGCGCTGGTGATGAGCGGCCCGAAATATTCACGGATCGTCTCGTGTGGCATCCGAAAGGCGCGGTGCAACCATTGGTCATTACGCTCGACGAATTTTTCGCGGCCGTGCACGGGGAGAATCGGTAGCGGACAACGCGCTCAATGCCAGCGTCATCCGTCTAGTGGAGCATGATTCGGCGGCCCTCCGGTCGTCCGGTCGACCAACGCACAGTAGAACGCTCTATATCTTAGCCCTTATTGACTATAACGGCTGAGATATAGTACATTACCAGAATGCCACGCTCTGCCGGCCACCCACCGACCACGGTCCTCAAGACACTCAGGCAGCTCGGTGCCGACCTGCGCGATGCGCGACGGCGCCGGCGCATCCCGACCGCCGTACTCGCCGACCGCGCGGCGATCTCCCGCTCCACACTGCGCCGAGTCGAACGGGGCGACTCGGCGGTCAGCCTTGGTATTTACGCGACCGTCTTCTGGGCGCTCGGTTTGTTCGACCGCTTTACCGATCTCGCCGCGCCGGCCCGCGATCGCGTGGGGCTCGCGCTCGACGAAGAGCGTCTGCCCGAACGCATCGTGGCGCCGCGCGCGCGGTCACGGGCGCGCATGCGGGAGAAGCAGTGAGCGAGCCCTCCGCGTTCGTGTACGTGGAATTGGATGGCGTCACCCATCGCGTTGGGCGACTCTGGGTTTCCACCAAGGGGCGCGAGACGGCAACCTTCGAATACGACGCCGACTGGCTCGCCGATCCACGGCACTTTGCACTCGAGCCCGCGCTCCCTAACGGACCTGGACCGTATCACACCCTCCCCGGTCGCCCGCTGTTCGGCGCGCTCGGCGACTCGGCACCGGACCGATGGGGACGAACACTCCTGCAACGCGCTGAGGCACGGCGGTCCAGAGCCGAGCGACGCACGCAACGCACACTGCGCGAGATCGACTACCTACTTGGCGTCACCGACGTCCTCCGCCAGGGTGCACTGCGCTTCACCACCGCCGTTGACGGCGCCTTCCTGGCCGAGATGGGCGATTCCCACGTGCCGCCGTTAGTCGATCTCCCGCAGCTCCTCGCGGCTTCGGATCGTGTCATCGCGCATCACGACTCCAATGCAGACCTCCGGTTACTTGTGGCGCCAGGGTCGTCGCTCGGCGGCGCTCGCCCTAAGGCGTCGGTGCGCGATGTCGACGGAACCCTGCTCGTCGCCAAGTTTTCGAGCCCCAGCGACGAGATACACATCGTCCGCTGGGAGGCCGTGGCGCTCACGCTCGCGAGGCGAGCGGGAATCGAGCTACCAGGCTGGCGCCTAACGAAAAGCGCGTCGCACGACGTCCTCCTCCTGCGCCGCTTCGACCGTCGAGCGACAACACGGGTGCCGTACCTGTCGGCCATGAGCCTGCTTGACGCGGGAGAGGGCGATCGCCGCAGCTACGTCGACATCGCCGAGGCGCTCCGACGGTACGGTGCGGCGCCGCGCGCCGACTTACCGATGCTATGGAGACGTCTCGCGTTCAACATCCTGGTGTCCAACCTTGATGACCATCTACGAAATCATGGCGTGCTCTACGAGGCACCAGGATGGCGGCTTGCCCCCGCATACGACCTCAATCCCGTTCCGCTCGAGGTAAAGCCACGCGTCCTGTCGACGAGCGTCGACATCGACGGCGACGATTCCGCGTCGCTCGAGCTCGCACTCGCGGCAGCGGCACACTTCGGCCTGCGGCCTAACCAAGCGCGCTCGATTGCAGAAGAGGTGGGTCGCGCGGTTCGTCGCTGGCGGTCGACGGCGAAGAAGCTCGCGATCCCGTCGGGTGAGCTCGATCGCATGGCGTCGGCATTCGACTCTCAGATTGTGTGACCTGGCGTGACCCGCCACACAAGCCTCGGCCAGGCGCCGTCGACCGCCCTTTGGATGCCGTTGCCTGAACGCTCGCGACCACGCCCATGCTGTCGTCCGCGGCAAACTGCAGCACGAGGTCGGATGCGGTCGAGCCCGCCTTCACGTGTGCGACGCCGCCGTATCGCGCCTACGCCGCACTCACGTGGCGCCAAACGAGCGTGACTAACGTTGGGCGAGACATCTCCTAACTTAAGGGCGAGCGACGCTTAGGGTCCAGACCGGCGACGACTGGTCTCCCACATCCGCCGGAGCATGTTCATCTGCCCGCCGTGATACGCATCGTGCGTCGCCACGCCTAACAGCTCCATCGCGATGGTATCGTTCCGCCCCGGCCGCACGGTGCCGAGCATGCGACGGCTCGCGCCCGACACCGCGGCCACGAGCTCACCGTGCAACCCCTCCAGCAGCGCGAGGTCGCCGGCCCACGCGTCCGCCGCGGGCACCACCGGCAGCGACGGCCACCAGGACTTGGTTAGGCGTCGCGGAAACGCCCCGGCGCGGATGCCCATGCGCCCGAGCAAGATGTGCCGCGTATATGCGAGATGGAGCGCGAGCTCCCAGATGCTGTGACGCCCGGCGCCCGGTCGCCATCGCGCACCCCTGACGTCCAAGTCGCGAACGGCGGCGAGCACCGACGGTCCGTGCCATGCGCCGCCTCGATAGTTCTCGCGCAATACCCGCAACAACAACGGCACGCCGGGCGTGATCCGCAACTCGGCGCGCCTCTCTCGCTCACTCAATCGCACCATTTGACCCCCCTATCATGTGATGCCCTACTCCACCTCATCGATCGACCTCGGCCAGTCTTCACGAAGCAGCCGCGACATCGCGCGGTCCGCGAGCATCCGGCCGCCGGTTTGGCACCGCGCGCAATAGTTCGTCTCGTTGGACGCATATCGAATGCGTTGCACCATCGCGCCGCATACGGAACACGGTTTGCCGAACCGCCCGTGCACGCCCATCTCGTCGCGAAACGCGGTCACTTTCTCCGGAAACTCGCCGCCTAACTGGGCGCGCAGGCGGTCGGTCCATTCGCGCAACACGAGCTGCACGGCACCGTAGAGCCGTGACACCTCCTCAGGCGTGAGCTTCTGGCTCAACGCCAACGGCGACAAGCGCGCGCGGTGCAATATCTCGTCCGAGTACGCGTTGCCGATCCCGCTGAAGATGCGGGGATCGGTGAGCGAGCGCTTGAGCGTGTGGTTCTCGCGTCCGAGCTGCGCGGCAAAGGTGTCCCGATCGATATCGAGCGGCTCGATGCCGCCGCGATCCATGGCCGCGAGCGCTGCCTCGCCCTGCACAATGTGCAGCGATGCGCGCCGCGTGGTGCCGGCTTCCGTGAGCACGAGCACGCCGGTCGGAAACTCGAACGTCGCCAGCACGTGACCGGCGGGCATTTTCACGCCCGGCGCCCGCCATTTGAGCCGGCCGGCGATCATGAGATGGATGACAATGAACAATTCGTCGCCCATGTCGAACACGATGCGCTTGCCTAACCGACGCAGCCCGGCCACGCGCCGGCCCTGAACCTGTGAAGCGGGCGGCGTTACGGTCCGCAACACGAACGGCGTCTTGACCACGAGGCTCACGAGCGGCCGGCCGAGCACACGCGGCGCCAGCGACTCGAGGTAGATCGCAATGTCCGGCAGCTCGGGCATGTCAGGCGACCGGTCGGCGCGACACGAGCAACGCGCGAAGCGCGGTGGCCACTTCCCACGCGCACAGGAGCGAGACGGCGCCCAACACGAGCCGGCTGGACTCGTCGAAGCACGACACGCCGACGAAACCGCCCGCGGCGGCGATCCACGCCAACCACGCCAGCCACTTGGGCTGGCCGGCGTCCCGCCACTCCACGATGCCCACCACGAGCGCGCCTAACGCAATGAGCCCGTTGCCGAAGCGCGCGGCCATGAGTCCGAATGCGTGCACGGCGTAGAAAATGGGCGCCATTTCGCTGCGCCCGGCCGCGAATATCGCAGCCATCTGGTCTCCGCCACGCGCCATCAGCAAAATGTCGAACGCGTTGAGCGCCATCCCGACGCAGATCACCACGAACGCGCCCGTGAGCGCCGACTTTGCCGCCTCGCTCGCGCCGCCCAACCGGACCCAGATGCCGGTCATCACCAGCGCCGAGCCCGTCAGCATCGAGAGATGCATGAGACGCCAGCCCGGCGTCGCGGCGATCACGCGCAGATCATCGGCGCCGATGCCCGTGCCCGGGAACATGGGATGCATCACGGCGCCGGCACCCAGAAGCGCGGTGCCCACCAGCAGAAACACGGCGAGCAGCTTTGTCGGCATGATCGAATCGTTCATTGGAGATCGCGCAGCGCTTGGGTTTCCACGTATTCTTCACAGCGTGACCGTTTCCGCCAGCCCCGCTCCCGCCGCCTCGATGCTCGGCCGCGTCTGTCTCGTCACCGGCGCGAGCTCGGGACTGGGGCTCGCCACGGCGACCGGCCTCGCGCGATTGCGCGCAACGGTCATCATGCTCTGCCGAAATATCGATCGCGGCAACGCGGCGCGCGAGCGCGTCGAGCGCAAGACGGGGAATCCCAACGTGTCGCTGGTAATCGCTGATCTCGCGTCGCTCGAGCAGGTGCGCCGCGCGACAGCCGAGATCTCGCACGCACATGCGGCGCTCAACGTGCTGGTCAACAACGCGGGGATAAACGCGCGCGAGCGCCGCCTTACGAGCGACGGATTCGAATCGACGCTGGCGGTGAACCATCTCGCCGCGTTTCTGCTCACGTCGCTGTTGGCGCCGCTCCTCCGCGCGGGCGCGCCGTCGCGCGTAATCACCGTGGCTTCGCGGGTCGAGCGGATGGGGAGAATGCACTTCGACGACCTCCAGCTCGAGCACGGCTACGGCGCCGTGCGCGCGTACGCGCAGTCCAAGCTGGCCAACATTCTGTTCACGTACGAGCTGGCCCAGCGCCTAACGGGCACGGGCGTCACCGGGAACTGCCTGCATCCGGGCTACGCGAACACCGCGCTCATGCGCGAGACGCCGGCCTGGATGCGCGCGCTGTGGCAGCCATTCCTGCCTAACGCAGAGCGCGGCGCGCGCTCGGCGCTGTATCTGGCGTCGGATGCCGGGCTGGAGGGCGTGACCGGCGCGTACTTCGAGCGGTGCAAGCCGGCGCGGTCGTCCGCGCGGTCGTACGACGTGGCCGCCCGCCGCCGGCTGTGGGACGCCAGCGCGGCGCTCACCGGCGCGCCGCCGGTGCCCTGAGCGTCCGTTAGGCGCGCCGCGCGCGACGCAGCATGAGCGTGAACGTGGCGCCCGCGCCTTCCACGCTGCGCACCCGCAGGTCGCCGCCCATCCCGCGCGCCAGGCCCCGGCTGATCGCGAGGCCCAGTCCCGTCCCCTCGCTCGTGTTGGTGAGGCTGCGCTGAATCTGCACGAACGGCTCGAAGATCGTGCCTAACCGATTGGCCGGAATCCCCGCGCCCGTGTCGCTCACGCGCAGGAACACCACGCCCGCCGGCCCTCCGCCCTCGCCGCGCACACCGGTGTCCACCGTGATGCGGCCGCCGCACTCCGTGAACTTCACTGCGTTAGACAACAGGTTGAGCAGAATTTGCCACAGCTTCTCGGCGTCGGCGCGCACGACGATGGCCGGATCGATGCGCACGTCGTAGTCGAGTCGCTTGGCGGCGACCTGCGGCTCGATCATCGGGGCGATGTCGGCCACGGCCTTCGCCAAAACGACGTCTTCCGTGGTGTACTCGACGCGCCCTGCCTCGAGCTTGGCGAAGTTCAAGATGTCGTTGATGAGCGAGAGCAGATAGCGCTGGCTGCGTTGGACGCGATCGAGCGCAGCGTGCTGCTCGGGCGCCAACGGCCCGTGTACCTCGAGCTCGAGCAGCTGCACGTAGCCGGCGATCGCGTTGAGGGGCGTGCGCAGCTCGTGACTCATCGCCGCGAGAAACTCACTCTTGGCGCGGTTCGCAGCGTTCACCGCATCCTCGGCGCGCTTGCGGTCGCTGATGTCGACCAGCACGTTCACGGCGCCGACTAACCGGCCGTCATCGTCGTGGATCGGATTCGCGTGCGCGAGCACTACGCGCCGGTCGCCGTCGGGCCGCTCGATGAGAATCTCGCAGCCGTCGTACTCACGCTCGTTCCGGAGCGCGAGCGCCATCCAGCATTCTGCGTGTTGAAGTGGCGCGCCGTCGATCGAAAACAACTTGAACGAACCGCAGAACCTGTCGACCGGATCGTTGAGCGCCGGCGCGCGTCCCCACAGTTCGACCGCGCGCTCGTTGTAGTACGTGATGAGGCCCTGCGCATCGCACGTGTACGCGCCCGCTGGAAGTTTTTCCAGCAGCCTGCGAAACCGTAGCTCGCTGTCTACGGCGGCGACGTTGCCGCTATGGACCATGACTGATGGTAGGGCGACTGTAGCCGGGCGCAAGGGACAAGGGAAGGGGCGGCTGGCGCCGCCTTGGGGAAGCGCTGACGCTTTGGGAAAAGGGAAAGGGGCGGGTTGGAGAGTGAATCTCTCCAAGCGCCCATTCCCTTTTCCCCAAGGCGGCGCCAGCCGCCGCTTTCTGTTTCAGGGTTCTGCGACCGGTGGCCCGGCGCTTGCGCCCCTCGTGGCTCGAGGCAAGCACGTGAAGAACTCTGAATGAGGAGCGTGAGACATGGCCACGCGGAAAAAACATTCGACGAGAAAGCGCAGCACGCGAAAATACGGACGCGCCGCATCCAAGAGCGTCGAGAGCGCAATGAAGCGCAAGAAGAAGGGCACGCTGCGGAGCGGCAAGTCCGGGCACGGCGGAAAAGTGACGAGCCGGAAGCAGGCGATCGCGATCGGATTGTCGGAGGCGCGGAACAAAGGCGCCAAGGTTCCGCGGAAGCGGAAGTAGCCCGCCTAACCGGGGGACAGCCGGCGGCGCGCCACGGGCGTCGCCAGCGGAGCGGTGTCGAAGACGAACCAGCGCGCGGCGAGCGCGAGCGCCACGCCGATGTGCACGAGCGACGCCGGCGGCATGCGCCGGACACCACGGCGTACGCGCGAAGGCGAGGATGGCGCCCAACGCCCCGCTCTGCATGAGCGTGAGCGCGAGGTAGACCACCGCGCCGCCGCGGTCGAGCCGGCGGCGTCCCACCGGTTGGAACACCACTCACCAGAACAGGAACGCCGTGCCGAGAAAGGTCAGGTGCTCCACGGCGTGGACCCGCTCATCTCCCGCATAGGGAGGAGCGGCGCGCCTAACGCAAGCAGTGGCGCGGCCGCCAGGATGAGCAGCAGGTGCTGCACCATGTGCGCCGAGAACAACGTCTCGGCCGGCGCGTCGACCGGTGAAGCAACGCCACCATCAGCGTGACGATACCGCCTGCGAAGCACGCCGCCTGCGAAGCGCGCCGCCTGCACGCGCGTCACGCCATGCCCAACGCGGTTGTCCCTCGAAGCCGCGCGCGGTTCCGGTGAAGAACGTCCACGCGACTTTGCGATTCCTGACGTTGTCGGCGGTGATTTGCGCGAGTGGGCTGTATCGCCATCCTTGCGCGTTGCGTCCGGGGAGGGGCCACGACCCTGCGTCGGGAGCGCCTGTCGCGGACGCTTTGGTTCCCATACGAGCGGCTGGCCCCGGAAATGGGCACGACAGTTGCTTTCCCTCGCGATCACTCGCCGGCATTCAAGGCGAGGCACTCTGCGAGGGAGGTTGCCATGCTTTGGACGCTGATCGTGATTCTCGTCATTCTGTGGGCGCTGGGGTTCGGCGTGTTTCACGTCGCGGGCGGCCTGATTCATCTCCTGCTCGTGATCGCGCTGATTCTGTTGGTCGTGCGGTTGGCGACGGGTCGCCGGCCGGTGGTCTAACGCAGTGGTCGTGCGCGTGGCATCGCGTGGCCGCACGCACGACCGGACTGTGGTGACGCCGCGCCCCCCGTCCGGGCGCGCGCGCGAGGGGACGGGCCTGGGCCGTGTGCTGCGCGGCTTGGGCCCGGGGCTCATCACCGGCGCCGCAGATGATGATCCGTCCGGCATCGCGACGTACTCGCAAGCCGGCGCGGCGTTCGGATTCGGATTGCTGTGGACGGCGATCATCTGCATGCCGCTCATGGCGGGCGTGCAGACGATGTGCGCGCGCGTGGGCGTCGTCGCCGAGAGCGGGTTGGCGAGCGTGCTCCGGGCGCACTATCCGAAATGGTTGTTGTGGTTGGTGTGTCTGCTGCTCTTTGCGGGCAACACGATCAACATCGCCGCCGATTTGGGCGGCATGGGCGCCTCGGCGGCCCTTCTCACTGGGTTAGGCGCATCGTGGTTCGTGCCGCTGTTCGCCGCCTTCATCCTGGCGCTGCTCGTCTTCGCGTCCTACCGGCGGATGACGCAGATCTTCAAGTGGCTGACGCTGGTGTTGTTCGCGTACGTGGCGGCCGCGTTTCTCGCCCATCCGCACTGGCACGCCGTCGCGCTCGGCACGTTCGCGCCGCGACTGTCCACCAATCACGAGTACGTGTTGATGATCGTCGCGATCCTCGGCACCACGATTTCGCCGTACCTGTTCTTCTGGCAGGCCTCGCAGAACGCCGAGCAGGAGGAGCACGACTCGCCTAACGCTGGGAGGCGGCGCCCGCGATGGGCCGTGCACCGGTCGTTGCAGGGCGCGACGCGCGACGTGAGCGCGGGGATGTTCGTGTCGCAGGCCATCATGTACTTCATCATTCTCACCACGGGCGCCACGCTGCACGCCACGCATCCGGTGATCGACACGGCGTCGCAGGCCGCGGCCGCGCTGGCGCCGTTGGCCGGATCCGGCGCCACGGTGTTGTTCGCGGCGGGCATCATCGGCACCGGATTGCTGGGCGTGCCGGTGCTCGCGGGCTCGGCGGCCTATGCGTTAGGCGAAGCCGCGGTGTGGCGGACGGGGATGGACGAAACGCCGCGGAGTGCCGGGCCGTTCTACGCCGTGATGGCCGCGGCCATGTTGTTAGGCATGGGGCTCGCGTTCGCGCACCTGAACGCGATGCGGCTTTTGGTGTTGTCGGCCGTGGTGAACGGGTTGCTGGCGCCGCCGCTCGTGATCGTCATCCTCATGATCTGCAACAACCGCGCGGTGATGCGCGAGCACCGGAACGGGTGGGGCCTCAACGTGCTGGGCGGATGCGTGGCGGTGCTGATGTCGGGCGCGGCGATCGCGCTCGTCGTGTCGTGGATCGCCTAACGCTGGCCCCGGTCGTCAGTGGATCGATTTGATGTCGATGATGCCGGCGGGATGACCCGTCCCGTAGCGCAGCGTCGCGTCGCCGACGTTGAGGAAGCGGATCTCCTCGAGCTCGTGGACCGGGAGTTGACGCAGCGTGTCGAACGGGCCGTAATACATTCCGTCGATGAAGACTTCGGGTTGGTCCGGCGTATCGAGGAGGATGCTCGTATAGCCACGATTCTTGAGCAACGAGGGCCGGAGGAGTGCTATCGCGGTATAGGCGTCCCGGTCATCGACAGTGCGGAGCTCCGTCGAGGTAATCGTGCCGCTCTCGCTGCGGCGGGCGGCGAGCGAGGAGGTTGGCTCACGATGCGTACAACCGGTGTTCAGCGTTAGGCACATACATGCCAGCGCCGCGGCGATCACCTGACCGGCTCTGCATCCCGTCCACCGCGCGGCCTCTGACATTCGGTACTCCGAGCGGGCTCCAGTAAGACAATGCGGCCCAAAGTGCGGCGGCGCAACCCGTATGCCCAACTGGACTAAAACAAAAGCGACCCCAGCCGTAGTGGCCGAGGTCGCTTGAAACGAGTTCGAGTCGGGCGTCGCTCAGGATCCCGAGCACGTTGGCGTCAGATTGCCGTTCCGGGCATCAAACTCTCCCTGCGGAAGCGGAGCGTTTTCGAGCGGTGCGTTCCCGAGCTCCGTTCCGATGCCCACCGGAGGATTGCTGCCGTTCAACTTGCCGAACAGCCGCGCATCCAGCCACCGATCGCCGCTTTGCCACAACAGCGAGAATCGCTTCTCGTAGAGAATTTGGTTGAGGATGTCGGATGCAGAACTCAGCGATTTGGCCGCCAAAGCGCCATCGTTAGTCCGAACGAAGTTGGCCAGCGCAAGCGCCTGCGGGAGACTCCCCTGCCCCCAATCGACTTCCGCCTTGAGCAGGATCAACTCCTTGTTGAGCATGAGCGGCGTCGTGCTCGTGGGCGACGGATACAAATCGAAGGTGATGTTCGACGACACCCCGGCGACGGTGATCGAGCTCGTCGACACAACATCGCGGGATACGCGTTGGTCGCCCGGATCGGATTCCGTCAATACCCGCGGGTTCGCACGCGTCGTTGTGCTCGACGGGTCTCCAAACAAGCCGTTCGTCGCGTCGCCGGTGTTGGTCGTGTAGACGTAAACCGGACCAAGGTTCAGGTTGAGCGCGTTCGTCGTATCGACGAACGACGAGCCCAAGTCGAGCGCAGCCGCCGAGAGGGCCGCCTGGTCGATCGCTCCGCTCGCTGCAAAGTCGCGATACGCGAGGTAGACGTTCACCTTCGCGGCGAGCGCCCGATTGAACGTGTCGAAGGTTCCCGGTTGGTCGAAGCCGGCAAACCCCGACGGCAACGCGAACGGAAACGGCGAGTTGATGCCGGCTTGCAGCTCAGCGTGAGCGGAGTCGAGCAGCGCCACAATGAACCGCAGCGCGTCCGGCTTGCAGACAATCGCTGCCGGCGGGTCCGTCGGCGGAACGTCCACCGCGATCGGGATCCCAGCCGTGTCGCGCGTCTCGAGCGCCCGCAGATACAGGAGCGCCTTCATCGTGCGCAAGTAACCCTGTGACGAGTTGATCTCATCGCCGGTTAGAACGCCGCCCGATGGATCGAGCGCGGCGATTCCGTCGATGCCAATGTTCGCCAGCCGGATTCCGTCGTACGGCCAGATCGCGGTGCCGAGGAATCCGCTCGGATCGACGCTCGTTCCGAGCAGCTGCGTGACCCAACGCGGTTCGGACGTGGTGAGGATATAGGCGTCACGGGCGATGATCTCGTTGACCTGGATTTCGCCTTCGTTGTTCGCCCGATCTCTGCTCATCACGCCTACGGCGAGCGCCGCAACCTGCGCTCTCGACGTGATCTTAGAAAAACTGCTGACACTCGCGTTGTTCAGGTCGGGGCGATTGACGTCGGTACACGCCGCCGCCGCGAACGCGCAAAGTGCCAGCGCGACATGACGGAGTTGCATAACACTCCTGCTACGCGAGAGGAAAGCCGCTGGGGTCAGGGATGGTGTGCGCATTAGAAGTCCACCCCGACCGTGAAGAAGAAGCTGCGAGACGCGGGATAGGGCGCGACATCCTGTCCGCGGTTGATGTTTTGGTTGCCGAAGTTACTGACCTCGGGATCGAGGCCGCCGTACTTGGTCCAGGTGTAGAGATTCCGACCGCTCGCCTCGAGACGAACAGACGTCGCGGCGGTGCCCAACATGCTGTGCACGAGCGAGGGCGGCAACTCATACGAGAGCGTGACCTCGCGCAGTTTCACGAAGCCCGCGGGCTGGATGTAGCCCGTGATGCCGCTGAAGAAGTCGTTGGCGCGGATTGCGGCTGCCGCCGTATCTCCTGCCGTGCCGTTCAGGTCGTACAACGCCTGCGTCAGGTTCACCGCATTGCCGCCATGGTGCCAGTCGACAAGTCCGTACAGATGGACTGGCCCAATGGCGAAGTCGCTCGAGAACGTCATGACGTACTTCGGTAAGGCATCACCCATCTGCACCAGATTGCCCGCCGAGTCGATACCGACAAGCTGCGACGGCGAGTGGCCCTGCTGGATGAACCCTTCGCCGAAGATCGCGGCGAATGCGTTAGGCGCCTCGAACGCGGGAACCGGAAGGTTCGTCACGGTGCCTTCGTTGCGGCTGAACGTCACGCGCGCGTTCCACGTGAAGTCCTTCATCTGCAGCGGGAATCCGCTGACCGATACTTCCGCGCCGCGGTTGCGAATCGATCCGCCGTTGAAGATACGCGTGGCGAAACCGGTGCTCGGTGCCAACGCGGCCTTCAGGAGCAGGTCGGTGTTGTCCTTCTGGTAACCCGTGAGAGAGAACGAGAGGCGCGAGTTGAAGAGACCCGCATCGACGCCGCCCTCGATTTCACGCTCGCGCTCCGGATGCAGATTGGGATCGGCCACGGTGCCGACCAACGCACCGGCGATCTGTTGGTCGTTCGTGCCGCTGGCGATCGACGTGAACTTGTCGCCGTAGTTCGGCTCGTTTCCCGTCTCGCCAAACGCCGCGCGGATCTTGAATTGATTGAACGCCCCAAACGTCGGCAGTTGGTACGACGCCGCGAACTTCGGGAAGTAGTACATGCGGTTCACGAACGCGTTGTTCGTGCTCCGCTGACCGAGGAGACCGGCGGACACGTACAACTTCTGATCCATCAGGAGCATTTCTTCCTGACCGAACAACGCCAGCGTGCGGGTCGACTGGCGGTTCTCGAATACGTTTACCGCCGAGCCGCGGTCGATGTTCGACTGCGATCCCAGAAGGTTCTGGGTCACGACGTTCGTTTGAGAGAGGTCGTCGTATCCGCGGCGGACGCCGAGCGACGTCGTCGCCGAGAATCCGTTGTCGCCGTTCAAATACTGGTGCTTGAGCGTCAATGCGATCGGCGCGCGCGTTTCGCTCGCGTTCTCGGCGGTCGCCGTGCCATCCAAGCCGTCGGCCGGCTCCCAATAGAGCTGCGGCGGGGAGTACAGGTTCGAGGTGTAGGCATAGTGGTCGATGCCCAAATCGAGGACGGCCTGCAAGCTCTGCGGCCCGGCCGTGAACACGGTGTATGTCGCGTTCACCGAACCGAGGAACCGATACACGTCCTCAGGCGTGCGCACCAGCGCGATCGTCTGCAGCGGGTTGCTTCCGTTAGACAGGAACGGATTGACCGGATAGACGCCGTTCACCGGCTGGAAATCGAAGAACGTCGGCGTCGCCGAGAACACGATGTACGGACTCACGTTCACGTTGTCGTTGTTGCTGACGCCGCGCTTCGTCAACGAATGGACGAGGTTCGTGTTCACCTGCAGTTGCAGTTTCGATCCGAACATCTGCGTGAGGTTGCCGCGCAACGACTGCTTGTCGTAGCCCGTGTTCTTCATGGTGCCGTTGTCGTGCGACTCGAGGCCGGACAGAAAGTACTGCGTGTTCTCACTTCCACCGCTCACGCTGAGGTCCGTTTCGTACGAGAGGCTCTTGTCGCCGTAGACTTCGTTCTGGAAGTCGTGGTAGCCACCGTTGTCCTGGAACCACTGCGCGAGTGTCGCGGTGTCGATCGCGCCGTTGACGAACGCTTCGGCGCCCGCGAGGGTGAAGCGCCGCAGCGGGATCGTGTGGGCCAGGCGGTTCGTGCCCACACGCTGCGTGACGGAGAAGTGCGGCTTACCGGCCTGTCCGCGCTTGGTCGTGATCACGACCACGCCGTTGGCAGCTTCTGATCCGTAGATCGCGGCGGCGGACGGCCCCTTCAGGATTTCGATGGACGCGATGTCGGACGGATTGAGGTCGGCGATGCGGTTCACGCCGTTGTCCTGGTTCGATTGGCCCATGCCGCCGGCCGACTGCGTGAGGGCGTTCAGACCGTTGTTGATGGTCGTATTCGAGATCGGCAGTCCGTCCACGACGTAGAGCGGCTCGGAGTTGCCGAAAATGGACGTGACACCACGCATCTGGATCTGCATGCCGCCGCCGGGCGCGCCCGAGTTCGACGAGACCATCGCACCGGCTATCTTGCCAGTGAGGGCATCGTCCAGCGTTTGCGCGTGCGTGTGTGTGAGGTCCTCGGCGCCCACGGTACCGACATCATTGGCGAGGTTTGCCTTGGAAACCTGCGTCGCCTGACCCGTGATCACCATCTGGCTGAGTTGCAGTACGTCGGCCTTGAGTTGGATCGTGATTTCGTTCTGGTCTGCGCCTAACGCGACGCTCTTTGCTGCGTACCCGATGCGTCGCACGTCGAGTGTGAGTGCCCCGGCCGGCGCATTGTTGATGGTGAATTTGCCGGCGGCGTCGGTGTAGGCGCCGATCGGCACCCCCTTGACCGCCACGCGGACGGAAAGAATCGGCGCGTTCGACTCGATGTCGACCACGGTCCCATGGATCGCCCGCTGCGCGAGTGCGGCTGGGCTGCACAACACACTGAGCAGCGCCGCATAGCTAAGGACACGACACGTTCGCACGTAACCTCCTGCATGCGGGAGAGGGAAGAAAAGCCTACGTCGTCTCCCCGGCGAGTAGACCTGGAAGTGGCGACGTTATCGTCCTGTCATCACTTCGTCAACAGTCGCCAACCTCAACAGGAGCGAATTGTCAGGGCCGGATGTACGACCGGCCCTCTGGAAGAGGGCCGGTCGAGTCAACGTGATGTCATGATTGTGCTGAGCGGCGTCAGCGGGCTGTCATTGTGGCGACTAGTGCGAAAGCCGGTACGGCACCTAGTCCGCCTTCTGGTTGTCGGACAGATGGAGCCCCTTCGCCGTGTTGGCGCGATTGACGACATCGAGCGGCGTCGCCGCGCTGCCGTCGTGGAAACAGGGCGGACGCCGCCGCACGCCGCACAACGGCGACTACTCGATCGCCGATCGCATGCGGGCCAAACCGCCTTCCAGCGCAGGCACCGACACGGCGCCAATCGAGAACCTGAACCACCCGGCGTCGTCGGGAACACCGAAGGCCTGGAACGGGATCACCGCGACGCCCGCCTCCTTGAGCAGATAGCGGCGCACGTCTTCGCTCCCGTGCAGGGTGCGGCCATCGCGCGTTAGGCGGCCGTCCAAACGCAGCTGGACGCTCCCGTATATGGTGGCCGTGGGCGGCAGCGACGCCACCGGCAACCCGTCGGCGCGCATCGACTCGCACGCCCTGTGGATCGCGCCCAGCCGGGCGTCGATCGCCGCCATCATCGACTGATGGAACGTGTCGATCGCTTCGGCGTCGCCTAACAGACGCGACGTCGCGATCTGCGCCGCCCGCGGCGCCCACGCCCCGACGTGACTCAGGAAATCCGCCATGTGCCGTGCGACGTCCGCCGGCGCCGCCACCCACCCCACGCGCACACCCGTCGCCGCGAACGCCTTCGAGATCGCGTCGACCGTGATCACGTACGGCTCGACCTCGGGACACACGATGCTCGGATGCACGTGGCGCGTCTCGCCTAACGTAAGCATCCAGTACACCTGATCGTAGAGCACGAACAGCGGACGCTCGGACGGACTCCGGCGCGCGTTCTCCTCCACCACCAGCTCGCAGATGCCGCGCAGCGTGTCCGCGTCGAAAGCGGTCCCCGCCGGATTGAGCGGCGAATTGAGCACGAGGAGCCGTGCGCCACGCACCGGCCCCTCGAGCGACGCGCGCGTCGGCAAAAACGAATCCGATGCCGGACACACCACGGGCCGCGGCGTCGCACCGACGATCTGGCAATAGTCCGCGTTGTTCCACGATGGCACCGGATACACCACCGCATCTCCCGGATCGAGCACCGTCCGGTAGGTGGCGTAAATCGCCGGACGCGCGCCCGATGCGACCGTCACGTTTTCCGCGGTTATGTCGAGACCGATCCGTGCGCCGCAGAACGCGGCGATCGCGCTCCGCAACTCCGGGAGTCCGCTCGAGGGCGGATAGTTGGTCTCACCCGCGCGCAGCGCTTCCTGCATTCCCGCCACGAGCTCGGCCGGCGCCGGAAATTCGCGCGGATTGAAATCGCCGACAGTCAAATTGCAAATTGTCCGGCCCGCCGCGGTGAGCTCGCGAATCTCGGCGGCGATTCTCAAAATCGCCGAAGCACGCAGCGACTCCGCAGCGCGCGAGACGCGGCTTGGCGCAGCACCGGAAGCGGGCGAGGCCGAATCGGCAACGGTCGTTGGAGCGACCGCCGTGTCTGTAGATGCCTGAAGCGTCATTCCTGCTCTCGAGAATGGGACGTCCGCGAAAGAGACCGCGGTGCGATGAAAGTAAGTCATGGAGTCGCGAGCCGCGACTTGGCCTCGCCTCGAGGCGTCGGGTGCGCCCCTAACGGCACTCTGACGCTGTGACCGCCTTCCGGGCTGGAGCCAGAAGCACTACTATGGAATCTGTACCGGGCGACAGGCTCCGGCCCGAGGCCAACGAATCCCGCCGGACGCCCTCCAAGCGACCCGATTCCATGATTCGCTTCCGCACGCTTGGCGGACTTGATCTACGCGACGAGAACGAGCGGCAGCTCCTCTCGATATTGCGCCAGCCCAAACGCCTGGCTCTCCTCGCGTACCTGGCAATCGCCACACCCACTGGTTACCGGCGCCGCGATACGATCCTCGGTCTCCTCTGGCCCGAGCTCGATGAGGAGCGCGCCCGCAGCGCGCTCCGGCAGGCGGTGCACTTCCTGCGCCGCACGTTAGGCGCCGACGTCATCCGCGGACACGGCGGCGAGGATCTGGGACTCGACGCCGACATGTTTTGGTGCGACGCGCGCGCGTTCGATGATGCCCTGGCGCGCGGTGCGCCGGCCGAAGCGCTGGAGTTGTACAGCGGCGATTTGTTGGACGGGTTCTTCGTGACCGGTGCGTCGAGCGAGTTCGAGGAGTGGCTGGCGCAACAGCGTGCCCGTCTCCGGCACCAGGCCATCGAGTCGTCGTGGGCGCTCACAGATCACTTCGAGGCGGCCGGGTGCGGCACCGAAGCCGCTCGTTGGGCGCGTTGGGCAGCCGCGCGCGCCCCCGATGACGAGCGGACACACCGCCGGCTCATCGCGTTGCTCGACCGCCTCGGCGATCGGACCGGCGCGCTGCGCGCATACGAGGATTTCGTCCGTCGCGCGCGAGAGGAGTTCGACGCTGAGCCGTCGGCGGAGACGCAAGCGCTCGTGGCCGCGATCCGGGCGCGCACGACGACCGGCTCGCCGGCCATCGAGGCGCTGCCGGCCGCGACGCGCGTTGCGGCTGCCGCATCGGAGCCGCCCGATGAAGCTGCACCCGCGCCGAGCGAGCGCCCGGTCGCGGCGGATGT
>DATEHK010000002.1:0-41323 GCA_035279625.1 Gemmatimonadaceae bacterium
CCACCCACGAAACCCGGCGCGCACTCGGCGCCTTCCGCGCCAAACCGCGACGCGTCATCGATTTCGCGCCGGCGCCCATGCGCCACCCGTTCGTGGTCGATGCGTCGGCACTCACGCACGCCACCAACCCGGCCCAGGCCATGGCCCGCGCCGACCGCGTCCTCGCCGGTGACTACCAGGCCTACCGCACGGTGTGGCGCCCGCTCCCCGTAGGCCCGGCGGCCTGGCACCGCTCGCCTAACGAGACGGAAATCGAAGCCGACCTCCCGTGGTGGCGCGCCCTCCCGCGCGAAGACGCCGACGTCGACGTCAAAGACATCTGGGAACCGGCACGCTTCGGATGGACCTACGACTTGGTCCGCGCGTGGATCTTGACCAAAGACGACCGCTATGCGCATGCCTTCCACCGCACCCTCGCCGATTGGCTCGAGAGTAGCCCGCCCTTCCGCGGCGTCCACTGGGCCTGCGGACAGGAATCGACCATCCGCGCCATCGCGCTCCTCTACGCCGAGGCGAACGTGGTCGGCGCGCCGTCGAGCGATCAGCACGCCATGGCCCGCATCACCTCGGTGCTCGCGGCCACCGGCGAGCGCGTCGCCGACGCGATCGGACACGCGCTCTCGCAGCGCAACAATCACGGCATCTCCGAGGCCGTCGGTTTGCTTGCGTTAGGCGCTCGCTTCCGCGGCACGCACCCGGCCGCGGTCCACTGGGCCAGCCGCGGCCGCCGCCTCCTGGAGCGACTCATCCGCGAACAGTTCGCCCCCGACGGCTGGTACATCCAACACTCGTTCAACTACCTGCGCCTGGCGCTCGACATGTGCATCGTCGCGCGTCGCCTGCTCCTCGCCTCGAGCATCGACTTCTCGCTCGACGCCACCGAACGCCTCCGCGCGGCTACCGAGCTCCTGCTCGCGGTCATCGACCCCGACACGGGATCGGTGCCCAACCACGGCCACAACGACGGCGCGTTCGTCCACCCCATCACGCTCCGCGCCTATCGCGACTACCGGCCGGTGGTGTCCGCCGCCTGCGCGTCGTTCGACGTCCCGCTCCCATCCAACCTCGCGCCGGATGCCGAAGCGCTCGCCTGGTTGGGCCTGCCTAACCCGAAACAGGGCGAGCCGATCGGCGACGGCGTCCGCTCCGGAGCCTCCGGTTGGGCAACCGCACGCGCCGGGAACACGGCCGTGTTTCTCCGCGCCGGATCGTACACCTCGAGACCCGGACACCTGGACGCGCTCCATGTGGACGTCCGCCTCGGCGGCCGCGACACCGTCGTCGACGCGGGCACCTTCGCGTACAACGGCCCGCTCCCGTGGCGCAACGCGCTCGCCGGGCCCCATGTCCACAACGGTCCCCTGGTGGACGACCAGGAACCCGGCGTCCGCGGCCTCCGCTTCCTCTGGCTCCGCTGGCCTAACGCACGCCTCCTGCGCGCGGCGCAGGATGGCGACACCGTGGTTCTATCCGCCGAGATCCCCGACCGCGTCCGGCGCACCGTGCGCGTCGAGCGGGACTTCGTGCGCGTCGACGACCTCGTCCTTACGTCCGCGGCGTCGACCGTCACCGTGCGCTGGCTATTGCACCCGTCGGCCGACGCCGCAATCATGCACATCGACGGCGAATCCATTTCCAACGCCGCGCGCGAATCAGAGGTGATGGGCTGGTATTCTCCGGCCTATGGCGTCAGACTTCCGGCCAGCTGGATCGAAGTGAAACGTCCCGCCGTCCTCGGCCTCCATATCACATGCGACATCGGCACCCCGCACGTCGCCGTGCCTAAACGAGGACTTGCCTTCGGCGCCGTGGACTCCGCGCTTCCCACCGTTGAATGATCCCACCACGTTCCTCCCCGGAGATACAATGTTCACCCGCGCAGTCGTGGCAGTGGCAGCCCTCGTGCTCACCGGTGCCGCGACACCATCGGCGCCGCCGATGCTCACCATCGTCGCGACCGACTTCGCGTTCACCGTGCCGGGTGGCGCCAACGCGACCGTCCCCGCGGGACCGGTCACGCTGCGCCTGGTGAATCACGGTAACGAGATCCACATGATGGGCGTCGCACTGCTCGGCACCACAACGGCGTCCGAGTTCATGGCGAAGCTGAGTAAAGGCAGCTTCGTCGGCACCGAAGTGGGCGGCGTGAACGGCGTCGCACCCGGTGACAGCGCCACGTCGACGGTGATGCTCAAACCGGGCAACGCGGTGATCGTGTGCTACATCATCAGCGCCGACGGCAAGCTGCACGCGCTCAAGGGCATGGTCGCGCCGATCCGCGTCCAAGCCGCCGCCGGTGCCGTCGAGCCGCATACGGCGTTCGACATCGCCCTCAACGACTACCGCATCACGATGCCTAACAACCTGCACGCGGGCCGCCACCTCTTCCGCGTCGAGAACGATGGCGTCGTGACGCACGACCTGGTGCTGTTCCGCCTCTCCCCCGGCGCCGACACCACCGACGCGCTGGCCTGGCTCGACAAGCCCGCCGTCGGCAGCCCCCGCGCCCACCCGTTAGGCGGTATCGTGGGCGAAGAACACGGCTTGCACACGTTCTTCGACGCCGACCTGGCGCCCGGCGACTACATGGTCCTTTGCTGGATGCCCGACCGAAAAACGGGAGTCCCGCACTTCTACGGCCACCACATGTGGACGAAGTTCCACGTATCGAGCTGAAATGACCTTGCCAAGCGCCCCTTTCCCTTTTGCCCCATCGCAGCGCTTCCCTCAGGCGGCGCAAGCCGCCGCTTCCCAGTAGCATGCGGTCGCTCACCCACTCCCTCTCGACCGGCGCCCTCACGCTGCTCGATGCGCCGCTGCCCGGCGCATCGCCGCGCACGATCGTCGTCGAATCGCGGGCCAGCGTGATCTCGGCGGGCACCGAGCGGATGTTGGTCGAGTTCGGACGCGCGGGCCTACTCGAGAAAGCGCGCCGTCAGCCGGACAAGGTGAAGCAGGTGTTGGACAAGGTGCGCACGGATGGACTCTCCACCACGCTCTCCGCCGTCCGCGCGAAGCTCGATCAACCGATCCCACTCGGCTACTGCAACGCCGGCGTGGTGGTGGACGCCGGTGCCGCGTCGGGTTTCTCGTCCGGCGACCGCGTGGTGACCAACGGACCGCACGCCGAGTACGTGCGCGTGGCGCGCACGCTCGCCGCGCGGATTCCCGATGGCGTGTCGTTCGAGTGCGCCGCGTTCACGCCGGTCGCGGCCATCGGCCTGCAGGGCATCCGCCTCGCCGCGCCCACGTTAGGCGAAACGGTCGTCGTCTACGGACTCGGCCTCATCGGCCTCCTCACGGTACAACTGCTCCGCGCCAACGGATGTCGGGTGTTAGGCATCGATCGCGACGCCGGTCGGCTCGCGCTCGCCGAACGGTTCGGCGCCCTCGCACTAGACGGCTCGGCCGGCGACACCGTCGCGCGCGTCCTCGCGCACACCAACGACTTGGGCGCCGACGCCGTGCTGCTCACGCTGGCCTCCGATTCCAACGAGCCTGTGCACGAGGCGGCGCAATTCGCCCGGCACAAAGGCCGCCTCGTCCTCGTGGGCGTCACCGGCCTCGACCTGCGCCGCGACGATTTCTACAAGAAGGAGCTCTCGTTCGCCGTGTCGTGCAGCTACGGCCCCGGCCGATACGACCCGACCTACGAGGAGCAGGGCATCGACTATCCGTTAGGCCACGTGCGGTGGACGGAGCGGCGCAACTTCGAAGCGGTGCTCGCGCTGATGGCCGATGGCCGGCTCGACCCATCGCTCCTCGTGTCGCACCAGTTCGCGTTCGACCGCGCGCGCGATGCGTACGACGTCTTGGCCGGCGGAGAGCCGAGCCTGGGCATGGTGCTCACGTATCCCGAGCATCGCACGGATGTAAGCGCGCCCATGCTCCGAACGGTGGTTCGTGCCTCGCCAATGCCGTCGCCGGGCGCCGCGTCGATCGCGATCATCGGCGCCGGCAACTTTGCGACGCGCACGCTGCTCCCCGCGTTGCGCGCCGATGGCGTTCGCTTGCACACCATTGCATCGGGCAACGGCACGTCGGCCGCCATCGCCGCCGATAAATTCGGATTCGAGCGCGCCACCACCGATCTCGACGCCATCTTTTCCGCCGACGACATCGATGCGGTGTTCGTGCTCACCCGGCACGACACGCACGCCGACCTGGCGATGCGTGCGCTCCGCTCCGGCAAGCACGTGTTCGTCGAAAAACCCTTGGGCCTAACGGAAGAGGATGTGGAGCGGGTGGCCGATGCGGCGCTGGACGCGGGGCGCATGCTCATGGTGGGCTTCAATCGCCGCTTCGCCCCGCTCACCGCCGAGCTCGAGCGAAAGCTCGAGGGACGCGGCGGACCGCTGGCCACCGTGATCACCATCAACGCCGGCGCCATCCCGCGCGAGCACTGGACCCAGGACGCGGAGCAGGGCGGAGGCCGCATCATTGGCGAAGCCTGCCATTTCATCGACCTCGCGCGCGCGCTCACCGGATCGCCGATCACGTCGCTTCAGTCGACCGCCGCACGCGGCGAGGACGGAAGCATGGTGGGAGACATCGCCACGATCGCTCTGGGCTTCGGGGAAGGTTCGGTCGCCGCCATTCATTATATAGCGTCCGGCTCGCGGTCCTACCCCAAGGAGCGGGTCGAATGTTTCTTCGACGGGCGTACGGTGACGATCGACAACTGGCGGCGCATCCGCGATTGGGGAAACGCGATGCCATGGAAGCGCCGCACCGCCGGCGCGCAGGACAAGGGTCACGCCGCCGAGCTCCAGGCGTGGATGCGCGCGTTGCGCGCCGGCGGACCGTCGCCCATCCCGCTCGATGAAATCGTGGACGTGTCGCGATGGGCCGTGAGAGCGGCGTCCGGTGAGGAGCAGGGTGGCGGCCAGCGTTAGGCACGAGACCGCGGCCGCGCGCAGCCTGTGGTGGAAGCGCGCGTTCGACGTTGCGCTCACGCTGCCGGCGCTCGTCGTGCTGTCGCCGGTGTACGCGATCGTCGCGATGGCCGTGCGCCTGAACGTGGGAAGTCCCGTCATCTTCCGTCAGCAGCGGCCCGGGAAGGACGGCCGGCCGTTCACGCTCTTCAAGTTCCGGACGATGCGCGACGCGCGCGATGCGGCCGGCGCGCTCCTGCCCGACGCGCTCCGCCTTACCCGGTTGGGCGCGTTCCTGCGCGCGACCAGTCTCGACGAGCTACCCGAGCTGATCAATGTGCTGCGCGGAGAAATGAGTCTCGTTGGGCCGCGCCCCTTACTCATGGAGTATTTGCCGTTATACTCCGCCGAGCAACGGCGCCGCCACGCTGTGCGCCCTGGTGTCACCGGTTGGGCGCAGGTCAACGGACGCAACGCGCTCACGTGGCGTGAGAAGTTCGCCCTCGATGTCGAATACGTCGATCGCGCGAGCTTTGCTCTCGACCTCCGCATCTTGATGCTCACCGTGGTGAGCGTCGTGCGAAGCGAAGGGATCAGCCATAGCGGGCACGTCACCATGCAGCCGTTCCGCGGAGGAAACGGACGCGACGATGCGTGAGTTGGTTCTGATCTGGGGCGCGGGTGGCCACGGCAAGGTCGTCGCCGACCTCGTCCGCTGTGCCGGTCACTCGGTGGTTGGGTACGCCGATCTCGACCAGGCCAAGCTGGGCGCCCAAGTGGAACCCGGCGGCGCCACGGTCGTCATCTCCCAGGCGGATTTCGTCCAATTGCTCGACCAAAGTGGGAACCTCCCCTGCCGCGCGACGGTGGTCGCGCTCGGACTCGGGGACAACGACGCGCGATTGCGAACGGCTCGGCGCGCCGGCAGCGCGTTGATGCGCGCACTCGTGCATCCGGCGGCGACAGTGAGCGAGTCCGCCCAACTCGGGCCCGGTACAGTCGTGTTCGCCGGCGCGGTGGTCAACGCCGCGGCGACAGTGGGCGCGGCAGTGGTCATCAACAGCGCGGTGGTTGTCGAGCACGACTGTAGTATCGGCGATGGCGCGCACATTGCGCCAGGTGCTGTGCTAACTGGCGGCGTCAGCGTTGGGCGGGGAACGCTCGTCGGTGCGCGGGCGGTGGTGTTGCCGGGAATTTCGATCGGAGCAGATACCGTCGTGGGAGCAGGTGCAGTAGTGGCCGGCGATGTTCCAGCCGGCGTGGTAGTGGCGGGCGTGCCCGCCCGCGTCTTGAGACAACGAGCGACATGAAATCCGGGAAAAAGCACGGACGCATCTTCCTTTCGCCCCCGCACATGGGCGAGCTCGAGCAGAAATACGTTGCCGAAGCCTTCGCATCCAATTGGATCGCGCCACTCGGGCCGCACGTCGAGGCGTTCCAGCGTGAGTTTGCCGCGACCGTCGGCGTATCGCATTCGCTGGCGACCGTGTCAGGTACCGCCGCGCTCCACCTCGCGTTGCAGCTCGTCGGCGTTGGGCAAGGCGACGATGTGTTCGTGAGTACGCTCACGTTCGCCGCCAGCGTCAACCCGATTCGCTATCTGGGCGCGACACCGGTGTTGGTGGACAGCGAGCGCGAATCGTGGAACATCGATCCCGATCTCATATCGCAGGCATTCAGAGAGCGCGCGAAAATCGGCAAGCTGCCCAAGGCGCTCGTCATCGTGCACCTCTACGGACAGAGCGCGAATCTCGATCCGATTCTCGCGTGCTGTCGCGAGTACGAAGTCCCTGTGATCGAGGACGCCGCCGAAGCACTCGGCGCCACGTACAAGGGACGTCCGGTTGGGACCTTCGGACGCGCCGGTGTCTTCTCGTTCAATGGGAACAAGATCATCACGACGTCGGGCGGCGGCATGTTGGTGAGTGAAGATCGCCGGTTGGTGACGCACGCGTTCAAGCTGGCGACGCAGGCGCGCGACCCCGCTCCGTACTACGAGCATTCGCAAGTCGGATACAACTATCGCATGAGCAACGTGCTCGCCGGCATCGGCCGCGGGCAATTGCGCGTGTTGAGCGAGCGCGTCGCGGCCCGCCGCCGCAACTTCGAATTGTACGCCTCGGCGCTCAAGGACCTTCCGGGCATCGAGTTCATGCCCGAGGCATCGTGGGGCACACACACCCGGTGGCTCACCACGATGACCATCACGCCGGCCGAGTTCGGAATCGACCGCGATGAGTTGCGCCAACGGCTCGATGCAGCGAATATCGAAGCACGGCCTGTGTGGAAGCCCATGCACTTGCAGCCGGTCTATCGGGAATGCACCGCCCTGGGCGGCTCGGTGTCGGAAGACCTTTTCCGTCGCGGGCTGTGCTTACCGTCCGGCTCGAACCTGAGTTCGGCCGATGTGGAGCGAGTCGTGACCACGGTGCGCGAGGCAGCCCGTCAGCCTGTACTAACCCGGGCTGTGTCCTGAGCGCACCTGGCGTCTTGGCCGGCAATTGATCGGCTCAATGAGAAGAGATGTCTGATCTACTCCCAAGCGGCACGCCGTATAGCTCTGCCCTCACGCCGGGCACAGCAGCAGGCACGCCCGCGACTCGTCCACCCGACGATGTCGAGGGCGGGTCGGAGTCCATCGACATCAAGGAATCACTCGCGACGCTGCGCCGGCATCTGTGGTTGATCGCCGGTATCACGGCCGCCGCGATCGCGTTCACCGCGTACCGCGTGAGCAAACAGGCTTTGGAATATCAGGCCACGGCCGTGATCCGGTTGGTGGACGCGCGCCGCGAGTTGGCCGGCAATCTCGACGACAATACCGGTCAGGGCGCGATGGGCGGCTATTGGACCGATCCCATCACGTCGCAATTGCAGGTGCTGCGGAGCCGCGCCGTCGCGGCGGCGGTGGTGGACTCGCAGGCGCTGGGTCTCCGCGTCCAGAGCAAAGGGTTCCCGGCGTCGGTGCTGCGCAACGTGTCGCTGTCATCCGAGAACAACGGCGACACGGTCCGTCTGCAATTCATGCCTAACGGAGTGAGCATCACCGCCGCCGGCGAGTCGATGCTCGCGCCGTACGACACCACCGTGCGCGCCGGCGGCATCGTGTTCGCCGTGCACGGGCATCCCGCCAACGCGCAGCGCGGTTCGCTGTACACCATTTCGCGCACCGCCGCGATCGACATGGTGCTTGGCGGACTGAGCGCGCGGCAGCGCGACCGGACCGACGTCGTCGACGTGTCGTTCACGGCACAGGATCCGTCCGTCGCGCGCGAGATCGTGAACACGGTGGTCGACGTGTTCCAATCGCAGAACGCCGCCAGCGCGCAGCAGCAGTCGCGCCGCCGGCGCATCTTCGTCGAAGCGCAGCTGCACCAAACCGATTCGCTCCTGCAGGTGGCGCAGGGTCGCTTGAGCGACTATCGCACGAGCAAAAAAGTGTATGGCTCGTCCGATGCCGTCGTTGCGGCCGAGCAGACCGGTCTGCTCAACCTGGATGTGCAGCGCGCGCAGTTGGTCGCCGATCGCAGCACGTACCAGACGCTGCTCAAGGAGCTGGCAAAGGACGACTCGGGCCCGCCGCGCCAGAAGACGTTGAGCGCGCTGGTCGCGTCGCCGGGCATCGCCGACAATCCGGTGGTGCAGGCGATCTACACGCAGCTCGTGGCCTACCAGGCGGCGCTCGACTCGACCTCGGTAGGCAAGTGGGGCAGCTCGCCCAGCAATCCCGACGTGCAGCGCCTGCACGCGCTCGTCGCCGGCGGCCAGGCTCAGTTAGGCGACGCTGTGGGCAGCCAGATCACGTCGCTCGATGCGCGCGTCGCCGCCCTGGACGAATTGCGCCAGCGCAGCGCCGACGCGCTCAAGACGCTGCCGGCTACGCAGGCCGGCGAGGCGCGGCTCATGGAGCAGGTCGCGTCGGCGCGCAACATGGCCGACGAGCTGCGCGACGAATACCAGAAGGCGCGCATCGCCGAGGCGGTCGAGGCGGGGCAGGTCGAGATCGTCGATCTCGCCACGTCTCCGTACGCGCCGATCGGCACGAGCCGCCGCACCAAGCTCCTCACCGGGGTCATCGTCGGCCTTCTGTTAGGCACGGGCGCCGCGTTCCTCGTGGAGCGGCTCAACACCGCCATCCGCCGCCGCGAAGAAATCGAGAGCATGCTCCAGATCCCCGGCCTGGCGATTATTCCGCAGATCGCGAGCCCCAACGCCGTTAGGCGGTTGAAAATGGGCAACATGTCGCTCCGCCTGCCCACGCCGCGCGGCAATTGGGGCGTCGGCAACGGTGCGTCCAACGAAGAGTCGCTGGTTACGGTGTCGGACTTCCGGTCGAGCTCGGCCGAAGCGTTCCGGACGCTGCGCACCAACTTGATTTTCTCGCAGGCCGTGCAGTCGCTGCGCACGATCGTCATCACGAGTCCATCGCCGCAGGACGGCAAGACGACCACGGCCGCGAATCTCGCCGTCACGTTCGCGCAGCAGGGCATGCGCGTGCTCATCGTCGATTGCGATTTGCGCCGCGCCCGCTTGCACAAGCTCTTCCGCGCGCCGCGCGAGCCGGGTCTCACGCAATTGATGTTGGGGCACGCGAACCAGCAGCAGGTGATCCAGTCGACGATGGTCGACAACCTCTGGTTCCTGCCGGCCGGCGCGCATCCGCCTAACCCGTCCGAATTGTTGGGCGGCGCGCAGATGCGCGCGACGCTCGAGAAGTTGGGCCGCGAGTTCGACATCCTCATTCTCGACACGCCCCCCGTGCACGCGGCGGCCGACGCCCTCATCCTCGGCTCCCAATCGGATGGCGTGATACTCGTGCTCAGGGCGGGACACACCGAGCGGCAGGTGGCGCTCGATGCGGTGCAACGATTGGCCGCGGTAGGCGTCCGTGTGGTAGGCGCGGTGCTCAACGATCCGGACCACAAGGTGCCGCAGTACGGCGGCTACTACTACTACGACTACTACGACAGCGTGGAAGCGTGAACGCGCGCGATGCGCGTCCCAAGTCCAGCTCCGGCAGTTCTCCCTTCCTTCTTTCCCCTCCCATGCGCGCTTTCTTCCTGGCTCTCCTGTTGTGCGTGAGCGCTGCGCTCCCTGCGATGGCGCAGGAATCGCCGGCGCCGTCCGACACGAACACGGTGCTGCACCCGGGCGACGAAGTCCGCATTTTTGTTTGGCGGAATCCCGAGTTGAGCGGGGACTTCGTCATCGGCATCAACGGCGCGCTGGTGCACCCGCTGTATCAGGCGGTGCCGATCATTGGCGTGCCGATGCAGGAAGTGGCGGCTCGCATCCGGAACTTTCTCAAGACCTATCAGTCGGATCCCCAGATCGTCGTGATGCCGCTGCTGCACGTCACCGTGGCTGGTGAAGTCGGCAAGCCGAGCCTGTACAACTTCCCGCGCGGCACGAGCATAGGCGAAGCGATCGCGTCGGCAGGCGGGCCGAGCGCGAACGGCAACATTGGGAAGGTCTCGCTCTTTCGCGACAATCGCGAGATCAAGATCAACTTGCAGAGCCCGCTCAACGCGTGGGCGTCGGCCCCCGTGCAATCGGGCGACGCGATCATCGTGAATCACCGCGGGTCCTTCTGGCGCGATATCTTCATACCGCTTCTGACTCTCACCGGAACGGCAGCGTCGATCGTGACCCTGGTTCGCCACAAGTAGCGTTAGGCATGCCGCGCGCAGATGGGCGCGGCTCGGATCGCGCCGCGCATCCCGGACACGGCGCGCTGCTCTCGGCGTGCCGATTCGCGCTCGGCACCGCCACCGGGGACCAGATGGCGTTGGCCGCCTCGCACGTGGCCGACTGGAACGATGTCCTCGCCGCGGCCGGCCGCCACGCCGTCCTCCCGCTCCTGCACGCCGCGCTCTCCGCCGCGGCGGCATCCGTGAATCCGCCGCCTCCGCGCGCGGCCACGGACGAGCTCGAGCGCCGGTTCGACGCGAACGCCCTACACAGCATGGCCCTCGCCGGCCACCTCGCAGAGTTAGGCGAACGGTTCGCGGCGAACGGGATTGCGTTCATGCCCATCAAGGGCCCATCGCTCGCGGTGACGGCGTACGGCGACTTATCGCTTCGCCAGTTCGGCGATCTCGACGTCGTCATCCACCGCCGCGATCTCGACCGCGCGCGGAGCATGCTGCGCCACGACGGCTATGTTCCCGTCGCCGCGCTGCCCGATTCGCTCGTCGAGGTCATGCTCGGCGCCGACTATCACCTGGCGCTGCAGCATGAAGGGTCGGGCGTCTCGCTCGAGGTCCACTGGGCGTTAGGCCGGCGCGGCCTGGGCTCGCTCCGGCGCGAAGACTGGGCGTGGACCAATGCGACGACCGTGTCGCTGTTGGGCCGATCGCTTCCGGCGCTCAATACGGGAGCGTTGATCGTCTACCTGTGCGCGCACGGCGCCAAGCACAATTGGTCGACGCTCCAACACGTGTGCGACGTGTACGCCGCCGTCCGCTCGGCGCGCGATCTCGATTGGGCGGCGGTGCGCCATCTCGCCGCGCGCGCCGGCGTGTCGCGCATGCTGCACGTCGGGCTCGGCCTCTGCGAGTCTCTGTTAGCCGCCGACCTCGGTGCGCACGGCTGGACGACCGGCAATGACACGGTCGTTCGCGCGCTGGTCGACGACGCGGCCGACCGGTGCCGTGCCGAGCGGCCGCTTTCGACCGGCGACGAGCTGCGGCTGCAGATCAGGACCCGCGAGCGGTTCACCGATCGGGTACTACTTTCGCTCGATGTGCTCGCCTCGCCGCACCTGACGGACATCAATGCGGTCCACCTCCCGCCGGGCCTGCGCGCGTTCTACCACGTTGTGAGGCCGTTACGGCTCGCGCTCAAGCAGACCCGAGCGTGGAGAGCTTCTCTGTAGTATCCTTCGAGCCCGTCGTGCCGGTTGCGCCTGGTGCGGAGCCAAAAATCAGGTGTTGCTATCTCGCAACACATGTCCGCTCCTGATTATTTTCTCGCGGCGTAACAGAGCATTTCTCAACATCGTAACAAGTTGGCAGATAGTGCTTTAGTGTACTGCGTGGGCACCTGGGAACTCACTAATGTCCCGTGCCCAAAACTTGCCGACCCCTACGGTCCTCAAAGAGAAAGTCTTTCAGCGCTCAGAGAATGAACTGTCTGGCAATCATCCCCGCCCGCGGTGGTTCGAAGGGGGTCGTGGGGAAGAACATTCGCCTCGTCGGCGGCCGGCCGCTGCTCGCGTACAGCATCGAGCATGCGCGGTCGACACCGGAGATAAACCGGGTCGTCGTCTCGACGGATGACCAGGCGATCGCGAGTGTCGCTCGGGAGTATTGCGCCGAGGTGATAGCGCGTCCGGCGGAGTTGAGTGGCGACGCGGCGACCAGCGAGTCGGCTCTGATTCACGCGTTGCAGCATTTGCGGTCGACCGAAGGGTACGTGCCGGATCTGGTGGTGTTTCTTCAGGCGACGTCGCCGCTGCGCCAGCCGGATGACATCTCGCGGGCGATCCAGTTGTTGTTGGCGCAAGGCGCCGACTCGTTGTTCTCGGCGTGCGTCGTCCACGGGTTCGTGTGGCGGCGCGAGCGGGGCGGCGACGACTGGCGGTCGTTCTCGTACGACTTTCGGAATCGCCAGCGGCGTCAGGATGCGCCGGAAGATGTCGTCGAGAACGGTTCGATCTATGTGTTCCGTCCGGCGATTCTGGAGCAGACGGGCAATCGGTTAGGCGGAAAGATCGTGGCGTTCTTGATGGAGCCGGCGGACTCGTTCCAAGTGGACGTACCGGCGGACCTCGATCTGATGGAGCAGTTGCTTGTCGCGCGTCGCGTGGCCGCGGGTCCGGAGGCGCTGGCGTCGGTACGGTTGCTGGTGCTCGACTTCGACGGCGTGCTCACCGACAACGCGGTGCTCGTGACAGACGACGGTCGCGAGGCGGTGCGGTGCAGCCGGAGCGACGGCTGGGGCATCGCGCGGCTGCGCGATGCGGGCGTCGAGGTCGTCGTTCTGTCGACCGAGACGAATGCGGTGGTGGCGGCGCGGTGCGCCAAGCTGCGCATCAGCTGCATCCAGGCGTGCGACGACAAGCGGTCGCGCATCGAGGAGTTGGTTGCGGAGCGCGGACTGTCGGCGAACGACGTCGCCTACGTGGGCAACGATGTGAACGACCTGACCTGTATGCGCTGGGTGGGTGTCCCGATAGCGGTGGCCGATGCCCGGCCGGAAGTGCGGGCGGTGGCTCGATTGGTGACCACGCGCAGTGGCGGCAACGGTGCCGTGCGCGAAGTAGCAGACTGGATTCTGACGACGCGGGCGGCGCGTGATGCAGTCGTTCACGACAGCACGTCATCCGCATCAGGAGGAGTGACATGAGTGCCAAGGTGCGGATTGGGAATCAGACAGTAGGCGAAGGCGAGCCGTGCTACATCGTTGCCGAGATCGGGATCAATCACAACGGCGACATCGACATCGCGCGCCAGCTGATCGCGACCGCCAAGCGGTACGGCTGCGACGCGGCCAAGTTCCAGAAGCGCACGCCCGAGTTGTGCGTGCCCCCCGAGCAACGCAATCTGATGCGCGAGACGCCGTGGGGCATCATGACGTACATGGACTACCGATATCGGGTGGAGTTCAACCAGGGCGACTATCAGGAGATCGACGCGTACTGCAAGCGGCAAGACATCGCGTGGTTCGCGTCGTGCTGGGACGAGGCGTCGGTGGATTTCATCGAGGAGTTCGCGCCGCCCTGCTACAAGCTCGCGTCCGCGTGCCTAACTGACGACGCGTTGCTCACGCATCATCGGGCCACGGGCCGTCCGCTCATTCTCTCCACGGGTATGAGCACCATCGAGCAGATCGACCACGCGGTCGACGTGTTGGGCACGGACAATCTCGTGTTGATGCACAGCACGAGCTCGTATCCGGCCAAGCTCGAGGAGCTCAACCTGCGTTGCATCCCGATGCTCATCGAGCGCTACGGCGTGCCGGTGGGCTACTCGGGCCACGAAGTGGGTCTGGTGCCCACGGTCGCGGCGGCGGTGCTGGGCGCGTGCATGGTCGAGCGGCACATCACGCTCGATCGCGCGATGTGGGGGAGCGATCAGGCGGCGTCGGTGGAACCCGTGGGTCTCCAGCGCCTGGTGCGCGACATTCGGGCTGCCGAGTCGACGTTAGGCGACGGGGCAAAGCGGGTGTACGACAGCGAGCTGCCGCTCATCAAGCGCCTGCGCCGCGTGAACGGCAACGGCGCGTCGGCCGCGCCGGCGTCCGAGGCGCGCGCGTAGTGGGAGTCGAGTCCGTGGCCGGCGGCCGTCGCATTGCCGCGCTCCTGCCCATGGTGTGGAGCGTACGGAATGTGGTGTATGGCGGCGTGCTCGATCGCTTGGCGGCGGCCGGCGTGGATGTGCATCTCATCCTGCCGCACGGCGCGCCGGACTCGGTGCGTGCGCACTCGCCCGCGTTCCGCGCGGCGGCGGCCATCCACGAGCTCGAGGCGCAGCCGGCGCGCGCGGTGCGCGGCAAGGCGCTGCTGGATGGCGTGATCCGGAGCGCGTTCAACCGCCGTTACGGCGTCGGCAGCTATCCGCTCTATCGCACGTGGTACGAGCGCCGCTGGACGCATGCGCAGCGGACGCGTGCGGCCTGCATCGAAGCGTTAGGCATGGTCGCGCAGGTGCCGGCGGTGTTCGACGCCGCGCGCGGCCTGAGCGAACGGCAGTATCGCCGCGCGCGCGACCTGCGTCACGCCCGCGAGCAGCTCGAGCGCATCCAGCCCGATGTGCTGTGGTCGACATTCTGCGTGACGCCGCTCGAGTATCCGTACTACCTGGCGGCGCGCGACCTGGGGATTCCGGTCGTCACGTCCATTCTGAGCTTCGACAATCTCACCAGCCGCGGGGTCATTCCGGACTACGACCACTACCTGGTGTGGCACGAGAAGATGCGCGATCAGCTGATCCGCCTTTATCCGCGCACGCGTCCCGAACAAGTGACGATTACCGGTACAACGCAGTTCGACTTCCATCGCACGCCGGCGTATGTCTGGACGCGCGAAGAAACCTTGCGTCGGTTAGGCGTGCCGGCTGGCGCGCGTTACGTACTCTATGCCGGCAGTCACGTGGGACTGGCACCGGCCGAACCGGAGCTCGTGCGCGGCATCGCCCAGCACATGCACGACACGCCGGAGTTGCGCGACTTGTGGACGGTGGTGCGCATTCATCCGCTCGAGACGCGCGATCGCTGGCGGCCCGTCACCGACGTGTTCCCCAACGTCGTCGTGTGCACGGCGTGGGAAACGGCGCCGGATGCGGATGGCTGGACGCTGAGCCACCCAGACGATCAAGCGATGCTCGTGAGCTCGCTCACGCACGCCGTCGCGTGCGTCAACGTCGCGTCGACGATTTCACTCGACGCCGCGATCCTCGACCGCCCCGTGCTCGGCATCGACTTCAGCGACGAGCCCACCGCGCCGCAGGACGTCATGTATCAGGAGTACGAGGCCGAGCACTATCGGCCGTTGGTTCAGTTAGGCGGCCTCCGGCTCGCCCATTCGTGGGGCGAGCTCATGACGTTGATTCAGACGGCCCTCGATTGCCCGCGCATGGATTCCGAACGCCGCGCCGCTGTCGTGCGCCAGGAGTGCGGAGTAGTGGACGGTCAGGCTGCATCCCGCGTCGCCGCCGCGATGCTCGCCCAACTGGGCGTGAGCGCCGGCCAGCATCAACATCGGAAGTCCGCATGACCAGCGACGCCGAACGCCTCGTATCGGGGACCAAGACCGGGAATACCGCCTGGGACGCGTTCCGTCTCGGGGTCAAGTCCAGCCTCGCGCATCCGTTGATGGCCTCGGAGTTCTTCGTGGCCACTGTGCTGCAGGGGTTGCTGCAAGGTGTGCTCGTGTACGTGCTGCGCGACGTGCTCCGCAAGTTCGGCAGCCAACACAACGTGACGACGAGCGCGCTCACAGTCGCGGCGCTGATCATTCTCGGGATCTGGGTCCTGCGGTCCGTTAGCACGTTCGTCGGTGAAGTCGTGTCGGCGCGTCTCGCCCATACGGTCGAGGTGGGCGCCATGCAGCAGGTGATCGCGAAGCTGCTGTCGCTCTCCGTGCGGTTCTTCGACAAGAACAGCCAGGGCGACCTGGTGATGGCGTCGTACTTCGATCTCAAGGGCGTGCGGATGGTGACGCTCGATGTCGGGAACATCGTGCTGTTCATCTCGCGCCTCCTTGGTCTGGCCGTCGTCGCGTGGCTGATGAGCCCCAAGCTCGCGATCATCGGCCTGCTCGCGGTGCCGATCGGCGCGCTGCCCGCGCACTGGTTCGGGCGGCAGATCACCGAGGCAGCCAAGCTCGAGCGCGACGCCGTGCGCTCGCTGTACGAGAGCTTCCTCGAGGTGTCGTCGGGCATTCGTGTGATCAAGGTGGGCCGCGCCGAGTCGCGCGTCCTCGAGAAAGCGCGGCACATCGCACACGAGCTGTTCGTGCAGGTGTTGCGGCAGGCGATGAGCAAGGGCTTCGCGCGATTCCTCATGGAAGCGGTATCGGGCGTCGGGCTCATTCTCGTGCTCACCATCGGTAGTCGCGATGTGGGCCGCGGCACCCTCGATTGGCAGTCGCTCCTCAGCTTGCTCGTCGCCGTGATGGCGGTGTACTCGCCGGTGCTGGGCCTGCTCCAGGTGTACAGCACGATGCGCAGCGTGCTGCCCAACCTCGATCGCGTCGACCGGATCGTGCACGCCACGCCCGACATCTCCGATCGGCCTAACGCGAAGCCGCTCACGGGCGCGCCGCAGGTGATCGCGTTCGACCACGTATCGTTCGCCTACGAGGGGCAGACGGTCCTGCACGATGTGACGGCCACGTTCCATCGCGGCGAGACCGTCGGCATCGTCGGTCCATCCGGCGCCGGCAAGTCGACGCTCTTGGCACTCCTGCTCCGCTTCTATGATCCCACCGGCGGCCGCGTGCTGTTCGATGGCGTCGATCTGCGCGACATCAAGCACGCTGACCTGATGAAACAGTGCGCGATCGTGCTCCAGGAGCCGTTCCTGTTCATCGACAGCGTCGTGAACAATCTCCGGTGGGCCAACCCCGACGCGACGATGGACGAGGTGATCGCGGCGGCAAAGGCGGCCAACATTCACGACGACATCGTGGCCCTCGAAGAGGGCTACGAGACCGTCCTTGGCCGCCGCAAAGATGCGCGCGGCGTGTCCGTTGGGCAGAAGCAGCGCATCTGCATCGCCGCATCGCTGCTCAAGAACGCGCCCATCCTCTTTCTCGACGAAGCGACGAGCAATCTCGACTCGGTTTCGGAGCGCGCGGTGCAGGGCGCGATCGAGCGCTTGATGGAGGGCCGCACGACGTTCGTCGTGGCGCACCGCCTGTCCACGCTGCGCAACGTCGATCGTATCATGGTGATGGAACAGGGACGCCTGGTCGCCCTGGCGCCGCACGAGGAGCTGCTCGTGACGTCGCCGACGTACCAGCGCTTGTGGCAGTACCAGAACGCCAGCGACGCCGCCCTCGCCGAGCATCTCGCGGAGCAGGTGGAGGCGTAGTGGAAGCGCGGCGCTTGGCTGTGATTCCCGCCCGCGGCGGGTCGAAGCGCGTCCCCGGAAAGAACATCCGCTCGCTGTTAGGCGAGCCGGCCATCGCCTACACGATCCGTGCGGCGGTCGACAGCGGGCTGTTCGAGCGCGTCATCGTGAGCACCGACAGCGCGGCGATCGCCGCCGTGGCGCTGGAGCATGGCGCCGAGGTGCCGTTCGTGCGGCCGGCGTCGCTGGCCGACGACCAGACGCCGGTGTCCGACGTGACGGTGGACGCGCTCGAGCGCCTCGATCCGAACGGCACGCAGTATCGCCACGTCGCGCAGCTCATGCCTAACTGCCCACTGCGCACAGCGGCCGACGTCAGCGACAGCGGCGCGCAGTTCGAGCGTACCGGCGCCGCGTCGCAGTTGTCGGTCACGCGCTTCGGATGGCAGAACCCGTGGTGGGCCATGCGGCGCGCGACGAACATGGTGCTCGAGCCGCTGTTCGCCCAGGAAGTGACGCGTCGATCGCAGGATTTGCCCGAGCTGTTCTGCCCAACAGGCGTGATCTGGTGGGCGACGGCCGACACGCTGCGCGCCGCGCGCACGTTTCACGTTTCGGGTCGCACCGGGTGGGAGATTCCGTGGCAGCGCGCCGTCGACATCGACACGGAAGATGATTGGGCCATGGCTGAAGCACTGCTGCGATTGAGCCGCGAGGTCGGAGTCGCACATGACTAACGGACTGGCCCTCTATACGACGGTGTATCCGGGCGTCGAGCGCTATCTCGCGCCGTGGTGGAGCTCCATGCGCGCGCAGACCGACCGGGCTTTCGATCTGTGGGTCGGCCTCGATGGCGTGAGCCCCGATGCGTTCTACGCGGCGATCGGCGACACGCCCGCGGCGACGTGGGTCGTTGCCCAACGCGGCGATTCTCCGGCTGCCATCCGGCAGCACGCGATGGAGGGGCTGGTCGATCGATACGACGCCGTGGTGTTCGCGGACAGCGACGACATCCTCGAGCCGACTCGCGTGGCCGCCGCGCGCGCGGCGCTGTCGTCGTACGACGTTTCGGCCTGCGCGCTCGAGATCATCGATGAAGCGGGACGCGATGTTGGATGCGTGTTCGCGCCGCCCGAGGGTGTGGACGCATCGGAGATACTTCCGCGCTACAACGTCTGGGGTTTGTCCAACTCCGCGTTCCGCTCGAGCATGCTGCGCCGCTGTCTGCCGGTGCAGCAGGAGTGCGTGTTGTTCGACTGGGCGCTCGCCGCGCGCGCGTGGGGACTTGGCGCGCGCATGTGCTTCGAGCGCACGCCGCGCATGCGGTACCGGCAGCACGGCGCGAACACCGCGCGCGTGTTGCCGCCCTTCACTGCCGAGCACGTGATGCGCGCCACCGAGCACGTGCTCGTGTTCTATCGCTGCATGAACGAGTGGCAGGCGGCGGTGCCGTCGTGGTTTCGCGAGCGGTTCGCGGCCGTCGCGGCGCGCGCGACCACGTTTCACACCACGATGACACGCGATGCCGGCGTGCGCACGCGGTACATCGAACGACTCAACCGGCTCACCCCGCAGTACGTGTGGTGGTGGTGCGTCGCGCATCCGGAACTGGAGGACGTGTGGAGTCATTGAGCATCGCCGGCCGTCGCGTCGGCCCCGGCGAACCGCCGTACATCATCGCCGAGATCGGCGCCAATCACAACGGCGACATGGCGCTTTGCCGCCGCATGATCGACGCCGCGAAAGCGTGCGGCGCCGATGCGGTGAAGTTTCAGAGCTGGTCCAAACGCTCGCTGATCTCGACGGCCGAGTATCAGCGCAATACGCGCTACGTCACCGGCAACGCGCCGACGCTCGAGCAAGCCGTGGAGCGCTACCAGGTGACGCGCGACCAGCACGTCGAGATCGACACGTACTGCCGCACGCAGGGCATCACGTTCTTCTCGAGCGCATTTTCGGCCGACGAGGTGGGGATGCTCGAGGAGCTGCGCGTGCCGGCGTACAAGATCGCGTCGATGGACGTGAACCACCATCCGCTGCTCGAGATCGTGGCGCGTACGGGTAAGCCGGTGCTGCTGTCCACCGGCATGGCGACGTTAGGCGAAGTCGAAAAAGCGCTCGAGGTGCTTCGTCGCAGCAATGCCGGACCGGTCGCACTCCTCCATTGCCTTTCGATTTACCCGTCGCCGCCGGAGATGGTGAACTTGCGGCAGATGGCCACGTGGCAAGCCGCGTTCGACGTACCGGTCGGCTACAGTGATCACACGTTGGGCGTCGCCGTCCCGCTCGCCGCCATTGCCCTCGGCGCGTGCGTGATCGAGAAGCATTTCACCACCGACAAGCAGCTGGAGGGCTGGGACCACGCGATCAGCGCCGATCCAGTCGAGCTCGCCGCCATCGTCAGTGGCGGCCGCGAAGTGTTCGCGTCGCTCGGCACGGCCAAGCGTGTGGTGAGCCAGGCCGAAGTCGACAAGCGCAAGGTGTTCCGCCGCCGCATGGTGGCGCGGCGCCCGATGCAGAAGGGCGAGCGCCTAACGGCAGCCGACGTCGAGTTCAAGCGCCCCGGCACCGGCATCCAGCCCGACGAGCTGGACTACGTGGTTGGACGCCCGCTGGCGCGCGACGTCGCGTTCGACGAGGAACTGGAATGGACGGATCTGGCATGACCGATGGTCGCTCGCTGCGGCTGGCGCTGTTCGGTGATGGCGCCTGGGCTGCCGACACGCTGGTCCGGCTGAACGAGGCCGGGCACCGCGTGGCGGTGGGCGTGCTGCGCGAGCGTCCGTCGGATGGCGCGTTGGGCGAAGCGTGTGCACGCTGCGGCGTGCCGGTGCTCGCTCCGGCCGACGCGAGCGCGCCGGCGTTCCTGGCGGCATTGCGCGGATACGCGCCGGATCTCCTGCTTTCGGTGTCGTACAACCAGATCCTCAAACGCGCCGCGCTCGACTGCGCTCCGTTAGGCGCGATCAACATGCATGCCGGCAAGCTGCCGTTCTATCGCGGCCGCAATGTGATCAACTGGGCGATCATCAACGGCGAGACCGAGATCGGGCTCACATCGCACTACATCGACGAAGATGTCGACACCGGCGACATCATCGTGCAGCAGACGCTGCCCATCGGGTGGACGGACACGTACGGCGACGTGTTGGCGCGTGTCGTCGCCGCGCTGCCGGGCCTGGCCGTCGACACGGTGAACGCGATCGCCGATGGCAGCGCGACTCGCTGCCCGCAAGCGCACCTTGCGGGTACGTATTTCGGTGGGCGCGAGAACGGAGACGAGTGGCTCGATTGGTCGGACTCGAGCGAGCATTTGCACAACAAGGTGCGGGCGATTACGCATCCGGGCCCCGGCGCGCGCACCATGCTTGGGCATAGCGAGCTGACGATCTGGCGCGCCCACTTCGATCGGAATTGGCCGCGGTACTTCGCGACCCCCGGCCAGGTCGTGGGACGCGAGCGCGGCCGCGGCGTGTTGGTGAAGACCGGAGACTCGACCCTGCTCGTGCAGGAAGTACAGCTCCCGGGAAAGGCGCGGTCGGTGCCCGCGTGGCGCATCGGAACTCGGTTAGGCGTGGACGTGGCCGCCGCCCTGCGCGCCGTGCAGGACCGCCTGGCCGCGCTCGAGCGCCTGCGTTCCTGAGGAGGAGCCATGTGGCATGAAGATGTAGCCAAGCGCCTTGAGCACGCGATCGTTCCGCCGGCCACGCCCATCTCCGACGCGTTGGCACGGCTGGATCGCGCCGGAACCGGCGTCCTGCTCCTCGCCGAATCCGACCGACGGTTGTTCGGCGTCGTCACCGACGGCGACGTGCGCCGCGCCATCTTGTCCGGCGAATCACTCGACCGGCCGTGCACCGCGATCGCCAGCCGGCATCCGTTGGTCGCGACGCCGCACATGACGGAAGCCGACACGCTCCACATGATGGACCACGCGCGCGAGTACGTGATCAACCACCTGCCGGTGATCGACGCCGAAGGCATCATCGTCGGCCTCGTGCTGCGCAGCGATCTCACGACCACCGATCACCACGCGATGTCGGCTGTGATCATGGCCGGCGGTTTCGGCACGCGCCTGCGCCCGTTCACCGAGACCGTGCCCAAGCCGATGCTGCCGGTGGGCGACAAGCCGCTGCTCGAGCTCACGGTCGAGAAGCTGCGCCGCTCGGGCGTCAAGCGCGTGAACGTGACCACGCACTATCTGGCCGAGCGCATCTCGGACCACTTCGGCGACGGCCACGCCTTCGGCGTCGAGATGCAGTACGTGCCCGAGGATCGTCCGTTAGGCACGGCGGGCGCGCTGCGGCTCATGGAGCCGCCGGACGGCCCGCTGCTCGTCTTGAACGGCGATATCCTGACGTCGGTCGACTTTCAGGCGATGCTCGCCTTTCACCGCGAGCACCGCGCGTCGGTCACCGTCGGCGTGCGCAAGTACGAGCTGCAGGTCCCCTATGGCGTGATCGAAACCGATGACGCCCTCGTGCGCACGCTGCGCGAGAAACCGGTGCAGACGTTCCTGGTCAATGCCGGCATCTACTTGCTCGAACCGCCGGTCATGCGATTCATCCCGGAAGGACGCCGGTTCGACATGACCGATCTGATTCACGTCCTGATCCAGGAAGGGTGTCGCGTCGCGAGCTTCCCGATCGTCGAGTACTGGCTCGATATCGGACAGGTCGCCGACTATCAGCAAGCCCAAGATGATGTCAAACATGCGAGAGTCTAACCGATGAACGTACTCGTGACCGGCGGCGCCGGATACGTTGGCTCGACACTGGTGCCTCTGCTGCTCGATGCAGGACACCGCGTACGAGTGTTGGACAACCTGACCTACGGCGGCACGTCGTTGTTAGGCGTGTGGTCCAACCCGAATTTCGAGCTGGTGACGGGCGACGTGCGCGATGGCGCGGCGGTGCGCGGCGCGCTCGAGGGAATGAACGCGGTCGTGCACCTCGCCGCCATCGTCGGTGATCCGGCATGCGCGCGTCAACCCGATCTCGCACGCGCGATCAATCTCGACGCATCGCTCGCGCTCATGGATTCGTGCGAACGTGCCCACGTCGCGCGGTTCATCTTCGCGTCCACGTGCAGCAACTACGGCAAAATGGTCGACCCGGCTTCGTACGTCGACGAGACGTCGGAGCTCAAGCCCGTATCGCTGTACGCCGAAACCAAGGTGGGCGTCGAGAAGGCGATGCTCGAACGCGCCGCGACGCGCGGACTCTGCGCCACGCCGCTTCGGTTCGCGACGGTGTTCGGCGTTTCGCCGCGCATGCGCTTCGATCTCACGGTGAACGAGTTCACGCGCGACATGATGCTCAAGGACAAGCTCGTCGTGTTCGGCGAACAATTCTGGCGCCCATACGTGCACGCCCGCGATGCGGCGCGCGCCGTCGCAATGGTGGTCGAGGCGCCGGTCGATCGTGTGCGCGGCGAAGTATTCAACGTCGGCGACACGACGCAGAACTATCAGAAGCAGCAACTGGTGGAGCTCATCAAACCGCACGCGCCCAAGGCGACGGTCGAGTACGTGAAGAAGCAGGAGGACCCGCGCGATTATCGCGTGTCGTTCTCACGCATCGCCGACCGGCTGGGCTACAAGATCACGACGACGGTCCCGGCAGGAATCGCCGAAGTTGCTCGGTTAGTCGAAAGCCGCGTGATCACCGACCCCGACGATGCGAGGTACCGCAATTGAGCGCCCCCACGTCCGAACGCTTGGCGCCCGGAGCGCCCCCGCCGGCGGGGTTCACGCCGTTGTGCGTGCCCGAGCTGCGCGGCAACGAATGGGAGTACGTGAAGGAATGTCTCGATACGAACTGGGTGTCGTCGGTCGGCTCGTACGTCGATCGCTTCGAGCGCTCGCTCGCCGACGCGGCGGGCACGAAGCACGCCATCGCCACCACCAGCGGCACCGCGGCGCTGCACGTTGCGCTCATGCTCGCGGGCGTCGAGCGCGACGATGAAGTGCTGGTGTCGACGCTCACCTTCATCGCGCCGGCCAACGCAATCCGCTATGTGGGCGCGTGGCCGGTCTTCGTGGACGCCGAGCCCGACTACTGGCAGATGGATACCGCCAAGGCGATCGATTTCCTCGAGCGTGGATGCGAGTGGCGCAACGGCGAGCTGCGGAATCGCGTCACGGGCCGCCGCGTGCGCGCGATACTGCCCGTCCACATTCTTGGCCACCCGGTCGACATGCGGCCGCTCGTCGAGGCGGCGCGCAAGTTTGGGCTCCGCATCATCGAAGATGCGACCGAGAGCCTTGGCGCGACGTATCACGGCACGCCCGTTGGTCATCTGGGCGACATAGCCTGCTTCAGCTTCAACGGCAACAAGATCATCACCACCGGCGGCGGCGGAATGCTGGTGACGGACGACGATGCGTTCGCCAAGCGCGCGCGCTACCTCACCACGCAAGCCAAGGATGATCCGGTCGAGTACGTGCACAACGAGGTCGGTTACAACTACCGCCTGACCAACGTGCTGGCCGCGATGGGCGTGGCGCAAATGGAGCAGCTGCCTTCGTACGTCGAGGCCAAGCGCCGCATCGCCGCCACCTACACGGCTGCGTTAGGCAATGTGCCCGGCTTCACGCCGATGCGCGAGGCGTCGTGGGCCCGCTCGACGTTCTGGATGTACACCGTGCTCATCGACCCGAAGACCGTGGGCGCCGACGCGCGGGCGCTGCTCCGTGCGTTAGGCGCGGCGCAGATCCAGAGCCGCCCGCTGTGGCAGCCGCTGCACCAGTCGAACGCCCATCGCGGCGCGTTCGGCACCGACTGCTCGAGGGCCGAGTTCCTGCACGCGCGGGCGTTGAGCCTGCCGTGTTCCGTCGGCCTCGAGCCCAACGCGCAGTCGTTGGTCATCGAACACCTCCTGCACGCCGCGTCCCGCGCGGCCGCGTGATCCCACAGAAGATGAGTCGCGCCACGACGTCGCCGCCCTGTTGGACGAAGCAGGACCTGGTCACCGCCCTCCGCGGCGTCGGCATCACCGCCGGCGACACGGTGTTCACCCACGCGTGTCTCGAGGCGCTCGGCACCTTGGCCGAAGACGCGCCGCGAGGCGAGGTCGTGTACGACGCGCTGCGCGAGGTGGTCGGCGATGCCGGCACCGTGCTCGTGCCCACCTACACGTTCTCATTCTGCCGCAACGAGCCGTTCGACGTGCGCCGCACGCCCACGCCCGGCGGCCCGTGGAGCACGTCGCGCGATGTGTTGGAGTACGTGCGCGTTAGGCCGGATGCCGTGCGCTCGCGCGACCCGATTCACGCGGTGGCCGGCGTCGGTCCGCGTGCCCGCGAGCTGCTCAACGATGTCCCGCCGACGTGCTTCGGTGAGGACAGCGTGTTCCAGCGGCTCCGCGGCGCGAACGCCAAGATCGTGATGGTCGGCGGCCCGCTCGAGGAGGCGACCTTCCGGCACCACGCCGAAGAGATGGCGGGCGTCCCGTTCCGCTATCGGAAGCTGTTCACGGGCGAGATCCGCGATGGTGCACACGTGCGGCGCACCGGGTGGCTCTACTTCGTGCGCATCATGGCCGACAACGGCTACCCGGACGGCTCGCGGCTCGAAGCCTGCGCGCGCCAGACGGGCGTGTGCCGCGCGGCGCCGCTCGGGTCGGGCGAGGTGTTGGCCGTCGACGCGAATTCGTACTTCGAGCTCACCATGCGCTCGCTCGCGCAGGATCCGTGGTTCACCGCGCGCGGACCCGCGGCCGACCCGGTGGCGCTCGAGGCAGCCCGCGTCGGCACGCCGCGCGTGGACGTTCCGCTCCCGCCTAACGCGTCGATGCACGACATGATCGAGGCACTGTGGCGCCTGCCGCGCAACATCGTGTCGGACGCCTACGACGCCGCGCTGCGTGCGTTAGGCACACAGCTCCCGATGACGACGCACGAGTTCCCGACGGGCAGCGAGTGCTGGACGTGGATCATCCCAGAGAAATGGGCGTGCCGCGAGGCCTATCTCGAAACGCTCGACGGCCGCCGCGTGTTCTCGTACGCCGACCACCCGCTGCACGTCGTCTCGTATTCGCTCCCGTTCGATGGCGAAGTGTCGCGCGATGAGCTGCTGCGCCATCTGTATGTCCACGAGCGCTTGCCGGACGCCGTCCCGTTCATCTTCAAGTACTACGAGCGCGATTGGGGCCTGTGCTGCTCGCGAAACCAGCGCGATGCATTGCTCGACGATCGGTATCGTGTGGTGATCAGGTCGTCGTTCAGCTACGGCACACTCAAGGTTGGGGACGTGGTGGTGAAGGGCGAGCGCGAAGATGAAATCGTGCTCTGCGCGCACCTCTGCCATCCGCACATGGTGAACGACGACCTCACCGGCGTCGTCGTCGGCATCGACGTGATGCGCGCGCTCGCGCGCCGCCGCGACCTGCGATACACGTACCGGTTCATCATCGTGCCGGAGACCATCGGATCGGTGGCATATCTGAGCCGCGCCAACCAGCAGTTGCCCAACATGCGCGGCGGATTGTTCCTCGAGATGTTGGGCCGCGATCATCCGCATGCCTTGCAGCTGTCGTTCGACGGCAAGAGCGAAGTCGATCGGTGCTTCACCATGGCGATGAAGGAGGCCGACCCATTCGCGTGGACCGGCGCCTTCCGCACGCTCGTCGGCAACGATGAGCGCCAATTCAACGCCCCCGGTGTGCGCGTGCCGATGCTGTCGTTGTCGCGCATTCTGCCGGCTGAGGCGCCCGACTTGTACTACCGCGAGTACCACTCGAGCGACGACACGCCCGAGCGTGTGCCGCCGGGTTGTCTCGAAGAATCGCGGGACATCGTGCTACGGATGATCGACACGCTCGAAGCGAATCGCTTGATCGAGAACCGCTTCCAGGGCGAGCCGTTCTGCTCGCGATACGGCATCCACATCGATGCGTATGCGAATCCGGAAGGACATCGCGCGCTCTTCGACATCATGTTCCTCATCGACGGCACGCGCACCGTGGCCGACGTCGCCGATGCCTGCGGCATCTCGTTCACCGCCGCGCGCGACACGCTCGCCGAACTGCGGCGCCACGGTCTCATCGAGCTCGGATCATGACTCTGACTAACGCGCCGCGCACACTGCGGCACGTCCGCGAACCGCTCAAGCTGTTCGATTTCGACCCGCACGCCATGCGCGGGCTGAAATTTTTCGAGGGCATCCTCAAGTATCGCGAGGGCATTCTCGACAAGAACCGCTCGCGCATTCTCGATCGCGCGCAGTACACGTGCGCGCTGTGCAAGGGTCACGATGGCACCGACCTCCTCGAGTGGGTCGAGGGCTATCAGGTGATCCGGTGCAATGGCTGCGACTACTCCACGTCGAACTTCGCCGTCGAGGATGCCAACGAGCACGTCGAGGATGTCTACGCGTCGGACCTCTACTACGAGAAGTTCGCGCGCGAGACGCTCGCCCACTACGAGTATCGCAAGAACCGCATGGGCGCCGAGCGCTATGCGTACATCGTCGAGCGGCTCGGTCTCGAGCCCAAGAAGATCCGCGTGCTCGACGTCGGTTGCGGCGCGGGGTTGTTCTTGTCGTACCTCCAGGATCGCGGCGTGTCTGCCCGGGGCCTCGAGGTGTTCCCGCGTGCCGTCCGCTTCTGCCGCGAGCGCGGCCTCGATGTCTCCGACACGAGGCTGGCGGACGAGCCGGACGCGTCGTACGACGCGATCGTGATGTTCGACGTGCTCGAGCATCTCGACGACCCCATCGGTCTCGTGTCGTCCGTCCGCCAGAAGCTCAAGCCGGGCGGATATCTCGTGGGATACACGCCGAACATCCATTCCGTGGGCTACGAACTCATGGGCAGCAAGCAGAACACCCTGCTGCCGTTCGAGCACATTGGGTTCTTCAGCGACAAGTCCTTCGCCTACCTCGCGGCAAAGAGCGGCCTAACGGTGACGAGCGTCGATGTCTTCGGCTTCGACGTCATGGACTATCTCTTGATGAAAGAGTACGAAGACAATATCCCGTACACGGTCCAGCTGCGGGACATGATGCTGCTGTTGCAGGCGTGTGTCGATCGCCTGCGCGTCGGCAACCATTTTCGTGTGACGCTCCGGCGTCCGCCCGGGTGATGCGCATTCTGGTGGATCCGAGCACCTTCGACTGTCGCAACATGGGCGACGTGGCCATGCTGCAGGTGGCCGTGTCTCGTCTGCGTGCGTTGTGGCCCGGCGTGTCGATCGACGTGATCACGAGCGATCCTGCCGCGCTCGAGCGACATGTGCCCGGCACGTCGCCGGTGCCGCACGACGGCCGGGTGCTCTGGTTCACCGAGCGCTATCTGTTAGGAGGACTGCACGACCACATGCCGCACGCGATGTCGCGGCGTTTGGTGCACTGGAAACGCTCGTTGCGCCGCCGGCGTCCGGCGCTCGTGTCGCGCGCCGTCAGGTGGAAGCTGCGCGCGCGCGGCGCGGCCTCCGATGCACCGGCGCAGTTTCTCGCTGCCGTCGACCACGCCGACGCGGTGATTGTGAGCGGGGCCGCGACCTTCGCGGACGAGGCGCGCAAGCACGCGCTCCTCGTGCTCAACACGCTCGAATTGGCCGCCGACCGCGGCAAGCCCGCCGCGTTGTTAGGCCAAGGGTTGGGCCCCCTCACGCGAGACGATGTCCGCGCGCGCGCGGCGGCCGTGCTCCCGGCCGCCCGCTTGATCGCGGTGCGCGAGGCGCGCGAAGGGGGCGCCCTTCTCGCCGCCTTCGGCGTCGCGGCCGATCGCGTCACGTTCACCGGCGATGACGCGGTCGAGATGGCGTACGATGCGCGCCCGGCTGCCTTGGGCGACGCCGTTGGCATCAACGTGCGCGTGGCCGAGCACTCCGGGCTGGATGCGGCGTTCGCCAGTGCGTTAGGCAACGTGCTGCGGGCCTTCGCGCGGGCGCGGCGCGTGTCCCTCGTGCCGCTCCCCATCGCCTTTCACCGCTTCGCCGAGGACCCGGCGGCCATTCGCGCGCTGCTTGGTCCCGATGCCGGGTCCGATGGCGGCGCGTCACTCACCGAGCCGCGCGCCGTGATTCGCGACGCGGGACGCTGCCGCATCGTGGTCACTGGCGCCTATCACGCCGCGGTGTTCGCGCTCGCGCAGGGCGTGCCGGCGATTTGTCTCGCGCGCTCGCCGTACTATGTGTTCAAGTTCAACGGCCTCGCCGAGCAATTCGGCGAGGCGTGCGCCGTCGTCCGCCTCGATCAGGGCGCTCCGTTAGACGATGTGTCCGCCGCCATGGATCACCTCTGGGACACCGCACCCGCACGGCGCGACGCGATGCTGTCCGTTGCCGCCGCCCAACGGGCGGCCGGTCGTGCTGCGTACGCGCGCCTTCCCGAGCTGCTCGCTCCCCGCACTGCGGGTGTCTCGTGATGAGCGCTGCTCCGCGCATCGCGCTCCTCGTCGACCAGCCGCAACGCGACCTGGGCGGCCTCGTGCTGGTCGCCGACGCGCTCGCCCGCGCGGGCGCCGTCCCGTATCTGGTGCCGGCCAACCTGCGCCACCGCGAGCTGTTCGCGCTCGCGCCCGACTTCGTGCTGTTCTACAATCTGCGCCGCGGCTACGAGACACTCGTTGCCCAACTGATCGACGCCGGTATCGGCTTTGGACTGAGCGATGCGGAAGGCGGTGTGTGGCAAGACCTCGATGCCTACACCGAGTTGCTCATCGAGGATCGCTCGCTGCTCCATGCGGCCGCGTGCGTCTGCATGTGGGGACCGCGCATGACCGAGCACGTGGTGCGCGATGGTTACTTCACGAAAGAGCAGGTCACCATCACCGGCTGCCCGCGCTTCGACTTCTATCACAAGTCGTGGCGATCGGTCGTCAGCGCTGCCGCCGGACGCCGCGATCGGATTCTCGTCAATACCAATTTCGCCGACGCCAACCCGCGCTTCACGACGCTCGACGGCATTCGCGAACTGTATCTCGAGAAGTTTGGCTGGCCGTCCGAGCGTCTCGAAGCATGGCTGGACCTTCAGGCGCGCGGCATCGAGGGGATGATCGGCCTCACACGCCAGATCGCGCTCGACCATCCCGATCACACCGTCGTGGTGCGGCCGCATCCCTTCGAGGGCTCCGATTGGTATCGTCGTGCGCTCGAGCACTTGCCTAACGTGACATTCAGCACGAGCGGGCCGGTGCAACCGGAGATCAACGCGGCGGCGGCGGTCTTGCAGCGCAGCTGCACAACGGCCATCGAAGCCGTATTGGCCGGCGTGCCCACGTTTTCGCCGCAGTGGGTCGACACGCCCGCCGTCATGCCGATGAGCGAAGTGGTGAGCGTGCCGTGCGCGGCGCTCGACGACATGCGTCGCGACGTCGGCGCCGTGCTCGCGGGCACGTTTCGCACGCCCGACGCCACGCGTACGGCGATCGACGACGTGATCCACGATTGGTTCTTGAGCGGCGACGGTCAGGCACACCACCGCGTGGCGGACGTCGTCATTCGGTGCGCGCGCCGCGCGGCGGGCGCTGACCGCCGGAAAACCCGCCGACATCTCCACGGGGTGGACCCACGCTTTCCGTCGGGCGGAGGATCGCTCGGACGACGCGCGCGCTACTGGTTAGGCATGTCGCCCGAGTGGTCGTTCCGCCATCGGCGCGCCGTCCCGGCGACGGGGTTTCTGAATACCGATCAGTATTTCGGCGCCGATCAAGTGCAAGGCGTGATGGCCCAGATCGGCCAGCGCGCCAACGGCCGCACACACGCCGCCGCGCCCCGCGCCGCGCTCGCGCGCGAGCGCGGCCACTACGTGCATCGCTACGGCGGACAAGCCGTAGTTCTCGAATTCGCCAACGGCCGATCCGCGGCCGCTCCCGCTGACGTCAACGACAGGACGTGACGACCGTGAAGAACATGCTCATCACCGGCGGTGCCGGATTCATCGGCTGCCATGCCGCGACACACTTCGCGGAGCGCGGGTGGCGCGTCACGGCGTTCGACGATCTCTCGCGTCGCGGCAGCGAAATCAATTTCGACTTCCTGAAAAAACGCGGCGACATCGACTGTGTGCGCGGCGACGTGCGCATGCCGGCCGATCTCGATCGCTGTTTCGATCGCGTGGGCAGCGTGGATGCCGTGCTGCACATGGCAGCGCAGGTCGCGGTGACGACGTCGGTGGTCGACCCGCGACACGACTTCGAGGTCAATGCGTTTGGCACGTTCAATACGCTCGAGGCCGTGCGCCAGCACGCGCCCAAGGCTGCGTTCATTTACGCCTCCACCAACAAAGTCTACGGCGGGCTCGAGCACCATCACGTGATCGAACGCGATGGCCGCTACGACTTCGACGACGTGCCGCGCGGCGTCTCCGAGCAGGAGCCGCTCGACTTCCATTCGCCGTACGGATGCTCGAAGGGTGCCGCCGACCAGTACGTGCGCGACTACGCGCGGATCTACGGCATTCGCTCGTTCATCATTCGTCAGTCGTGCATCTACGGCACGCGACAGTTCGGAGTCGAGGATCAGGGTTGGGTGGCGTGGTTCACCATCGCCGCCGTGCTCGGCTTGCCCACCACGATTTACGGCGACGGCAAGCAGGTGCGCGACCTTCTCTGGGTGGACGACCTGCTCCGCCTCTACGAGCGCTGCATCGAGCGCGGCACGCCCGGCTCGATCTATAACGCCGGCGGCGGGCCCGCGCATCGCGCCAGCATCCTCGAGGTCTTGACGGTGCTCGAGCATCAGTTAGGCAGGAAGATACCGCGCGCCATCTCCGACTGGCGGCCCGGCGATCAGCAAGTGTTCTACAGCGACAACGGCAAAGCGATGCAGGATCTCGGATGGTGTCCCGAGACCGGCGTGGAGCAGGGCATCGCCGCGCTCCTCGGCTGGGTCAAAGACAACGCGTCGGCCATCGCCGCGGCGCGGGCGTCCTGACGCACGAGCGTGCTCGCCCGATGCGCATCGTTGCCGTGCAGACCGGCCTCTCGCCTAACTCCGTGCTCGGTGGCACCATCACCGACCGCGAGTTTCTCACGCGGGTCGCCGATCAGGGCGTGGAAGTGCACATCCTGGTCGAGGACGACGGGCAGCCGGTGATCGCGCATTCGAATTTCGTGATCCATCGGTGGCGCCGGCGCCTGCGCAAACGGTGGCCGTACATCGGCAACGCGGACGTCGCGCTCGATCTCCGGCAGCTGCTGCGCACGATCGGTCCGGTGGACTGGATTCGCTTCAACAGCCCGTACTCGGTCGGGATCGGCGTGGCGATGGGCCGGAGCGGCCACCGTGTGTGGGGCTCGTACCTGCACATGGAAGACCGTCCGTTCTGGAACTTCGTGGACCGGCGGCTGCCCGCGCACTGCGACCTCATCACGTGTCTCTCCGAGGATACGCGACGCGACCTCGTGGCGCTCTGTCCGCGCGCCGATCACGACGGGACCATCGTGGTCCCAATGGGCATCGACGGAAGCCGCTTCGAGCGCGCGCAGGGCCGCGCCGGCGTGCGCGCGTCGCTCGGCGTCGCCGACGACGAGGTGCTGCTGCTGTTCGTCGGGACGTTGATTCCGCGCAAGGGCATCGCCGACCTCGTGGCCGCGTGGCGCGCGTTAGGCGAAAGCGTGAAGGCCAGATTGCTGCTCATCGCCAAGCCGATCGACGCCGCCGACGAAGAGCGAGTGCGCGCGCTCGCTGCATCCGACAGCCGCGTGACGCACCTGCCGGGCGTGCCGTACGAACAGATCCCGGCGTACTTTGGCGCCGCCGACGTGTTCTTCTTCCCCAGCCATCTCGAGGGATACGGCATCGTCGTCGGCGAGGCGATGGCCGCGGGACTCCCGGTGGTGACCACGCGCGCGCAAGGCATCCGCGAAGTCATCGCCGAGGACGAAACGGCGCTCGCCTCCGACGTCGGCGACGTGACCGGGCACGTGGCCAACCTCAAACGCGTGGTGCAGGACGCCGGCCTCCGCCATCAGTTAGGCGAAGCGGGCCGGCGGCGCATTACGACGCGATTCGCATGGGATGGCATCATGCGCCGTCTCATGGGTGCCCTCTCGGCCCCGCGGATGGTAGTGCGCCCATGACGGTGACCGTGATCGTATGCACGTACCGCCGTGCCGAAGACCTCTGTAAACTGCTCGCCTGTCTCGCGCGGCAGACGTATCGCGATCTCGACGTACTGGTCGTCGACGGAACGGGAGACGATCCCGTCGTGCGCGACGCGGTCGCCGCGTTCGCCAAAGGCCCCGCCGGGATGCTGCGCCTCGAGTTGATCACGTCACCCAAAGGGCTCACCACCCAGCGCAACGCGGGCCTGCGCGCGGCGCGCGGACGCGTAATCTGCTTCCTCGACGACGACGTCACCGTTGGGCCGACCTTCATCGCCGACGCGGCCGCGTTGCTCGAGCGGGCGGACCTGCGCGACGTGGGCGGACTCACGGGCTTCGACGTGCTCAGCTATCCGCAGCCGGTGTCGTGGAGGTGGCGCATGCGCCGTTGGTTAGGCACGGCGCCCTCGCTCGAGGCCGGCGCTACCGACCGGTTAGGCCGTCATGCCCCGGTGAGCTTCGCTACGCGGTCTCCGGTGCTCCGGACGCTCGGCTGGCTGCCCGGGTTCTGCATGATCTATCGCCGTGCCGCGATCGGCGACCTCTCGTTCGATGAAGGGCTGCCCACCTACGGCGGCGAAGACCGGGACTTTTCCCTCGCCGTGGCGGCTCGGTGGCGTTTGATGTTGTCGAGCGACCTCGAGCTCGAGCATCACGTGTCGCCGAGCGCGCGTTCGTCCGCGGTGCGACGCATGTACGAGACCGGCTTCGGTACCGGCCGTGCGTTCGCGAAACGGGCACGCGGACTCCGCGACCGCATGTCCCTCGCGCACTACATCGCGTGCGAGTTCGCGATCGACGCCGTGACCATTTTTCCGCGCGTGTCGGTGGACCGCCTTCGTATGCCGATGGCGCGCGCGCGCGGCATCGTGGCGGGTTGGCGGTCGATCGCCGGCCCGCGGTCCGGTAGTTTGGTGCAGCCAATGGCCGGCGCCGCCAAAGGCGCGTCGCGATGACAGAACGCGTCATTGACGCGAGCGTCGCGATCGACATCCCGCTTCCATCGGCGGCCGAAGCAACGCCCGCCGCCGCGGTGCTCCATCTCGTTGGAACGGAGCTCGAATACGCCGTCGACTCCCCGCGGACGACGCCGGCCCCGGCTTGGCAGCGAGTTGCCGCAGGCACGTGGTGCGCGTCGGACGGGGCGGTCACGATGAGCGTGTCGCTGCAACCATCGTCAGGCGATCAGCCCGATCGTCGCGTCATCTTGAGCGCCACCGCCGAGGAAACCGTGACGATTCGGCGCTGCGCCATCATCCTGCGCGCCGAGTGCCCGCAGCCCCCGTGGCACATCGATCGCACGTTGCGTTGGGCGAGGCTGCGCGGCTCGGCGATCTGCAACGAGTGTACGCCGTTCGTCGTGCAGTGGCGCGGCGTCGGGCGCCAACGCCTCGAGCTGCGGGCCGTAAGGGGCATGCAGCCGGCCAAGCTCGCGTGGCGCCGCGGCGCACTCGAGATCACCGTCGAGCTCGACGGCACGGCGCTGCACCCGCGCTGGTCGTTCAGCGAAAAGCGCCCTGTGTCCATGGCGTCTCCGGCGCGCCAGGCCGCATGGACCTCACGCTGCGCGCTGATGCTGCGAACGTTAGGCGAAGGCACGGACGCGCCGGCGATCGCCGGACGGTTCCCCGCCGGGACCGAAGCGGCGTTCACGATTACCGACCATCCCGACTTCGACACACGCGAAACGTTCGAGGTCTTTCTCGACGGACGGAACGGCAACCGGGGCTGGTTAGGCCGCGGCCTGCGCTTCACCAAGAGCGTGTTCAGCTACGAGAGCGGGCCCATGCGCCGGACGCCGGTGCCGACGCTGCAGCACGCGGAATATCGCCGCCTGGCCGAACGCCTCTCCGACGATGGCAGTGAGATCGCGCCGCACGGCGTCAACGAATCGGGCAACATCGATCCCGCGCGCTTCCGCGATGCGCTGGCCTACCTGACGTCCCGATTCCATCCTCGCACGTGGATCGATCATGGCATGTCGCTCGAGTATTGCTACTCGATGGGCGGCGCCGAGCATCCCGAATACGACTTGCTCGCCGAGCTGCGCCGGCACGGCATCTCGGTGTTGTGGGCATATCACGACGTCCCGGCGAACGCGGCCGGATCGCTGAATCTTCTCGCGCCGCGGCGGCGCGATTTGCCCGCGGTGATGCTTCACTCAGGTCGCCACCTCTCGCGCGGCAACGTGCTGACCGCTGCGCACTATGTGCGCTCGGCGCTCATGGCGAGACTCGGCGGCGCCATGGGTCACGCCGTCGGCACGGCGTTCTCACTGATGCGCCGCGCGTACCTCGTGCGCGTCTCTGCCGACATCGACAAACACTGGGCGATGTTCGCCACGCTCGCCGTCGGCGCCGCAGGACTCACGGACGGCGCTCGTCGCGCGTTGCGCGCTCCGCGGCGCGATTTCAGCGCCCGCCCCACGTTCTCTCGCGATGAAGCCATCGATTGGGGCGCAAGCATCTATCCCGAACGCGCCATGCCGTTCAGCCAGGTGACCGATGACGAGTTGCTGTTGTTCGCCACCGTCGAAGTTCTGCACACTCGCGATGCCTACCGGCCGTCGGCGCTTGGCAAGCTCATCGCCGAACGCGGCCTGCACATTGGTCACACCTATCTGCTCAACAGACTACCGTACATTGCCGGCATCTTCTCGGGTACGCGCGAGAGCGAACCGCAGCTCGATGCGTCGTGGCTCGATACGCTCGATACATTGACTGATGAAGTTCGCGATGGCCGCCTCTGGAATCCGACCATGGGCGAGCTCGCGGAGTGGATGCGCGGCGTGCAGTGCGTGAGTGTGCAGCCCGTGTCACACGCGGCGCTCGAGTTGTCGAATCCGCTGGATCGTGAATTGCGCGACTTCACCGTACTGTTGCCCGGTACCGTGATGCCGGATAGCGTGCGATGGAACGGCGCTGCCCCGCGTGGCACGCGGTCGTGGGGCGACTGGCTGTGCGTATGGAGTGATTTGCCCGCCGGCGGCTCGGCCGTCGTGCGGTGGGATCATCACGACGTGAGGCCCTCATGACGACGCTGAGCGGACTCACCCATCCGACCCCGGCATGCGAAACGGCGCGGACATCGATGACTAACCGCCAGACGCCGGTCGTGATGATTTTCTGGGACTATGATACCCAGTGGGGCGCCGATCGCTCGCGCAACACGGAACGCTCCAACGATTGGGGTGCGCGCGAATTCCCCAATACCGACCGGTTACTCGAGCTGCACGCGCGATACGATGTGCCCGCCTGCTTTGCGGTCGTCGGCGCCGCGGCATTGCCGGGCGCTCGTCCGTATCACGACGCCGATCAAGTGCGGCGCATCCACACGGCGGGCCACGAGGTGGCGAGCCACTCGTTCCGCCACGAATGGCTGCCTGGTCTTGGGCGAGACGCGTTGCGCGAAACGCTCCGGTCCTCCAAGGATGCGTTGGAGCAGTGCATAGGCGTGCCCGTCACGACGTTCGTACCGCCCTTCAATCAGCCGTTCGACCATGCGCCGCGCATGTCCTTCAGTCTGTCGGAGCGCATCAAGGCGCGCGGCGATCGCACCGATGTCGGGCGCCTGTGCGAGACCTTGTCCGACGTAGGGTACGGGTTCTGCCGTCTCGCGTATCGTCCGTTAGGCGAACGCTTCCGCGACCTCGTGCACGGACACGCCGTGTACGAGCCGATCGGCCTCGAGACCATTGCCGGTGTGCGCTGCGTGCGCCTCAACACGCCGTGCGGATTCCACGACGTGTCGCGCGCGCTCATCGAGCGCAATCTGGATCGCGCCGGCTGCTGGGTCCTCTACGGCCATCCACACTCGGCGACCGATGATGAGAACCCACAGTCGGTGCGATGGGTCGAGCGAACCCTTGCCGTGCTGAGCGACTGGCGCACCGCGGGCCGGATCCGCACCGTGCTGCCGCGTGACGTGGAGATGGAGATGCGCTCGTGACGATTCGCGTGACGCCGGCTACTGTCCAGGCTCACTTCGACCGCGAGGCGATCGAGGGGCGGCGCCTACTCCCCGACCCCACCACGGTCAGTGGGTTAGGCACGTTCCGCAAGTACGAGTACGCGGCGGCGCTGATGGCAGATGCCGCGGTGCGCGACGTCATCGACGTCGGGTGCAACCGCGGATCCATCGAGTCCGTGTTCCACGAGCGGCATCCTGAACGCGCACGCACGACGCGCGTCGAAGGCGTGGACGTCTCGCGTGAGGCCATCGCTCAAGCGCGCGCGCTCGGTCTCGCGTCGTGCCGCTTCCAGTCGTACGAAGGGATGACGCTGCCCTTCCCCGACGCGAGCTTCGATCTCGCCATCATGGTGGAAGTGATCGAGCACGTCATGGACAAGACCGCGGTGCTGCGCGAAGTGTTCCGCGTGCTTCGGCCGGGCGGCCGGTTCTTCATCACGACACCCAACCCGGAGTGTGTCGCGCTCCGCGTCGAGTCGTCGATGTGGTATGTGCTGCGGCGCATGTTCGGCCGGCGCATCCCGGCGAAAGACGCATTCATCGCCGCTCGTCCGCTGGACACGTTGCTCGCGGAAATCGGGTTCATGCGCGCCGATCGCGAAATGTTTGCGTGGCCACACGCATTCATCAAGATCTGGAACTGGGGCGTGCTCCCGCCGCTCCCGCCGTCGCTCTTGCGCGGGTACCAGCAGTTCTGCGTGTCGCGCCTCGAGCGCCGAGGGTTGCCCATGTGGTTGGAGCGGCGGTTGCACTGGACCTTGGCCGCGGAGCTGCGCAAGCCGTGAGTGTCGCACACCGGCGCCCGTCACGGGTATGCGCAGTGTCGTTCAAGCCGTGCTGGCAGGACGACACGGGCCGATGGATGTCCTCCGGCGGATTCCCGCTGCAAATGGGCGCCATTGCATCGCTGTTCGACGCCATGACGCTCGTCGTCGTGCGGGGAGAGCCGCTCGCGGGTGGATTGCCGTTGCCGGCGACCGCGCAGGTCGTGGCGCTGCGCTCTCCGCACGGACAGAACGCGCGGCGAAAGCTCTCCGTGATGGTGCGTTTTCCGTACTACGTCGGTGCCATCGTCGCGAAAGTGTTCGACGCGGACGTCGTCCACACGCCGCTGCCGGGTGACATTCCGTTGCTCGGCCTCTGGATCGCGCTCGCGATGCGCAAGCGCGTCATCGCGCGGTATGGCGGATCATGGGCGGCCAACACGCAGAGCACGCGCATGAATCGCCTAACGAAGGGGTGCATGCGGCGATTCGCCGGCGGCCGCAACGTGATGCTCGCGACCGGCGACGGCGAGCAACCACCTGCGCCGGGTGTCCAATGGATTTTCTCGACGGCACTGTCCGCCGCCGAAATCGATCGCGACAAACCAGTTGTGGATCGCGGGCTCCACGATCCGCCGAGGCTCATTTACGTGGGTCGCTTGTCTCCCGAAAAGGGCGTCGCAACACTGGTGCGCGCGATGGCCGAGTTGGGCGGTACGCCTGGAAGCCCGAGGCCGCATCTGACGGTGGCGGGTGAGGGACCGGAACGCGCCGCGCTCGAAGCTCTGGCGCGCGAGTTCGGATGCGCCGACCGGATCGCGTTCGTGGGCCAACTCGATCGCCGAGCGTTAGGCGCAGCGCTCGATGCGGCAGACGTGTGCGTCCAACCATCGCTCACCGAGGGGTTCAGCAAGGCGTGGCTCGATGCAATGTCGCGCGGCTTGCCCGTGATCGCGTCCGAAGTCGGCGCCGCCGGTGCTGTGTTAGGCGGAGACGGGGTACGCGGCTGGCTCGTGCCGCCAGGCGATCCGTCGGCGCTGGCGTCCGCCCTGCGGCGCGTGCTGTGTGCGTCGACGTGCTGGACCGCCATCCGCACGCGCTGTCGAATGTACGTCGAGGGACGCACGCTCGAGGTCTGGGCTGGCCGCATCGGAGCACAATGTGCGCGCCAGTGGGGTTGGTCGCTCGCCGACGGACGGTTGCACGCATGAAGACACTCGCGCCTGCTGCACCCCGCCTCAATCCGACGCCGCCGCGTCCGCGGCGCCTGCCGGAGGTCGATGCCTCCAGCGGCCGCTGGTGGGGCCCGGTCATCTGCGTGTTCGTGGTGCTCGTGTGGGCCACGAGCCCGTTCGTCGGGTTCAGAATTGCCCTCACGATACTGATGCTCGGCGGCTTCGCCGCGCTGTTGGCGGGCGTCTTCCGCCCCACGCTCGGGCTCGTCGGCGTCACCATTTTGTCGGTGTTGGACGGACCGTCGCGCGTCTACTTGCTCACGGGCGGTCCGCTGCGTTGGAACACGTTCAATTACTGCTTGCTGCTCGTGATGTTGTGGTACCTGCCGTTCTTGGCCCGGCTCCGGGACCGGCATAGCGTCACGTTGTTCGCCTTCATCACGCTGCTGTTCGTCGACATGTCTATCAGCAACGAGATCGGCGAGGCCGTCCAGCACATCCTGGGCATCATCACGCTATTCGGCATACTCGTGTTCATCGTGCGCGCCGGATACGACCGCCGCATGTGGTTTTGGGTGGCCGTCATCGCCGGGCTCATCGGCGCGTTAGGCGGATTGTGCTGGTTCTACGAGCAACTGAGTTTGCCCAAGATCAACGAGAACGCATGGGCCATGTTTCCGGCCACGGCGCTGTTCGCCATCTGTCTCGGGTTCCCGTCCGCGGTCTCCATGCGGCGGGGCCAGCCCACGCTCATGGCGCTCGCCGGCGTGAACATGGTTTGGATTTTCCTGAGCGGCAGCCGCGGCACGTTAGGCATCGGGTGCTGCTGCATCATCGTCATGCTCCTCACGATGCGCGGCGTTCGACAGCGCACGGTGGCCGTCGCGTCCGGTGTGCTCCTCATGTTTGCGGCCGCGTCGCACTTCGGAAACCTCCAGGATCGAGCCCTGTTCCGTATCGAGAAGTTGTTCACGACCGACCAAGGGCTGACCGGCGACTACTCGCTCTCGAGTCGAACGAGCGGCCGCTCCGACCTCGCGATCGGCGGATGGTACATCTTCGAAGAACATCCGCTTGGCGTCGGGACGGGCGGATTCAAGATCGCATGGCGCGATCTCGATCGGCACGACAACATGGGAGACTATGCGCGCGGAGAGATGCGCGCGGCCCACTCAGGCTGGATCAAGACGCTGGCGGAGAACGGCGTTCCAGGAATGATTCTCCTGACAGCGTGGGTGTTCTCGTTTGCGTACGCGGGACTGCGTACGCGAAAGCGTGTGCTCAGGCGTCTCGCGTTCCTCACCACCATCGCGATCACTGCGGCGTTGCTGGCCACGGAGTTCCAGTCCAAAGGCCTCTGGTATTTCGCTGCCGGCGCAACCGCGTTCCTCGAGCGTGAGAGTCTCGAGCGAGCGATGTATGGGGAACGGTGGCGGCGACCGGCGGTGCGCGCGCGTCGACCCGTCGGAGCAGGCGCGCAGCCGTGACGTCGGCGGGCGCGCCTCGTATCGCGTTCGTCGCCGGTACGTTAGGCCAAGGAGGCGCCGAAAAGCAACTCGTGTACATGGCGCGCGCACTGCGCAGCGCGGGCGTCGATGTCTGCGTGTACTGCCTGACTCGCGGCGAGTACTACGAGGAGGCCCTCGCCGACGCGGGCATCATGCCCGTGTGGATCGGCCGCTCCGCTGCTCCGCCGCTCCGTGTATTGGCCCTGAGGCGCGAGCTGAAGCAGTTCCGCCCCCACATCGTACAATCGGCCCACTTTTACACGAACTTGTACGTGCGCCTCGCCGCGCCCGCCGCCGGCGCGATCGACATCGGCGCGGCGCGCAACGACGTCATCCACGAAGTGCTGTATAACGGGCGATGGGGCCAGTGGCTCGTGCGCGCGCCTTCTGCCCTCATCGTCAACTCGTACGCCGCCCAACGCAACACGAGCGCCTACGGCGCGCGCGCCGGTAGCGTCCACGTGTTGCCGAACGTCATCGACCTCGCCGCGTTCGATGCCGCCGCCGCCGCCGCTGCGCCGCGACGATCCGGCGAAGATGTAATCGTAGCCGGCGTCGGCACGTTCATTCGGCCCAAACGGTTCGACCGCTTCCTTCACGTGCTGGCGCGGGCCCGTGAGCGCGGCGCGCTCGTCCGCGGCCTGCTGGTTGGCGACGGACGCGATCGCGCCGCACTGGAAGCACAGGCGCGCGAGCTTGGCCTAACGCCCGACGGCGTGGAATTCGCCGGTCGGCGCAACGACATCCCCGCGGTGCTGCGCGGCGCCGACCTGCTGATGCTGACCTCGGAGCACGAGGGGTTTCCCAACGTCATCCTCGAAGCCATGGCGGCGTCGCGCGCCGTCATTTCGACCGCGGCAGGCGATGCGGATGCGATCATCGCCGAGGGAGTTACCGGTTTCGTCGTGCCGCTCGACGCCGAGGATGCGTTGGTCGACCACCTGTGCGCGCTCGCGGCGTCGCGGGACGTGCGCGAAAGCATGGGTCGTGCCGGACGCGCGCGCGTGGAGGCGCAGTACAGCGTCGACGGCCTCGCCTCCCGCCTCCTGTCTTTGCACCGCACGATTGCCGCACATGCTCGACACGCGGCCGCCATTGCTGCGTTAGGCAACTAAAGCCGTGCGCTCCGGTGCTCGCACAAACAAAACGCCGCGCATGGCTGCGCGGCGTCTTTGCGTTCGAGGATGTCCGTGGCGGACTACTGCTTGAGCACAACGTAGGCGTTGAACTGGTTGCCCGTGGTCCACGGCGCCTTGCCCGTGATCGGCGTCGGCGGCGTAACGCTGGTGATCGGAATCGTGATCGCGCCACCGCCGTATGTCCCAGTCGTCACCGGCGCGCCGAAGAAGTTCTGCGCGTTGACGACCACGTAGTGGTCGCCCGGCCGCAGCACCTGGGACAAATCCACCGACACCGCGCCCTGGCCGCCCCAATTGTAAATGAGGATGTTCGCTCGGCCCGCCTCG
>DATEHK010000003.1:0-19118 GCA_035279625.1 Gemmatimonadaceae bacterium
CGCCGCCCGTTAGGCCAGGGGCGGGGGCGGGGGCGGCGAAGGAGCGGCACACGGCCAAGACCGCGCCGGCGTCGACGGCGTCGCACGCCAATTCCCAGCGTGGTTCGCCGGTGGCGTCGTCTGGCGCGGCCAACGGAGCGGCGGTTCCGCCGCCGGGCGCCGGCGCGGGGACCAATCCGCCTCGCGTCACGCCGTCGGGGCCGGCGTCGCCGCCGGCGACGTCGTCACCCGCGTCATCGTCACCGGCTCCGGACACCGAGTTCACGGGCACGCTCACGAGCGCGCGTGCGCAGGCGGCGGTGAACCGCGCCGCCGAACTGATCAAGAACCACGAGCCGGATCGTGCGTTAGGCGTGCTGTCGCGTGCGCTCAAGTGGCTGCCGACGGGCAACGACAGCGTGACGGCCCTCTATCACGTGAGCGAAGCGTTGCTCGAGCGCGCCGACATGACCAACACCGCCGCGCCCCGTCAGCGGGCGTGCGCGATTCTGGGCAGCCTTCGCAACGCGAAAGGGACGACGTACGCCGAGAGCATCACCTTCATGTTCAATCAATACTGCAAGTGACCCGTGCTCTCTGCCGCGTGGGCGGCCGCCTCTCGTGACCATTCCCGTCCCATCCCAGCCGGACGCCGCGCGCGGCGACGTCGTGGTGCACGTGTTCGGCCGCACCGACGTGGGCCGGACGCGCGAGCACAACGAGGACGCGTTCATCGTCGTCGACCTGTCGTCGGACAACGCGTCGCTGCAGGAGGAGGTGCGCACGCACGTCGCGGGTCCGCGGGGCACGTTGTTCATGGTGGCCGACGGGTTAGGCGGCGCGGCGGCGGGCGAGATCGCGAGCGAGATGGCGGTGACCACGGTGCACGAGGAGATGCGGGCGCGGTGGATCCGCGGTCCGCGCACGGACGCCGAAGCGTTCGCGACGGCGCTCAAGGCGTCGGCGGAGACGGCGAACAACCGCATTTTCACGTACGCGCTGGAGCATCCCGAGAACCGCGGTCTGGGGACGACGGCCACGGTGGCCGGTCTGTTAGGCGACACGCTGTTTGTGGCGCAGGTGGGCGACAGCCGGGCGTACCTCATTCGCGACGGCGTGGCGCGGCAGATCACGAAGGATCAGTCGTTGATGCAGCGGCTCATCGAGGCCGGCGAGCTGACGCCCGACGAAGCCGAGCGCAGTGAGCGGCGCAACATCATCCTGCAGGCGTTAGGCCCGGAGCCGACGGTCAAGATCGACCTGACGTATCAGCAGCTGCGGCGCGGCGACACGCTCATTCTGTGCACCGACGGCTTGTCGGGTCTGGTGAAGAAAGATGAGATCGCCGAAGTCGTCGCGAGCCAGTCCGACCTCGTCGAGGTATGCCGCGACCTGATCGATCGCGCGAACGAGAACGGCGGGCCGGACAACATCACGGTGGTAGCCGCGCGCTTCGAGGGTGCTGGCCTAACGGACGTCGAGCCGGACGACAGCGTTGGGCATTCGGTGTTCTTGCTGCCGGGGCAGGAGATCACGGGCCCGACGGCGCGTCCGCGCTACGAAACCGCGCGGGCCGCGGTGTCGGCGCCGACGCCCGCGTCGACGGCGGCCGTGGGCGCGGGGGCGGAGCCCGAGGAGCGTCCGGCGTCCAGGGTGTGGCTGTTCACGCTCGTGGCGCTGATCCTGTTAGGCGTGGTGGTGTTCGCGGCGCGCGGCCTGTTAGGCAAGTCGCACGCGGGCGGAGCCGGCGGCGCGGCGCCGCACGACACGGCCTCGGGCGAGATGAAACCCGCGCCGTGAACGTCGCATTTCGCGTGCTGACCGGCTCGCGCGCCGGGCAACGCGAGGAGTTCACGAAGCCGGTGATCGCCGTTGGGCGGCACCCGCTGTGCGACTTCCGGTTCGACCCGAACACCGATCTGGACGTTTCGACTCGGCACGCGGAGATCCGTGCCGTGGAGGGCGGGTATGTGGTGGTCGACATCGGGAGCACGAACGGGACGTACGTGAACGGGGTGCGCGTGGCGCGCGAGCAAAGGCTCAGGTCCGGGGACGTGGTGTGGTTTGGGGAATTCGGGCCGCGAGTGGAGATCGAGTTAGGGAAGCGGCGGCTGACGCCGCCTGAGGGAAGCGCTGCGCTTGGGGCAGCGGCGACTGGCGTCGCCTTGGGGAACGGGGCGGACGCGGGGGGAGACATGGGGGTGCCTCCCGCGACGAGGAATATTACGACGGAACGGAGGCCCGTGAGGGCCGATCCTACGGTCGCCGTTGGGACACGGACGCGGCGTGTGGGCGGCTTGGCAATTTCGGCGGTCGTAGTCGTGATGGCGGCCGTGGGGGCGTACTGGCTCGGGCATTCCAACGCGCGCGCGAGCGACGCGGAGCTCGTGCGCCTAACGAAGGCGAACGACAGTTTGGCGCAGACGTATGCGGATCGCATGGCGTCGGCGTCCAATCGGGCGGCGGGGCTCGACTCGTCGCTGGCGGCGGCGCAGCACGAGCGCGATCGCATGCAGAGTGCGCTGTCGGGCACGCGGTCGGGCGCACGGGCCGACACGTTGTCGCGCGAGCTGCACGCGCTCGAATCGCGGCGGCATGCGATGCTCACGGCGGCGCAGGTGGACTATTCGTCGATCGCGACGCGGAGCGGGCCGGCGGTGACGATGGTCGCGGTGCAGTGGCCCGACAGCAGTGCGTTCAGCGGGTCGGGCTTCAGCATCTCGTCGCGCGGCGAGATCGTGACCAACCGCCATCTCGTGCAACGGAGCGGCGGCGAGACGCCGATGCGGATCGCCATCATTTTCAGCGACACGAAGGCGTGGCTGCCGGCGCACGTGGTGCGCGTGAGCGGGACGGCCGACCTGGCGCTCTTGCAAGTGGACGCACCGGGTCCCTTCCCCGCGATTTCGATGCTGGCGCCGCATGCGTCGGACACGCCGGTTGGCAAGGCGGTGGCGATCATCGGCTATCCGTTAGGCACGGACACGCCGATGGAGGGCAGCGGCACGGCCATCACGGCGCGCTCGACGCTGGTGGCGGGGACGGTGAGCAAGAATCTGGCCGACGTGTTGCAGATCGACGCGTACGCGGGCCAGGGGTCGAGCGGCAGCCCGGTGTTCAATACGGCGGGGGACGTGATCGGGGTGGTGTATGGGGGGGCGCGGGAGAGTGCGGGGCGGATCGTGTATGCGGTGCCCATCGATAGTGTGGCTGCGATAGCAGGGAGACGATAGAGGGCACCCGGGAAGCGGCGCCGTTAGGCGCCGCTTCCCGCTCCTGCGCCACCCAGCCATTTGGCCGCCGCAACCTGCATCGCCCCGTCCCCGCTCCAGGCGGTCACGATCGAGCGCGCGGACGGGAGCTCGCGAATCAAACGCGGGTGGCCGAACTGCACCAACAGCGCCGTCGGCGCCATGGCGCACGTGCGCTCGACGGCGGAGCGTGCGGCGTCGCTGTAGCCGGCGCGACCCTTCCACGGCTGGGTTTCGCCGAACAACGCGATGAGCGTGGTGCGCGACGGGTCGCCCGATGGCTCGGGGACGCGTTGGGCGCGGAAGCCGGCGCGCGTGAGCGCGTCCAGGAACGGGGCGCGCGATGGAGCCGGTGTGGGACCGCCCAGGTCGTCATCGATCACGACGACATCCAACGGCGACGCGATCACGGGCCGCGCGCCGCGCACCATCCGCACGACGCGCTCGGCGAGCTGGGCGCCCCAGGCGAGGTCGCTGGCGGAGGGGCGGCGGTACTCGTTAGGCGGCGACGCCCATTGGGCCCATTTGAGACGGCGGCGCAGCGCGTTCCTGACGTGTTCTTCGTTGAGCGCGCGCGTTTCCACGGCTTGCGTGAGGCGCGCGGCCAACGTTTCGACGTCGCTGGGATAGAGGAGTACGTCGCAGCCGGCGTTGATGGCGGCGATCGCGGCGGCGGACTCGTCGCGGCCGGCCAAGGCACCCTTCATCACGAGCGAGTCGCTCACCACCAGACCGTCGAAATGCAACTCGCGGCGCAGGAGCCATTGCAGGATCTCGCGCGACGTGGTCGCCGGCGCGCCGCTGGGATCGAGCGCGGGATACGCGACGTGCGCGGTCATGATCGACGACACGCCGGCCTCGACGGCGGCGCGGAACGGCTGCACGTCGACCTCGAGCAGTTCGCTGCGTTGGGCATCCACGACGGGAAGCTCGAGGTGCGAATCGCCGTGCGTGCGCCCGTGCCCCGGGAAATGCTTGGCGCACGCGAGCACGCCCTCGCCCTGGCACGCCTTGATCCAGACGGCCGCCATCGCCGCGACGCGGCTCGCGTCGCCGCCGAAGGTGCGCGTGCCCAACACGGGATTGTCGGGTGCCAGGTCGACGTCGCACACGGGCGCGAAATCCCAGTTCACGCCTAACGTACGCGCTTCCCTCGCGGTTAGGCGCGCCGCTCGGCGCACCAAATCGGGGTCGTTGAGCGAGGCGATGGCGGCGAGCGGAGGCAGGCCCGTGGCGCCGGCGAATTGCTGGCCCGCGCCACGCTCCATGTCGGCGGCGATGAGGAGCGGCACCGTGGACCGGAGACGCAGCTCCTTGGTGAGCTGCCGCACCGCGTCCTGCTCGCCGCCGAACAGGATGAAGCCGCCCACGCCTAACGCAAGCGCGCGCTCGATCGCCGGACGCGACGCATCCCACCCGCGCTCGGCGTCCCACCGGATGGCGGGGATCAGGAGATTGGCGACGCTCATGCGGGCGTCACGCTGCCCAACACGCGCGGCCCGCGCGCGCCGGTCACCGAGACTACGTTCCCCGGACGCCGCGTGAGATTGAGCCAGCCCAACAATGCGAACGCCACCGCCTCTTTCGCGTCGCCGGAGAAAAACAGGTCGTCGAACTGCCGCACCGCGAGCGGCGCAACCTCGGCGGCGATCGCATCGACGAGCGCCGGGTTGCGCGCACCACCGCCCGACAGCACGAGGTCGGCCACCGGCTCGCGCACGAACTTGTGCATCGCCAGCGCGATGCTGCGCGCGGTGAGGGACACCGCCGTGGCCACCGTGTCGTTCACCGACGCGCCGGCCGACCGACACCGGTCGATGAGGCGCGCGATGTACGCGCGGTCGAACAGCTCGCGGCCGGTGGATTTGGGCGGCGGCTTGAGAAAGTACGGCTCGCCCAACAACTCGTCGACCACCGCCCGCACGGGCGTGCCGCCCCGGGCGAGCGCGCCATCGACATCGTACGGCAGGTGCGGCGCCAGAGCACGCGCGACGCCGTCGATCACCGCGCAGCCGGGGCCGGTGTCGAATCCGCGCACCGTGCCCTGCGTTCCGTTAGGCGGTACGATGGTGACGTTGCCGATGCCGCCCAGGTTCTGGAGCGCGCGCCACGCATCCGGGGCGGCGAAGAGCATCCGGTCGGCGATCGACACCAGCGGCGCGCCCTGGCCGCCGGCGGCGACGTCGCGCGCGCGAAAGTTGCCCACCACGTCGATCCCCGTTCGCTCGGCGATCACGGCGGCTTCGCCTAACTGCCAGGTGGCGTGGGACGGCCGGTGCCAAATGGTATGGCCGTGCGACGCGATCGCGCGGACGCGGGCCGAGTCGAGGTGGGCGGCGTCGATCGCCGCGAGGGCGGCGTCCGCGAGCCAGGCGCCCAGGTCGAAGGCGAGGAGGCAGTATTCGTCGGGCGTCCCGCGCTCGACCGCGGCGAGCAGCCGGTCGCGCTGCGCCTGGTCATAGCCGCGCGTGATGTGCGCCAGGAGCTCGGCCGACACGGCCTCGCCGGCGCCGGGTACGAATCGCACGACGGCGGCGGTGATGCCGTCGGCCGACGTTCCCGACATGAGGCCGACGAGGATCGCCGCGTCGCGTGCGTCGAGGGCCGGTGTGCGGGCGATCACTCGACCGGCGGCGGTGGCGGCGACCGGCGCACGAGCCGCCGGATCACGCCGCCCGCCTCGCCTAACTTTTGCTCCGCATCGGCCTTCGTTAGGCCAAGCTGCTGCATGACGATGGCGGTTTTGACGCTGCCGCCCGCCGCGGCGATGAGCGCGCGAGCTTCGTCGCGATTCACGTCGCACACTTCGATCATGATGCGCTCGCCGCGATCGACCAACTTCTGGCTCATCGCGCGCAGGTCCACCATGAGATTGCCGTACGTCTTGCCCAACCGGATCATCGCGCCCGTCGTGATGGTGTTGAGCACGAGCTTGGTAGCGGTGCCGGCTTTGAGGCGCGTCGAGCCTGTCACCACTTCGGGCCCGGTGAACGGCAGGATCGCGACATCAACGTGCTCGACGACGCTCGCGGGCGGCGGCGAGCAGGCGACGATCACCGTGCGTGCGCCGAGTTTCTTAGCGCGTTCCAATGCGCCGCGCACATAGGGCGTCGTGCCCGACGCCGCGATGCCGATGACGACGTCGTCGGGTCCCGCATGGCGCGCATCGACCGCGGCCGCACCATCGGCAGCGACGTCTTCGGCGCCCTCTTGCGAGCGCACGAGCGCGTCGAGTCCGCCGGCGATGATGCCCTGCACCATTTCCGGATCGGTGCCGAATGTGGGCGGACATTCGCTCGCGTCGAGGACGCCCAGGCGGCCCGAGGTGCCTGCACCCACGTAGAAAAGGCGTCCGCCGGCGCGAAACGCGTGCTCGACCAGCTCGATGGTATGCGCAATGGCGTCGCGTTGCGTGGCGACGGCGTCGGGCACGGTGCGATCCTCGGCCTGGATGAGATCCACGATCTCGAGCGGCGACGCGAGGTCGATCGATGCGGTACGCGGGTTACGGCGCTCGGTGAGGCGCGAATCGAGATGGGGCATTGAGGCGCGAATGGGAAGGAGCGGCGCGCGGCCGTCACGGCCGCTAACTTACCCATCGCCGCGAGGCACTGGCAAGCCACTAAGCCTAGAGGTCTGCATGTTTCGCTCAGCGAAGTGCTCATCGATGTTCGTCATCGTGCTCGGCGCCGCGGTCGCGTCGTGCACGCATTCGCATCCGTCAACGGCGAATGCGCCCTCTTCTCGAGCCGCGCCCGCCGCCGCAGCGCCGATTGAAACGCGCGTCGCGCAATTCCCGAGGGGATGGCGCTTCGAGGCCGGCGGTCAGGCCACGGAAGCCGAGCATGCGATGATCGCGAGCAATAGTACGCTGGCGAGTGAGGCCGGTGTGGAGATTCTCAAAAAGGGCGGCAATGCGGTAGACGCCGCGGTGGCGACGGGATTCGCGCTCGAGGTGACGTTCCCGGCGGCGGGAAACTTGGGCGGCGGCGGGTTCATGGTGATTCACATGGCCGACGGCCGTTCGGCGGCGCTCGACTATCGCGAGGTAGCGCCGCTCGCGGCGACGCGCACGATGTACGTGGATGCGAGCGGACACGTGACTAACCAGAGCACCGTTGGTCCGTTAGCAGTCGGCGTGCCGGGCTCGGTGGCGGGGATGGCGGAAGCGCTGCGGCGGTACGGCACGATGTCGCTGCACGATGTGATGCAGCCGGCGATTCGTCTCGCCGCCCAGGGCTTCACCGTGGACAGCGCGCTGGCGCGCTCGCTGGTGTACGGCAAAGCGTTGATACTCGGCCAGGGCGGCGCGGCGCCCTTCTATCCTAACGGAGAGCCGCTCGCCTACGGTGCGCACCTGGTGCAGCCGGCGTTGGCGCGCACGTTACGGTTGATCGCCGATCAGGGCCCCGATGCGTTTTACAAAGGGGAGATCGCGGACACGATCGCCGCGCAGATGCAGCGCATGCACGGATTGATCACGAAAGAAGATCTGGCGCGCTACGTGCCCGAGTGGCGCGATCCGATTCGCGGGTCGTATCGCGGCGACACGATTCTCGCGATGCCGCCGTCGTCGAGCGGCGGCGTGAGCACGATGGAATCGCTCAACATCTTGGAGACGTGGCCCACGCTGCCGCCCTTCGGGAGTACGCAGTACGCGCATGACGTGGCGGAAGCGTTCCGCCGCGCATTCATCGACCGCAACACATTGTTAGGCGACCCGGCATTCGTGCATGCGCCGATCGACAAGCTCACGAGCAAATCATATGCTCGCGCGATGCGTGATTCGATTTTCGACGATCGGGCGACGCCGTCGCCGACGTTCGCGGCCGCGCGCGGCGAAGCGATGCACACCACGCACTATTCGGTGGTGGACGCGCACGGCGACGCCGTCGCGACGACGACGACGCTCAATTCGCTCTATGGCTCGGGCGTGTACGTCGCCGGCGCGGGGCTGTTCCTGAACGACGAGATGGATGACTTCGCGTCGCAGCCCGGAACGCCTAACCAATTCGGCCTGGTGCAGGGCGAAGCGAACGCGATCGCGCCGGGCAAGCGCATGTTGAGCGCGATGTCGCCCACGATCGTGCTGGACCAGAATGGCAAGGTGCTATTGGTGGTGGGGGCCGCCGGCGGCCCAACGATCATCACGGCGACGACGCAGGTAATTCTCAACGTGATCGACGGGCACATGTCGCTCTCCGACGCGATGAAAGCGCCGCGTCTGCACGAACAGACCTGGCCCGACGCACTCGAGTACGAGCGCGGCGGGTTGTCGCCGGCGGTGGTGGACTCGCTCACGGCGATGGGCTACCGGGTTCGGAGCGTGGGAGGTTTGGCGAACTCCAACGCGGTCATGCGCGTGAATGGCGGTTGGCAGGGGATGTCGGAGCCGCGGTCGTCGGGAGGGGCCGTTGGGTACTGACGGCTGGGAAGCGCGCGCCGGCGCGCGCTGAGGGAAGCGCTAGCGCTTGGGGAAAAGGGGCGGAACAACAGCAATGGTAAGCGCGCGGAGAGATTCGCTGCGGGGATTCAGTTAGGCAGGTCACCGAAAGATCCAGAACTCTGCCACCCCACCACCTTACTCTCCCTGCAGGCCATTGACGTTGTTCCGCCCCTTTCCCTTTTCCCCCAGCGCAGCGCTTCCCTCAAGCGAGCGTCAGCGAGCGCTTCCCTATCTGGCCGCCACCTGCGCCGGATCTGTGAGATGAATCGTGATCTTTCCGCCCGTCGGAACACAGCCTTCATAGGCGGCCGTGCCCATCGCGACCGCAGTGCCGGCGGCAGCGCCTGTGGCGGCGCCGATCACCGTGCCCTTCGTGTTGTGACCGATCACCTGGCCTAAGATCGCGCCGATGATGGCGCCGCCGGCGACCTTGGCGGCATCGCTGCCGACGCTGGCGTTGCGCTGTTTGTCGACGTCGACGTGGTCGATCTGAGCGGCGAGCGGGTACGACGTGTTGCCGATCGAAACGCTCAAGACGCTGAACGTCATCTGGATCGCCTTGGTGGCGTTGCTGCTGCGCTGGAGATCGGCCACCTGCATCACGACGTTGGAACCGGCGGGAATCGTCGCACCGTTGGTGCCGACGACGGCATCGGCCACGGATGCGGTGAACTTGTCACCGGCCTTGTTGGTGTTGGTGCACACTTTGTCGTTCGACGTCAGGTTGAGCGACGTGCCCGCGGGGATGGTGCCTAACGCAGCCTCGCTGCCCGAGGGCGTGACGGCGACGCTGTTGCCCGAAGCGGTGGTGTTGCTCTCGGGGGCGGCGGCCACGGCGGAACCGGAGGACGCGGGCGACGCCGCCGACGGAGCGCGATGACGCGGACGCGTGTGCTCGACCGGCTTTGATGACGCGGCCGGCGCCGCGGTGGCGGCGGGTGCCGCGGCGGGTGCGGCGGCGCTCTGGGGGGCCGGCACATCCTTCAACTGCGGCTGCGCGGCGCTGTCGGTGTTCGCCAACTGCAGGTCGCGGTTGAGCGTCGAGTCCTGCGCGAGCGCTCCCGCGTTGCCTTTGTCCTTGTTGCAGGCTCCCGCGGCGGCGACCACGAAAGCCGCGAACGCGAGGGGAGCGAGAATACGAATGGTACGTGTCATGAATGCCTCCGGAATCCGTCGGCGATGCGACGCTGTGAAAAAGAGACCAGTGGTGCGCGGCGGCCGGTCGATGCGCCCATGAGGTGGCAATCCACATGCCTCAACCGAGCGTTGCCGTCACACAGCGTAGCGGAAACTTAACGGGTCCGGTCAAGGCGAGAACCCACGGCAGAGTTGGTGACACGGCGTGATGCAGATCACGCTTTTCGACGCCCGGTGAGGCAGTCCATTGGCACCTCTCTCACGGAGGCGTACACTTAGAGCATGGCGCGCGCGTACACCGATGGCTCGTCGCTCGAGCGGCGGCTCGAGAGCCTCCGAGAGCAGAACACGCGTTTGGCCCGGACGATCGCCGAGCTCCGGAACCAGGACGCACTCAAGACCCAATTCCTCGCCAACATATCGCACGATCTCCGGACGCCGTTGACGGCGGTGGTCACGCACGCCGAGATGCTGCGCGACGGCATTCTCGGTCCGTTAGGCGAGAAGCAGGCGGAGAGCGTAGCCGGGATCATCACCGGCAGCCGGAAGCTGCTCGACATGGTGGACGAGATTCTCACCTACGCGCGCGGCGACGCGAATCAGCTGACGCTGTCGGGCTCCGAGTTCACGGTGGCGGGGGTGATCGAGCAGGTGTGCGCGTGGAGCGAGCCGTTGGTGGCCAAGAAGGGTCACGCGCTAACGGTGGACATCGAGCCCGGTCTGCCTCCGTTGCACGCGGACCGCGACAAGGTGGCGCACATTCTGGGCAATCTGTTAGGCAACGCGATCGACTTCACGCCGCCGGGCGGGCGCGTGTGGATCGCGGCGCGGTCCGGGCCGGCGACGACGCGGGGCGCGTCGGTGGAGATCGAGGTGGGCGACACGGGGATCGGCATCGCGCCGGAGCATCACGAGTTGGTGTTCCGCGAGTTCGCGCAGGTGGACGCGTCGCCCTCGCGGCGGCATCACGGCACCGGGCTGGGGCTCGCGATCGCGCGCAAGTTCGTGGAGCTGCACGACGGGAGCATCTGGATCGACAGCAAGTTAGGCGAGGGGAGCCGCTTCCACTTCACGCTTCCCGTCCGCGGCCCGTCCTGATCGTGAAGCCGCACGTGCTGGTGGTCGAGGACAGCGCGCTGGTAGTCGGCGCGCTGCGTGTGCTCCTCGAGGAGACGGGCCATCGCGTGAGTGCGGCGTCGACGGTGGCCCAAGCGGTGGCGTCCGCGCGCGCCGACACGCCCGACGTGATCCTGCTCGACATCACGCTCGACCGCGAAGATGGGTTAGGCGTGCTCTACGCGTTGGCCGGGACGGACGAACTTCCGCGGGTCGCGGTGGCGGTGACGGGGCACGATGAGCCCGACGTGCGCGAGCGGTGCCTCAACGCCGGGTGCCGGACCGTGCTCATGAAGCCGATCAGCGCGACCCAGCTGCCGGCACTCATCAAAGCGTGGCTCGCCGAATCGCCGGTTAGGCACTAAATCGGCAGGCGCGTCGGCCGGCTTGCTTGGCGAAAAAATGGTCTTCAGGGCATTTCGGGATTCGGCGCGAGACGCGGCGGGATCTTTCCGCGTGCGTGAGTAAAGGCGGGGGCCGGGTGACTACGCCATTGAACGCGGACAAGGCCGAACACTGCCGGATCGAATCGATCTCTCTGCGGCCTGGTGTGCGCATCGGTCGGTGACCATCTGGCCGTTGTTGTTTTCAAAAACAACAATACGCATCTCGCCACGAGCAGCCGCGCGGCGGTTCCGCGCGCCGAGCGATCCTTCAGTTTCCTTTTCGTTATCCTTTGAACCAGAGCGAGGAAGCCCTCCACGCGGGACGGCGATCAGCCTCGAATCAGAACTCCGATGGAAGCGCGACCTTATGGCTCACGATGGCGCGCGTGGAGGGCTTCCTCGCTCTGTCGCAAGGATAACGAAAAGGAAACTGAAGGATCGCTCGGCTGCGCGGAACTGCGCGCGGCTGCTCGTGGCGAGATGAGCGCTGTTGTTTTTGAAAAACAGAACGGCCAGATGGTCGCCGACCGATGCGCGCGCCAGACCTCGGAGCGATCGATTCGATCCGGCAGTGTTCGGCCTTGTCCGCGTTCAATGGCGTAGTCACTCGGCCCCGCCTTTACTTACGCACGCGGACCGACCCCGCCGCATGTCACGCCGAATCCCGAAATTCCCGGAAGAACCTTTTTTCCAAAAGACAGAACAGCGATGCGTGATGCCGCAAGTCAGCGGTCATGCGCGGCTAACGCGGAGTCGACGAACGCGATCGGGTCGGATACTTTCGAGAGATCGATCGGCACTTGCGGCTGAATACCCTTCCCGCGCATGCCGCCGTTGGGCAACTGTGCGTTCCGCGTGATGGTTCCGTAACCGACTGCCCAACGCGATTCATCGTGGGTCAATCTCACGATCGACACACTCTCGTAGTCGAGCGCGCCGGCGGTCGGCTCGCCGAAGACCGTGGCGCGCGGACTCTTAAGCGCGTACACCACGAGCACCTCGGAGGCGCTCACCGTGCCGCGATCGGTGAGCACGCCAACAGCGCGCGGACCGGACGCGACGACCCAGGCGCGCGGATCGGGCGGCGTGGGCGGCGATGCCGGATCGCTGAGCGGCACCAGCCCTCCCGGATGCGCCGCGAGGCGCGAGAGCAGGCTGCGGACGAATGCACTCGTGTCCGGCCCGAACGCGACCTTCGCGTACGCGATCTGGTCGGGCGACGACAGCATCAACGACGAGTCCATCTGGTATGGGGTGGGCCGATCGCGCTGCAGCATCACGTACGGGCCTAACGCATCGGTCATCCCCGAACTGCCGCCTTCGTTGCCGCGGAGATCGATGATCAGGCGATCGGCCGACGCGAGGTCGCTCGCGTGCGCGGCGACCATGCTGTCGATGACCGACTTGAACCCATCGTGCGAGGGGATCGCGAACACGAGCGTGCCGTTGTGGCGATAGAGCACCGGACGGTGCGGATCGACCGGGTCGAGCGTGCCCGAATCGGCGGCAGGCACCGGGAAGGCCTTGCCCCACATCCAGGGCGAGAGCCGCAGCAGCACGTGCCGGTAGATCTCCCCATGCAGATGCCTAACGGCATAGTTACGCTGCGACAGATCCACGCCGTACGAGCCATCGGGCCGACGTGCGATGAATGCGCGCACGGTGCCCGGCGACCACGCGGCGGTGTCGGCCGCGAGCACGACGGCGACGAATCGGCCGGGACCCTTGGCCGAATCGGGGACGACGGCGACGCGGAGGCCGCGATCGTACCAGATCCCTTCGATCGGATCGAGAGGCGTGCCGCGCCGCGCGAAGTACGCGCGGGCGCTCTCCTCATTCAACTCCCGCTTCGCGACCGATGTCTTGCGACGGGTCGACTCGGCGCTGTCGATGTCGGCGAATTGGTAGATGAAGAGGTGCGGATCGTCGAACCAATCGGCGAAGTCGTTGAGCACATAGTAGCACGCGTCGCCGAGGGTGTGCGCGGCGCGCGCTTCGAGCGCCGACTTCATTTTGGTGAACTGTTTTAGGCGCTCGCCGTGCAGCTCGAGTGTGTAGCCGGCGTAGTCCTGGTGGAGCTTGCGGTCGAGCGCCGCGAGATCGGCGGAGCAGCCGGGCGTGGAATCTGCGGGCGCGGCTCCGAGCAGAACCAGGAGGGCAATGGCAGAGATCATGACGCACCGTCGTACGGTTGGTGGTTGGAGTCGTCACAGCCGTGCTGCGACATACGACCGACCATGCAACGCAGTTTCGACAGTGCGTGTCAGATTCGTGAACGGAGCGCGTCAGGCGTGAGGGCTTGCAGGTATCCGGCAAGCCACGTGAAGTAGTGCGTCACCAAGAGCAATCCGATCATGACGAGCAGCACGCCGCCCGCACGGCTCATCCAGATCATGGCGCCGCGGAACTTGGCGAAGGTGGCAAGAAACCGATCGATGGCTACGGCGGCGAGGAGGAACGGGATCGCGAGGCCTAACGAGTACACGAAGAGCAACAACAATCCGCGCTGCAGGTCGGCGACGGTGGAGGTATAGACGAGGATGGAGCCGAGGATGGGCCCGATGCACGGGGTCCATCCGGCGCCGAAGGCGACGCCGACCAACACGGTGCCCAGATAGCCGACCGGCTTGTCGGCGAACTGGACGCGCCGTTCCCGGTCCAGCGTGCGCGAATCGAACACGCCCAACAAGTAGAGCCCGAACGCGATGATGAGCACGCCGCCCACGCGGGCGACCCAGTCGCGGGCGGCGATCAGCACGCGGCCCAGCGCGCTGGCGGTCGCGCCTAACGCAAGAAAGATGAGCGTGAAGCCGAGGATGAAGAGGAGGGCGTGGACGAGGGCCGTGCGGCGGGAGCGTTGGACCTGATCGACGCTCATCCCGGTGATGAACGTGACGTAGCTGGGGATGAGCGGGAGCACGCACGGCGACAGGAAGCTGAGCAGGCCGGCGGTGAAGGCGAGCCCCACGCCGAACGTCGCGGTCTGGTCCACGTTAGGCAGCGCGCGTGCGCGGCGCCCCGGTCAGCCGCCTGAGGCCCACGGGCGGTCGGAGATGGCGATGCGGAACGCGTCGCCGGTGAGGCGCTCGGGTTCGTCGTCGTCCCCGCCGGCGCGCTCGTGCACGCCGCGCACCACGGCATCGACCGTCGGCGGCGGGGCATCGGCTTCCTCGATGAGGCCCATCTCCCAGGCGCCGCGTTCGGGGCCCTTGAGGACCAGCCGGTAGTGCGCGCGGTACACCGTTAGGCGTACGAGCTCGTCGTCCGCCGGCGCGGGGGCGTCGGCCTGGCCGTCGGCCTGCGGAATGTCGACGGGCGTGTCGGCGTGGATTTCGCGCGGCGCGAGGGCGTCTTCGACGTCCGGGGCGGCCGCGTCCGCAGGCGGAGCGTCCGCGAGATCGACGGGTGGCGGCACGAGTCGCGCGGCGATCACGGCCACCGCGCTTTCGACGCCGCCCTGCCTGAGCGGCGGGAAGAGGTGCAGCGCTTCGACGCGATCGGCGCTCAGTCGCTCGGCGATCGCGCGCAGAAAGCGCTCGCGGGTCTCGGTGGCCGTCATCGGGCGGCGACCTCGGCGGGCCGGGGTCGCTGCACGCCGCGCGCGTCGAGGTCGCGCTCCACGTAGAGCCGCAAGATGTGCATGAAGTCCTGTGCGTTAGTCACGACGCCGAACGCCTGGTGCGTTCCGCGGTCCTTGAGCTTGCTGACGACGAACTCGGACGAGTCGACGCAGATGGTGGGCAGCTCGCGGAGCGAGCCGTCGGCTTCGGTCACGAACGCCGGCAGCATGTTGCCGGTGGCGATCGCGTGGAGGGCGGTGGCGATGAGGATGGCCATCGTCGCCTTGGTGGTGTGCGCCTTCATGGCATCCTGGGCGGCGATGGAGTCGGCGAGGACGCCGGGGAGCGGGCCGTCGTCGCGGATCGAGCCGCACAACACGTAGGGCACGCCGGAGGTGACGCACGCGTGCATGATGCCGTCCTTGATGATCCCCTGCCTAACGGCAGCCTCGATGGAACCGGCGGCGCGGACGCGGTTGATGGCGCGCATATGCAGGCCGTGGCCGCCGCTCGTCGCCTGACCGGTGCCCGTCATGCCTAACGTAGTGCCGAAGATCGACGCTTCGATGTCGTGCACCGCCACCGCGTTGCCGGCCAGGAGCGCGCCCACGAAGCCGTGCTGGATGAACCACGTCATGTCGGCGCGGGCGCGCGAGTGGACTAACGCGGGACCCGTCACCCACACCGGATAGCCGCCCCGCTCGCGCTCCTCCACGAGCAGGCGCGCCATCTGCGCGTAGTCGATCGGCTTCTCGCGCGACACCTCGCTCGTCATGAACTTGAACTCGCCGCCTTCCGCGGCCTCGCCTACAAACGCGTCGGTATAGACGAAGATGCCTTCCGATCCATCCTCGGCCATCCCGACGGCCACGAGCTCGCCGCGCGCGACGCGACGCATCTCCTTCACCCACAGCGTGCCGTTGGCGTCGAGAACGAGCGCGCCGTCCATGCGCGGCTCGCGCGGCATGCGCCACTCGTGTCCGACGTGGACGTACGTGGGCAAGTTGGTGGTCGAGAAAAAGCCTTCGGGCAGCACGCCGTCGGCGGGGGCCACGACGAATCTCGCCTCGGGGAACCCAGCGAACCGCGCAGCGGTGAAGTCAGGATGGGTGAACTCGGGCACGCAGAAAGGTACTCGAAAGAGGGGGTTCCGGGACAGGGACGAGCTCGCTCTCAACCATCAAAGAATCGATACCGGGTCCCGGTCTACGGCCACCCGAAGCTGAGCGGTGCGCGAAATCTCGAAGCGCCTTACGAAGTATCGCACGATGGACGTGAGGGTCGACGGATGCTCGCTCTTGAGCAACACGTGCCACCGCCAGCGGCGCTTGATCCGGTCGATGGCGCAGGGCGCGGGACCGATGAGCGTCACCTGATCACGGGCGCGCGCATCGATCAACCGCGAGAGCCACTTGGCAGCCTCGAGCGCGAGCGACGCGGTGGCGTTTTCCTCGAGACCGCTGCACACGACGTTCACCAGTCGCACGCCGGGCGGATACGGCGGCTTGATACGCGTGGGGAGCTCGGCGCGCACGAACGCGTGGTAATCGTGCGTCACGGCGCATCGCACCGCGTGGTGTTGCGGCACGCGCGTTTGGATGACGACTTCCCCGCCCTTGGGTCCGCGGCCGGCGCGTCCCGCGACCTGGCTGAGCAGTTGGAAGCTGCGCTCCGAGGCGCGGAAGTCGGGCAGGTTGATGCCGACATCGGCATCGATGACACCGACGAGCGTGACGTTAGGAAAGTCGAGCCCTTTGGCGATCATCTGGGTGCCGAGGAGGATCTCGATTTCGCCGCGGCCCACGCGGTCGAGGATGTCGGCGTGCGCCCACTTGCCGCTGGTGGTGTCGACGTCCATGCGCGCGACCTTGGCGTACGGATACCGCTCGAGCAGCAGGCGCTCGACCTGCTGCGTGCCTAACCCGCGCTGGCGCACCGTGGGTCCGCCGCACTGCGGGCACGCGTGCGGCGCCTCTTCCTCGTGCAAGCAATAGTGGCAGACGAGACGTTCGGGGCTCTTGTGATACGTCAAACTGATGCTGCAATTGGGGCAGCTCTGCACGTTGCCGCAGCCATCGCACTGGAGGAACGACGCGTATCCGCGACGATTGAGCAGCAAGATGCTCTGCTCGCCGCGCTGCAGCCGTTCGCCTAACGCGGCCTCGAGCGGCTCGCTGAACACGCGCCGGAACGCGGTGCGCGACGCGGCCACGCCGGGTGCGGCATCGGCTTGGGCGATGACGGGCCGGGCATCGCGGGCGTGTCGCATGTCGACTATTTCCACCGTTGGGAGTCGGGCGGCGCCGACACGCTCGGGCAGCGACAACAGTTGGAACTTGCCCGCCGACGCATTCTGCCAGCTCTCGAGGCTGGGCGTGGCACTGCCTAACACGGCGACGGCGCCGGCCAGACGGGCGCGCATCACCGCGACCTCGCGCGCGTGATAGCGGGGCGTCTCGCCATTCTTGTAGCTCGCTTCGTGCTCTTCGTCGACGATGATCGCGCCCAGATCGTCGAGCGGCGCGAACACGGCCGACCGTGCGCCGACGGCGATCCGCTTCTCGCCGCGCTTGAGGGCGAGCCAGGCGTCGTAGCGCTCGCCGTCGCCTAACGCAGAGTGCAGCACCGCTACGCGGTCGCCGAACACAGCGCGAAAGCGGTCCACGGTCTGCGGCGTGAGCGCGATCTCGGGCACGAGCACGAGCGCCGACTGTCCGCGGCGCTCGACGACCTCGCGCAGGACCTCGATGTAGACGAGCGTCTTGCCGCTGCCGGTGACGCCGTGGAGCAAGGCGGTCTCGCCCGGTTTGGCGGCGATGATCGCATCGATGGCCGTGCGCTGCGCATCGGTGGGGACGTGGTGCGCGGGCGCGATCACGGGTCGTGCGGCGAACGGGTCACGCGCGACGACGGTCGATTCGACGGATGCGAAGCCGCGAGTGACGAGCGCCTTCACCACCGCGGGCGAGAAGCCGAGTTGCGTGGTGAGATGCGCGACCTCGGCGTGGCCTCCCGTGCTCTCTAAGACCTCGAACAGCTCGCGTTGTCGCTTGGCGCGGGCGAAGGCCTGCTGGCGTTCCTGGAGCGTGGGCAGCTCTCGGCGCAGCACGAGGATGCGCTCGGTGCGCTGGGCTGGACGCGGCGCGACCGCTCCCGTGAGCAACGCGGGCAGCGTGGCGCGCACCACCACGCCTAACGGAACCACATAGTACTCCGAGATCCAGCGGCACAGCGCGATCATGCAGGGTGACAGCGCGGGTTCGACATCCGGCACGTCGAGCAGCTCGCGGGGCGAGGCGACGCCGGCGCCGTCCGTCGGGCCGAGGCAGATGCCGACGGCTCGCGCACCGCGCACCGGGACCACCACGCGCGAGCCGGGCGCGGGCGCTTTGGCGCTGGCGTCGGGGACTGCGTACGTGAAAGTCTGGAAGAGCGGGAGCGGCAGCGCGACTTCGATGAGGCGCGTCGCCAGCGTCGTGGTCATACGAGGAATAATACGATGTTATCGGCGGCAGAACACATCGAGGCGCTGCGTTCTACGTGGGGTGGCTGGCTGCTACGAGGCGCGTAGAACACATCGAGACGCAGCGCTCTACGCGAGGTGGCTGGCTGCTTCGCTCAGTCTTAACGGATAAAGGCGGAAACAACGGATAACGGCGGATAAAGCAAAAAAGCAAAAAGCAAATTGGGAACGCTGCCAGTGTGCTTGCCTCGCCATCTCCGTTGAACATGGATCCGACGAAGGGCGACGCGAGGGCTAACCCGTGTCGCGCGTGGTGGGCTTCCTCGCTCTTTCGCGAGGGATAACTAAAAGGATTAACAACAGGGATAACTACCGGCATCGTTCGGCTGTGCAGGGGAGAGCGATCACCCTGGCGAGTGCCGCATTTCCTTTCTTGAAAAAAAACAACCAAACAAAGTTTGTTTTCAGTTCCTTGGTTTGCGGTTTTATCCGCTGTTATCCGGTTGGTTTCCGCCTTTATCCGTTAAAGCATGAGCGAAGCAGCCAGCCACCCCGCGTAGAGCGCCGCGCCTTGATGTGTTTTTCGCGCGAAGCAGTCAGGCGCGTGATGCGCTCCCGACCTACCGCGCCGCCCGCGTAACGCCTAACCCGGGCCCATCCGGAACCTTGATCACGCCGCCGTTGATGGTCGCGCCCACGTAGGGATCGTCGGCCAGGAGCGCGGCGCCGTCGAGATCGGCGTAGTCGAGCAGGGGCGCCAGGTGCGCGGCGGCGGTGATG
>DATEHK010000004.1:0-10479 GCA_035279625.1 Gemmatimonadaceae bacterium
ACGAGGCCCAGGAGCTCGTCGCGCGACAACACGTCGCCCAGCCGTGCCACCGTGACCGCCGGGTCGGCCGCCACGTGCAGAATGTTGCGTCCCTCGAAATTCCCGCCGCGCGTCACGCCCCAGTACGCGGCGGCCGCGCGCGCGTCATCGCCTAACGCTGCGTCGAGCTCATCGGCCGCCCACACATAGAAGCGACCCTCTTCGCCCTCGCTGTCCGCATCCAGCGACGAGTAGAATCCGCCTTCGGGCGACGCCATCTCGGCGGCCAACCAGCCGATCAGATCCTCGATGACCAACCGGATTTCCGGTTCGCGCGTGACCTGATACAAGTGTACGCCCAGCCGGCACAGCAGTGCGTTGTCGTACAACATTTTCTCGAAATGCGGGACGAGCCACCGGTCATCCACGCTGTATCGATGGAAACCGCCGCCCACCTGATCGTGAATGCCGCCGCGGCTCATCGCCAGGAAAGAGTCTCGCGCCACGATCATTCCGTTAGGCAAGAGGCCGCGCCGCCACGCCGCCAGCGCGTAGTCCAATGCCATCGCGTGCGGAAATTTGGGCGCGCGCTCGAACCCGCCGTGCCGCTCGTCGTAGCGGCGAGCGATCCCGCGTGCCGCGGTTGCCAGTACCGCGACCGTCGGAGCGCCGCCGGCCGCGCTCGACCTTTCCATCCGCCCGTACATCGCCCGCACCTGCGCCGCGGCGGCTTCGACGTCGCCGCGTCGCTCGTGAAACGCCGTCGACACCGACGACAACACGCGATGGAACGACGGCATCCCCGGCCTGTCGTTGGGCGGAAAGTACGTGCCGCCATAGAAGGGCACGCCCTCCGGCGTCAAGAACACGGTCATGGGCCAACCGCCGTGTCCCGTCATTGCTTGCACGGCGCTCATGTAGATCGCGTCCAGGTCAGGCCGCTCCTCACGATCCACCTTGATGTTCACGAACGATTCATTCATGAAGCGCGCAGTCTCCGCATCGTCGAACGACTCGTGCGCCATCACATGACACCAGTGACACGCCGCATAGCCGATGCTCAGTAGGATCGGGCGGCCTTCGTTCCGCGCTCGGTCCAACGCCTCCGTGCCCCACGGATACCAGTCGACAGGATTCTCTGCGTGCTGCCGGAGGTACGGACTCGTCTCGTGCGCCAGGCGGTTCATGTCGGTTGCGCCTCGCTGCGTGCGCCAACGTCTACGCGACTCACTGCCATTCGGCATACTGCGCCATATAATCCGACCATGCCCTCCAATGTAGTCGGCGCGAAGCGGCGCAGTCCGAGCCGTCTCCCCGCAATCATCATCACGCTCTTCATACTCGCAACTTGGCCGCTCGCCGTCTCGCCGCTCATCGATCTCGATACCTCGGCGCCCGCGCCAGCGGCGCACCTCACACTCGGCGCCGGGTTCGTTGCACTCGCTCCGATTTGTGATGTCATGGATTCGCTTACGTTGCTGAGCGTAAATCAGACGATCGCGCTGCTCGTCTCGCTGGTGGCGCTGTACGTGGTGTGGCGCGAAATACGCTGGCGACGTGTTGGGACCACACTCTTTAGCGAGGTGCGTTTGGCTGTCGTTGCACTCGCCTCGCTGCTCGCATTCTACGCGATTTGTATCGTCGCGCCGCGGCCGATGGCGCGCCTGACGCTCGACGAACCCGACGAAGTGGCAGTCGACGTCCATAGCCACACGCGATTCTCGCACGACGGCCGATCGTCGTTTACACCCGAGGCGAACCGCGCGTGGCACCGCGACGCCGGGTTCGATGTTGCGTTCATCACCGATCACAGCCGCTTCGAGGGGGCACGAGAGGCGGCGCAACGGAATCCAGCGCGAGCCGGTGACGGAGTCAGCGTACTGTCCGGCGTCGAGTTCGTGGCCAAGCACAATCATCTCCTAGCGCTGCAGGCCGGCGACAGCGTAACGGCACGACTCGGTCTCGACTCGACCGTCGCGAGCGGCGGTGCGCTCGAAAGCGCCGCACGGTATCCGGCTCTCGTGCAAACGATTCCAGACAACCTCGACCGGCTGGTGCCGCCGGATCCGACTGGCCGCCATGGTGTGATCGCCGTCGAGCTATCGGACGGTTCGCCACGAGGCCTTGAACAGAGTCAACGCGACCGGTCGCGGATTCTACGGTTGGCCGACAGTCTCAACCTCGCGCTCGTTGCCGGGTCCGACAACCACGGCTGGGGCCGCACGGCCGTTGCCTGGAGCGTGTTGCGCATTCCGGGATGGCGGCTGCTGTCGCCCGACTCGTTAGGCAACGCCATCGTCGATCGGATTCGTTCGGCGCGTCGTCGTTCGGTCGAGGTTGTCGCGCGCCGCACGCCGGATGCCGCGGGGTCGCGCGCCCTCATGGTGGCAACGCTGCCCGCGGTCGCGTGGAACATCCTCCGGACGATGTCGCCGCTGGAGCGCATCACCTGGATCACGTGGGCGTGGATCGCCACCGCCTTAGCCGTCTATGCGGCCGACCGCCGCACCACGACGGCGCAATGACGATGGAGCAGCCCCGACGCATGAGCGGCACGTCGATCGCCGTCCTCATCGTTACGGTCGCCGCCGTGATTCGCGGTATCTTCGCCACGATCATCACACTGCCGCCCGACGAGACGTACTACTGGGAGTGGTCGCGCCACCTGGCCGGCGGTTTCTTCGATCACCCTCCGGCGATCGCCGTGCTGATCCGCGCCGGCACCGCACTCTTCGGCGTGACGCCGTTCGGTGTGCGCGTCGGCAGCGTGTGCGTCGGTTGGGCAGCATCGTTGTTGCTGGTACTGCTCGCGCGCCGGCTGGCTAACGAACGCGCGGCCATCATCGCCGCTGTTGCACTCTGCTGTATGCCGCTCGCCGCCGCCGGTCTCGTGCTCGCCACGCCGGATGCGCCGTTGCTCTTCGCGTTTACGTTCACGCTGTTCGCACTCGACCATGCCATATCCGCGGAGCCGGGAAGCGCCCTCGCGACCCGCTGGTGGCTCGGCGCCGGCGTTGCGTTAGGCATTGCGTTCGTGTCCAAGTACAACGCGGTGCTGCTTCCGTTGGGCGTCCTCATTGCGTGCCTGTTCCTGCCGTCGCTGCGCCGCCAGCTGCGCACGCCGGGACCATACCTGGCTGCGATCGTCGCCGTGCTCGTCTTTCTGCCGGTCGTCTTCTGGAACGCGCGTCATCAGTGGGTGTCGTTCCGCTTCCAGCTCGACCACGGGTTTTCGTCGGGCCGGGGCACCCCTTTTTCGCGAGAGACGTCGCTGATCCTCGGTCAAGTTGGGCTGGTGTCGCCGATTCTGTTTGTGCTTTTCGCGATTGTCGTGGCCCAGGGCCTGCGAAGTCGCGAGCCACGTCGCACCGTGCTGGCGGCGGTCTCGGCCACCGTGTTTCTTTTCTTTTGCATCGGTGCATGGCGCCATTCCGCCGAAGCGAATTGGCAGGCCCCGGCCTATGTCCCGGCGATTGCGCTTGTAGCTGTGATGGCCACGACGGGGCGCTCTCGCGCGTGGTCGTGGTTAACCGCTGCCGCCTGTGCAGTAGGCGCGGTCTTTTCAGTTGCGATCTATGTCCAGGCCATCGCTCCGGTGCTCCCGATCACGGCGCGTGATGATCCGACGGCGCGGGGGATGGGCTGGGACTCGCTCGCCGCACGCATGCAGTTATTGGCCGACCGCGAGAGCGCGCAGTCCGGTGCCCGCGTCTGGCTCGGCGGCGACCGATACCAGGAGGCATCGGAGATCGCGTTCCATCTGCCGACGCACCCGCAAACGTTCGCGCTCAACATCGAGGGACGGCCTAACGAGTACGACATCTGGCCTGGCTTCGCGGACGTAGCGCGCCGGGGTGACGACCTCATGCTCGCGTTCGAGGTCCAGTCTGCCGACTCCGTGGGTCCCGTCGTCCGCCGCTTGCGTCCCTACTTCGACGACGCGCGCCTCCTCGAAGTCGTGGATCTTCGTCGAGGCGGCGAGGTGCGCACGCGTCGGCGCGTGTGGCTTCTTGAGCGGTGGCGGGCGTCCTGGCCACCCAAAGGCTCGCCGTGATCGCGATGGAGTGTGCGCACTTGCCTTGGGCCGCGACGGACAGGAATGTTTGCTCATGTCCGGCGACCCGCCTTGTTGGCTTCACGAGTTCAACGACTTCTCAATGACCACGGCCATCGCTCCAGAACTCTCTGACTTTCTCGCCACGAACGACCGGCGCATCCACGACGAGCTGTTCGCGTTTCTCCGCATCCCGAGCGTGAGCGCACGGTCCGAGCATCGCGGCGACATGTCGCGCGCCGCTGATTGGCTCGCGAGATCCATGCGCGGCGCGGGGCTCAAAGCGGAGATCTTGCCCACGGGCGGCCACCCGGTCGTGTTAGGCGAGTGGCGTGGCGCCCCCGCCGGCGCGAAGACCGTGCTCATCTACGGCCACTATGACGTCCAGCCCGTCGAGCCGCTCGACCTCTGGACCACGCCCCCTTTCGAGCCGGCCATCCGCGACGGACGTATCTACGCTCGCGGATCCGTCGATGACAAAGGGCAGTTGTTCTTGCACATCAAAGCGCTCGAGGCGCACCTGGCCACGCGTGGCTCGCTGCCGGTCAACGTGATCGTACTTGCGGAGGGCGAGGAAGAAGTCGGTAGCGACAATCTGGCGCCGTTCATCGAGCGCCATCGCGATCGCCTCCGCTGCGACTACTGCGTCATCTCGGATTCGTCGATGTTCGCGCCGGGACTGCCGTCCATCCTGTCGTCGTTGCGCGGTCTCGCTTATTTCGAGATCGAAGTCGTGGGCCCGTCGTCGGATTTGCATTCGGGTATTTACGGGGGCGCGGTGGTGAATCCTGCCACCGCACTCGCTCGCATCATCGCGTCGTTCCACGATGAGCACTGGCACGTCGCGATTCCCGGTTTCTACGACGCCGTGCGCGACTGGGAGCCGCGCATTCTCAAGGAGATGCGCGCACTCCCATTCGATGAAGAGCGATTCCGCGGAGAAGTCGGTGCGCCGGCGTTGGACGGCGAGGCCGGTCGGACGACACTCGAACGGATCTGGACGCGTCCAACCTGCGAGGTGAACGGACTGTTGAGCGGGTACACTGGTGAAGGCGCCAAGACGGTCTTACCCGGTAAGGCAATGGCGAAGGTCAGCTGCCGTCTCGTTCCGGATCAGACTCCCGATGCCATCAAGAAAGTACTCACTGCGCACGTCGAGCGCGTGGCGCCGCGCGGCGTGTCGGTTACCGTGCGCGCGCTCCATGGCGGGTTCCCGTGGCGCGCCGAGATGAGTGGTCCGTTAGTCGACGCCGCACGCCGTGCGCTTGCCGGCGCGTTCGGGCGCGAACCAGTCATCACAGGGGAGGGCGGCTCCATCCCCGTGGTCGGTGATTTCGAGCGGATCCTTGCCGTACCGGTGTTATTGATTGGATTCGGGCTACCGGGCGAGAATGCGCACGCGCCTAACGAATGGATGAGCGACGAAAACTTCGTGAAGGGAACGCGCGCCATTGCGATGCTCTGGGACGAGCTCGCGCAGCCGACCACGTGAAATCCGGGCGCGTGGGCGCCCGGTCCGACCATCGTTCTCCGGCTGCTAGAGTCCCGACAACAGCGCGTCGTTGTTAGGCGTCGCCGCGATCCGTTTGATGAGCCATTCCATGCCCGATTGCGGCGGCATTTGCTGGAGTCCGCGCCGGAGCGTGTATACCGCGTCCAACTGATCGGGGCGGAAAAGCTTGTCCTCGCGGCGCGTACCGCTGGTCGCAAGGTCGATGGCGGGATAGATCCGTTTCTCGGCCAGCGAGCGGTCGAGCTTGATCTCGCAATTGCCCGTGCCCTTGAACTCCTCGAAGATCACATCGTCCATGCGGGAGCCCGTTTCCACGAGCGCCGTTGCAATGATCGTGAGCGAGCCGCCACCGTGCTGCGGAGCTACCGATCGCGCCGATCCGAAGAAGGCTTTCGGCTTTGCCATCGCCGTCGCGTCGAGACCGCCGCTCAACGTCCGCCCCGTTCCGCGCTCGACGGTATTGTGTGCACGTGCCAACCGCGTGAGCGAGTCGAGCACGATGACGACGTCCTTTCCGCTCTCGACCAGACGCCGCGACCGCTCCAAAACGATGTCGGCCACGTCGACGTGACGCTCCGCGGGTTGGTCGAAACTCGAGGCCACGACTTCACCACGGCCCCACGAAATCATCTCGCTCACTTCCTCCGGTCGCTCGTCGACTAACAAGACCAGCAGCACGGCTTCCGGATGATTAATCGCGATGCCCTCAGTGATCGCTTGCAAGAGCATCGTCTTACCGGCACGTGCCGGCGCGACGATTAGCGCGCGCTGCCCATAGCCGATCGGCGCAATGAGGTCGATGGCGCGTCGCGTGAGCTCTGGGCCGCCTTTGGACCCACGCCCTGTCTCGAGAACGAGTTTGCGTTCCGGGTAGGAAGCGATGAGCGAGCTGAAATCCGGTCGACGTTGGGCACTCGTCGGATCGTCGCCATTGACCCGCTGCAGCTCGACTAACGTAATCCGGCCGCGATGATCGCGGCCCGTGGTCGCTTCGATCAGATCGCCGCGTCGCAAAGAGAACTGGCGCACTAAGAATGGAGAGACGAACGGATCGCCCGGCATGGGCAGGTAGCTATCGTCGGCGCGTCGTACAAATCCGCCCTCGCGTGTGGAGTCGAACCAGCCCGTGATCGTTCCGTCCGCGACGACCGGTTGCGGAGGGCTGCCGTTGTTGGTGTGCTCGGGACGCGGACCACCGCGCCCCCGACCTCGTCTGCCTCGTCGCCCATTGTTCGGGAATCGTCCATCGCGCTGCCCGTGATGCTGCGGCTGTCCGCCGCCACCGCTGCCCTGGTTGTTCATCTGCCCTGATCCAGCAGGCGGATTGCCCGTACTGGTGCCGCCAGACGGAGTCGCTGGCGGATTCGCCGGCGATGTGTTGGGCGTCGAGTCGGCGGCCGGCTCTGGGTTCGTGCCCGGCGTCGGACCGCTTGCGCCTTCTCCGTTGGGCATCTGGTATGATCCTGCTGATTCGCCATTCATAGGCAGTCCAACGTCATCACGATATGGACTTGGTTCGGATTGCGTATCGCGGGGTCCAGCGCCGCGGTTCTGCGGGCGCGGACCGCGACCGCGCCGGGTGGGGCGTCGACGATCGTTCATGCACCAATACGTGTCATGGGGTGATTGAATCGCGCTCCTGGCGCCCACCGATGTGGGTGCCCACTGCGCTTCCTACGTCTTTCGCGAGATGCGCCATTCGCAACAAATACGGCTGCGATGCACTCTCGACGTTTGTATGGATCTCGGTCTATCGGCGAGTCCGACGCCGGTATCACAGTCGGCGCGCTCTAGCGCGACACACGACTCGTGATTCTGCTTTTGCCGCGATCTCCCCAAACGCGTCACTTCACGCGCGTTCGGCGATCACGGTTGCGGTTGCGTCCAGCGGCGAGGCCGGAAAGAACGCTTACCGCACGGACCCTACCATGCGCTGTGGCCGCCAGGGCTGCGCCCTCGACCACCTCGATTATCACCTACTCTGAGCCAACGCGCAACCTTTGCGCCGCGCCAGCTAAGGCCGTCCTGCCGCCTGACTCGCGCCATTCCGACCAGCGGTTCACCGAACGAGGCGCTCTTCGACCACCTCGTCGAGCGATCGCACGGTTCCGATGATACGTCGTACGAGCTCGATGATCCGCTCTACGGCGACGCGATGCTGCGCGTCGAGCGTGGACTCCATCGCCAGAAGCTGCGTTTCCGCAAGCAATGCGGCGAGTGGGTTGTTGAGCTGATGCTGAACGAGCGCGGTAAGCTTCTGGAGGTCGGTCTGCGGTGGGATCTCTGGCACCTCTGACGCCGTAGACGACTTCGGAGCGGGTTCAGTCACGGGCTGACACGGCCTCTCGCCATTCGGTATGTTAATCTAATCATGATCGCGCCATCAATCGACCCCGCCACCGCCATTGCGTCCGCCGTCAAAGAGTACCAAGAAACGAGCGACGTCGCGACTCTCCTGAGGAACCTTGAATCGATCTGCTCGGCCTGCCCCGACGCGGATGCGCTGATAAAGTCGGTCGAGCCATTCCAAGAGATCCCAGAAGTGGCAGGACCGATCTACGAGCACGTGGTTGCCGCTCGGCCTGACGACGCGCACGCACTCGTTCGGTTAGCCAATACGTACTGGCTTTCGGGACGCGGTCCCGATGCGGTCCAGGCACTGGCCAATCGTGCGATAGCTGCGGACCCATCGAATCGCGGCGCATGGCATCTGTGGGCCCTGAGCGAATCGACGCTGCGGGATCGGGTGGATCGCTGGCGCCATGTTGTCGAACGCTTTCCGCAAGACGAACTCGCGCAAGCAAACCTGGCTGACAACGCAGCCAGTTTGGCATCTACGGAGGGTGATCGGGGAGCGCTTCAGATCGCACTGCGAACGTACAGGGGGCTGCTCAAGTCCGCCTCTCGCAGTGAACAGCGTGTTGCACTCGAGCGTGCGGTCGCTACCCTCGAACAGTGGCGTCTGTAGGCTGAAACAACGTGGGGCTGCTGCCGGTTGGCAGCAGCCCCACGAAGTGTTCGCGATTGCTCACAGCCGCTATTAGGAGCCGAGCTTGGTGACATTCTGAGCGGCCGGTCCCTTGGCGCCCTGAACGATGTCGAACTCCACGCGCTCTCCCTCGCTCAGCGTCTTGAAGCCACTTCCCTGGATGGCCGAGTGGTGAACGAAGCAATCCTTCTGTCCGTTCTCCGGGGTGATGAAACCAAAGCCCTTGCTGTCGTTGAACCACTTGACCGTGCCGGTGGTACGCATACGAATCTCCTGACGTGTCGGTCGAGTCCGGATGCGCCCGTACCTACCGACGATGTGACCCGCGAACTTTCGCCGTCGCGGTAGGCGCGCTCGAGCACTCGCCCGGGCACAAGCACACTTCGAGATGTGAAAAAGGACCTCGGCTCTAAGCCAGGTCCGTGGTTTTCGCTGGTGTTCAGCCGGCGGTAATGTAGGTCTACCAAGCGATCAAGTCAATGCTGGCCAATCGGCGCTCGCTTACCCGACTGGCTTGTCTTCGTTGCCCCACGCTCAGTTTAGGCGCTTGCCTCGCTCAGTCGCCGCGTGAACCTCCGCACCACCCCGAGCAATTCATCGAGGTCGAACGGCTTTTGCAGCACCGTGCAACTGCAGGCTAGGAGCAGATCCTGTGCGTGTTCGCTCGCGTCGCCGGTCGTGAAGATCGTCCGATTGCGAAGGTGCGGCTGGAGAGATGACGCCAGCTCGAAGAGCACATCACCGCGCATGTCAGGAATGCGAAGGTCGGTGATGAGACAATCGAAGTGTTCCGACCGCACGAGCGTCGCGCCGATCTCGCCTGACTCGACGGCTCGAACTTCATAGCCGGCTCGCGAGAGGGCGATGGACAAGGCGCGACAGATGGACGGCTCATCGTCCACCACAAGTACGCGCGCGCGTTCATCGTAGATCTTCATCCTTCGCTTGCTCCCGGACGGCTCAGTTGTGCCGTCAGCTCTCGAATCAACTTCTCCGGCTCGCCACGCTGTCGCAGCATCGACGGAGTGAGTCCTGTTGCCGCCCGCACCTGACGTGCGAACAAACGGCCGCTTCCATAACCGAGCTTCTTCGTGATGTCGTCCAGCAAGTAGCCAGGGTCCCGCATGTAGTGCACAGCGCGCGTGAGCCGCGCAGCAAGAATCAGCATTCTCGCCGACGCCAAACCGAGTCGGTCGAGCCATCGGTCCAGATTGCGGCGCGTCATGCCTGCTGCGCCGGCCAGATCTTCTACGCCGCGAAATGTGTGCGGCATGTCGAACAATTTCGTAATCGCCCTTCGCAGCATGGGCGGCGCAGCTTCCAATCGTGGCGCCAGTCCCTGCAAAACGATATCGCTCAACTGCTGCGCCGGCACTCGTTCGAGCAGCTCTCTCAATCGTCGCGGTTCGTCGTCGAACCCGCGCAGAATCAGATGTCTGACGCCGAGGTTTGCCAACTCGACCGTCGCTCGAAGCAATTCCGGTGATAAGGTGGTGTATACCACGACCGGGAGCGTCGGGTGACGACCAATCAATTGCTTGAGTGCTTCGACTTCGATCGATCCGTCGGCGCGAGGATCAATGACGACGACGTCAATCGGTCGAAATCGAATCGCATTCGAGAGCATGTCCCAGTCGTTGACGACCGTTAGGACATGCTCATGTTCGAGCGCGGCTCGAAGGTGTGAAGAAAGGGAGTTTGAAAGGCGGGCGAGTACTTCCACAGTTGGCGCCACTTTGTCCTAAAAGTGCACATCGCTGTCCTAAAATGTGCATTTACGCCAGGACGCGCCAACATACCTTGCGGGACGTTTGTGACGCCACATCACTCCGTCCGCGAGGTTACTATGGTCCGCCGCCGCCTTACCGTTCTCGCTCTTCTCATCGCCTCCGCAGCACTCGCCGCTTGCGCCTCCCCCACGGCGCCCAGTCAGGGTTGCGCAGT
>DATEHK010000005.1:0-8808 GCA_035279625.1 Gemmatimonadaceae bacterium
GCCATCGCGCGCGCCGCGGCCATCACGCGAAGCCGCGCGGCGCGACGCCCGCTGGTGGTCGTCTCGGCGCTGGCGCGCGCCACCAACGAGCTGCTCGCCGCGGCCGAGCAGGCGGCGCAGGGACAGCTCATCGTCGCGCTGCGGGGCATCGAAGGGCTTCGCGAGCGCCACCTGGTGGAGGCGGACGCGTTGTTAGGCGACGGCGGCGACGCCGACGACGTGCGCGCCGACTTGAGCGCCATGTGCGATGAGCTCGCGAGCCTGTCCGAGGCGTTGTCGGTGTTGGGCCACCTCACGCCGCGCAGCCTCGACGCGATCGCCGCCTATGGCGAGCTCTTGTCGGCGGCGCTCGTCCAGGCCGCCTTCCGGCGATACGACCTGCCAGCGGACCTCGTCGATGCGCGCGACGTGATGGTAACCGACGAGCTCCACATGCGCGCCGTTCCCGATCTCGATGCCATCACCGAGAACGCGCGCCGCGTGCTGCTGCCCATGCTGGGCCAGGGACGCGTACCCGTGGTGGGCGGATTCATCGGCCGCTCTCCCGGCGGCGTCACCACCACGATCGGACGCGGCGGCGGCGACCTGAGCGCGGCACTCCTGGGCGCTGCGTTAGGCGCGGAGGCCATCGAGATCTGGACGGACGTCGATGGCATGCTCACCGCCGACCCGCGCGTGGTCGGGCGCGCGCGGCTCATCGAAGAGATCCGGTTCGACGAAGCCGCGGAGCTCGCGACGTTCGGCGCCAAGGTGCTCCACCCGAGCACGATCGCGCCCGCCGTGCAGCGCGGCATTCCCGTGTTCATCTTCAACTCCCGGCGACCGGAAGGGCGGGGCACCCGCATCACCGCCGATGCCCCGCGCCGCGCCGTGAGCGCCATCGCCGGCAAGGGCAACGTGACGGTGATCAAGGTCAACTCCTCGCGCATGCTGCTCGCGCCGGGGTTTCTGCGCACGTTGTTCGAGGTGTTCGAGCGCCACCACACGTCGGTGGACGTCGTCGCCACGTCCGAAGTGTCCGTGTCGGTGACGGTCGACGACCCGTCCCGCCTCGACGCGCTGCTCGTGGACCTCCGCGCGTTAGGCGACGTCTCCATCGAGCGCCAGCGCGCCGTGGTCGCGGTGGTCGGCGCCGGACTCGGCGGCGACAGCACGACCATGTCACGCGCGTTGGGCGCCCTGGGCGGCCTGCGCATCCACATGATCTCGCTCAGCGCCACCGAGATCAATCTCACCATCATCATCGACGGCGATCGGTTAGGCGACGCGATGCGCGCCCTGCACGCGGAGTTCTTCGATCGCCCTCCGGAGGCGGCGTGAGGCTCGCCATCGTGGGACACGGCAAGATGGGCCGCGCGGTGGAGCAGCTCGCGGCCGAGCATGGTTGGACGGTGGCGGCGGTCATCGACGCCCCGGCCAACGCCGACGGCGCCGGTATCACCGCGCGCAGCCTGGACGGCGCCCAGGTGGCCGTCGAGTTCACCACCGGCGCGGCGGCGCCGGCCAACATCCGCGCGTGCGTGCGCGCGGGATGTCCGGTCGTCACCGGCACCACGGGATGGGATGCCCAGCGTCCGGGCGTCGAAGAAGACGTGTTGGCGGGCGACGGCGCCATGCTCTGGTCACCCAACTTTTCGATCGGGGTGAATCTCTTCTGGCAAGTGGCCGAGGTCGCTGCTCGACTCGCTGCCCGCACGAAGACCTTCGACGCGCACATCGTGGAGACACACCACGCGGCCAAGCGCGACGCCCCATCGGGCACGGCGCTCGCCTTGCAGCGTCTCGCCACGGCGGCATTCGGAGGCGACATTCCCGTGAGCAGTGTGCGCGTCGGCGCCGTGCCGGGCACGCACGAGTTGCTGCTCGACGGCGCATTCGAGCAAATTCGCGTGGTGCACGAAGCGCGCGACCGCCGCGTGTTCGCCGAGGGCGCGCTTCTGGCCGCGCGCTGGCTCTTGGGACGGCGCGGCGTGTACACCATGCGCGACTTTCTCGCGGCCGAGGGACCATCAGCATGACGTCCACCACGCGGTTTTACGGCTGCGGAACGGCGCTCGCGACGCCGTTCGCCGCCGATGGCTCGGTCGACGAGCGCGCGTTACGCTCGCTCGTCGATTGGCAGATCGCGGAGGGCGTGCACTTCCTCGTGCCGTGCGGGTCGACCGGTGAAGCGGCGACGATGAGCGGCGTCGAGCACCGCCGCGTGGTCGAGATCGTGGTCGATCAGACGCGCGGGCGCGTGCCGGTCATAGCCGGCGCCGGATCTAACGATACGCGAAAGGCGATCGCGCTCTCGAAGGAGATGTGCGCGGCCGGGGCGACGCACCTGCTGCACGTGAGCCCGATGTACAACAAACCGCCGCAGCGCGGAATCATTGCGCACTTTCGCGCGATCGCCGATGCGGTGGATACGCCGATGATCGTGTACAACGTGCCCGGTCGCACCGGGAGCAACATCGAAGCGCGAACCACCCTCGCGCTCGCGGAGATCCCATCGATCATCGCGGTGAAGGAAGCGTCGGGAAATCTGGGGCAGATCATGGAGATCATCCGCGACCGCCCCGAACACTTCTCGGTGCTGTCGGGCGACGATGCGCTCACGCTCGCCGTGATGGCGGCAGGCGGCGACGGAATCATTTCGGTCGTGTCCAACGTGACGCCCGGCAAAATGGCGCGCCTCGTTGACTCCTGCCGTGCCGGCGATTTCGCGGCGGCGCGCGCGCTCCACGAGCAGTTGTCGCCGTGGATGAGCGCGGCGTTCATCGAATCCAACCCCATACCGGTCAAGGCCGCGCTGGCGATGCTCGGCCGCGCGGAGAACGTCGTGCGCCTTCCGTTAGTCACGCTGCGCCAGGAGTTGTCGGTTGACGTGCGCGCGGCGTTGGTCACGGCCGGAGCGCTGGCGTGAGTTACGCGATGCCGTTCCTCGACCTGGCGGCCATTCGCCAGCGGATCGGCACGTTCATGGACACGCCGGCCGCCGACATGCCGGTGGACGACGTCGAGCGCACAATCACCGCGCTCCTGGGCGCGCTGGAGCGCGGCGAAGTGCGCGCGGCCGAGCGCGACGATGCCGGGAAGTGGCGCGCGGTGACCTGGGTGAAGCAGGGCATTCTCCTCGGCTTCCGCGTCGGCCACATCGCCGACATGTCGTTGGGCGGCAAGTCCTCGTTCCGGTTCTTCGACAAGCATCTTTACCCGGCGCAGGCGATCCAGCAGTCGCAGGGCGTTCGCATCGTGCCCGGCGGCTCTACCGTTAGGCGCGGCGCGTTTCTGTCGAAGGGCGTGGTGTGCATGCCGCCGATGTACGTCAACGTCGGCGCCTGGGTGGGACCGAACACGATGATCGACTCGCACGCCCTCGTCGGCTCGTGCGCGCAGGTCGGCGCGCGCGTGCACCTGAGCGCGGCGGCGCAGATCGGCGGCGTGCTCGAGCCGGTGCACGCGGCGCCGGTGATCATCGAGGACGACGTGTTCGTGGGCGGCAACTCGGGTGTCTACGAAGGGACGGTGGTGCGCGAAGGCGCGGTGCTTGCCGCCGGCGTGATCTTGACCCGCGGCGTACCGGTGTTCGACGCCGTGCGCGAGAGAACCTATCGGTCTAACGGAGACGCGCCGCTCGAGATTCCGGCGGGCGCGGTGGTGGTGCCGGGCGCCCGGCCCCTCGCCGGCGAATGGGCGCGCGGCCAGGGACTCGCGGTGCACGCGCCCGTGATCGTGAAGTACCGCGATGCCGGCACCAATGCGTCCACCACGCTCGAGCAGTGGCTCCGATGACGACCACGACACCCGCGCGACGGCCGGTCGCGATCGTTGGCTTGGGCTGCATCGGTGGATCGCTGGCGCGGGCGCTCGTCGCGCAGGGCGTCGAGGTGCGCGGCTGGAGCACATCGACCTCGGATCGCGAGCTGGCGGAGGCGGCCGGCATTTCGATCGCCTTCGGCGCCGCGCCGCTGGTGTCGCTGTGCGACGGCGCGACCTCCGTGGTGCTCGCCGTGCCGTTCGCGCGCATCGCCGAGGTCGGACGTGCCATCCTCGAGGCCTGTCAGCCGGCCACGCGCATTTTCCACGTGGGCGGACTCCAACAGCGCGAACCGTTAGGAATCGACGACGCGACGTGGCCGCGCGTCGTGGGCACGCATCCCCTGGCCGGATCGCACGACCACGGATTCGGCGCATCGCGCGCCAACATGTTCGTCGGCGCCACCGTGTGCGTCGAGGACCGCCTCGACTCCCGCGGCCGGCGCGCCGCCGAATGGCTCTGGCGAACGGCGGGCGCGCACCGCATCGACTATCGCACCGCGTCGGATCACGACCGGCTGATGGCCTGGGTGAGCCACCTGCCGCAGATTACCGCGACGGCGCTCGCGCACACATTGGCGGAGGCGCGCATCGTGCCGGTGTCCACGGGATCGGGCGCGCGCGACACGACGCGCCTCGCGGCCACTCCGTTAGGCGCGTGGCCGGCGCTGCTGCGCGGCGCACCCGGAGAGCTCGACCAGGCGTTGGCGCGCCTCGAGTCGACGATCGCCGAGCTCCGCCGCGCCCTGGCATCGGGAGACGACCAACGCGTGGCGGCGATCTGGGAACGCGCGATGACCTGGCGCCGCGAGGCGGCAGGCGGCGACGGGGGAGAGCGCCGCCCATGAAGGTGGGCGGCGTGATCCGCGTCCCGGGTGACAAATCGATCTCGCATCGCGCGCTCATCTTCGCCGCGCTGGCCGAAGGCGCCTCCCGAATCCGCGACATTCTGCCATCGGCCGACGTCCACAGCACGGCCGGCGTGTTAGGCGCACTCGGCGTCCCGGTGCCGCCCTTGTCCCAGGACATCACCATCGTGGGTCGCGGCGCACGCGCGCTCACCGCACCGATGGTCGATCTCGACTGCGGCAACAGCGGCACCACGGCGCGCCTCGTGGCCGGCATCGCCGCCGCGCGCCCGTTTACGAGCCGCTTCGTCGGCGATGCGAGCCTGAGCCGCCGGCCCATGCGCCGTATTGCCCACCCGCTGCGCGCCATGGGCGCCCGCGTCGATGTCGCGCCGAACGATGGACTCCCCATGACGGTCGAGGGCGGCAACCTTCACGAAATAGCGTGGCGCTCGGACACGGCGTCGGCGCAAGTGAAGAGCGCCATTCTGCTCGCCGGCGTCGCCGCGGGCGTCGCGGTCACGGTGCACGAGCCGGCGCCGTCGCGCGACCACACGGAGCGCATGCTCACCGCGTTAGGCGCGACCGTCATGGCGCACGATACCACGGTCGAAGTCGCGCCTGTCGACCGGCTTGCGCCGCTCCGCATGCGCGTCCCCGCCGATCCGAGTTCCGCCGCGTTTCTCACGGCGCTCGCGGTGCTCGCCAACGGCGGCAAGCTCACGCTGCCCGACGTCTGCCTCAACCCCACCCGCACCGGGTTCTACCGCGCGCTCGTGCGCATGGGTGCCGAGCTCGTGCTCGAGGACGGGAACGCGCAGGGTGGAGAACCGGTGGGCACCATCATCGCCCGTCCGTCGTGCTTGAGAGCGATCGCGTTAGGCAGCGACGACGTGCCGTCGATGATCGACGAGCTGCCCCTCGTGGCGTGCCTGGCCGCGCGCGCACACGGGACAACCACCATTCGCGGCGCCGAAGAGCTGCGCGTCAAGGAGAGCGACCGCATCGCCACGGTGGTCGCGAATCTGCGCGCGGTAGGCGTGAATGCCGACGAGCTGCCAGACGGCATGTGCATCGAAGGCTCGGATCGGCCGCTCCGCGGACGCGTCCTGACGCGCGGCGATCACCGCGTCGCGATGGCCTTCGGCGTGCTCCGCGCTCTGCCGGGGAGCGCGATCGAGATCGATGACCCGTCGTGCGTCGCCGTATCGTATCCGGGATTCTGGGACGACGTGTCTCGCGCAATCGTCTCGTAGGAGACACGCCTCGCACATGCGCCGATGACAGAGCCCACGCCGCCCTACGTCCCGCGGATTCGCGATCCGAACACGCCGATCGTCGTCGCCATCGACGGACCCGCGGCGGCCGGCAAATCATCCACGGCGCGATGGGTAGCCGAACGGTTAGGCTTCTACCACATCGACTCTGGCGCGCTGTATCGCGCGGCCACGGCGGCGGTGCTGCGCGAGTCGGCCGGTGAGCCGTGGGACGAGCCGGACGTGTTGCGCGCCGCCAAGCGCGTGTCGAGCCGCGACGAGCGCCGCGCCTTCGTGTTGCTCGTCGACGGCACGGAGCTCGAGCACGAGATGCGAGGCGGCACGGTCACGCAACACGTGTCGCGCGTGGCGCAGATGCGCGGCGTTCGCGATTGGGTCAACGCGCAGGTGCGCGATCTGGCCAAAGGCCGGAGCGTGGTGGTCGACGGACGCGACATCGGCACCGTGGTATTCCCCGACGCGCACCTCAAGATCTTTCTCATCGCCGACCCCTGGGAACGCGCGCGGCGACGTCTCATTCAACGACTCGGGCGTTCGGCCGCCGATCCGGAGATCGCCGAAGAAACCGAGCGCCTCGTCCAACGCGACGCGCGCGATTCCACGCAAACCGTGCAAGCGAAAGACGCCGTGCTCATCGACACGACGTACCTGACGCAGGAAGAGCAGGTCGAGCGCATCGTAGCCCTCGTGAAGGTGCTGCGCCCGGGTCTCTGATCGGCTCGATCACGACCGAACAAATGGGCTCCAAGTTCGCGCAATGGCGCGACTTGCCTCCCCATTCCTGAAGCACTATGTTTGACGGTTCCGGCCCGACGCACTTTGCGGCGGGCTCTACATCATTCACCCGAACCTCGGCGCGGCGAGCGACACGATCCGCGACTAGGAGATTCACTCCGGTATGCCCGAACTCGAAACCGAAGACCCGAAAGACACCGCCGTCATTCGGCGTGACAAGGAGCGCGGAGCGCTCCGCCTGCTCGCCCACGGTGACAACCGCTGGGACGAGGACGAGTACTCTGCCGACGAAGAAGCGCGCATGATCGAGCTCTACGCGGGGACGCTTGCGTCCATCGAGGAGGGCGAGATCGTCAAGAGCAAAGTCCTGGAAATCCGGGACAACATGGTCATCCTCGACATCGGATTCAAATCCGAGGGCGCTGTCCCGCTCGAGGAATTCAAGGACCATCCGGAGCTCAAGCCCGGCGATGAAGTCGAGGTCCTACTCGAACACCTCGAGGACCAGGAAGGCTCGGTCGTACTCTCGAAAAAGAAGGCGGACTTCATGCGCGTGTGGGAGCGCATCCGCCAGGCCTACGAGAACGATCAGCCTGTGGAAGGCACGCTCGTCAAGAAGATCAAGGGCGGCGTGGTGGTCGACCTCATGGGTGTCGATGCGTTCCTGCCGGGCTCGCAGATCGCGCTGCGCCGCGTGCCTAACATCGACGAGTTGTTAGGTCAGAAGTACGAGTTCAAGATCATCAAGCTCAACAAGCGCCGCCGTAACATCGTCGTCTCGCGCCGAGTGATCCTCGAAGTCGAGCGTGCCGGCAAGCGCGAGAAGCTCATGAAGGAGCTCCAGAAGGACCAGGTGCGCAAAGGCGTCGTCAAGAACATCACCGACTTCGGTGCATTCATTGACCTGGGCGGCGTGGACGGACTGCTCCACATCACCGACATGTCGTGGGGCCGCATCTCGCACCCGTCGGAGCTGGTGCACATTGGCCAGGAGCTCGAGGTCAAGATTCTCGACATCGATTGGGAGCGCGAGCGCATTTCGCTGGGCTTGAAGCAGCTCCAGAGCTATCCGTGGAAGGACGTCGCCGAGAAGTATCCGGTGGGCACGCGCGTCCACGGCAAGGTGGTGTCGATCACGAACTACGGCGCATTCATCGAGCTCGAGCCGGGCATCGAAGGTCTCGTGCACATCAGCGAGATGAGCTGGACGCGCAACGTGCGTCACCCGTCCAAGCTCGTGTCGATCGGCGAAGTGATCGAAGCGGTGGTGCTCAAGGTCGATCCCAACGAAGAGAAGATCTCGTTAGGCATGAAGCAGACGGAGCAGGATCCGTGGGTGGTGCTGCCGTACAAGTATCCGGTGGGCACGCGGATCTCGGGCAAGGTGCGCAACCTCACCTCGTTCGGCGCGTTCGTCGAAATCGAGCCGGGTATCGATGGCCTCATTCACATTTCCGACATGTCCTGGACGAAGCGCGTCCAACATCCGTCGGAAGTCGTGAAGAAGGGCGACACGGTGGACGTCGTGATCCTGAACATCGACGCCGAGAACAAGCGCATCTCGCTCGGCCTCAAGCAGGCAACCGAGGACCCGTGGTTGCGCATCGGTGAGACGTATCCCGTGGGCATGGACGTGCAGGGCAAGGTGGCGCGTCTCATGGACAAGGGTGTCGTGGTCGACATTGGCAACGACATCGAGGGCTTTGTGCCGATCAGCCAACTGAACATGGGCAAGACCGTGGTCAGTCCGGCCGACGTCGTGTACGAGGGCATGAACCTCGAGCTGCGTATTCTCGAGGTCGACCCGATTCACCGTCGCATCGTGCTGTCGGTAACGAACATTCCGGAAGACCAGCCGCCGCGTCCTGAAACGCCGTCCAAGGTCATTCCCATGGAGAGCGAGGAGCCGACGCCGCACGCTGACGTGGAGCCCACGGAACCAGAGGTCTGATTTAGTCCACGACTCGTGCGTTGCGCGTAGCCGAGTCTCCTCGACGAAGGGTTCAAAGGCGGATTCAATCGGTGAGTGCAACGGTGGACGCGAGTTTCTCCGCTGGTGTCATGAAGCCGAGTGTTTTCCGCGGGCGCATGTTCAATTGGCGCGCGACCGCATTGAGCTGCGCTTGCGTGACGCTCGAGAGGTCGGT
>DATEHK010000006.1:0-5272 GCA_035279625.1 Gemmatimonadaceae bacterium
CTTCGGCCGCCGCGCGCGCGCCGTGGGCGCGCGTGCGGCGGTCGTCCGCGGCGCGCACGTCCTCCTCGCTCGCCGGCAGCGCCACCCGGAGTTCCGTTAGGCGCGACTCCAGCTGCTGCAGCTCCTCGTGCCACGCCGCCATGTCGCGCGACGCCAGCGTGATCTCCGCCGTGTACCGCTTGGCCATGAGCTCGGTGTGGCGCTCGGCCCGCTTGCGCTGGCGCGCCAACGATCGCACCTGGCTCTGCACTTCCGAGATGAGATCGTCGAGCCGCGACAGGTCGAGCGTGGTTTCGTCCAACCGGCGCTCGGTGCTCCGCCGCCGGTCGCGATAGAGCCCGACGCCCGCCGCCTCCTCGAACAGCTCGCGACGGTCGTCCGGACGGTCCGACAACAGCGCGTCGATCATGCGCTGCTCGATCACCACGCCGGAGTCGGCGCCCAAGCCCGTGCCGCGCACCATGTCCTGAATGTCGCGCAGCCGGCACGGCGCGCCGTTCAACAGATATTCGCTGTCGCCCGAGCGCGAGAGGCGCCGCGTGATCACCACCTCGCGGAACGGCACCGCGAGCGCGCCATCGTCGTTCTCGAAGTGCAGCGACACCTGCGCGATGTTCACCGCGCGCCGCGCCGACGAGCCCTGGAAGATCACCTCTTCCATTTTCGCGCCGCGGAGGGCGCGCGCCCGCTGCTCGCCCAACACCCAGCGCACCGCGTCCGACACGTTGGACTTGCCGCATCCGTTAGGCCCGACGATCGCCGTCACCCCGGGTTCGAACACCAGGTGGACGTTGTCGGCGAACGACTTGAATCCGTGGAGCTCGAGCCTGGTGAGGCGCACTAGAATACTCTCCCTACGCGGTAGGCCACGCGTGGTTGATCGCCGTTGGCGCGGAACGCATACAAGAGCGGTTGGGCGGCGTCGACCGAGTCGAACGCGCCGGCGTAGAGGTTCACGCTGCCGTCGCTCTGCAGCAGCGCGTACACCGGCAGTCCCTTGAGCCGGTAGCCATGCGTGAAGAACGCCGCCTGGTCGCGCGACACACCCGTCTGAATGAGGAGCGTGAGCGGCAACGCGGTCACGTGTCCCTGAGCGGGCTTGAGCACGCCGCGGCGGCGCAGCGCGCGAAGAAGGGAATCGGCTTGCGTGCGCGACCCGAACGCGCCGCTCACCACGAGCAGCGGTCCGTTCGCCGGCTGTCCGCGCTCGGGCGACTCGGTGAGCGCCGGCACGCCCTTCGACGCCTGGTCGTCGATCATGACGTTGGCGCTGCTCGAGCTCGACACTTCGGCGAGCGCCACCGCGAACGCCGACGCGTTCGCCGAGTCGGCGGGATTGGCGACGAGCGTACCGGCGGCGACGTCCGCGGAATCGCCCGGCATGCGTGCCGTGCCCGAGTCGGGGGCGCCGCGCGGCAACGCCGCCTGGCCGCCCGCGCTCTCGGCGGCCGGTGCGTCGGATGCCAGCGAGGCGTTTGCGTTAGGCCCGGCGCGCGGGACGTAGCGGTCGGCGGCCCACGTCGCGATGGCGATCGCGGCCACGGCCGCCACGCCGATCCCCACCCAGAACGGGATGGGCTTCGCGCCTAACGGTTGGACGGTGAAGAGCTTGGGCGGCGTCGGCCGCGCGATGCGTGCCGGGGCCGGGGCCGCGGCAACGAGCTGCTCATCGAACGCGGCGTCGGACACCGGCAGCGCGGCCTCGTCCATCGGTTCCATCGTCTCGATGCGCGCGTGCGCGAGCACCGGCGCTCCGGCCGGTGCCGCCGCGTCGCCTACCAACACCACACCATCCGTGGCCATCGCCGCCTGCGCCGTACCGGCGGCGTCGTACGGCGCGATCACCAGCAACAGGGCGCCGGCGTCGCGGAAACCCGCCGCCAGCGATGCCCAACGCGCGCTCGCGAGAATGCCGTCGTGATCGATCGGCTTGGCACCGCTCGGCAAGAGCAGCAGGTTGCGCGCCGGGTCCACCGGGAACGCCACTTTGTTGAGCGAGACGCCCTGGAAGAACGCGTCCATGAGACCGTACTCGAAGTCGAACGGGATCAGATCCTCGATCGGCTTGAGCTCGCCCACCACGTCGGCCACGCACACACGCCGCCGCCGTGCCTGCGCGCGCGCCATGCCTAACGCAACGTCGGCCGCGGCGACCGGATCGGATCCGAGGATGAGCGCCGATGCGCGGAAGTCGAGCGCCGGCGCGATGCGTTGGCCTTCCTGCTCCCAGGCCGAGGTGATCGTGTGGTCGAGCGGAGAGCTCACGGTCACGGTACTCCCGGATAGATCCAGTAGGACGCACCCGACGCCTTGGCGACGCGTAGTGCGTCATCCTTCGTAGCGTACGGGCCGAGCACTACACGATAAATCATGTCGCCGTTGCGCGGGGCTTGCACGACGCGCGGATGCGCGCCGTCGACCGCGATCGTGCGGGCGAGCGAGTCGGCAACCGCCTGCGAGCGCAGCGCCGCAAACTGCACGGTGAAGCCGCCCAGGCCGACGCCCTGCGTCGCGGTACTCTCTGCCGGCGGCGCCGTCACAGGCAACGCCGCGGCCGGCGACGCGGGACGCGGCGCGGTGGCCGGTTGGGCACTCTGCGCGCTCGACGAATCCGCCGGCGTCGCGAATACGTTGCCGGTGTCGCCCGGCGCTTGCGCGGCGGCGGTGCTGTCGGCGCGCCCCGCGCTGTCGCCCGCCATCGTGAGTGGCTGCTCGGCCGGCGCATCGGGACGACGGAATCCATTCCACAAGATGAACAACCACGTGTCGGCGGCGCCGCCCTCGACCGTCTTCTCGACGCGCAGCGATGCACCGTCGGCGAACACCACGTTGCGCTTGGAGAGGAGCGCCAGCCATCCGTTAGGCGCGACGGTGGGGAGGTCGGCGCGCCACTCGGTGGTCACCGCGCCCACCAGCTGGTCGGTGCCGACGTTGATCACCCATGCCGAGTCGCCCGTGGCCGGGCGCGCGAGCACGTAGCGGCCGGTGGGGTCCATGCGCAGGTCGATGGCCTCGCCGCCTAACGCAACGCGCGTGTCGATCTTGTGCGTGTAGCGGTCGATCACCAGAATCGCGTCGGCCGAATCGAGCGCCGCGTACAGCCGGTCGCCGCTCGGCGTCGTGGCCAGCGCGCGCACGTGATGATCCAGATGGATGCTGGGCACCGACTGGAGTCCACGGCTGCGCAGCCCGACCAGCCCCGAATCCACCGTGAAGTACACCCGATCGCCGACCATCGTGCGCACCGCGCGTCCCACCGCCGGCAAGTGCGCCGTGTCGGTGAGCTGCCGATCCGGCGGATGCATTTGCCAGACGGTGGTCTTGTCGTTGTGATCGGCGACCAGCAATAGCGAGCCATCGGGCTCGGGGATCACATCGTGCGCCGGCGCGGGCGGCTTGAACGTCCATTGCCCGGCCGGCGTTAGGCGCACCACGCTGCCGTCTTTCGCGATCCCGTACACGCTCGACCCGTCGCTCGACGCGAGCCGCGTCAACTTCGGCTTGGTATCACGCGACACGGTGCCGAGTCGCAGGTCGAGGCGCACCACGCCGCCCTTGTCGTCGACGCCGGTGATCGCCCCGGCCTCGTCGTCGAAGCCGAGCACGCGCTCGAGCGCCGGCGCTTTGTCCACCGACGTCCACAGCGCCGTGTCGAGGGCCGGATATGCGTACGCGTGCACAAGGCCCCCCGCGCGTGGGAACCGCATCACGAGCGCGTCGGGCCCAACGGACTGAGGAGCGGGATGATCGGCAGGCGCGGCGGGTGCGCGGGCGCGCTCGTTTCGACCGCACGCCGCCAGCACGAGCGCAATCGTGAGAAACGCTCTACGCACGAGTGGAAGGTAAGGGAGCGCGAGAAACGGGGAAAGGCTAAAAGCAGGGAAGCGCGCGCGAGCGCGCGCTTCCCTAGAAGGGGGGGTACAACGAGAACTGCCACACCCCCCTATGCCCCGTCGCTTCCGTCGGGATCGCGTAGCTCCAACCCAGAATCATGTAGTTGAAGAGGTTCACTCTCAGCGCAACGCCGTGACTCGTGAGCAGGCCGCGGACATTGGTCGGGTCGTTCACGCGGATGCGATGGAGCTCGACCGATTGCCCGGAGAACCACGCTGTGCCGACGTCATAGAAAAACGCGCCTTCGATCGGGGGAATTGGAATGACACCCGCAATCGTGCCGCCGCGCACGATCGGGAACCGGACTTCGGCCGATGCCATGGCCAGGCTGCTGCCGAGGAGCGGGGAGCAGCGGTAGAGGGACGCCGTGGTCGTGTTCGGGCAGGAGGTCTGCGACGACGAGAACGCGGCGCCATCATAGCCGGGCAGCTCATCGGAGTACGCGATGTACTTGCGCACCGAGTCCGCGTCGCGGCCCGTGGACACGTTGGCCGTGAACCGCGTCGCGACCGTGAGGTAGCTGAACAGGATCGGGTCGTAGCGCCGGTAGTCGGCCAGGTACTCCGTCCACTTGAGGCTGCCCAGGGCCGGCTGCACCTGGAAGCGGTAGCGGCGTCCGTAGATGGGCGCCGTGTATCCGTACAGCACGTTGTCCGACACGTAGGCCAGGAGCGGCTGCGCATAGTTCACGGTGCGCGCGTTCCGGGTGGTTTCGCCGTACGGATCGACCTGCGTGTACGACGAATCGAGCTGGCGCGTGAACACCAGGTCGCTCCGTTCGAGGTTCGTTAGGCGCATGCCCAGCTCGACGCGCGTGAACCGGTCGAGCGGGTAGATCCCCACGCCGTACGCCTGGCGCACCACGTAGCGCGTGATGATCTGCGTCTCGAAGAAGCCCTGCGCGTTGCCGGCCAGGCCGTAGCCGTTGGCGAAGTAGTAGGGCTGTTGGAACAGGCCCGACGTGTACTGGAAACGCTGGCCCAGATTCGTGTAGCCGGCGAACACCTGCGCATCGGAGATGCGGCCGTTGACGGCGCCGGCAAACGTGAGCTGGTTGTTGCCGGTCATGTCGCTCAACACGATGGCCGTGCCGCCGTACACGCCGCTGCCGAAGTCGTCGGAGCCGTATCCCACCGATGGGCGGGCGACGTAGTCCGGCGCGAAGCGCACGTGATACTTGTAGCGCTTGAAGGTCGCGGTGTCGGGCAGCGTGAGGTCGGCGCTGTCGAGGACCGCCTCGACCGTGACCGGCGCGCGCGCCCGCATGACGCTGTCGGTGCCCAGGTCGGACCGGAACGCGTTGCGAGCCGCCGTATCCGGCGTTCCGTTAGGCACGACCTCGCCCGGCGACGCGGTCACCACCCGGCCGCCGCTGCCG
>DATEHK010000007.1:0-14953 GCA_035279625.1 Gemmatimonadaceae bacterium
ACCGCCCCCTCCTGCGGACGCCGCCCCCGCCGCTCCGTTAGGCGCGGCGCCGGCGGACGTCGAACGCGACGTGTCGGCGCCGCCCGCGCGCGGGCTCGCCGATGCCCCGCGCACCTCCGGCGGACGCGAGTACGACATCGAAGAAGCCCTGGCCGACAGCATGCCGCATCCCGAACGCCAACCGGGCTTGCCTCCCAATAGCACACGCGTGCGCCGCCCGATCTCGGCCATGCGTCGCGAGAACGACATCCTCGTCATCTGCGACGACGGCTCCGTGTGGTCCAAGCGTCCGACCGGCTGGGTGCAGGAAACCGCTGTACCCGGCAGCGAAGTAGAGCATGGCTCCGCATCCAACCCAACCGCCTCGAGTGGCGAGACTGCGCGCGACGAGCTCACCTGAGTAGTTTCCGTCGTACGGTGAGCAACCCAGTTAGTGAGCGCCAAGCGGACCCCATGAGCGTAGCGGATGACAAACCGCCGCCGCCTCGCATCACGATGATCGGCCGCGCGTTCCTCCTTCGTTGCCCGCGATGCGGCGGGCGCGGCATCTGGCGCTCGTGATTCAAGCTGGAGCACGCCTGTCCCACCTGTGGTCTCGTGCTCGAGCGCGGCGAGTCGGAGGACTACTGGCTCGGCGCCTACATGTTCAACCTCGTCGCTGCCGAGCTCGTATCCGTGGCGACGGCGGTGGTGGTCATCGTCGCGCTATGGCCCCACGTGCCGTGGAACTTCGTGTGGGCCCTCTCGGTGGTGCTCGCGATTGCGATGCCGGTGTTCTTCTTCCCGTTCGCCCGCGATCTCTGGCTGGCGTTCGACCTCGTGTTCCGGCCGCCCAATGCGGGCGAAGCGACGCATCACGAGGCGCCAGACGGTGGCTAGAATCTTGTGTAGCTTTGTAGTGTATGACTACTGTCCAATCGCGGGTGCGCGCGTCGCGCGCCCCATTGGCCATTCCCATTAGCGTAGAGAATTCCATGGCACGCACGAATCCCGCGTTGCGCGAGTCCGTTTTCCGGAATGCGATCGCCGGTGTCACCGCCGAGCGCATGACGGTGTCGGGCGCCGCGTTCAAGGCGTTACTGCTCGTCGCGCTCGCGACGTTCTCCGCCGGCTGGGTATGGACGGCGGCTATTTCCAAGCCCGAAGTCGTCTCGCCGTCCATGCTGATCGGGGTGTTCGGCGGTCTCGTCGTGGCCCTGATCGCGTTGTTCAGGCCGCAGACGTCGCCGTTCACGGCGCCCTTGTACGCGGTGCTCGAAGGGCTGGCCTTGGGCGCTATCTCGGCGACGTATTCGGCGGTCTACCACGGCATCGCGGTGCAGGCGGTCGGGCTCACGCTCGCCGTTGCGTTAGGCATGCTGCTCGCGTACCAAACCGGCGTCATTCGCGCCACCCCGATGTTCCGCCGTATCGTGATCTCGGCCACCATCGGCATCATGTTGTTCTACGCGTTCACGCTGGTACTCGGCCTGTTCCACGTGTCGATGCCGATTCTGTGGAGCCACAGTGCGTTAGGCATCGGCTTGAGTCTGGTGTTCGCCGGCGTCGCGGCACTCAACCTGATCCTCGATTTCGACATGATCGAACGCGGCGCGCAGCAAGGCGCGCCGAAGTACATGGAGTGGTACGGCGGGTTCGCGTTGCTCATGACGCTCGTGTGGCTGTACCTCGAGATTCTGCGCTTGTTGAGCAACTCGCGGCGCTAAGGCGTAGGCGATTCACACCGTGCATCACGGTCGACGGGAGTTCTTGCGGAGCGCCGGCGGCATGATTGCCGCCGGCGCTTTGCTTGGCCCGTCCGCGCTCGTCCGCGTCGGCGCGTCGCGCGCCGACCGGTTAGGCCGTCTGGGGCTCCAGCTCTACGGCGTTCGTCACCTGATGGATCAGGACGTCGAGAGCACCATTGCCGCCGTCGCCGCGATCGGGTATCGCGAGGTGGAGCTGGCGGGTCTTCACAACAAGACCGCCAAGGAGATGCGCGCGATCCTCGACCGCCACGGACTGCGTGCGCGGTCGTCGCACAGCAGCATGCAGGACATTCGTCGCAACTGGGCCCGCACGCTCGACGACGCGGCGACGCTCGGCCAGACCTACATCGTCAATCCCTGGATCGACGAGTCGGAGCGCACGATTGCCGGCTACACCAAGGCTGCGCGCGAGATGACGACCGCCGCCGAGGCTGCGCGGAAGCACGACTTGGGCTTCGCCTACCACAACCACGAATTCGAGTTCGCGCGGATCGATGGCAAGCTGCCGTATGATATCCTGCTCGCCGAATCCGATCCGCACCTGGTGAAGATGGAGCTCGACATCTTCTGGATTTTGAAAGGCGGCCAGGATCCGCTCGCGTACTTCTCGCGACATGCGGGACGGTTCCCGATGATTCACGCGAAGGACATGACGAAAGGCGGGAAAATGGTCGACGTTGGGCAGGGAGCCATCGATTGGCGGGGCGTCCTGCGTGCGGCGCGTAAGGCAGGTCTCGAGTACACGTTCGTCGAGCACGACGAGCCGCCGTCGCCGATCGCCGACGCCAAGGTCAGCTACGAGTATCTCCTCGCGCTGACGTTCTGAGCTGCTCGACGAACCAGCACGGCGTACGGTGGCCGGACGCCGTGCCGCCACTCGCTCTCCGTTAAGCGCGGAACTCCTTGGGCCGCTCCTGTTTCGCTTGCGCCAAAGCGTGCTCGACGCCCGACGCGTCGAGCTCGGCGCCGTACACAGGCGTCCCCGGCTGCTGCCGCCATGAATCGTCCAGGCCGCCCGCGTCCACGCTGTCGAATCCGATCTCGTCGATCACTTGCATCACCACCTTCTTCGCGTTCGCGTCATCCCCGGCGACGGGCAGCGCCAACCGCTTGTCGTCGCCTTTGGGCCGCGCGCGATCGACGAGGTTGTGCGCATAGATGGTGTTGAACGCTTTCACCACGGGCCGGCCCAGCTGATCGGACACCCACCGGCTCTCGGTTTCACCATCCTCGATCGGCTCGATCTTGCCGTCGCGCTTCGGATAGTAGTTGCCCGTGTCCACGACCACGGTGTGCCGGTCGGTCGCGGCGAACAGGTCTTTGGGTAGGTCGGTCACGCCCTTCTCAGGGATTGTCACGATCACCAGATCTTTGTCGCGCGCGGCGTCCGCCGCTTCCACCGGCTTCGCGCCGGTCTTCGATGCGACGTCGCGCAGCGTGTCGGGCCCGCGCGAATTCGCGATCGACACGTCGTGCCCGGCGGCCGTCAACCGCCCCGCCAAATTGCCCCCGATGTGCCCAGCGCCGATGATGCCGATTTTCATAGCTGCCTCCTGCTAGAGTTGATCGCGAGCCATGAGCCTCCTTCACGCGGCGTGCCAGCCACCGCGCGACGCCACGCCTAACGGACGCCGCCGATCGACGCGAGCGCACGATCGAGTGCCTCGCGCGAGGGCAGGGTGCCCTGCGCCAGCCGCGCCGAACCGCCGCCTCGCCCGCCGCCATCGGCGAGCGCGGCCTTGAGCGCACGCCCTGCGTCGAGTCCCGAGTCCTCGGACGCCGCGAGCAGGAGCGACACGGCCGGCGAATCCACCGCGCCGACGAACACCGCGCGCGGCAGACACATCGTGGCAAGCGCAAGCGGACGCAGCTCGTCCAGCGACCCCGCCGCGCGTCGCTCCACCACGCGACGCACACCGGCGTCATCGGGCTGCGCCGCATCGTAGCGCTCGCGCGCGATCCGTGCCGCGAGCTCCGTGTCCAGTTGTCGCAACCGCGACTCGGCGTCCTTCAATCGCACGGTCTGTCGCGCCACTAAATCCGCCACTTCCTGCGGCGCCGCCGACAACGACTGCGCCAACCGCGACAACGCGTCGTAGTCGGCGCGAGCTCGGTGCACCGCGCGCATGCCGCACACGAACTCCAGCCGCGCGGATTGCCGAACCTTGTCCGGTTTCCCTACGAGAATCGCACCGATCTCGCCCGTCGCGCGTACGTGCGTGCCGCCGCAGGCGCTGCGGTCGAGATCGGCGATGCTCACGATGCGCAGCGTGCCATCGCGGTCCGATGCTTTGCGCAATCCTGTTGCCGTCGCCGCGTCCTCGTACGACACCGTCACCAGCCGGTTCTCGAACACGATCTCGTTCGCCCGTTGCTCGGCGCGTGCAGCGTGTTCGGGGGTGATCGACGGCACATCGACATCGAGCGTCGACACGTCGGCGCCGAAGTGCACGCTCACCGTCGCCCAACCGAAAAGGTCTGCCACCACCGCGGACAGGAGATGCTGTCCCGTGTGTTGCTGCATGTGGTCGAAGCGCCGCGGCCAATCGATGCGACCAGTCACGGCACCTTCATTCAACGGTGTGTCGAGCACGTGCGCGATGCGCGCGCCTTCGTCGATCACGTCGCGCACCCGGGCAGCGCCGAGGGTACCGGCGTCGTGAGGCTGTCCGCCGGAAGTCGGATAAAAGGCCGTGTGGTCGAGGTACACACGGCGCCCGTCATCCGCGCGCTCCACCACGCGCGCGTCGAATTCCGTGCGGTACGAGTCGGAGTAGTAGAGTCGTGTCGTCATACGTCGAACCATGCGCGCGCGGTACGGAGTGCGGTAGAGGCGGGCCACCTTGCTGCGTCCGGCGCGCGCGGTATCTTCTCGCGCGCCGTCCATCCTCTGGAGATCGGACATGACCGCGGTCCGCGTCAAGCTCTCGACGATGATGTTCCTCGAGTACTTCGTCTGGGGCGCGTGGTTTGTCACCATGGGCACGTATCTGGGGACGTCGCTGAAGTTCGACGGCACGCAGGTCGGGCTCGCCTACGGCGCGACGGCCATCGCCGCGATGATCTCGCCGTTCTTCGTCGGCATGGTGGCCGACCGATTCTTCGCCACCGAGCGCATTCTGGCGCTGCTCCACATTGTGGGCGGCGTGGTGCTTTGGATCGCGTCCACGATGCACGGCTTCGGTGCGTTCTACGCCGTGCTCATCGTGTACGCGTTGTGCTACATGCCGACGCTCGCCCTCACCAACTCGATTTCGTTCGACCACATGACGGATCCGACGCGCGAGTTTCCGCTCGTACGTGTGTTGGGCACCATCGGGTGGATCGTCGCCGGCCTCATCGTCGGCATGCTCAAGCTCGAAGCGACCGCGGTGCCGCTGCAGCTGGCGGCGGGCGCGTCGATTGTGTTAGGCATCTTCTCGTTCGCGCTGCCGCACACGCCGCCGCATGCCGCGGGCAAGAAGATCACCGCGCGCGACGTGTTGGGCCTCGACGCGCTCTCGCTTCTCAAGGACAACGCGTTCGCGATTTTCATCCTGGGCTCGTTCCTGCTCTGTATCCCGTTGCAGTTCTACTACACGTTCACCAACCCGTTCCTGAATGAAATTGGCTTGCAGGACGCGGCGGCCAAGATGACGCTGGGTCAGTTCTTCGAGATCGGCTTCATGCTGCTCCTGCCGTGGGCCTTGTCGCGGTTAGGCGTGAAGAAGATCCTGTTGTTGGGCATGGCGGCCTGGGCCGTGCGGTATCTGCTGTTCGCGTTCGGCAACGTGACCGTGAACGCATGGATGCTCTACGCCGGCATCATCCTCCACGGCGTCTGCTACGACTTCTTCTTCGTCACCGGGCAGATCTACGTCGACCAGCGCGCGAACGTGTCGATCCGTGCCGCGGCGCAGGGATTCCTCGCCTTCATCACGCAGGGTGTGGGACTGTTCATCGGCTCACTGTTGTCCGGACCCGTCGTGGACGCGTACCGATTGCCTGGCGGCGCGCACGATTGGCGGGCGGTGTGGTTGGTGCCCGCGGCCGGTGCGGCGGTGATCTTCGTGCTGTTCGCGCTGCTCTTCCGGCCGCGCGCGCAAGCGCAAGACCCCAAACCGGCGGCCGCGATGGCTGCCTAACGCAGAGGGTTCCGTGGCCAGCGAACCGGTTTCCCGTCGCGATTTCCTGGGCGACGTCGCGCTTGCCGGCGCGGCATTCACGATCGTGCCGCGCCACGTCCTGGGACGCGGCTATCGCGCGCCGAGCGACACGCTCAACATCGCGTGCATCGGTGTAGGCGGCAAAGGCGAGAGCGACGTCCAGGGCGTGAGCACCGAGAACATCTACGCGCTCTGCGACGTCGATCTGCACAGCGCGGCCGCATCGTTCCGGCGCTTCCCCAAGGCAAAACAGTATCGCGACTATCGCGAGATGCTCGACAAGGAGAGCGGCCACATCGATGCCGTGACCGTGAGCATTCCCGATCATTCGCATGCCGCGGCCGCGATGCTGGCGATGAAGCATGACAAGCACGTCTTCTGTCAAAAGCCGCTCGCCCACACGCTCGTCGAAGTGCAGGCGCTGATGGATGCCGCCGCGCGCACCACGGTTGCCACGCAGATGGGGAACCAGGGTCACGCCGGCGCCGGCACGCGCCTCATTCGCGAGCTGGTCGAGGCGGGGGCGATCGGCACGGTGCACGAAGTCCACTATTGGACCGACCGTCCGATCTGGCCGCAGGGGCTGGACCGTCCGCTCGAGATGTACGAGGTGCCGCCGTGGCTCGACTGGAATCTCTGGTTAGGCCCGGCGCCGGCTCGCCCGTACCACCCGGCGTACGCGCCGTTCACCTGGCGCGGCTGGTGGGACTTCGGCTGCGGTGCGTTAGGCGACATTGCCGCCCACGCCATGGACGCGGCTTTCTGGACGTTGGGCCTTGGTTTCCCGACCCGGATCGAAGCCGAGACGACGCAGCTCTATCCGGAAACGGCGCCCAAGCTGTCGCGGATCGTGTACGAGTTCGGCGCCCGGGGCGCGCGCGGCCCGGTGCGCGTGGTGTGGCACGACGGCGGCCTGCAGGAAGCGCGGCCGGCGGAGCTCGCGCCCGAATTCGATTGGCCGCGCTATGCCGACGTGGGCACCCAACTGTGGATCGGCAGCGACGGCAAGCTCGTGGCCGATTGCTACGGCGATGCGGTGCGCCTGCTCGATCCCCACCGCCAAGCTGAGTTCGCCGCGCATCCGCCGCCGCAGAAGTATCCGCGCACGCCCGGCGTATACCAGGAATGGATTCGTGCCTGCAAGGGCGGGCCGCCGGCCGGGTCCAACTTTGCCGGACACGCCGGACCGCTCACGCAAATGGTGCTGCTGGGCAACCTCGCCATCCGAATGAATGAGGCGCTGGAGGTGAACCCCGAGACCGGCGCGGTGACGAACGCCAAGGTGCCCGAGGAGTATTTGCGCATGGAGTACCGGTCGGGCTGGACGTTGTAGCAGTGTCCGGTGCGTCGGGCGTCATGCGGTGTGATCACTGAAGCGCCAGCCGGCGTGGCTGACGGCGTTGGCCATCCTGTGCGGAGGGGCAGGCGGTATTGGCATGGTACGGATCCTGGCCCGCGCGAGCGCGAGCCCTGGGGCTGTCGTTCGATGCCGGTTCCCTTGCGATCAGCGTTCTCGCCGTGCTGGCAGTCGTGGCAGTCGCCAGCTTCGTCCCCCGCCTACCGCGCGACGAACGCTGGTATTTCAGGCGCTCCGGTCCGCCTGACTAACCGCGGAGCACCTGCGCGCTCGCTTCATCGGGGCGTGGTCATGAACACGTACGAGTATCGCCACCGCATCTTGATGGGACACGACCCGATCATCGCCGGCTGAAAGCGGAACTTGCTCACGCCTCGAGCCAGCGCCTGCATGAAGTCCAGATAATGACCGCGGAGGATGCGCGTCGTGCCGGGCAGCACGCGACCTGTCTCATCAACAACGAAATCCACCTCCACGCTGTCGCCAACTCGTGCCTCGGCTGGCAGGATCGGGTAGGTGATCGGCGGATTGTTCGCCAGCTCCGCCACATCGTGCGCCAGCGGAAAGATCTGCACGTTCTCGCGATAGAGTGGCCGCGTGACCGGCGAGTATCCGCTCACCGATCGGATGCCGACCAGCACGAACGCCTTTCCCGTCCCCGGCACATGCGGAGGCGGCGGTACCATGCCCGACGCGGCCAACTGCGAGACCGCTTGCGTTAGACTGTCGTCGAGGGCCGGCTCGAGCGTGCTCGCCGTCAACGTCACGTGCGTGATCTGTCCCTTTGCGTCGAGGTCGAAGGCCACTTCGCCTTCGACTTCGGATCTCGTCTCATCGACCGCCACGCCGCCCATCGAGCGCGTCCAGTGACTGAACACCGGCACGTGCGTGATACCGGGCGCGTGGAACTCTTCCGCCACACCCTCGAGTATGAGCCCCTCGTAGTCTTTCGTCAGCGTCGAATCAGGCAGCGTGCGGATGTCCAGCACGACCGTGTCCTGTGCAGTCCCCGAGGGCAGTTGCTTGGCCAGGCACGACGTGCTGTCGTTGCTCTGAGCAGGCGTTAGGCGTGGTATTGCGATCAGTGACGCCAGCGCCATCACCGTCACCACATGCCGCGATGACCCGGTTATGGTTTCCACTCGCCCTTGGCCACCTGCGGGATGAATGCGTCCACTCCGCGCGGTGGAAAATCCACGGTCTTCCCGCGCTCGGCGCTCATGTACGCCGCCATGAGAATGCGCACCACATCCACCCCATCGTCGAAAGTGAGCTGCGGTGTCTCTTTCCCCAGAAAGGCGCGCACGAAATGGCGGTCTTCTGCCTCGTAGCCGTACACCCCCGCCTCGCCCGCGACCACGGGCAGGAGGCCTATCTCGGCGTTCTGTTTCTCCACCAGGTCCTCGCCGGCGCGTCCATGCACCTCGCGGCTGAAAAACACGGTGAGCCCGCTGTCCAACGAATTCCACGCCATTGAATATTCGGGACCCAGCAATTCCGCCGAGAGGCGCAATCCCGGTCCAACGAAGCTCCACGAGGTGGTCGCCTCGCCTAACACCGTGCGACGGTCGGCGTCCACGAACTCGAGCGTGATGCTGGCGAAGTCCTCCGACGGGTGCTTGGTGTAATCGACCTCTTTGCCCATCGTGCGCGACAGGCGCTTCGCGTATTCGGGCCGCGACCACTTGAGACTCGCGATGTGCCCGGTCACCCGCCTAACGGAAAGCGACGACAGGGGTGTGCCGGGCTCCGTGAGCAGATGCCGCACCACGAGCGCCGAGTGGCACATCATGTCGTTGAGCACGCCGCCGCCCTGAAGCCGGCCCTGCCAGAACCACGGTGCGTGCGGACCGCTGTGTTCTTCCGCCGCCCGCGCCAGGTACGGCCGACCCGTAAGCCGCGCACCGCGCGTCCAGATGAGGTTGCGCCCTTGGACCACCGGCGGCGCGAACGCCTGATTCTCGAGATACCCCGTCGTTAGGCCAACGCGCTCGACCAGGGCCGCCACCCGCTTCGCCTCGGCCACCGAACGCGCGAGCGGCTTTTCGCACGCCAGTCCGCGCAGCGTGCCCCGCCCTCGCTCCATGGCATCGACGATCTCTTCGACGTTCTCGACGCGCGCCTGATTTGCACCGCACAGCCAGATCGCGTCGATCGCCGGGTCGGCCACCAGGTCGCCGATCGATGCATGGGTCCGGGCCTGACCGACGTCGAACGTACGCGCCAGCCCGGCCATCGACGCCGCGTGCTTCGTCGTCGGGCTGAACACGCCCAACACATCGGCATCCCGCACGCCCACGAACGCCTGAAGATGGAACCGCGCGTTGAATCCACTCCCGATGAACCCGATGCCCAACCGGTCGGCGCACATGCCTAACCGACGCCCAGTTTGTGGAGCGCCTCCGGTGGGCAGCCGGTCCATTGCTGAACGTACGCATTGCCCCGATACTGCACGTCGGCTACGCCCATCTTGCTCGAGTAAAATCCACTCGCCGTGAAATCGCGGAACCGATTAAAGAACGCCACGCCCTGGCTGAATTCCGGCTTGGCGCGGCTCGGCCATGCGATGTCGTCGAGCACCGCGTTGCGCTCGTTGCTCGTGCACTGCACGAACGGCCGTCCGTACCGGCCGGCGCACTCGTGGTCGAGCCAGGCCAGGCCGCCGCGAATGGGCAGGGAATCCTCCGGATAGAGTACGAGGATACGGTCCATGAATTCCGGTACGCCGGCGTCCGTCGCGCCCCCCGAGCGCTCGTCGCGCGGGATGATGATGTCGACCAGCACGTTCACCGTGTCCCACTCGTGCGGCGTGAACACCGTCGGTTGATAGGAACCGCCCGCGGCGCGCGTCGTGTCGGCGCCCGCACGGCCGCTCACCGTCGTCGCGGTTCGCTCGGCGCCGGTGCACGCGGTGGCCAGGGTGCCCAGCACCACCAGCTCGAGCATCGACCGCCGGGAGATACCGCTTCCGTTAGGCGCGGTCGGCTCCGCGGTGTCGCGCGCCTCGTCGTGTTCGGTCATATCGCGCCTGCCTTCCGCTGCTCGGTGATGTAGTCCGCCGTGCGCCATGCCAATGCCAGAATCGTCCACGTGGGGTTCTTGTCGGCTTGCGACACGAACGGCCCGCCGTCGGCCACGAACAAATTGGGCACATCGTGCGCCTGGCAGTGCTCGTTCACCACCGAGTTGCCCGCGTCGCGCCCCATTCGCGTCGTGCCTAACTCATGGATGATCTGCCCGCCGTCGGCGATGCCGTACCCGTGCTCTTTGGTCGGCATGGGCGAGAATACCTCGCCGCCCATCTCGTGCACGATCGCCCGGAACGTCTGCTGCATGTGACGCACCTGGTTCAACTCGTGGTCCGACCACTTCCAGTGGAATCGCAACACGGGAATCCCCCAGCGATCCACCGTCATCGGATCGATCTCGCAGTACGAGTCCGCGTTAGGAATCATCTCGCCGCGCCCCGAGAATCCCACGGTCGCGCCGTAGTAGTGCCGGTACTCGTCCTTGAGCGCCTTTCCGTATCCGCCCGCGTTCGGGTACTTGTGGATGCCGCCCATGAATCCGTACGACGGCGTGTCCAGTCCGCCCCACAACTCGATGTGATAGCCGCGCGGAAAATCCAGCGTGCGGTTGTCGAGCCACCACGGCATGTAGAGGTGATTCCCGCCCACGCCGTCCTCGTTGTGCGGGACGTGGTCCACCATCTTCGGGATGTAGCCCGCGACGTCCGTGCCCGTCGTGTCCGTGAGATACCGCCCAACGACGCCGCTCGCGTTGGCGAGGCCCTGCGGAAACCGCGACGACTTCGAGTTGAGCAACAGTCGCGCGGACTCGCATGCGCTCGCCGCCAGCACCACCACGCGCGCCTGCACGTGATTGACCGTAGCGGTCTTCTTGTCCACGTACGAGACGCCCGTTGCCATGCCGCGACCGTCCGTCGTCACCTCGTACGCCATGGCGCTCGTGACTAACGTCAACTTGCCCGTCGCCCTCGCCGGCGGGATCAACACGCCCGAGCTCGAGAAGTTCGCGTTGGTCTTGCACCCGCGGTTGCACTGGCCGCAGTGATGACACGCCGGCCGCCCGTTGAGCGGCTGCGTGAGGATCGACAAGCGCGCCGGAATGCAGGTGATACGCAACGTGTCCGCCGCCTGCTTGATGAGCAGCTCGTAACACCGCGGTGTGGGAGGGGGCTGAAAGATCCCGTCGGGATGATTGTGCAATCCTTCGACGCTCCCGAAGAGCCCGATCAGCCGGTCGACGCGATCGTAGTACGGTTTGAGATCGTCGTACGTGATCGGCCAGTTGTCGCCTAACCCATCGAGATCCCGCCGGTGAAAATCGTCGGGACCGAAACGCAGCGAGATGCGGCCCCAGTGATTGGTGCGGCCTCCCACCATGCGCGCGCGCCACCACTCGAACTGCGTGCCGGCCGCCCTGGTGTACGGCTCCCCGTCGATGTCCCACCCACCAATGCACCCGTCGAATTCGCCGAACGGGCGCTCCTTCGATCCGCGTCCGCGCCGCGGCGACTGATACGGCCACTCCATCATCTTCGAGTCCGTGGCGTTGTCCCACGGACCGCCGGCTTCGAGCATCACGACATCGGCGCCGGCCTGCGTCAGCGCGTAGGCCGACATCCCGCCGCCCGCGCCCGAGCCTACAATGCACACATCGTATGTCTTCCGCGTTCCCGCAGCTTGCATGGCTCTCCTTTGGTCAGTCGATCGCGCGAATCCAGATGTCGCGGTACCGCACGCGATTGTTGTGGTCTTGCAGCTCGAGCGGCAGACTGTCGGGCGTCACGTGATACGGCGGCCGCTCTTTGTTGGCCGTCGGTCCGCTCAACGCCACGTTGTCCTGCACCAGCACGCCATTGTGGAATACCGTTAGGCGGGCCGGCGACGTCACCGCGCCGCTCGCATCGAACCGCGGCCGATGGAAGATGATGTCATATGACTGCCATTGCCCCGGCGGGCGGCTCACGTTGACTAACGGAGGGAACTGTCCGTACACCGCCGCCGCCTGCCCGTCGGGATAGGTGTCGTTGTGGTACGTGTCGAGCACCTGCACCTCGTACAGCCCTTCCAGGAACACGCCGCTGTTTCCGCGCTCCTGGCCCTCGCCGTTGGGCGGCGTCGGCGCCGACCACTCGACGTGCAGTTGACAGTCGCCGAACGCGCGCGCCGTGACGATGTTGCCCGTGCCGGGCTCTACCTCGAAGTAGTCGCCGTGCACCGCCCAACGCGCCGCGCTCCCATCGTGCTGACGCCACGCCGACAACGATCCGTGATCGAACAACACGATCGCGTCTGCCGGCGGCGGCACCGGCGGCCGCTCAGGACCGGGATCGACGACCGGCGGGCGCGGCCTGTCCATCGAGTGCTGCGGCCAGCGCGTGTCCACTTGCGCGCTCGACACGCCGACCACGGTCAGCGACACCGCGAGCGCGACGTACGGAGCGAATCGCATCCTGGTTTGCGTGGAAGTGTAACAGAACAGAATGAAGGCCACCTGTTTATACGGCGCTGTTGTCCAGGTGACAAGTAGCATCGGACTCCGCAGTCACCTGTTGGCGATTCGGACTCGCCCGCGTAGAATCCACGTCCGGACAACGCATGCTCATTTCTCTCCTCTCGTTCGCGCTGCTCGCGCAGGCGCCGAGCCCTGCCCCCGCCGCTCTAACCGACAGCACCGTCTACGACGGGCGGTCGCGTCAGCTCGACGTCGCTCCCCCGCGCATCGATACCACCATCGTCGTCGATGGCGTGCTCGACGAAGCCGTATGGACCCGCGCCGCCCGACTCAAAGGATTTTCCGAGTATCGGCCTGTCGATGGTTCGGCCGCGACCGACTCCACCGAAGTGCTCGTCTGGTACTCGAGCGACGCGATCTACTTCGGCATCCGCGCCTTCGAGCCCCACGGCGATGTCGTCCGTGCGACGCTCGCCGATCGCGACAACATCGACTCCGACGACAACATCCAAATCCTCCTCGACACGTACTCCGATCACCGCCGCGCCTTCATGTTCGCGGTGAATCCGTTGGGCGTGCAGGAAGATGGCGTCCGTAGTGAAGGGCAGGACGCGGGCGCTGCCGGCGGCGGCTCGGGCCCGAATGCGCGCTTCGATGGCACCATCGATCTCAACCCCGACTTCGTGTGGGAATCGCGCGGCCACGTCACACCGTGGGGATATGTGGTCGAAGTTCGCATTCCCTTTCGGAGCCTCCGCTTCCAGGATGTCGACCCGCAAACGTGGGGCATTCAGATCGTTCGCAAGGTGCAGCACTCCGGATACGAAGACACGTGGACGCCCACCGTGCGCGCGAACGCGAGCTTCCTCATCCAAGCCGGGCGGCTCGTTGGCCTCACGCACCTCCACCGCGGACTCGTGATGGACGTGATTCCCGAGGCCACCACCAAAGTGGAAGGCGATTCGGTGAACGGCGTCTACCGCTATTCCACCACGCCGGCGTTGGGCGGCACCATGTTCTGGGGCGTGACTAACGGACTGGGGTTGAGCGCCACCGCGCACCCCGACTTCTCGCAGGTCGAAGCCGACGTCGCGCAGGTCACGCTCAACCAACGCTTCGCGCTGTTCTATCCCGAAAAGCGCCCGTTCTTCCTCGAGGGCCTCGAGCAGTACGACACGCCCAACCGGCTCATCTACACCCGCGACATCGTGCAGCCCAACGCCGGCGCCAAGCTCACCGGCAAGATCGGCGACCTCAATGTCGCCTACCTGGGTGCCGTCGACCAGCGCGACTCCGTCACGGGCACCGACCCGATCTACAACATCCTGCGCCTTCGCCGCGACCTGGGCGCCAGCTCCAATCTCGGCCTCGTGTACACCGACCGCATCGACGGCCGCGACTACAATCGCGTGGGCGGCGTCGACGGGCGCTTTCTGTGGCGCAAGATCTGGTTCTCGCAGTTCCAGTTCGCGGGTTCCACCACGCGCGACGGTCTGGGCGGCCGCGACGGCGCGCTGTGGGACATCACGCTCGGCGACCGGACCGGCCGCGCCTACGGGAACCACGTCGAGTTGTTGGGCGTGAGCCCGAACTTCGAGGCGGCGAGCGGTTTCGTGAACCGCACGGGATACGTCCGCGCGATGGTCTTCAACCGATACACGCTGTATGGCGCACCGGGTGCGCTGGTCGAGCAGGTTTCGTTTTTCCTCAATGCCACACCGATCTGGACCTACGCCGACTTCTTCAAGTTAGGCGGTACATTCGAGGGCGGGTATTCCACGCAGGCCTCCGCCACGCTGCGCGGCGGCTGGAACATCGGTCTCACGGTCAACGACAACTTCCAGCGATTCGACAGCACGTCGTATCGCGGCTACGGGGTCCTGGCCGGCGCCGACACCAACGTGTTCGTGCTGCCCCACGGGCTGTATTCGCTCTACGGCAAGAGCGTGAGCGTCACGTCGCCGAACAGAAAGGTGATCGTGAACGCCAGCGCCGGCATCGACGACGCGGTGCTCTTCGCCGAAGCCGGCGAAGGCCGCGACGTGACCGGCAGTCTGGGTGTTGCCTGGCGCCCAACGCCGGATCTCCGGCTCGACGCATCGTGGATTTACGATCGGCTCACGCGCGCGCGTGACGGCAGCGAGTTCGCCATCACCAACATCCCGCGCCTGCAGGTGGACTATCAGCTGACGCGCTCGATCTTCGTGCGCTACATCGGGCAG
>DATEHK010000008.1:0-7516 GCA_035279625.1 Gemmatimonadaceae bacterium
TGGCCGATGGCGACGCGGGCGCCGACTAACGCAGGGAGGCCGTGGTCGGCGTGGAGCACGCTGCCGTCCTGCACGTTGCTCTCCGCGCCGACGACGATGCGGTCGCTGTCACCGCGGAGCACGGCTGTCGGCCACACGGAGGTGCGTGCGCCTAACGTGACGTCGCCCAACACGACGGCCTGGGGGTGGATGAAGGCGGTGGGATGAATCGAGGCCATGTCTCAGAAGGCGAAGCCGATCTCGAAGTAGACGCTCACGGGCGACACCTTGACCGGCGCGTTGTTGATGTAGGGGAACGCGATACCGGCGCGCGCGACGTACGGCGCGTCGTACTGTAGCCCGAGATTCGCGACGACTTCGGCGCCGACACTGGCTACGGGTTTGCCGTTGAACGTGGTGTCCGATGAATTCCACGTGGTGCCGGCGTCGCTGAACACATCGATCGATGTGCGATCCAAGAACGCGGGCCAGAAGCCGAGTCCGCGGTGGGGGTCGATGAAGGGAATGCGGTACTCGAGGGAGCCGGCCACGACTTTCTCGCCGTCGCGGATCCCCGAGGGGAACCCGCGCACGGCGAACGTGTGGCGCGAGCCTAACGTAAAGCCGGGGAACACGGCCACCGGCGTGCCGTTGGAGCCGCCGATGTCGTACACGCCGGGATCGGCGCCCGATGCGATTCCGCCGGACACGCGCGCGGCGAACACCTGGTGGGCGAAGCCGGCGAGGTCGACTGATTTGTACCCCTCGAGCACGGCGCTCAAGCTGCGCGATTGCGTTGGGCCGGCGCCCTCGAGCCATCGGAGCCGTCCGGTGGCGGCGAACGAGATGCCGTCCTCGAACGAGATGGCGCGCGGCGGGAACTGCGTGTTCGCCCAACCGATCGACGACACGATGGACCAGTAGCGCGGATCGGAGCGGAAGAATCCGTCGAGCCGATTGGCGAGTGGCGACGGATCGGTGGTGTAGTGGCGCTGCTCGAGCTCGCCGCTCAGACTCCAGAACGCGTTGGTGCGGATGCGCGGGCGCGTGAACGTCATGCCTAACGTGTACGTCTGATCGCGCTCGATCAGCCGGCCGGCCACGGTCCCGTTCGTGTCGGTGACGATCTGCTCGTGGTAGTCCTGGCTTCCCTCGGCGTTGACGATGGGGAGGCCGAATCCCGAATACGAGTAGCGCACGTCCCAGGTGTGCTCTTCGCCGCGCGGGTCGGCGAGGAACTGCGCGAAGTACGAATGGCGGCCGACGACATCGTTGCCGGCAGTGAAGGCGCCGATCGAGTAGTTGCCGTGCGCGGTTTGTCCGGCTAACGGAAGCCAAAAGCGCGGGAGGGCCGAGCGCCATGGGGAGTATTTGGTGGCGCGCGAGGTGTCGAGAGCGGGCGGCGCCATGGAGTCGGCGGCGAATTCGGGGGCCACGGCGGGCGTGTCGGCACCGGTGGTGTCGAAGGGCGCGACGCCGATGTACCAGCCGTCCTGGGCGTAGCGGGCGGCGGCGATCTCTTTGCCGTTAGGCGAGACCGACGGGTAGTAGACGCCGACGGGCGAGTGCGTGAAGCGGCGCGGGACGCTGTCGCCGTCCAGGTTGGCCACATAGAGCTCGGTGACGCCGGTGCGGTCGGACGTGAAGACGACGGCTTTGCCGTCGGGCGTCCAGGCGGGGGTGCCGTCGATCGCGCGGTCGTGCGTGAGGGCGCGGACCACCGTGCCTAACGAGTCGAGGACGACGACGTCGGCGTAGCCGCCGCGGGTCCACCGCGTGGCGGCAATGTGCGCGCCGTCGGGCGACCACCGCGGCTCGGCCCACTGGGTGTCGATCGACGCCGCGGTGAGCGGGACGATGGTTTTGCCATCGGGACTCACGCGGACGAGCTGCGTGGTGGCCGGCAGGTAGCGGACGGCGACGATGAGGCCGTCGCGCCTCACGTCCGGTTGGGCCAAGCGCGCGTTGTGGGTGAGCCGGATCTGACGGCCGTTTACCTGGCGATAGAGATCGGACCGGATGTGATACGGGTCGGTGTACTCGAGCTGCGAGAACACGATCGAGCCGTCGGGCGCGGGGCTATTGGCGTCGTTGCCGTTGCGTCTGCCTAACCGGCGGCGGACGCCGGCCGTGTCGACCACGGCCGCGGCAGGCGAGGAGCGCCAGTCGGCGCGGGTGTAGAGGACGGCCGTGTCGCCTAACCAGCGCGGGTAGAGCGCTTCGGCGCCGGCGTGGGTCAGGTCGCGCCAATCGCGCGCGGGGAGTTGGGGGTTGGCTGCTCGGGCCGCGAGCGAATCGTGCCAGGCGCGCCACGCGTCGGCGAACGAGATGCCGAACGCTTTCTGCGCGGCGCCGTTCCAGAAGAACGGGATCCACTTGCCGGCCGTGGTCTCGACGAACGCGCGCATGCCGGCGGGTCCGCGCGCGTGCGAGAGGTCTTCGAAGAAGAGCGCGCCGTAGCCGTACGGGAGGTCGCCGCCGGGGAAGCGCGTGGTGGCGAGATTCCAGCGATCGTAGAACACGGGGCCGCCATCCATCGCGCCAGCCGTTAGGAGCATTCTCTCGTACGTGCCGTCCACTCGGCCCGATCCGGTGATGTCGCTCTCGTAGAAAACCGCGAGCCCTTCGGTGATCCAGGCCGGCGCGTACTGGTTAGGAAAGAGGAACGGCGCGCGGCCAAACACATGTTGAGCCACGTTCCACCAGCCCCGCGTGCGGTCGAGGTGAAAAACGTGGGTCAACTCGTGGGTAATAACCAATTGTAGCCAATCATCATAGTAGCGCAGCGACACGACATCGAGGCCGGGCAGCGCGTACACGAGGATGCGGTTGGTGGGATACGGCGTGGTGGAGCCGTTGGAGAAGTCGACGTTGTCGGCGACGGTGAGATCGATCGGACCGCGCGGCGGATGCAGCCTCAGGGCGAGCGCGGCGTACGCCTGCTCGGCGTCCACGGCGGCGCGGCGCGCGGCGCGTTCGTCGGCCGGCGTGAAGTGGACGTAGAAGTGCTGCGTGCGGATCGTGCGCCAGTCGGCGTTGGGGGCGATCTGTGCGCCCGCCGCCGGCGCCGCCATGCCTAACGCGGCGGCGCAGAGCCAAAGGCCTAACGCAAGGCGACGGGCGGTCACCGGTGCGGGGCGAACGATCGGAAGTAGGTCTCCAGCCCGTCGGCAATGCCGCGGGCGTACGCCTCCTGGAACTCCGGCGTGCGGAGGGCGGCTTCCTGTTCGGGCATCATGATGAACGCACCCTCGCAGAGCACGGCCGGCATCCACGTGGGGCGCGCCAGCGCGAGATTGTCGTAATGGATCCCCAGCTCGGGCAGGCCCAGCCGCCTAACGAGAGACGTCTCGAGGGCGCGGGCCAGGGGCGCGGACTGCGGGTGAAAATAGTACGTTCCGGTGCCGTACGCGGTGAACGGGTCGATCCCATCGGGCAGCGCGTTGAGGTGAATCGAAACGAGCGCTTGGGCTTGGGCGCGCCGAGCGATGATGGGCCTCATGCCTAACGCAACCGGGGCCGGCGTGGTGCGCGTCATCACGACGGTGGCGCCGCGCGCCTCGAGCATGGCGCGCAGCTTTTCGCCCACGGCGAGGGTCGGCACCGGTTCGTAGAGGCCGGTGGGTCCCGTGGCGCCGATAGGCGGGTGTCCCGGATCGACCGCGATGACGAGTCCGGCCAACGGGCGCGCCGGATCGATGTGCGGCGGACGACGGACGCGGAGAATGAATCGTCCGTTGTCCCAGAACGCGAGATAGCCGTACGGTTGCGTGGCGAGCTGGAGCGTGTACGTCACGCGCTCCGTGCCCACCGGTTCCCATCGGACTCCGCGCACGAGCGAATCGTCACCGGCATAGGTGACGATGTCGGTATTCCCGGTGACGCCGTAGAGCGTGAGTTGGAGCTGGTGGTCGCCCTCTTCGACCAGGAACGGCGGGCGGCTGCTCATCGGAATCTCGAGGTCGACCCATCCGGCGGCCGAGCGCAACTGGGCCTTGCCGGCGACGCGGGCGGGCGGCTGCCATCCGTTGGGCATGAGCGCGATATCGCTCGCTTGGACCCACATGTCGAGCGCGCCATCCAGGGGGACGCGCACGAAGTCATCGTCGAGTCCCGTGACCTGGACCGCGGTGCCGGGCATGAGGAGCCACTTGTACGTTCCGTTAGGCACGGGGCGGCCGATGATCACGCGGTCGGTGTCGCTGACGCTGCTCGTGTCGGCGCCCAGGATGCCCCACGTGGGCGCGGGCGGCGCGGGCGCGATGGCGGGCACCGACAGACGCACCGTATCGGCGCCGCGCGCCACGACAATCGTGCTTTGCGCGCGCATCCGTCGCGCGGGGACGCCAGCCTGCCAGAGCGTGGTATCGCTCGCGGCGCGCGGCGTGATCGCAGCCGGCGACAATGGCGCGTCGAGCGCCGATCGGAGCGGCATCGCGGATCCGTTCACCAATGGAACGGTGGCCGTGTCGCCCTGCCAGATGACTGTGGCGTTGACGGGGGCGCGAACGGCGACGCGAAGGATTTCGTCGTCGCCCAATGCGAGATGGCCGAACGGAACCACCGAGGAGGAGTCGACGACCAGGGGGCCGTCGCTCGCGAGCACGGGGATGGGCGGCAGCAAGCGAACGGTTTGCGTGGCGCGCGCGGTGTCGCTCCCGAGCGTGGCCATCAGATCGTACGACGGATGGTCGCGCGTGGGCAGCGGCAGGAACGCCAGGAAGCTGCCGTTGGGATAGACCTGGACCGGCGAGCCGTCGATCGTGAGCTCGGCGTGACCGTTCCCAACGGAGCCGAAAATGAAATTCGAGTCGCGCGACTGGATGAGTTGATTGGAACTCGGGTAGACGACGCGGATTTGCAATGCACCCTGGACGAGGGGGATGGGGGGGAGGCGCGACGTTGATGCGGGCGTGGGCTGAGGCGCGGCTGGGACGACCGCGGGCGTCGGCGCGGCGCCGGCTCCGTGCGGATGCGAGCATGCAGCGAAAACCAAGAACGGAGCGAAGTAGCCGAGACGGCTTCGGGGCATGGGAAAGAAAGTAGCGTAGGGCAGGGATAACGGCACGGGACAAGGGAAGCGCTCGCTGTCCCTCGCTTTGGGAAAAGGGAATCGGCAAATCTCCCGGCGCCCCGTTCCCCGTTCCCGAAGCGAGCGTCAGCGAGCGCTTCCCTTGTCCCTGTTCTTTCCTAAGTAGTTGTTGCCTCTTATGTTCTATTGACCTTAAGGCTGAGTGGGGCGTCTTACGGGGGGACAGCCCGGAGGATATTACGCGTGATTTCCTGCGCCTTCTGCGGGCGGCCGAATACCGACGACTCCCGCTTCTGCATCGACTGCGGTAAGGCCGTTGGTTCAAAGGCCGCCGCCGTCGTGCCCCCGACAACCGCACCTGCCGCATCGAATTCGACTTCGTCCAAGACCGGACGTCGGCGGTCATCTCCCAGTGCCAGTCGTCATTCGGGCGCCGAGCCTGCTATCGCTATCGTGCCTCCCACACGAGTCAACATGTCGGGCGCGACACGTACCGCGACGTGCGGATGGTGCGGGAATCCCGTCAATCCGTCGCTGCCGTATTGCGCGACGTGCGGGCGGCGGTCGGACTCGGTCCTAACGGCGGCCAAGTCGTGCCCGTCGTGCGGCGCGGCGGTGCTCGAGTCGGACACGTTCTGCAGCGCGTGCGGGACACCGATCGCGACCCCTCCCCCTGGCGAAGAGCCGGAAACGCGCACACTTGTGTTCTCGGCGAAGCGTCGGGCGATTGCCGGGCCCAAATTGTCGGTGCTGGACGACCAGGGCAACGTGAAGCAGACGGTGCCGATCACGCGCACGGAGATGTCGGTTGGGCGCGGGGCGTGCGACATCGCGTTTCCGGACGACGTGTTCCTGTCGCCGCTGCACGCGCAGTTCGCGATGCGCGACGGGGCGCTGGTGGTGCGCGACCTGGGGTCCGTAAACCGAACGTGGGTGTTCATCGACACGCCGTACACGTTAGGCGACGACGAGATGATGCTCGTGGGGTCGCAGGTATTTCGCGTGAGGCGGGTGGGGTCGCCGCCGTCGGCCAATTCGCACGAGCAGGACGGGACGTGTCACATCGGGTCGCTCACGCCGGGTCCGGACGTGGCGCTGGTGGCGCAGCTGCGGGGCGACCGGAGCGTGCGCGACGTGCACTATCTGGCGGCGGGGCGCACCATGGTGCTGGGTCGTGACACCGGGGACTGGACCTTTCCGTACGACCAGACCATGAGCGGCCGGCATGCGGAACTCAAGGATGATGACGGGTCGCTGGTGATCCGCGATCTTGGCAGCCGCAACGGGATAGCGCTGGCGGTGCGCGGCGAGCGGCAGCTCAAGCCGGGGCAGCGGTTGCTGGTTGGCGACCAGGTGTTGCGCGTGGAGAGCCTGTGAGCGCAATGAAGACATGCCCGCAGTGCGGGTCCGAATACGAGAACGACGTCATGTTCTGCCCGCGCGACGGCAGCACGCTGCGCGTGCCGGTGGGCGGCGGACTCGAAGGGTCGATCATCGCCGACCGGTACCACATTCTGCGCAAGTTAGGCGAAGGCGGCATGGGGCAGGTGTATCTGGCGGAGCACATCAAGATGGGCCGCAAGAGCGCCATCAAGGTGATGAATCCGTCCATGTCGCAGGATCCGGACGCGATCGGCCGGTTCAATCGCGAGGCGGCGAACGCGAGCCGGATCACGAACAACAACGTGGCGGCGATCTACGACTTCGGCGAGACGCCCGAGGGGTTGATCTATCTCGCGATGGAGTACGTGGAAGGCGAGCCGCTCACCAAGTTGATGCAGGAGACGGGCGCGCTGCCGGCGGACCGCGCGGCGAACATCACGCGACAAGTGGCTGAAGCGTTGGACGCGGCGCACGAGATCGGGATCGTGCACCGCGACTTGAAGCCGGACAACATCATGATCGGGAAGCGCAGCGACGGCTCCGACATGGTGAAGGTGGTCGATTTCGGCATCGCGAAGGCGCAGGGCGGCGGCGACGGGCAGAAGGTGACGAAAACGGGTTTGGTGGTGGGGACGCCGGAGTACATGTCGCCGGAGCAACTGGCGGGCGACGCGTTGGATGGGCGGAGCGACATCTACACGCTGGCGCTCGTGACCTTCCACATGTTGACGGGGCTCCTGCCCTTCCCCAGCACGACGCTGCAGGAATCGATGATCATGCGCCTAACGGACCGTCCGCGGACGCTGGCCGAGATGCGGCCGGACGGGTCGTGGCCGGAGGCGGTGCAGGCGGCGTTGGACCGGGCGCTCCGGCGGAAGGCGGAGGAGCGGTATCAGCGCGCGACGGAGTTTTCGAGGGCGTTGACGGCGGCGGTGAAGACGATGCCGCCTGGGGCGACGGTCGTGGGCATGGCGCCGGTGGCGGATGCCGGGGCGGCGGCGGGTGGGGCGATGCCGTCGACGGCGGTGCGGAACGCGGCGGCGACGGGCGGGGCGAGTGGAACGCGGGCGCCGTCGATGCCTAACACGACGCCGACGGCGGCGCCGGTCGTGGGTGCGTCGA
>DATEHK010000009.1:0-9383 GCA_035279625.1 Gemmatimonadaceae bacterium
TACCCGGGGCCGGCCTAACGCATCACGCGTCGCGCAGGCTGATACTCGGATCGACGCGCGATGCGCGACGCGCCGGCAGATATCCGGCCGCCAGCGCGACGCCGCCGAGGATCGCGAGCGCCGCGCCTAACGTAGCCGGATCGGACGCGCCGACGCCGAACAAGACGCTGCGCAGTAGTCTGCCGAGCGCGAGTGCAGCCGTTAGGCCGAGTCCCATCCCGCTCGCCGCGAGTGCCAACGTGTGGCGCAGCACGCTCGCCCGCACCCGGCTCGCCGGCGCGCCGAGGGCGATGCGAATGCCGATCTCCCGCCGGCGCTGGGTCACGCCGTAGGACACCAGCGCATAGATGCCTAACGCAGCGAGCAGCACGGCGAAGGCGGCGAACCCGCCCACGAGCAGCATCACGAACCGGCGCGGCGACGCCGCCGCGTCCACGAGACCCTGGAGCGTGCGCCATGTGTTGGCCGGCAAGTCCGGCGCGATCGGCGCCAGCGACGAACGCACGGCGGGCGCGAGCGCGGTCACGGGCATCGCCGTGCGCACGACGAGATGCGCCACCGACACGCCCGCCTGTCGCATGGGGTAGTACAACTCGTTGGTGAATGGATGCTCCAATTGCTGGTGGCGGACATCAGCGACGAGCGCGATCACGCGCACGCGCGTCTGGCCTTGCATGATCGCGAGGCCGACGGGATCGCGGCCCGGCCACAACGTCCGCGCCAGCGTCTCGTTGACCGCGACCACCGGATTCGTGCCGGGGCCGTCGGCGTCCGTGAAATCCCGTCCCTCCAGAAGCGGGATGCCCATCGTCTGGAAGTAGCCATCGCTCACGACGCGAATGAACACCTCGGGTTTCCGGCCGCGCTCGTAGACCTGGCCTTCGGCGCCCACGGACCAGCTCCGGTCACCGGCGAACGGCAGAATGTCGGAAATCGCGGCGTTCGTCACGCCGGGAATCGCGCGCACGCGGCGCAGGGCGTCGCCGTAGTAGATGTTCGCGCTCGGCGCGTCCACGAAATCGGTTGCCGGATCGATGCGAACGGTGGCCACGTGCGACGGGCTATAGCCCAACTGTTGCTTGACCACATTCTCGAAGCTGCGCAGCAGCAGGCCGGCGCCGACGAGCAGCATGCACGCGGCGGCCATCTCCGCGATCACCAGTGCGCTGCGCGCGCGGGTGTGGAGCCGTTCGCCCGCCATCCCGCGCTGCCCCTCCTTGAGGGAGTCGCCCACGTCGCGCGGCGCGCGCAGCGCCGGCAGCGCGCCGATCGCAATGGCTACAGTTAGGCACAGCAGTGCCGCCACCGCCACGGCCCGCGCGTCCACCGACACCCGGCTCAACAACGGAAGGTCGAACGCCCCCAGGTGCGCGATGACCCGGGTGCCGGCGACGCCCAAGGCGAGGCCGAGTGCCGCGCCAGCGCCCGCGATGACGATGCTTTCGGTGAATGCCCGCAGCGCCAGCCGGCCGCTGGCCGCGCCTAACGCCAGGCGCACCGCGAGCTCCCGCCGCCGCGCCACGCTGCGCGCATATTGCAGGCTCGCCAGGTTCGCGCACACGATGAGCATCACCACGAGCACCGCGCCGGCGAGCGTCCACAGCGCCGGCCGGAACGCGCCGTTGACTCGGGCGTCGAGCGGCACGACCTTGGGACGCAGCGTGTTCCGATGCGGAAACTCGGCGGTGAGCTCCTTGCCTAACGAGGTGAGCTCCGCGCGCGCCCGATCCACCGACACGCCGGGCGCCAGCCGCCCGACGATCGCGAGCGCGTTCCCGTAGCCGTTGGTCCGCTCGCTCAGCGGAAACGCGCGGAAGAGATCGGCCGGCATGCCCGGCGCGAAGACGGACGGGAAGTCGAACGATGCCGGCAGCACACCGATCACGGTCGCCGGTGCGTCGTCGAGAACGATCCGCCGGCCGATGACGCGCGGATCCGCGGCGAACCGGAGTCGCCAGAGATTCTCGGTCAGCAACACGACGGGCCGGGCGCCGTCGACGCATTCATCGGCCGTGAAAGACCGGCCGAGCATCGGCGTGACGCCGAGGAACGCCAGGAAATTGCAGGTGAGCGGGACAGCCGTTAGGCGTTGGACGCCGGTACTGGTGGAGAGGGCCGCGCCGCCCACGCTGTAGTACGCGTCGTAGCCGGCGAGCCCCGACAGAGTGCGGCTGCGGGCGCGCATGTCGAGAACGTGGTCGACCTGCGTGCGCCATTCGGACACCCCGTCGTCCGCGATGTTGGAGATCCACACGAGGTGTCGGGCATCGCGAAAGGGCAGCGGGCGCAGAAGCAATCCGTTCACGAGGCTGAACACCGCGACGCTGGCGCCTAAGCCTAACGCAATCGTCGGCACGGCGAACGCGGTGAAGGCGATGTCGCGGCGCAGGGTCCGGACGGCATAGCGAACGTCCATTCGCACGTCGTCGATCCGCGCTCGGACGCGATCGCCAAGATCGCGGCGCGCGTTCGACTCGCGGAGCCACACCCGCGATGCGCTCACTTCCCCGAACCGCCGCTCGGCCTCGGCGCGCGCGTCGTCTGGCGACATGCCGTGGGCGATGAGTTGTTGGGCACGGAGCGCGAGATGCAGGCCGATCTCGTCATCGGCGTCGCGCTGCGGGTCGCGGCGTAACGGCAATCGCAACAGGCGGCGCACGCCCGGCCGAATCTCGCGAATGCCCATGGCGAAGGGCTCAGCTCTTGGCGTGCGCCGACGTGAGAATGTCCGTCACCGCGCCCGCGTATCGCACCCACTGGGCCGTTTCGGCGGCGAGCCATTTGCGCCCGGCTTTGGTAATCTTGTAATAGCGCGCGCGCTGTCCGTTAGGCGTGACGCCCCAGTCGCTGGACACGAGGCCGCGTTCTTCCATGCGGTGGAGCGCCTGGTAGAGGGCGCTGTCGCGCACGCCGACGGCGCCGCGCGACCGATCCTCGAGCCACTGCGTGACCTCGAAACCGTGCATCGGCGTCCACGTGAGGGCTTTGAGGAGCAGGACATCCAGCGTCCCTTTGACGATCGGCGGCGAATCGGGCATCGGTGGGAGGGTAGGTGTCCAGGCTGTAACAACAGAATAAGGGTACAGACTCTGAGGTACGATGACGTGGCTCCGGCCGTGAGTCAAGGCCGCTTCCGGGTCCGTGGCGCTCCCATCACCCGTGACACCAGCCGCGGCTGGCCTCCATATGGGAACCGGACCCGTGCCTGACGACGTGGAGTACACCCCGCGTCAGAATCACGGTGCTCGTCGTGAGCGGGTTCTTCCTCCTTCCGAACACCGAGTTGCTGATCCGCGACGTGGACCGCGTCGACCCACTGAGCCCGCAGAAGACCCTTCGCTACCTGGGCATGCAGGTGGCGTTCGTGCTGCCCGTGTCGATGCCTGCCGCACGATGCGGGGCGTATCGCGACATCGCTCGACTGGCGCGAATGACACCGAGACGAGTGACCTCGCCGCTTTCCCGAAATTCGCGGAAGAACCGTTTTTGAAAAACAAAACGGCCGGATGGTCACCGACCGATGCGCCCGCCAGGCCTCGGAGCGATCGATGCGATCCGTCAGTGTTCGTCGTTGTCCGCATTCAATGTCGTAGTCATTCGGCCCTCGCCGTTACTCACGCACGCGCAGCGATCCGGCCGACTGTCACGACGAATCGCGAAATTCCCGGAAGGCCCCAAGAAAGGAAACCGTATGATCGCGCGAGGAGGCAGGGTAGCGGAACTGCGCGATGACGCCCGGGCGATTTGAACCTACTGCACCCCAAACCCTCACTAAGTGAGGGGTAGCGCGCCGGCAGCGACAACACCACATTACTCTCCCTAAGTGAGAGTAAGGCCGCAACCCCGACGCCGGAGTCCCTTCGCGTGCCGACCAGCTCCGCCGACATCATCCGCGGCACCGCGGACATGCTGATCCTCAAGCTGCTCGACCTCGAGCCCATGCACGGGTGGGGCATTGGTCAGGAGCTGCAGCAACGGTCGCGCGATGCATTGCGCATCCAGCCGGGTGCGCTGTACGGCGCGCTGCACCGTCTGGTGCGCGAGGGGTGGGTGCGTTCGTACTGGCAAACCACCGAGAACGGGCGACGAGCCCGCTACTACGCGCTCACGCGCTCCGGAAAAAACAGGCTCGAGCTCGAGACCGAGACGTGGCGTCGCCTCGCGGGCGGCGTCGCGCTCATCCTTGCGACACGGTAGAGGTTTCCATGCGCCGCCTCCTCGCCGACCTGCTGTTCCGCCTCCGCGCCGCCTTCGGCGGTCACGCCCAACGCGATCTCGATGACGAGCTCCGGTTTCATCTCGACATGGATGCGGCGGCGCTCCGCGCCCGAGGCCTAACGCCGTCGGATGCCGACCGGTTGGCGCGGCGGCAATTCGGCAGCATGCGCCGGGAGGCGGAGCGGGTACGGGACACGTGGGGCATTGCGTTAGTCGACGAGTTCGCGGCCGACGTGCGCCATGCGCTCCGGCAGATGCGCCGCCGCGCCGGCTACACGGCCATCATCGTGCTGACGTTAGGCCTGGGGATCGGCGCCACGGTGGCGTTGTTCAGCGTGGTGAGCGACCTGTTGCTCCGCCCGCTGCCGTACGCGAACGCCGACCGCATCCACATGTTCTGGAGCGACTACGATTGGCGCGGCGAAGAGTACGACTTCGTGCGCCTGCGGCCCGGCGTGTTTCAGAGTCTCGCGGCGTTCTCGACCAACGACGCGCCGTATCGGCCCAACGCCGCGGACGCCGACGGCGCGCGCCTGCTGCCGTTCGTCGTTGCCACGCACACGTTGTTCGACGTACTGGGCACGCGACCCCTGTTGGGCCGTCCCTTCGACGCGAGCGAAGACCGGCCCGGCGCGGCCCCGGTGATCGTCATCGGCTACGGGATGTGGCAGCAGGACCTGGCCGGCGACCCGCACGTGATCGGCCGCCAGATCATTCTGGACGACGAACCGGTCACCGTTGTAGGCGTGATGCCCAAGGGATTCTACTTTCCCACCCCGAACATTCGCGCCTGGCGGCCGTTGGCGCTCGACCCGACCAGCCCGTCGTATCACAACGGCTATCTCAGTCTCATGGGGCGGACGGCTGCCGGAGCGTCTCCGGCGCTGGTCGAAGGCGACATGCACCGCATCGCCCGTGCGTTAGGCACACGCTTCACGTATCCGGCGGCGTGGGACAAGACCAAGAACCCATCCGCGCTGCCGCTGCGCACGTACCTCCTGGGCGATGTGCGCGATCCGCTCGTCCTGCTCCTCGGCGCCGCCATGCTGCTGTTGGGCATTGCGTGTGCGAACGCGGCCGCGCTCATCCTGGCCCGCACCAGCGACCGAGCCGGCGAGATGGCCGTGCGCAGCGCGTTAGGCGCGGGCCAGTGGCGGCTCGCCCGGCAAGTGCTGGCGGAATCGCTCGTCCTCGCAACCGGCGCGGCGGCACTCGGCGTCGCGATCGCGACTGTCGGATTCCACGCGCTCGTCGCGCGACTGCCGCTGGCCAACGGATTCGGCGACATGGTCGCCACCGGTTGGGCGACGTTCGCGGCAGCATTCCTCTTGGCGCTCGCGATCGCTATCCTCGGCTCGGCGGCGCCCGTTCGGCGTCTCTTGCACGCCGGCGCGTCGGGCGTGAATCGCGAACGCAGCGAAGAGGGATTGCGACGCGGCACCGGACGCGTGCACGCCGCGATCATCGTGTCGCAGGTGACGTTCGCTGTGTTGCTCCTGGTCGGCGCGACACTTCTCATTCGATCCGTGGATCGGTTGCGCGCGGTGAACCTGGGGTTCGTGCCCAACGGCGTGTCCACCTACACGTTGGTCACCAGCGACAACATGCCCGCCAAGGCGCAGGAGCAGTTCATGAGCACCGTGCTGGCGCGCGTGTCGGCGCTGCCCGGCGTGAGCGCCGCCGGCCTAACGAACAGGCTGGCGCTCCGCGACGAGGGGTATCAGGGGCCGATGGGCATCGAGGGACGGCCCGATCTGGACGGTACCAACCGGCCGAATAGTCTCTATCGCACCGTGACGCCGGGTTTCTTCGCTGCCATGGGCATGCGTCTGCGCGAGGGTCGAGGCATCGACTCGACCGACCTCAAGGGAAGCTTGCCCGTGGTGGTGATCAGCGAATCGTTCGCGCGGCGCATGTGGCCGGGCCAGAGCGCGATCGGGAAGCACATATACTCGGGGTGGTCGGGCACGATGGAGTCGCTCTCGGTGGTCGGCGTGGCACGCGAGGCGCGGATGACGAGCGTGACCGGCGAGTCGCCGTTCGTGATGTTCGTACCGCGCGCGCAGCAGGCGACGAACTCCGGCGGCGTGCTGGTGGTGCGGTCATCGACGCCTCCCGCTGCGCTCATGCCCGCGGTGCGTCGCACGATCGTGGACATCGATCCGCAGGTCGCGGTGGCGCGCATCGAGACGCTCGACGACGTCGTCGCCGCGGCACTCGCCGAGCCGCTGCGGCTGAGGTTTTTCCTCTCGGTGTTCGCCGCCATCGCGCTCGTGTTAGGCACCATCGGCGTGTACGGCGTAGTCTCGTACGCGGTGGCGCGTCGACGCGCGGAGTTCGCGATACGCATGGCGTTGGGCGCGACGCCGGAGCGGGTGTTGGGCGAAGTGGTGAAGCGCGGGGTGGCGCCGGTGTGCGTGGGGGTGGCGATCGGGCTCGCCGCCGCGTTGGCGCTCAGCGGTCTCTTGCACCGCTTCCTCTACGGGTTAGGCGCGACGGACCCGGCGAGCCTGGGTGCGGCGGCGGGCGTGTTGCTCGCGGCCGGGGTTGCGGCAGCGCTGCTTCCGGCTGCGCGGGCCAGTCGCACGAGTCCGGCGGAAGCCTTGCGCGCCGATTAGTGTATCTCGATCTCATGGATCCGGCAATCGAGCAGCTACCGTTGCGTGTCGCAGACGCCAACGGGCGCGGCCTCAACGCGCGCGCAGATCGTCGAGCACGGCGTGGTCGATGTCGATGGTGAAGGGCGACGGCGTCATGTCTCCTCCGGTTCTCAAAGACCGGACACCCGAGCGCACGTTGCGCACCAGTCCGCGAGCGATGCGCCTAACGTCATGGGCGGCTCCCGCGGCGCGAGGATCGAGACGGGTTGGCCGCCTATCCGACGGGGACCAACGCCCGGAGTGCATATACTATAGAAGGGGAATTTTACGGTTTATGTTCGGGTTTAGCCTGGCAGCCACGGCCGCGCCCGTGTTTTCGAGCCGGTGGCAGTAACGCGGCGCAAACGAGGGGATAACGCGACCGACTTAACGATGCGGCATCCGATCACGACGGCTCGTCACGAACGATGACCGCCTGGCTAAATCCCAATTTGCGACGGACAGTCCAATTGCACGTCCACGATTGCGACTGGCGGTGTGGTGCGGGTGTACGTCACCGTGGGCGCGGACGCCAAGCGACTGTACCGGGCGACCAAAGACGGGACGACCGAGCGCCCGCCGTGTCGGGCATTGGCGACCAGGCATTCGACAGCGATCAGGGATTCGGTTCAATCGAGGGTGATCACTTCGTGTCGGTGGCAGGAGCTCACCGCGAGATCACGACGCCAGGCCGCGGCTGGCAACGGCAATGCTCGTGGCGCTGCGTTAGGTGACACAGTGTGTCGCGGCCTTGCGTTAGACGATTCGGATGGGCCTCCACGGGCTTGACCTGGCTCGGGCCTTCTCAACATCTATCGCTACACCGACAACACTCACACTCTGATGTTGTTACTTCTCGACCAGACCGAATCACCTAGTCGTAGCGTTCTCCTGCTCGCCGATGTCTCGCCATCGGATGCGTTGAAGCTAATGCAAAACGTCCGGAGGCTCTCGTTCCCCGGAACTGATGCGGTTGTGCTCGCCTCTACGGACGATGGGGCTGCTCCGTTGTCCCTGATCGCGAGAGCGACATCCCGTGATGAAGGCTGTCATCCCGACAACTCGCGAGATGGGCATGTCGTGATTCGCTGTGATCTCACGGCGACGACCTGGGATCAAGTCGCCGACCTCCTCGAGCCATTTTCGGTCGCAAGCGCAGGACATGCCCATCAGTACCTGAGCGACGACGGCGAGATCGAATGGTTGGTCTCCACCGATCGGAGCTGGTAACGCTCTTGATGTGGAGCGGAGTCCGCACCCGAGTGGCAGCTTAGTGAGCCTAACGGATACGACCAACGTGGAGCCGCGTCTCGCGACCATGGCCGACGTGCCGGCCCTGAACGCCATGATCGAGTCGTCGGCGCGCGCTCTGAGCGCCGGGTACTACACGTCGGCGCAGGTCGAGGCAATGGTCACGCACGTGTTCGGCGTCGACACGCAGCTCATCGCCGACGGCACGTACTACGTGATCGACGTGCCGGACGGAACGCCGGCGGCCTCCGGCGGCTGGAGCGCGCGCCTAACGCTATACGGCGGCGACCAGATGAGCGGGCACGTCGAGCGAGACGTGCGCCTCGATCCAAATATCGATCCGGCGCGCATCCGCGCGTTCTTCGTCCACCCGGCGTTCGCGCGCCGCGGACTCGGCCGCCGCCTCTATGCGGCGTGCGCCGCCGCGGCGCAGGCGGCCGGGTTTCGGTCGCTCGAGCTGTTGGCCACCCTTCCCGGGGAACCGCTCTACCGCGCGCTCGGGTTCGTAGAGGCGGAGCGGATCGAGGTGCCGCTGCCGGGCGGAGTGATCGTACCGGTCGTGCGCATGACGCGGGACCTTGCCGACGCGCGCCATGCGTGACCAATTGAGCCAAGGGTGCGATCGTCAGGGCTCGCCCATTTCCTAACGGAGGCCGACTTGATCGAGCTGCGAGACAAAGACACCAATCAACTCCTCGGTACGATCGGCGACGACGACCTGCGGTTTCTGGTCGACGAGCTCGAGGAAGAGTCCCCGACGGACCAGGACTACTACTTCGACACGGACACGGTCGACATGTTGGAGCAGGATGGTGCGCCGGCGAGTCTCGTCACGCTCCTCCGTCAGGTGCTGGGATCGAAAGACGGGATGGAAATCCGTTGGGAGCGGCACTGAAGCAGATCAGAAGCGATTCGTAGAATGGCCCTCAACAAGGACGGCACCGATGCACACTCTTCGTCTGATCGCGATCGCGTCCGTTCTCCTAGCGTGCGCTGCGTGCAATAGTAGCAGTACGACGACTGTCGACTTCTGCACCGCTGCTCCGACCTTCGCCGTCGAAGCGTCAGTTCGCGATTCGGTAACAGGCGCCGGACTCGTTGACAGCGCCACCGGCACAGTCAGCACAACGAGTTACCAAGACTCGCTGCGCCACCTCTTTGGAGTGGACAGTTTGCTCTTCGGCGGCAACCAGTTGGGTTCGTATACTGTCGTCGTCAAACACGCGGGCTATCTCGACTGGACCAAGACAGGAGTGAAGGTCACGCGACTGAACA
>DATEHK010000010.1:0-26385 GCA_035279625.1 Gemmatimonadaceae bacterium
GCCGGCCGCGAACGCGGCGTCCGCCTGCGCGGGCAGCAGCTTCGCGCGGTCGAGCGGCGTCAGCAACGGATCCGACAGCGCCCGCTCGAGTAGCGCGCGTGCGCTCTCCGTGCGGCCCTGCGCCAAACGCAGCAGCGCCAGGCCCGGCAACGGATCGCGGCCCAACTCGTGCGCCTGCCGGAACAGGTTGTCGGCCGTCTCGAAGTCGCCCATGTGCAGGCGGATCTGGCCTAACTCGTAGTACGCTTCGCCGGCCACGTCGCTCAGAAAATCCTGCAGCTCGGACGCGCGCCGCGCTTCCACCTCGGCCTCGGGCCACGAGCCGTGCAAGCGCAACAGCTCGGCGCGGTGCACGCGACAAATACCCGGGAATCCCGACTGCGCGTGCGGCTCGCACCAATGACGCGCCGCCTCCGTCCACTCGGCGGCACGGCGGTAGTCGGCGAGCTTCTGGCACGTGCTCATCATGTTGCAGAAAATGCGACCCGTCGTTCGCGGGCCGAGTTGGCCGCTCGTCGCGGCGGCCATGGCTTCGTCGATCGCCGCCATGCCTTCGGCCACGTTGCCGCGCGAGACGAGAATCCGCCCGCAATCCTGGAGCGCCAGCGTTTGCAAGTCGCGCGCGTGCATGCGCCGCGCGATGTCGAGCGTGCGTTGGGCGAGCGTCCACGCTTTCTCGGTGTCCCGGTCGTCCTCGAGTGCGAGCATCGCTTGCGTGCGCGCCATCCATCCATGCTCGATGGATTCGGGCACCGCCGCGAGGTGCCGCTCGGCGCGTTGCAGCCAACCGTGCGCCACCGATCGCGCCAGCTTGTGGAAGTGGTCCTCGGCGACGGCGATGGCGATGCCCGCGGCGCGGCGTTGATCATTGCGCTCGAGATAGCGCGCGTACGCGCGTTCGCGCGCGCGGATACATTCGTCGCTCTTGCCGACCCACCACGCCGCTTCGGCCAGGCGCTCGAGGTACTCGGCGGCGAGCGGATGCGCGGCGTCGGCCGCCGTCAACGCGTCGAACGCCTCGTGCCAATCGCAGTGCTCGACCGCATCGAGGCCGCGGCGAAGGAGCGCGTCGTCGCGCGGCGGCGGCGCCTCGCCTAACGGAGCGGCAACGGCGCCCAGGTGCGTCGCGCGCGTCGCCGGCGGCGCGGCCAGCTCGTCGAGCAGCGGCACGAGATCGTCGACCGTTTGCCAGCGGTCCGCGGGATCCTTTTCGAGGCACCGCATCACCGCGTGCGCCAACCGCGGCGGCGCGTCGCTGCGTCGTGTCGTCACCGGCTCGGGCGTCTCGGTCATGTGCGCGATGATGAGCTTGGGCGCGGGGCGTCCGGCGAACGGCGGATGACCCGCCAGCATCTCGTAGGCCACGACGCCCATCGCGTAGATGTCCGCGCGTCCATCCACGTTCGGCTCGCCGGCCAGCTGCTCGGGCGCCATGTATCCCGGCGTGCCCAACCCCATGCCGGTTCCCGTTAGGCGCTCGGCCGGCGTGGCGAGCGTCGCCTGCTCGACGGCGCGCGCGATGCCGAAATCGGCCAGGATCGCGTGCCCGTGCTGCAGGAAGATGTTGTCGGGCTTGAGGTCGCGGTGCACGATGCCTAACGCGTGGGCGAAGGCGAGCGCGTCCGCCACCGTGCGGAGCAGGCGCACCGTTTCGTCGATCGGGAGCGCGCCGCGCTCCGCGATGCGGTGCCGAAGCGATTCATCGCCGACGTAGGGCGTGATATAGTAGAGCAGTCCGTCGCGCGCGCCGGCACTCAACACCGGCAGGATGTGCGGGTGCTGCAACTTGGCCGTGACGAGGATCTCGCGCTGGAATCGCTGCGCGCTGGCCTCGCTCGCCAGCTCGGGTGGGAGCAGCTTGACGACCACGCGCCGGTCGAGCGAACGCTCGGCGGCCAGAAAGAGCCGGCTCATCCCTCCCGGCGCGAGCTCGCGCTCGATGTCGTACGACTCTCCGAGTGCGTTCTGCAGCCGGTCGTGAAGTTCGGTCGACAAGAAACATCCGATGGCGAGGGATGCTCTAGTTATCCGTGTCCCGAAATCGGGTCAAGGATACGAAGAAAGACCAGTTTTCACCATTGTGACGCATCATGCGCCGAGCGGCCGAGCGATTCGCCGTTTCAGCATGCAGTCGATCCTAGTACGTGCCGCGAGGACGCGCGTGGAAGGCTTCCTCCCTCTTTCTAAATGGAAAGGGCGACGCATCGTTTCTCTTTGCTGCTCCCAACGCTTTCTGTCCTGCCGTGTCCGCCGGTGTCCGGCCTGGTCCGCTATAACCTCATGGAACCTTCCGACTCCATTGGAGGAGAGCACGAGCGATGAACCAAGCAGGGTCTCTCACCGTTCCGCTGCGACTCTGCTCAGGGTTCCACGAGACGATAGCGGACACACCCGGACACGAACGGACACGGAAAAACTCTCTCAAAAAAAGGTCGGCGCTCACTATTGCCGATACTATCGGCGCAGAGCGAGCAATCACCAGTGATCCGTGCAGTTCATCCGCTTTGATCCTTGATACATGAGCGAAGCAACCGGCTACGAGGGCACGCGCCGGGACTCAGTGCGTGGGCTTCACCGCCCAGTCGATCGGTTTCTTGTCTTTCGAAAGCTCGTGATAGTGAATCGCAACCGGCTGCTGCCCGGCGACAACCGCGAACTGGATCCATCCACGGGCGCACTGTTTTGGCTTGAGCGGTGTTATCTCGAGGTTCGGCTGCCTGGCTCCGCCCGATGAGCCGATCGCCGAGCCGTCGGCAAAGTGAAGCTGGAAGTACGACGGAAAGGCAAACGTGCCCTGCGGCGCGTTGTCTCCGGCGCACACCTCGACGTCGGCGGCCACGCTGCTGATCGGTGTCGGCCATGAGATGCTGTAGACGGTGACCACCAGGCCACTGTCGGTGCGGCGCCGGTCTGGTGCGAGCTGAGCGGTGGCGGCGTGGGCGACGAGTGCGAGCGCCATCGCCGACAAGAATCCGTACGCGCGCATGGTTCGTCCTCCGAAATGCTGGACTGGTGCGGTCGCCCGGGATGGGCGCACCAACCTACTGAAGAAACCGCCATTGCGGGCTCTGCCACAAGAGCCGCGCTCGAGATGTACCTCGGTTATCGTTGAGCCATGAAACCGATGAATCGGCGCGAAGCGCTCAAGCTCGCTGCCGCGCTTGGCGCGTCGCTCGCGTGGAAGCCGCGCATTCCGCATTTCTCCGTTCCGGCGTGGGCCGAGCGTCGCGATCTCTTTCCGCAGGGCGTCGCATCGGGCGACCCCTATCCCGACAGCGTATTGATCTGGACGCGACGACCGCCGGTGGATGGCGACACCGCCTTGCGCCTAACGGCACAGGTGGCCGCCGATGTCGCGTTTCACACCGTGGTGGCGGAGACGACCACGGTGCTAGCAGCGGATTCCGATTGGACGTGTCGCGTGTTGGCCGCGGGACTCAAGCCGCGGCGCGAATACTGGTATCGCTTCCTCGACGATCGGGGGAGCGCGAGCCGCGTTGGGCGCACGATCACCGCGCCGGCGCCGCACGACAGGAAGCCGCTCACCTTCGTGTTCGTCTCGTGCCAGAACGTGCAGCAGGGCGCGTGCAATGCGTACCGCCGGATGATCTTCGAGGACGAGCGCAAGCCGGTGGACGAGCGCTTGAGCTTCGTGCTGCACCTGGGTGACTTCGTGTACGAGGTCGTGTGGTATCCAGAGGATCGTCCGCAGGGAATGTACGACCGCCGCATCCGCGACATCGTCCGGTATCCTGAGGGAGAAAAGCACTCCGACTTTCACGTGCCTACCACGGTGGACGGGTATCGCGCGCTCTATCGCGCGTATCTCGCCGACCCGGATTTGCAGGACGCGCGCGCGCGGTGGCCGTTCATCTGCATGTGGGACAACCACGAGTTCTCGTGGAAGGGGTGGCAGAGCCAGGAAAATTTCGGGCACGGCGTGGTGCCGGCGCAGACGCGCAAGGTGGCGGCCGCGCAGGCGTGGTGGGACTACCAGCCCGCGCGCGTGATCAAGTCGGGTCCCGGCGGGCTCAACGAATTCCGTCCGCCCGAGGTGCGCGACGCACCGTTAGGCAGGATCGACGCCAACGGGTTGGGCGTCGATCCCGGCAACCTGGCGGCGATCGGCGCGCTCACGCTCTACCGCACGTTCCGCTGCGGCGCGCACGTCGACCTGATCCTGACCGACAATCGATCATATCGCTCCGAGCCGCTCATCGACCGTCCCGAGTGGGCGTCGTTCAGGCAGACAGGCGTCCCGTTCTTCGAGTCGCAGGATGTGCTCACCGTGCTCGACGCCGGCCGCGCGGCGAACGACGGCGCGCCGCCCGCCGCCGTCCCCATGCACGGCGCCCAAGTGCCTAACCCGAGGCGCACGGCACCGCCCGGCACCGTGCTCGGCGCGAAGCAGAAGGCGTGGTTCTTCGAGCGCCTGCGCGCGTCCGACGCGCCGTGGAAAATGTGGGGCAATTCGATCGGCTCGGTCGACTGGCGCGCCGATCTCCAGCACTTGCCTCCGGTCAAAGGCGCGGGGTGGGCGGCGTCCGGCTACGGCGTGATCACCGAGGACGATTGGTCCGCGTACCGCACCGAGCGCAACGCGATTCTCGACGCGGTCCGCTCGCACGGCATCGCCGGATTCGTGTCGATTGCCGGCGACCGGCATGCGTTCACCGCCGGCCGCATGTCTGTCGGATTGCCGCCGGAGAAGTTCGAGCCCGTGGGCGTCGAATTCATTACCGGTTCCATCTCGGCGCCGGGCCTCGAGGAGGCCGCGAAGTACGCGATCCCGAAAGATTTCGCGTATCGCGCGCTCTATTTCCACGATACGCCCACGGGATCCGTGGCCACGATCAACGCGCTGCTGCGGCACGGTGTGAGAACGTGTCTCGTGCTCGAGGAAGGCGGCGACACCGCGCGCGCCTTGGCCGCGAGAAATCCGGACGTCGCACCGCATCTCTCGTTCGTCGACCTGGGCGGACACGGGTACGCGTCGGTTCGCGCGACCGCCGCGGCACTGGACGTGGAGTTCGTGTGCGTGCCGCGTCCCATCGAGCGCGCGGCGACCGAGGATGGCGGCCCGATCCTCTATCGCGTCGCGCACCACGTCGCCCGGTGGCAGGCGGGCGAGACACCCGAGCTCGAGCGTCACGACATCGAGGGTACGCCGCCCTTCCTTGCCTAACGGTGGCTGGTGAGGCGGTCCCACGCATCGCGCACCGCGTCTTTCACGTGCTCCCATCGTGCGTTGCCCCGGTGGGCGTACTCATCCCAGCCCGATCGAATGTCGCGTTCGATGTCGCCCCAGCGCCGCCCCTCGTAGCGCACGGTGCACTCGGCGCCATAGCGGTAGCCCGGCCAGTAGTAGTCGAACGTCCGGTCGGCTACGATGTACGGGCGCTCGACCCAGTGGTCGCGCCAATAGCGCTCTTCGGCATTCAGGTCCAATTGGTCATTGGTCGCGCCGAACCCCTGTGTCGGATTCACATCTCGGTTAGGCATGTCGGTCCTCCGGTCGAAGCGTGATGGAAATGTCCGCAGGGACGATGCCACCTGTCGCTCGAGGCCCGAACTGCCCGACAATATGGCTGAGGCCGGTTGGTTGCCGGAGGTTTTGGTTCCGTGAAACCCGGCCGGCGCGACTGGCGTTCGGACGCCGGCGCGCTAAGTTCGGCAGACTCCCACTCAACAGCGGAAGCGCATGCGCTTCTGCCTCTTCGTCCGAGGACCCTCTATGAGATTCGTGCGTCAAGCGCGCCGAATGATGTCGCCAACGACGAGCCTTGCCGCGACGATCGCGGTGCTGTCCGCCGTGGCGTGCGCGCCCTCCACGTCCCAACTGGCCTCGTCAGCGCCGGTGTCGGCGAGCCGCTCGTCCGGAGGCCCGCCCAATCCCGACCCGCGCGTCGGACTCAAGGCCGGACTCTACGACGCCGGCACGGCCTTCTGGAACATGAAGCTCGTGTCTACGACGCCGCCCGAGGGCAAGTTCCTTCACAGCACGAATAGCGACCTGGCTTTCACCGGCCACTATGCCATTCAAGGCAATTACAACGGCTTCCAGGTGTGGGATATCAGCGATCCGTCGCATCCTACGCTGACCAAGGGCTATTACTGCCCGGCGTCGCAGAGCGACGTGTCGGTGTATCGCAATCTGTTGTTCGTGTCGGCCGAAGGTTTGAGCGGCCGTCTCGACTGCGGCGGCGAAGGCGTGCACGACACGGTGAGCAAAGAGCGCGTCCGCGGACTGCGCATCTTCGACATCAGCGACATCCAGAATCCGAAGTACATCACCAACGTCCAGACCTGCCGCGGCTCGCACACGCACACCGTTCTCGTCGACCCGAAGGATTCGGCCGACGTGTACGTGTACATCTCGGGTTCCGCGGGCGTCCGTTCGCCTAACGAACTGACCGGCTGCTCCCGTGCGACACCGGCCGACGATCCAAACTCGGCGCTGTTCCGCATCGAAGTGATCAAGGTGCCGTTGGCGAACCCGGAGCAGGCGGCCATTGTGAGCTCGCCGCGCATCTTCAATGATCTCGTCGCCCCCGCGCATCACGGCGAGGCGCAGGCGGACAAGGAAGCCATGGCGGCCGCGCGCGCCAAGGGCGCGTTCGTCGTCAACATCGCGGTGCTCGGCGAGGAGATGGCCCTGCCGCCACGGTTCACGACTCCGATGTTGGACAGCATTGTGAAAGCGCGTGGCGGGACAGGCACACCGACGGCGGCGGACAGCGCGACGCTGCGCGACGCGCTCCCCGGCATGATTGCCAAGATGTTCGGCACGACGGCGGGCAGCGGTCCGCGTCCCGGCCCAACGCAATGCCACGACATCACGGTCTATCCGGCAGTCGGATTCGCCGGCGGCGCATGCGAAGGCTATGGCATGCTGCTCGACATTCACGATCCCGAGCACCCCACGCGCCTCTACGCCGCGAGCGATTCCAACTTCTCGTATTGGCACTCGGCGACGTTCAACAACGACGGCACCAAGCTGCTCTTCTCCGATGAGTGGGGCGGCGGCGGCCTACCCAAGTGCCGCGCGACGGATCCCAAGCAGTGGGGCGCCGACGCGATTTTCACGATTGAAGGCAGCGCGCTTCACTTCCAGAGCTACTACAAGATGTCGGCGCCGCAGACGTCGTTCGAGAATTGCGTGGCGCACAACGGCTCGCTCATCCCGATTCCCGGCCGAGACGTGATGGTGCAATCGTGGTATCAGGGCGGCATCTCGGTGTTCGACTTCACCGACGCCGCGCATCCGAAGGAGATCGCGTTCTTCGACCGCGGACCGATCGACTCGACGCGCATGGAAGATGGCGGCACGTGGTCGGCATACTGGTACAACGGTGTGATCGTGAGCTCCGAGATCGCGCGCGGTCTCGACATCCTCGAGTTGACGCCGAATGCCAATCTCACGCAGAACGAGATCGACGCGGCGAAGTCCATCCACCTGACGTACCTGAACGTGCAGGGCCAGCCCAGGTACGTGTGGCCCGCTACTTTCGCGCTGGCTCGCGCATACGTCGATCAGCTCGAGCGGTCGCAGGGGCTGTCGGCGGACCAGCTGAAATCCGTCAGACAGTCGTTAGGCAGCGCCGAGCAGGCGTCGGGCGATGCGCGGAGGTCGGCGCTGACGCAACTCGCGTCGCAGATCGATACCGACGCGACCGGATCGTCGGACGCGGCCAAGGTGCAGAAGCTTGTCGCCGCGGTGCGCGAGCTGGCCGGATCGGGGATGTGATCGCTTTTGCCTAACGCCAAGATCATGGCGTGGCCAGGCGGCAAACGACCCGGTGCGCTCGGTGCGCGCCGGGTCGTTTCGCTTTGGATATGATGCACGCCATCACGGTGCCCGTCGCGCTGCTCCTGGCCGGCGTCGCGTTCGTGGCCGCGACGCTCGCCGCCGTGACCGGCTTTGGCGGAGCCGCGGTGTTGCTGCCGGTGCTGGTCACCGTGTTCGGTGTTCGCGAGGCGATACCGATCCTCACGGTGGCTCAGCTCATCGGCAACGGCAGCCGAGTCTGGTTCAATCGTGGCGAGCTCGAGTGGCGCGTGGTCGGCTGGTTCGCGTTAGGCGCGGTGCCGTTCGGGTTCGCCGGCGGATTACTCCTCGCGCGCGCGCCGCTGTCGGCGCTCACGAGGCTCCTCGGCGCGTTTCTGATTCTGGTGGTGGTATGGCGCCGCCTGCATCCCGGTCCGCCGAGACGGCCGCCGCTCCAGAGCTTTGCGGTCATCGGCGCGGGCGCCAGTTTTCTCTCCGCCCTGTTAGGCAGCGTTGGGCCGATCATGGCGCCGTTCTTTCTGGCGTTCGGCTTGGTGAAAGGCGCGTACATCGGAACCGAGGCGTTGTCGACGGTGGTGATGCACGTCGTCAAACTCGTTGCGTATCGCCAGGGTTCGTTGCTAACGGGAGCGGCGATCATCGCGGGACTTGCGCTCGGCCCGATCATGATCGCCGGATCGTGGGCGGGGAAGCACATTGTGGATCGGCTGCCCGAGTGGGTGTTCGTGTTGTTGATCGAGCTCACACTCGTGGCGGCGGGGTTGTTGTTTCTCATTCGCGGCAGCTGAGAACGAGATTGCAGTACCCCGCGTTGTGAGCTTCTACGCTCATGGGGACGTGGAGGAGACGTAGAAGGCGGATATAACCTGATCGTTCGTTAGGCGGGATGGTGCGGTGCGCGAGGGCTGGCTGATACGCTCATGATTGAAGGATCAAAGCGGAAACAATGGGAAACTGCGGATAAACGAAACGTCGCCGCGGAACAGCGCGGTAGACGCCGATTGTTCATCGCTCGCGCGCTCCCACCATCGCACGCATCACTGTTCTGTCTTTCACAACAACACACGCCTCTCAACGCGCTGATCGTGCTCGGCCTCGCGCCGCCGAGCGATCATCCAGTTTCCTTTTGGGGTCTTCCGGGAATTTCGCGTTTCGGCGTGACACGCGGCGGGATCGCTCCGCGTGCGTGATTATGGGCGAGGGCCGAGTGACTACGACATTAAACGCGGACAACGGCGAACACTGCCGGATCGAATCGATGGATCCGAGGCCTGGCACGCGCATCGGTCGGTGACCGTCTGGCCGTTTGTTCTTCAAAAACAACAACGCTCATCTCGCCACGAGCAGCCGCGCGTGGTTCTGCGGCGCCGAGCGATCCCTGTGGTGAGAGCAGCTTGTTGTTGTTTGGAAAAACAGCACAGCGGTGTCGATGCCTGCCTCACGATGCGGGTCGCATTCCACGACGCGCTCGTCGAGCGCGCATGACGCCGACTCGAGCGAGGTCGCCGCTTTCCCGAAATTCCCGGAAGAACCTGAAAAAAAAACGGCCAGACGGTCACCGACCGATGCGCACGCCAGCCCTCGGAGCGATCGATGCGATCCGTCAGTGTTCGCCGTTGTCCGCGTTCAATTTCGTAGTCACTCGGCTCTCGCCGTTACTCACGCACGCGGAGCGATCCCGCCGATCGTCACGCCGAATCCCGAAATTCCCCGAAGCCCCCAAAAACAACATACCTCTCACCACGGTGATCCCTCGGCGACGCGAGGCTCAGCGCGAATCACAATGGCGAGAGCAGTTTGTTGTTGTTGAAAAGCAGCACAGCGGTGTCGATGCCTGTCCGGGCGCCGGCGGCGCCGAGCGTGCGCGACGGCATTCCGCCGTGCGTCGACGCGATCGAGGAACGGCGCGCTCACGCGGCGGCATAGGGGCAGACGCGAGAAGAGGGAAGCGCTCCCCTCTTCCCGAGAGGTTTGCGCGACTGGACGGAGCGCGCTGCGCCAGGCACTATTGGTAGCAGCGGGCGATCCCCAGCCTGCAGCGAAACCGACGAACAGGAGATCGCGCGATGCGACGGCTCTGGCGGACTGGCGTGGTGACAATCGGCGCGCTGACCGGCGTGACGGTGATGGCGGCGGCGATGCGGCCCGCACACGGGCGCACGAGCACCGCTCCGTTAGGCATGGACTGGCCGCGGTTCGGCTGGGACGTGGCAGGCTCGAGCAGCTCGCCCGTGCCCACCGGCATCGACGCCGGCAACGTCGCCGCGCTCACCAAGGTGCGCGTGCCCATCGATGGCACCGTCGACGCGGCGGCCATCTATCTGCACGGCGTCCAGATCGGCGGGGCCGCGCACGACGCGTTCTTCGTCACCACCACGTACGGCAAGACGATCGCCATCGATGCGGCGGCGGGCACGGTGCTCTGGACCTTCACTCCGCCTAACTATTCGTCGTGGGCCGGCACGCGCCAGATCACCAACGCGACGCCCATCGCCGATCCGGACCGCCAGTCGATCTACGCGGCGTCGCCCGACGGCAACATCCAGAAGTTGTCGATTGCCGACGGGCACGCGATGTGGACCACGGCGATCACCAAACTGGCGCGCCGCGAAAAGATCACGTCGTCGCTCAATTACTATCACGGTCGCATCATCGCGACCACCGGCGGCTACATCGGCGATGCGCCCCCGTATCAGGGCCACGTGTCCATTCTCGATGCGTCGAGCGGCGCGCTCCAGCACACGTGGAATTCGTTGTGCAGCGATTCCACCGCGATGATCGATCCGAGTACGTGCTCGGAAAGCGGCTCGGCGATCTGGGGCCGGACCGGCGCCGTGATCGACACCACCACCGGCGACATCTTTGTCGCGACCGGGAACGGCCACTGGGACGGCCGCACGAACTGGGGCGACGCCACGCTCCAACTCGACTCGACCGCGACCATCTTGTTAGGCAACTACACGCCCGCGAATACGCAATCGCTCGACGAAACCGACACCGACGTCGGATCCACGTCGCCGGCTTTGTTAGGCGGCGGCTACATCGCCCAGGGCGGCAAGGACGGATCGATCAACTTGCTCGACACGGCACTCATGCACGGCACGTCGCCGCACAAGGGCGGCGAGCTGCAAAGCGTGTCGACGCCTTCCGGCGCGCGCCTCTTCACCGCGCTCGCCGTGATGCACTCGTCCAACGGCACCTGGCTCTTCGGCGCCGACAACGGCGCGACCGCCGCATGGACGTTCAAGGACAACAAGCTCGCGCCCGCATGGCAGAACAAGAACCCGGGCACGAGCCCGGTTGTCGCCGGTGGTTTGCTCTACGTGTACGACCCCCACGGCGGCCTGCGCGTCTACGAGCCGACAACCGGCCGGCTGATCACGACACTCGAGTGCGGTCCGGGACACTGGAACAGCCCGATCGCGGTGGATGGCCGGATCGCGCTGCCGGAAGGAAACGCGAATGACCACAGTGCGACGGGTGTGTTGGACATCTGGCACAAATGAGGGAAGCGGCGGCCGGCGCCGCCTGGGGGACTAGGGAAAAGGGAATGGGGCAGTTCCCCTTTTCCCTTTTCCCAAAGCGCAGCGCTTCCCCAAGCCGGCGCGATTCAATACTGCCATCCCGCAGAAGACTCTCCGGCCGGCGCTTCCCGCTTTACGGCGTCCGCCATCTTCCGCACCATCTCCGCCCACGTATACGAATGCCATCCGTGGCCCTTCATCGGACGGCCGTACGTGAAGTCGGCGTCGGAGTGCGGATTCGCCGAGCTGTCGACGAAGTCCTGGAAATCGTAGACGGCGAGGTTCAGGTAGTAGTTGTCCATGTCGCCGGCGAAGAAGTGCAGTTTGCCGGCGAGCTTCGGGCCTAACGTAGGCCAGTTGCGTTGGGCATATGCGCGGAGATCGTAGCCGTGGTCGCGCATGTACGCGGCAACCTGGTGATCGATCGCGCCGGTCTTCTTGTCCCACACGCCCCTCGGGTAGCCGTCGGCGCCCACGGGGCCGTACACCGCTTCCCACGCCTCGAGCTGATAGCCCGAGCGGCCATGGCTGCCTAACACATCCTCGAAGCGGCTCAGCTCGCGCGTCGTGAGGACGACCTGTCCCTCGGTCGTGCGTTGGAACTGGCGCTCGGTCGTCTCGAACTGGCCGCTCGGGATCGCGAACGCGTTGCTGTCGGAATAGATGTTGGTGAGCTGATAGTGGCGGAAATCGATCGGGTCGGGCTGCAGCACCCAGCCGCCGCCGAAGTAGTCGGGATGCTGCAGTACCAGCGCCAGCGTCTGCCATCCGCTCGTCGATGCGCCTTCCACCTGCCGCGCGTACGGCTTGCCGATGATGCGGAAGTGCTGCTCCAGGTACGGAATCACTTCCTGCACGATCGCGTCGCCGTACGGGCCGTCGTTCGCCGAGTTGGTCGAATACGAATCGGCGAAATACGGAGTCGCTTGCTCGAGCGTGATCGCGATCACGCGCGGGAAACTGTCCGACACCCACTGCTTGTAGAAATCGTATCCGCTCTCGAGACCGGACACGCGGTTGATGCGCGCCCCGCGCCTCAGCTCGAGCGGATTCTGCTCGCCGCCGCGCCGCTCCGACATCGAATCGGGATCGAACGAGAACGGGTCCGGCGCGTGGCCTAACGGATAGATGCTCGGATAGTACGTGTTGGGATGCTCGGCGTAGCCCTTGGGCAGCAGCACGTCCGCGTAGACGTACACCGGGTGGCCCCAGAACTTGGTCAGCAGCTGGCTCTGGATCTTCACGTGCTTGAGCCACTCCGTGTCGGCCGGCCGCGGCTCCTCGGCGATCACGTGCGACACCGAGATGTGCACCGTGCTGTGTCCGTCGATGTGCACCTTCTGCACGTCGCTGTACAGATTGCCGGCGGCGAAGTTGAAGAACTCCACGCGGCCATCGCCCATGTGCACCCAAATAGTGTGTCCGTCGGCGCGATGGAATTGCTGGTATACGTTCACCACCGCTTCGACGTAGTAGTCGCCCGGCGGCAGGTCCGAGAGCTGCATCGGGTAGCTCGCCGCCGAATTGTCCACGACCGCGGTCTTGCCCGGTGCCAACTGGTCGAGGTCGATGGCGAAGAGCGCCGGACCGCGCGGCGAGATGAGGAGCCGCGGCTCCGGCTTCTCCTGCTTGCTCACCGCGATCACCAGGCGGCCGGTGAGCGGTTGGGCATAAGCAGATGAGGCAACCGTTACCTCGAATCGCGCCGACTGGGCGTTGGCCGCGCAGCCTGCAAGAATGAGCACGGCGGCTGCCGTTAGGCAGCAGTGCGAGCGATACGTGAAGCGCGGGGTCATCGATTGGCTCCGGGCGAGTCGAGTGCGGTAATCGTTTTGGTCACGTGACCGTCGGGATCGAGGAACTGGATGCTCGCGGCGCCGGTCGAGTCGACCATGAGACGCAGCCGCGGATGGCCCTGCGGATCGGACAGACTCACGACGGAGCTCTGGTCGGCGTCGCGGCCGGCGAACAGTCGCCGCGCGGCAAGCGGATGTCCGCCGTTCTCCACGAAGGCTTTCATCGCGGAATCGCGCGCCGCGCCCGTCGGCATCTTGCGCAGCGAATCCTGTTTGTCGATGACGGTGAGAATCGGCACGTCCGCACGATCGGTGATCATGAGCCCCGATTGCGTTCGCCCCGCGTTCTGCGAGTAGCGCAGGGTGACGGTTTCATCGGACTCGTAGTGGTCGAACGCGATGCCGCCATCGGCGTGCACTTTCCCATCCACGGTGCGGCCGCCGAACCCGATGCCGCCGTCTTCTTCGCCTTCATCGTTGAAGAAGATCATGCCGGCGCCCTTGGGCCGTCCCGGAACCACCTTCCCGTGAAACATCCATCCCGGCGATCTGGCGGCGTCCGAGATCGTCATGCGCAGCTTGCCGTCGGGCTCGACGATGTTCACGCGCTCGACGTCGATCTCCTGGAAGTGCGGACGCGCGGTGGCCTTGGTGAAGGCCGCCAGCGACAGCACGCCGATGATACTCGTGGACGCCACGACGTACGTCCGGAAGCTCAACCATCGCCGAAGAGCGGTGAACGATTCGCGTGTCATGTGCGCTCGCATTGAAAGTGGAAACGCGCTCAGCGCGCGTCGTGGTCATCCAGGCGGACTAACGGACGGACGATGAGCACGCCGGCGCGGCTCATGGAATCGGACACGCCGGACGTGACGGCCGCGATAATCTCCTCGTCGGACGGGCTCTTGCCGTCGACGCGCCACAGCCAGATGTAACGGCCTTCGGGAATCGGCATCTCGACCGTCCAGTCATCGCCCCTGTGCGTGGCCGCGACGGGTTTCGCGATGAAGTTGCCCGAGAGCTCGACCGTCTTTGCGTTGGGCGCATGCAGCGTGAACGTCTTCGTCTCGCCCCAGTGGCGCCGGAGCAAAAAGTGATGATCGGGATCGACCACCACGCGCGTCACGGCGCCTGCGTTCTTCACGGCGATCGTGTCGGCGCGCGACGCGAGGTGGACGCGTTGCCGCACCGTGTCGGTGCCCGATACGATCGCGACGTCCAGCGGCAGATCGAATACGACGTCGGGCTGCGACTGCGTCACGACCACCGATGAGCCGTCCACATGCGCCTCGACGTCGGGGATGTACTTGCCGCTGAGCCACGGCATGATGAACGAGGTCAGGTCCCGTCCCGCGGCGCGCGACATGTCGGCGATGAACTCCGGATAGCCGTTAGGCCCACGCCCATTGTTGGCGATGAAGTACCGGATCCCGCGATCGTAGGTCGAATCGCCGAGCACGTAGTCGAGCTGGTGGAGAATCCAGGAGCCTTTCGAGTAGTGGATGCGGCCGTTGTCGGGGTTGTCGATGATGCTCTGCTTGCCCTCGAACCCGCCCAGGAAGCCGGCGCGGTCGAGGCCCGTCACGTACGACGTGCGCATGCGTTCCCAGAAATTGCGCTCCGCCGTTGGGCCGTATTCGGCGCGGAGAATCAATGATTCGCAGAACGTCGCCCATCCTTCCTGGAGGAAGTTCGCGGCGAGACCCGAGGAATTCATGGTCCACCCGTGCGACACTTCGTGCGCGAATGGGAACGACGGGCCCAGGTTGGGCTCGTCGAGCATCGTGGCGTCGTCGCCCGAGATCACCGCGTTGTTCATGCGCACGGCCCAACCGCTATGGCCTAACGAGCGATCCTCCACCACCGCCAGATACTTGGACGGCGCCTGCGGCTCGCCGAAGCGCGGCACCAGCGTGCGGTACACGAGAGCGGCCGTCTTGGCGATCGTGTCGGTCGCGAAGTGAAAGTGCGGCGTGAAGAACGTCTCGAGCGTGAACTCGCCGCCGTTCACCTGCGTCGTGACCGGCGTCCAATCGCGATCGTAGAGGAGGGCCAGCAAGAACTGCGGATGGATGCTCGTGCCGTGCACCGTCCGCACGCCGCCGCTCACGGACTCGGTCTGCGGCACCGAAGTCGTCAGGCGGTACTGCGACGGAATCGTCACCGTCACCGTGAGCTCAGAGAAGTCGTTGCCGCTGTCGTAGTTGAAGAACGGATGCCACGCGTCGGTGTTGTTCATGGCGCCGTACGCCGGCATCGTGTCCGGTGACGTCGCGTGCACCGCGTTCGCCGAGTCGCCCGTGGCCGACTTGGTGTCGTGTTGGGCGGGGATCGAATAGGCCAGCGCCAGCGTCGAGCGCCGCGAGCGCGAGGCGGCGGGGACGTCGATCCACAACACGCCGCCGCCTAACGCATAGCGCGCCGGCCGGCCGCTCAACGTCACCGACTGAAACGTGGCCGCGGTGTTGAGGCGCGCGCCGAATCCCCACGGGCTGCCGGACTCGATGGTCACCGTGTCGACGACGTGGCTCAGCCGCCCCGGCTGGATGTCGACGTGCAGCACCTGCGCGCGGATATAGTTGAGTGTGTCGAACGGGAGCTGCCGGACCAGGGTCCAGGTGTCGCCGGCACGCCGAGCTTCGTAGAGGCCGGACAACCGGCGCACGCGGTTGGTCTCGTCGGATCCGGTCTCGATGCCGGTCGCGTCGCCCTCGTGCACGGTGCCGGTGATCAGCAGTACGGCGCGCGACGCGTTCGACCACAGCACGCGCCCCAGTCCCGGCGTTCGCAGCAACTTGCGTTGGGCCGCGCCATCCACTACGGTGCGGCCTAACGGATCGGGGTACACGCTGTCGAAGGCCGCGGCGGAGCCGGCCGCGAATCGCGCCAGCACGAGGTGCACGAGCGAATCCGGCGTCGGCGCGCCGGCCTGGACGGCGAGCGGCATCTCGACCGTGGTCGCGATACGCGTCTGCGACGGACCTTGCGCGGCGAGCGTGCCGCCGGCCAGAAGAGCCAGGGTGGCGAGCCGCCACGCGGTCAGTACGTTAGGCATCAGGGATGCACAGTATGATGGGAGATGGACATGCAGCGCCGGCGCCGCGCTCAGTGCGTGCCCGGGCCGCCGGCCGATGGAATGCGGTACGTCACGTGCCCCGCCGAGTCGAGCAGCTGGATGGACGGGTCGCCCAGCGAATCCACGCTCAACAGAATGCGCGTGCGACCGGCCGGATCGTTGAGCCGCACGGTCGCGGCCTTCTCGGCGCCCTTGCCGATGAGGATGCGCGAGGCCGGCGTGAGGCCGCTGTCCTTCGCGAACTGCCTAACCGCGCGCATCGCGCTGTCGCGCGCCGAGCCGGCCGGCAGCGCGAGCGCCGCCATCGCCCGGTCGAGCATCGGCGTCATCGGCTTGTCCGGCCGGTCGATCACGCGGAGCCCTGCCCACTGGGTGTGATCGGGGCCACCCTCGTACGATATCTGGACCGTTTGATCCTGCCGCCACTGATCCATCGTCAGCGAGGCGCCCGCGTCGTATCCGCCGCCGACCTTCTTTCCGTTCCAGATCAGACCGCCGTCCTCGTCACCAAGATCGTTGAAGAAGATCATTCCCGCCGGCTTGGCGCCGCCACGCAGTGGGTAGGTCTTCCCATCGATGATCGGATCCGGGAAGTGCGCCTTGTTGGAAATGGCGAGCCGGATGGTCCCGTCCGGTTCGCGAATGTTGATTCGGCCGACGTCGATGACGTCGAACTTGGTGGGCACAGGGGCTGGACGGACGAGCCCGGTGAACGCGGCGCCCGCCAATACAATGAGTGCGGCGAGGGTGACCGCATTGGTGCGGCGGAGCCGCCGGATTTCGCGTTCGAGCTCAAGGTCCATGGTAAGTGACTCGGCCGGCGGCAGTTGAAGGAAGGTTGGGGCAGGGCGACGGCGCTGGAACGTCAGTCTGGCGCGTGGGAGGGGCGGACGTTATCATTTGTCCGGACCAATAGTAATTTGTACGTATCAATAGCGAAAGACTGCTCGCATTCGGCGGCACCTTCCACGTTCGCCTTACGTCGGCCTACCGCAGTTCCGCCACACCTTAAGTCCGCGCTTCCAGTCCGGTTCACCCGTCCACGAGGTTCCACCCTTGCCCAACTCCAAGTGAGGAACGGTACCATGGGTCTCCGCATAGCGCTCGCACTCTCGCTGCTCGCGGGCGGCACGATGGTCGCCGAGTCGTTGCCGGCGCAGACGTCGGCGGTGGCGGCCGCGGTGCCATCGCCCGGCTTCGTCGCCACCGGCGCGCCACCGTCCGCCCAACGCCTAACGGATCACCGGCGCGCGCCGGGCACCATCTCCGGCAAGATCACCGATTCAAGAACGGGTGAGCCCTTGGCCGCCGCGTCCCTGCGACTCCAGAACACGGAGTTAGGCGGCGTGTCCGGGGACGACGGCACGTACCACATTGCGCGCGTGCCGGCGGGGACGTACGCGCTGGTCGTGCGCCGCATCGGCTACGCTCCCGCCACCAAGCAAATCACGATGCCGGAGGACGGCGCCATCACCGCCGATTTTCAGCTCCGCATCAGCGCGACCGAATTGCAAGCCATCGTCGTGACCGGCACGGCCGGCAATCAGACGCGCGAGGCGCAGGGCGCTCCCGCGACGTCGATCGACGCGGCCGACATCAATTCCAAAGCGGCACCGGTCAACGTCACCGACGTCCTGCAGGGCCGAGTGGCAGGCGTCAACGTCACGTCGGCGGCGGGCACGATCGGCGCGGCACCGCGCATCCAGATCCGCGGCCCTGCTTCGATCTCGCTGTCGAACGCACCGCTCGTGTTCATCGACGGCGTGCGCGTCGAGAGCGGTTCGCGCCAGGACGTCGGCAGCTACCACGGCCTCGAGGGATTGGGCGGCCAGACGGTCACGGCGCTCAACGACATCAACCCCGACGACATCGCGAGCATCGAGATCGTGAAGGGACCTGCCGCGGCGACTCTCTACGGTGCCGACGCCTCGGCGGGCGTGATTCAGATCATCACCAAGAAAGGTCAGTTAGGCTCGCACAAGTTCACGCAGAATATCGGCGTCGAGTACGACAAGGTCGAGCCGAACTTTACGCCCGTGTCGGTGTTTGGCACGTGTAGCGCCGCCGACACTGCGCCGGGCGGCGCGGACTTGTGCCTCAACAAGCCGGCCGGCACCGTCATCTCCGACCAGCCGCTCCTCGACGCCGGCGTGTTCCGCAACGGCAATCTCAAGTCGGTCGACTACAGCGCGCGCGGCGGCGGCGACTCCTTCGGCTACTTCGTCTCCGGCAGCGTGAGCAACGAGCTCGGCACGGCCGCGAGCAACTACTACTATCGCCGCACGGGCCGCAGCAGCTTCAACTGGGTGGTGAATCCGGAGCTCAGCTTCGATGCGGCGATCGGGCTGGCGTACAACGACTACCGCCTGCCGGAAGGCGACGACGCCAGCTACGGCTACCTGACGCAGGGCTACTTCCTCACGTCGCCGTTCGCCGTCAAGGTCAACCCCAACGGCACGCGGTCCGGCGGCACGAGCACGCCGATTCAGGGACTCGAGGCCATCCAGAACACCCTCACCACGTTGCGGTTCACGCCCACGGCCACCGCGCACTACAATCCATTCTCCTGGCTCACCAACCGCCTAACGGTCGGCGGCGATCTGTCGTCCACCGAAGGGTTCACGTTCTTCCCGAAGAACGACCAGAACTGGTACGCCGGCGACCAAGCCAACGGCTACGTCGAGGACGTGCAGAATCCGATTCACATCTACACCATCGACTACCTCGGCGACATCAAGCTGACGTTCGGCAGCAACGGGCACATTGCGTCGGACCTCTCGTTCGGCAGCCAGTACATCAACACGGTGACCAATTATCTGGCGGGCGTCGGCCTCGGCCTGGCCGACAATTCGTCGAACCTGGTTTCCTCGGCCGCATCCAGCGAGTCGCATCAGACGTTCGCCCAGTCCAAGTCGTTAGGCTTCCTCGCGCAGGAAGGCCTCGCCTTCGGCCAGACGCTGTTTCTCCAGTTAGGCGCGCGCGTCGACAAGAACTCGTCGTTCGGCCACGACTACGGCGCGTTTTTCCTGCCGAAGGTCGGCGCATCCTACGTGATGTCGCAGGAGCCGTTCTGGCAATCGCTCTCGCCGGTCGTCTCGACGTTCCGCCTGCGCGCCGCATACGGCACCACGGGTCGCGCGCCAAATCCCGGCGCGTCCCTCCGCACGTACGCGCCGTTCCCGTACGTGACGCCAACGGGCGGCGTTGGGCCGGGCCTCGTCCAACTGAGCCCGGGCAACCCGAACCTCAAGCCCGAGCGCGGCACGGAGTTCGAGGCGGGATTCGACGCCGGATTCTTCCAGGACCGCGCGGGCGTCGAGCTCACGTACTACGACAAGAAGACCAAGGATCTGCTGTTGCTGGACCCGCTCGCTCCGTCGCTCGCGTTCACCGCGGATCCGTTCGTCAACGCCGGCAGCGTGGACAACCGCGGTCTCGAGCTGCTCCTCCGCGCGACGCCGATCAGCAGCACGACGGCCACGTGGGACATGACGTTCACCATGAATACGCTCAAGAACAAGCTGCTCAGCTTGGGCAACATTACGATTCCTAACCGCAGCGAGATCAGCCCCGACCTCACGCTCCGCTATGCGGTCGGCCAACCGCTGTCCGCGTGGTATTCGAGCAAGATCATCAAGGTCGATACGGTCGCCGGCTTTGCGACCGTGACGAACACGCCGGTCTTCGACGGCCCGCAGTTCCCGACGTTCCAGGCAAACTTTGCCAACACGGTCACGCTGTTCCACAACCTGCGCCTCTACGCGTCGTTCAGCGGGCAGTCGGGCGGCAAGATCTTGAATCTCACACCGCTCCTGCAGGACCTCACCTTCACCAGCGCGGGCACCAACCTGCCGGCGGGCAAGGGCGGCTACTCCAAGGCGCAGTTCATCGAGCGTTTTGGCCCGTTCCAGACGGCCGACGGCACACCGGTGCCTCTCGTGCTCGACCACTACGTCCAACCCACCGACTTCATCCGCCTGCAGGAAGTGTCGGCCACGCTGTCTCTGCCTAACGATCTGGCCGCGCGCATGCACGCGTCGTCGGCGTCGATCACGTTCGCCGGCCGCAACCTGGCGCTGTGGAAGAGCAGCAAGTTCACGGGCTTCGATCCGGAGATGCTGTCCAACACGCAGAACGGCGGCAGCCTGCAGTTCGCGACGACGGAGGAGTTCACGGTGCCACAACCCCGCCGCTTCGTCGTGCGGCTCAACCTCGAGTTCTGAGAGACACCACCATGACCACTCTTTCCAGATGGATGCGCGCAACGGTCCTGATCGGCGTGGCGGTGACCGGGCTCGCCTCGTGCAGCATGAACGTCGACAACCCGTCGGTCATCGACGCGGGGAAATTCAATCCGAACAGTGATGGTGCCACGCTCGCGCTCTCCGCGCAGACGAATTTCTATCTCGCCTTCCAGAGCGTCGCGCTGTTCGGCGGATTGATCTCGGACGAAGTGTGGACCGGTGCCGTGCGCCTGCAGACCAATCGCCTCTCAGCCCGCAACTTTGTCGGCACCGACGACATCAACGCCGATTTCTTTGCACCGCTCAGTCTCGCGGTCGCGTCGAACGAGAACGCGGCGTCGGTCTTGAGCAAGGGAGCCAACGCGTCGACGGATCTCAATCTCGCCACCGCCTCGATGAATCTTGGCTTCTCACTGGACGTGATGGCGGAGACCATGTGCTCCGGCGTCATTCAGGGCGGTCCCGAGCTATCGGACACACAGCTCCTCGATACCGCGGTCACGGCCTTCACGCAGGCCATCGCCGTCGCGACGGCGGCGGGGCCGGCCGGAGCCACCATCGTGAACGCGTCCAACGTTGGCCTCGCGCGCGCCTACCTGCAGATGGGCGATTTCGCCAACGCGGCGGCCACCGCGGCGCTCGTTCCGCCCGGCTTCGTCATCAACGTCGTCACGACGACCAACACCAGCACGCTGGGTTCGCTCGCGAATACCTACGTCTTCAACGCGCTGCAGGGGCAGATCATCGCGCCCAAGCTGTATCGCATTGGCGACCCGCGGATGCCGATCGACAGCACGACACCCGGCGCGACCTTGAACCAACTGCCGTACGTGATCCAGGCAAAGTACACGAGCTACGCCGATCCCATTCGGTTAGGCTCGGGGCTCGAAGCGCAGTACATCCAGGCGGAGGCGGAGATCCACGCCAGCAGCGCGACGTCGGACGCGCTGGCGCTCATTGGCGCGCGCCGGGCGGCGGGAAACCAATCGGCGTACAGCGGCGGCACGGACACGCTGTCCGTGCTCTCGGAACTGCTCAACCAGCGGGCGCGCGATTTCTGGATGGAAGGGAAGAAGTTAGGCGACCTGCGCCGGAACCCCTCGGTCCCGCTGAGCGCGGTACTCACGGATCCCGTCGGCGCGCCGTTCTACACGAATTCGGGCGGCGGCCCGTTCGGCGCCACCTTCTGCGCGCCGATCCCGCCGCAGGAGACGGACGCCAACCCGAATTTCTGAGCGGAGACGCATGCTCGGAGATACGCGGCATGGAGATCGGTATCGTGCGGTAGTCGCGCTGTCGGTGCTGGCCCTGGCATTGGGCGGGGCCGCACCGGCGCGCGCGCAGTCCGAGAAGTCTAACGGAAACGCGGAGCCGGCGGCGTACGACTCGTCGGCCTTCGCGGCGCTCCACTGGCGCGAAATCGGCCCGTTCCGCGGCGGTCGCTCGGCGACCGTCGCCGGGTCCGTGGCCAGGCCTAACGAGTACTATATGGGCACCACCGGCGGCGGCGTGTTCAAGACCACCGACGGCGGCGAAACCTGGAACCCCGTCACCGACAAGTATTTCGGCGGTACGATCGGCGCCGTGGCGGTGAGCGCGTCCAATCCCGACATCGTATACGTCGGGACCGGGGAGTACGACATTCGCGGCGACGTCTCACACGGCGACGGCATGTTCAAGTCCGTCGACGCCGGCAAAACCTGGCAGTTCGCCGGGCTCGCCGATTCCCGCCAGATCGCGCGTGTGCGCATCGACCCGCGGGATCCGAACATCGTCTTCGCCGCCGTGCTCGGACACGTCTGGGCCGCCGACTCGTCGCGCGGCATCTACAAGACGACCGATGGCGGCGCGCACTGGCGGCGCGTCCTCTATCGCAACGACTCGACCGGCGCCATCGAGCTCGTGCTCGATCCGTCGAATCCCGACGTGCTGTACGCCGCACTCTGGCAGGCGGGGCGGACCCCGTGGCTCCTGTCATCGGGCGGCGCCGGCAGCGGCATCTTCAAGTCCACCGACGACGGCGAGCACTGGACCGAGCTCACGCACGCGCCCGGCTTGCCTAACGGAGTGATCGGCAACATCGGGCTCGCCGTGTCGGGCGCCGCGCCCAACCGCGTGTGGGCGCTCGTGGAGGCCGATTCGGGCGGCGTGTTCCGCTCCGACGACGCCGGCGCTACCTGGCACCGCACCAACGACGAACGCAAGCTGCGCCAACGCGCGTGGTACTTCTCGAAGATTTTCGCCGATCCGCGCGACAGCAATCGCGTGTACGTGCTCAATGTCCACGTCTTCCGGTCCGACGACGGCGGCACCCGCTTCGACACCGCCATCGCGACCCCCTCCACCGACAACCACGACCTGTGGATCGCGCCGAACGATCCGCAACGCATGGCCGAAGCCAACGACGGCGGCGCCACGGTCTCGATCAATGGCGGCCGGTCGTGGTTGGCGGAAACGCAGCCCACGGGCCAGTTCTACCACGTCGAGACGACCGACGACTTCCCATACGAAGTCTGCGGCGCCCAACAGGATGCCGGCACCCTCTGCGGCCCAACGCGATGGGAGGGCGGCATCGACATTGGCGAATGGCACGAGGTGGGCGGCGGCGAAAGCGGCTTCATCGCCGTGCGCGCCGACTCGCCGCAGGTGGTGTTCGCCGGATCGTACGATGGCCGCCTAACGCGCCTCGACCGCAAGACCAAGCAGATGACCGTCGTGAGCCCGTGGCCCGACAACCCCATGGGCTACAGCGCCGGCGACATCAAGTACCGGTTCCAATGGACGTACCCGCTCGCGCTGTCGCCGCGCGATCCGAATACGCTCTACGCCGGCGCGCAGGTGCTCTTCCGCTCGCGCAACGACGGCGCCAGTTGGCACGTGATCAGCCCCGACCTGACCAGGCACGACCCGCGCACGTTAGGCCCGTCGGGCGGCCCGATCACCAAGGACCAGACGTCCGTCGAGTACTACGGAACCATCTTCGCGATCGCGCCGTCGCCGCTCGTGACCAACGAGATCTGGACGGGATCCGACGATGGCCTCATCCACCTGACACGCGATGGCGGCGCCACCTGGACCGACGTCACGCCCCCCGGCATGCCGCAGTGGATGCGCATCTCGACCATCGAGGCGTCGCACTTCGACGCGGGCACCGCGTACGTCGCGGCGAATCACTACCAGATGGATGACCTCCGCCCGTACCTGTACAAGACCACGGACTACGGGAAGCACTGGACCTCGATCGCCAACGGTATTCCGGCGACCGAATTCACGCGCGTGATTCGTGAAGATCCGGAACGGCGCGGCCTGCTGTTCGTCGGAACCGAGCGCAGCGTCTGGGTGTCGTTCGACGACGGCGCACACTGGCAGTCCCTACGGCGTAATCTGCCGCTCGTTCCGGTGCACGACCTGGCGATCAAGAATGGCGACCTCGTCGCCGCGACGCACGGACGCGGCTTCTGGGTACTCGACGACATCGCGCCACTCAGGCAGCTCTCGGCCGACGTCGTTGGGCGCGACGCATATCTCTTCACGCCGCGGCCCGTCTATCGCGCCGCCTTCTCCGGCGGCCCGACCAACGGCGCCCAACACGATGCGGGGCCGCCCAAAGCCGGCAATCCGCGGTCGGGCGCCGTGATCTACTACTGGCTCAAGTCGCCTAACGATACGGTGACGCTCGACTTTCTGGACGCCGCCGGTCACGTACTCCGATCGTTCACGAGTCGCGTCAAGAACGCGGCCGACACCGCGATCGGCGTCGAAGACGTCGAGGTCCCCGTCCGTCGCGAGCCGCTCGCGCCCAACAAAGCCGGCCTCAACATGTTCGCGTGGGACTTGCGTATGCCCGACCCGGCCTCGTTCCGCGGCATGGTGTTGTGGGCCGGCAACCCGGTCGGCCCGGTGGTCGTGCCCGGCATCTACCGTGTGCGCCTAACGGTGAACGGCCACGCGCAGATGCAGCCGTTCGTGCTCCGCGCCGATCCGCGGTCCAGGGCCACGCACGCCGACCTGGTGGCGCAGTTCACGCTCCTCACGCACATCGCCGACACGATCGGCGCCGCGAACAATGCGATCCGCACCATCCGCCACGTCCGCGCGCAACTCGCGGCCCGCGCGTCGCAATTGGGGGATGCGCGCGACAAGGCCGCCGCGCTCGAGGATTCGCTCACGCGCATCGAGCACGCCATCTACCAGGTGCAGACGCGGGCCAGCGAAGATCCACTCAACTACCCCATCGGCCTCAACGACAAGCTCGCCGAATTGGCCGCGTACACCGGCGACGGCAACGGCCGCCCCACGGCGCAGGACTACGCCGTGTTCACCGAGCTCGCCTCGCGCCTCGACGCCCAACTTCGCGCCCTCCACGCCTCGTTAGGCACACTCGGACCGATCAACAGCGCCTTGAGCAAAGCGGGCGCGCCTCCAATCGTACCGGGCGCTGCGGAACGGCAGTGACCCACTGCTCCTTCTGGCGATACATCGCGATGCCATCTCCCGACGTCATTCGACGGGCCACCGGGTTCGCCGCGACACTCGCGTTCGCGGCAGCGAGCCCGGCCGCTGCCCAACACGGCGGTCCCGTGTTCGACGTGTCGTTCCCGGCGTCGGCGCACCAAGGCCCGATCACCGGACGCGTGCTGCTCTTCCTCGCCACCGACAGCACACCCGCTCCGCGATTCCAGGGCGGTGCGTTAGGCTCGAATGGCCCGGTGTTCGGCGCCGATGTCTCACAGCTCGCGCCCAACGCGAACGCGCGACTCGATGGTGCGACCGCCGGGTTCCCGGTCGCCAAGTTGGGCGACATGCCGGCCGGCGACTACTACGCGCAGGCGGTGATGAACATCTACACGCAGGTGCACCGCGCCGACGGACATACCATCTGGGTCCACCTCGATCAGTGGGAAGGACAGCAGTACGGCAGCTCCCCGGGCAATCTCGTGAGCAGCATCGTCCGCGTGCACGTGGGCGCACACACATCGGGCGTCACCCATCTCTCACTCACGACTGTCATCCCGCCGGTGGAAGTGCCGGCCGACACGAAGTGGGTGAAACACGTCAAGATCCAGAGCGCGCTCCTCACGAAGTTCTGGGGGCATCCGATGTACCTCGGCGCCGTCGTGCTCTTGCCCAAGGGATACGATGAACATCCCGACGTGCAGTATCCCGTCGACTACGAGCAGGATCACTTCAGCCTCGCGCCGCCGTATCACTTCCAGGAAGAAGCCGTCGAGCCCGCCGACTCCAATGTCGTTGGGCATCGCGCGTGGGTCGTGAATCTGCGGCGCGTCGAAGGTTATCGCCTGTACCAGGACTGGACGTCCGACAGTTTTCCGCGGATGTTGATGGTGACGTTCCTGCACCCCACGCCGTACTTCGACGACTCGTACGCCGTCAACTCGGCGAACGACGGCCCGTACGGCGACGCGATCATGACGGAGCTGATTCCGTACATCGAATCGCACTACCGCATCATCCGGCAGCCGTATGCACGGGTCTTGTCCGGCGGATCCACGGGCGGATGGGAGTCGCTCGCGCTCCAGGTCTATCATCCCGAGTTCTTCGGCGGCGCGTGGGTCTACTATCCCGATCCAATCGATTTCCGCCAATGGGCGCTGATCGACATCTACACGGACGCGAACGCGTTCACGCTGCCCGGTGCCAAGTGGGTGGTACCAGAACGGCCGATGTTCCGCAGCACCGACGGACAGGTGCTCCTAACGGAACGGCAGTTGAGCCAGCTCGAGGCCGTGCTCGGCTCCCACGGCAGGTCCGCCGAACAGCAGGAAGCGTGGGAAGCAGTGTATGGACCCGTGGGCGATGACGGCTATCCCAAGCCGCTGTGGGACAAAGCCACGGGCGCGATCGATCACAGCGTCGCGACGTACATGCGCGACCACGGATACGATCTCACGGCGTATATGCGCGAGCACTGGTCCACCATTGGGCCGCAGCTCGT
>DATEHK010000011.1:0-6716 GCA_035279625.1 Gemmatimonadaceae bacterium
GACTACGCCATTGCACGCGGACAACGGCGAACACTGCCGGATCGAGTCGATGGCTCCGAGGGCTGGTTTGCGCATCGGTCGGTAACCGTCTGACCGTTTTGCTTTTCAAAAAAAACAACGCTCATCTCGCCACGAGCAGCCGCGCCGTTCTGCGCAGCCGAGCCGATCCTTCAGTTTCCTTCAGTTCCTTGTCGTTATTTGAACCAGAGCGAGGAAGCCCTCTACGCGCGCCATAGTCAGCCCTCAGTCGCGCTTCCATCGGAGTTCTGTTTCGAGGCTGATCGCCATCTCGCGTGGAGGGCTTCCTCGCTCTGGTTGAAAGGATAACGACAAGGAAACTGAGGGAAACTCAAGGATCGCTCGGCTGCGCGAAGCGGAGCACGATCACAATGGTGAGAGCAGGTTGTTGTTGTTGAAAAACAGAAAAGCGGTGTCGATGCCTGCCTCACGATGGCGTCGCAACCCACAGCGCGCTCGTCGAGCGCGCATGAACCGAGACGAGTGACGTCGCCCGCTTTCCCGAAGAACCGTTTTTCCCAAAAGTTGTTGCTGTGTCTGGTCGTGTCCGCCCGTGTCCGGTCTTGTCCGCTTTCGACTCGTTGATCTCTGAGAAGCAAGGTTCCGGAAGGGCGCGATGACGCGAGCGCAATTTGAGATGAGCCTACGAACCGTCGATAGAAGCACACCAGATGTGATCGCAACCACACGTTTTGTGACCGAACTGCACTTTAGGGACATGAACTCCTTTGCGCCCGGCTGCAACGGGCCTTCCTTATATTCGACCCAATGAAATTGCTGCACGTCGTTGGTGCCCGCCCAAATTTCCCGAAGCTCGCTCCCGTGCACCGTGCGGCCGTCGAGGCTGGACTGGTGCAAACGGTCGTGCACACAGGCCAACACTACGACGACGCGATGTCGGGTGCGTTCTTCCGCGACCTCGGCATTCCGAAGCCGGATGTCGATCTCGGCGTCGGATCCGCATCGCACGCGGTGCAGACGGCCCGGATCATGGAGCGCATCGAGCCGGTGCTCGAGCGGGAACGTCCCGATTGGGTGGTCGTCTACGGCGACGTGAACTCGACAATGGCCGCGGCGATCGTCGCCGTGAAGCTGGGCCTCCGCGTGGCGCACGTCGAAGCGGGTCTCAGGAGCCGCGACTGGTCGATGCCCGAAGAGATCAATCGCATCGTCACCGACCGGCTCGCATCGCTGCTCCTCACACCGTCGCGCGATGCGAACGCGACGCTGCTGGCCGAGGGTGAGCCCGAAAATGAGATCGTGTTCGTCGGCAACGTGATGATCGACTCGCTGCTCCACGCGCTGCCCATGGCGCGGGCGTCGGGCTTCCGCGCCAAGTTAGGCGTGGACGGCAGGTCGGTGGTGGTCACGCTGCACCGCCCCTCGAACGTGGACGAGCCGCAGCGCCTGGCCGGCATCGCCCGGGCACTGCGCGACCTCTCGCGCGAGTACACGGTGGTGTTCCCCGCGCACCCGCGTACGCAGCAGCGGCTCAAGGACGCCGGCATCGACCTGGGCTCCGTGAGGCTGCTGGAGCCGGTCGGCTACGCCGAGATGCTCGACCTGGTGCAGGGCGCGTACGTCGTGGTCACCGATTCCGGCGGCCTCCAGGAAGAGACGACGGCCCTGGGCGTCCCGTGCCTAACGGTACGCGAGAACACGGAGCGGCCCGTCACCATCACCGAGGGAACCAACCGGCTGGTGCCCGATCCGGCCGCGCTCGCCGACGCCGTGCGCTCCGTTAGGCGCACCGGGGCGTCGCGGCGCCCCGAGGGCTGGGATGGCAAGGCCGGCGAACGCGTCGCCGCCGCCCTCTCGACGCGCTGAGGTCCCAGATGCAGCCGCCTTCCTCGGCGAAAGCCGCGGCCGCGCCCCCGGTGTCCCCGCGCCCTACCGCTCGCGCGCACGACCAGTACTTTCGCACCGACGACCTCCGCGAAGGCGTCGCCGGACGCGCCATCCGCGGCGGCGCGTTCACCGTCGGATCGCAAGGCTCGCAATTCATCATCTCGCTGCTTTCGACGATGGTCATGGCGCGGCTCCTCACGCCGCGCGACTACGGCCTCATCGGCATGGTCACCGTCGTCACCGGATTCCTCACGATCTTCAAGGACATGGGCCTCTCGCGCGCCACCATCCAGCGCCACGTGCTCACGCACGACGAGGCCAGCAGCTTGTTCTGGATCAACGGCGCCGTCGGCGTGTGCATCGCGCTCCTCACGATGGCCATAGCGCCCGTCATCGCCCGGTTTTACGGCGAGCCGCGCCTAACGGACATCACCGTCGCGCTCGCGTGCGGCTTTCTGGTGAGCGGATTCAGCGTCCAGCACCAGGCCCTGCTCAGGCGGCGAATGCGCTTCGGCATTCTCGCCGTCAACGACGTGCTGTCGATCTCCCTCGCCGCCATCGTCGGCATCATCATGGCCAGGGAGGGGCTCTCGTACTGGGCGATCGTCGGCTTCCAGCTCACGTTCACGTTCAGCGCGGCGATCCTCGCGTGGACCGTGTGCCGCTGGCGTCCCAGTTTGCCCAAGCGGAGCACGCCCGTGAAAGAGATGCTCGCTTTCGGCGGCAACATCACCGGCTTCACGGTCCTCAATTATTTCTCGCGCAACACCGACGACCTGCTCATCGGCCGCTTCTGGGGATCGCAACAACTCGGGCTCTACGCGAAAGCGTATCAACTGCTGCTGTTTCCGCTCAACCAGATCAATCTGCCGATCGGCGGTGTCGCGGTTCCGACGCTGAGCCGCCTGGTGGACGAACCCGAGCGCTATCGCGCCGCGTTCGCGCGCACGCTCGACAAGATCGAGATGCTCACCATGCCGCTCGTGGTGTTCCTCCTGGTCTCGTCCGATTGGCTCATCGCCGTCGTGCTCGGTCCCCAATGGGTTGGCGCCGCAAAGATTTTCATGTGGCTCGCAATAGCAGGATTCGTTCAGCCCATCGGCTACACCACGGGATGGCTCTTCACGAGCCAGAACAGAACCGGCGAGCTGCTCCGTTGGGGAATCGTGAGCTCCGCCATTGCAGTCGGATCGATTGCTGCCGGCGTGCACTGGGGAGCGGAAGGCGTGGCCAAGTCGTACGGACTCAGCAGCGCGTTCCTCACCACGCCGCTCAATCTGTGGTTCGTTGGACGCCGCGGGCCGGTACGCACGCGCGACTTTTACCGAATCAGCGCTCCGTTCGCGATCTCGGCCATCGCCGCCGGCGGCGCGGTGTTTCTGTTTCACCACTTCACGCACCCGGCGCATGAGCTCGTGGGCCTGATCATCGGTTTCTGCATCACGGCCGTAGTATTCCTCGTCGGTCTCGCGTTCAGCGCGGCGGGGCGAGCGGCGCTGAAAGACGTCGTCGCATCGCTCGAGCATTTGCGCGGGCGTGCATGAGAAGTTTCTAGGGAAGCGCCTGTGGGCGCGGCGCGCGTCCTGCATCACATATCAGACATGCGCATTGCCGTCGTCACGACGTATTTCCCGTCGGTCTCCCAGACGTTCGTGCTCGACCAGATCACCGGTCTCATCGCACGCGCACACGACGTCGACATCTACGCGCTCGCTCCGGAGCCGAACAGCGCCGGCATCGTGCCGCGTCCCGAGCGGCATCCGCTCGCGCATCGCACGCACTACCAGCCGCGAACGCCCCGCCGGCGCATCGGCCGTGCGTTAGGCATTCCGGCGCTGGTGCACGGCGCGTGGCACGGCCGCGCCGGCGACGCGCTGCGCATCGCGCGCGACGCCTCACCGAGCGCGCTCGGCGTCCTCTATGAGGGCGCGCCGTTCGTCGGCCGCGGTCCATACGATGCGATCCTCTGCCACTTCGGGTCTAACGGAGAGCGCGCGCTCCGGGTGCGCGACGCCGGCATCGTGAGCGGCCCCATCGTCACCGCGTTCCACGGCGCCGATATGAGCCGCTACGTGCGCCAGCACGGCGCCGCGGTGTATCGCGATTTGTTCGCGCGCGGGGACTTGTTTCTTCCGGTGAGCGAATTCTGGGCGGCGCGTCTCGTCGAGCTCGGATGCCCTGCCGACCGGATCGTCGTGCACCACATGGGCATCGATCTCTCGCGCTTCGCGTTCACGCCGCCGCGCCCGCCGACCGTCGATCAGCCCATACGCATCGTCGCCGTCGCGCGACTCGTGGAAAAGAAAGGACTGGCGTACGCCGTTCGCGCCGTGTCCGCGCTGCGCCGCGATGGCGTCGACGTCGCGCTCGACATCGTTGGCGATGGCCCCATGCGCGCGCAGCTCGAGTCCCTCATCGGCGAGTTAGGCATGAGCAACGCCGTGCGGATCATCGGCGCCAGGTCGCGCGAGGATGTCGCGCGCGTGATGGGTAGTGCGCACCTGTTCGTCGCGCCGAGTGTGATCGCGCGCGATGGGGACATGGAGGGAATCCCGGTTGCGCTGATGGAGGCGATGGCGAGCGGTGTTCCCGTGGTTGCCACGCGGCACAGCGGAATTCCGGAGCTCGTCCGCGACCAGGTGAGCGGATTGCTCGTTGGCGAGCGCGACGTCGACGCGCTGGCCGGCGCGCTGAGATCGTTGGTGGATCATCCCGCGCAGTGGTTGACGCTCGCGCTCGCCGCGCACGACGCCGTCGCCCAGGATTACAACGCCAACAAGTTGACGGACGCGCTCGTCGGCCTGCTCGAACGCGCCGCGAGCGGCGAGACTGGGAGCGCGCGGCTGTCATCTACGCAGCGCTTCGTTGCGCCCAAGAGAGAACGCGCCGCGCAGCAACCTGTGTCGCACTCGGTCGCGCACAGCGCTTGATCCCGGAGGTACTACCGCGCAATAGTTGAGGGCCGATTTTCGACGAGGCGGCCCCATCTCGAGTTCTTCGATTACCCCGCGTGACGACCGCATTCCCGTTCTCGACGGGATCCGCGGGCTGGCGATCATCCTCGTCCTCATCAACAACATCTATCCGGAGGGCGCCGTCGGGTCGACGCTCGACACGATGTTCGTGCACTTCACCGATTTCTGGTGGGTGGGCGTGGATCTGTTTTTCGTGCTGTCCGGATTTCTCATCACTGGCATTCTCGCCGACACGCGGGACGGCGAGCGGTACTTCAAGAATTTCTACGCGCGGCGGTTTCTCCGGATTTTCCCGCTCTACTATCTCGCGTTGTTCGTGCTGCTCTTCGTGATCCCGCATCTGGGACTCGCGAACGCCGATCAGTTGCACCGTCTGCACGTTCAGCGCTGGTACCTCATCACCTATCTCGCGAACCTCGGCACCGCGTTGCACGGCGACACGCATTTCCGGACCAACACGTTTTGGTCCCTCGCCGTCGAAGAACAGTTCTATCTGGTGTGGCCGTTGTTCGTGTTGTGGTTCGACTGGCGCCGGCTGGTCCGGATTTCGATCGGACTCATGGCCGTGAGCTTCGTGCTGCGGGCGTTGTGGCTGGCGCGCGGGTTGTCGAACGACTGGGTGTACATGCTGACGCCGTTCCGGTTCGACGGCTTGCTGGTGGGCGCGATGCTGGCGCTGGCCATCCGCGCGCCTAACGGGAAGGAGTGGCTCAGGGCGCGGGCGCGCATGGTGTGGCGCGTGTGCGCGCCGCTCTCGCTGCTGCTCATCGCCGCCTATGAGATCCCGCGCGATAGCCGGCCCGAGGTGGCGCTCCAGGTGTTCGGGTATCCGATCATCGCGTTCGCGTTCGCCGCGCTCATCGTGCTCACGCTCGACGCCGCGCCCGGGTCGCGGCTCGGGCGGTTGTTCGGCGGCCGGACCATGCGGTTCATGGGCAAGTACAGCTACGGCATGTACGTGTGGCACGGGATGATCGTGGAGCTGCTCATGAACAACGTGTCGTGGATTGCGATTCCGCCGCTCACCGGCGGGACGCGGATTCCGTACGGGTTGCTCGCGCTGGTGATCGCGACGGCGCTCACGATTGCGGCCGCGTTCGTCAGTTACAACGTGTGGGAGAAGCCGTTCTTGTCGTTGAAGCGGTTTTTCAGGTACACGCGGCCGGTGGATCAGGAGGGGGACGCGCGCGCGGCTACAGTTCAGTTCGCTCGGTCACCGTGACGGATGTGGGCGTGTGACGCTGTGGTGATCGGCGTGTGGTGCAATGGCGAGAGATGAGCGGGGCGAAAGTTGAGCAATCGCTTGACCCACAGGCCTTTGCGTCGTCATAGTTGAGAGCAAACAATGTCGTATTTTTTCTCACCGCCGGTTTGCGCCGTCAGTGCAAATCCTGCGGTAGCTATGTCCGCAAGTTTGGAGATGGCGCCGACGCTGTACGTGAGAGACCGCGATGTCGAGCAGTGCCGAGATGTGTTGGCAACTTTTGTACACCAAGGCGCACGCCGAGGAGTGGGTGGAGGTGAACCTGCGGAGGCAGGGATACACGACGCTCTTGCCGCGAGTGCAGGCGCGATCGGGATACCGGCCGTTGTTCCCGCGGTACATTTTCGCCGGATTCGAGGCGGATCGTTCCGTGCGCGAATTGCGGAGTACGCGCGGGGTGTCGTACGTGGTGCAGTGCGGGGAGGTACCGGCGCGGGTGCCTGTGGAGGTGATTGCGGAGATCGAGGGGCGGATGGATCCGTGGGGCGTGGTGGCGGTGGATGTGAAGCCGGCGCCGGGTTCGTTGTTTGGGAAGGCGGAGCGGGAGCGGGTGCGTGCGTTAGTCAGGTTTGCGGAGGCGGGGTGGCGGGTGCGGGTAGCGTAGCCGCGCG
>DATEHK010000012.1:0-6969 GCA_035279625.1 Gemmatimonadaceae bacterium
GATCTCGGGTTTGTCCAAGACGTTCAGCTGCACGGGGTGGCGGCTGGGCTACGCGATCGCGCCGGCGGCGGCGTCGACGGCCATCCGGAAGGTGCACGACTTCCTAACGGTAGGGGCGCCGGCGCCGTTGCAGGCGGCGGCCGCCGTGGGGATGGCGTTCGACGCCGACTATTACAATCATCTCGCGCGCGACTATCGCGAGCGGCGCGACGTGTTGTGCGCGGCGTTGGGCGAGGCGGGGTTCACGTATACGACGCCCGAGGGGGCGTACTACGTGCTGGCGGATTTTTCGGGCCTGAGCGATCAGGACGACGACGCGTTCGCGAAGTGGATGACGCGCGAGATCGGCGTGGCCACGGTGCCGGGGTCGAGCTTCTACCACGATGCTGCGTTAGGCAGATCGCTGGTCCGGTTCGCGTTTTGCAAGAAGCGGCAGACGTTGGAGGCGGCGGCGGAGCGCCTGGCGCAGCTCGCGGCGCGCGTCTAGCCGAAGGCGTCCGCGGTCAGCCGGTCCGGAGCGCTTCCACCGGATCCACCCGCGATGCCCGCTGCGCCGGCACCCACGCGGCCGCCAGTCCCATCGCGACGAGCAGTATCGTCACGCCGCCTATCGTCAGCGGATCGGATGGACTTACGTCGTACAACAGCGAGCGCATGACGCGCGTGGTGGCGAATGCGCCGGCGAGTCCGAGGAGCACGCCGCCGGCGACGAGTCGCGCAGACTCGCCCACCACGAGACGGGTGACCTGGCCGCCGCTCGCGCCGAGCGCAATGCGGATGCCCATCTCGCCGCGCCGCTGGCCCACGAGATATGACAGCACGCCATACATCCCGACGACGCTCAACAGCAGCGCCATGGCGGCGGCCACGCCTAACAGCAGCATCATGAACGTCGTGCGCGCCATTGAATGCGCGACCACCGCATCCATGGTCTGGATATCGGCCACCGGTGCCTCGGGATCCAGGTCGCGCAATACGCGTCGAATCTCGCCCACCAGCGCCGACGGCGAGCCCTTTCGTGCGCGCGCGACGAGCGTCAGCCCGCTGCCCGGTCCCCACAAACCGGTGCCGGCGACCGGCACGATCGGATAGTACACCACCTCGGTAGGCGGATGGTCGAGTCCCGCCGTACGTACGTCGCCCGTGATGCCGACGACGTGGAAGAACGGCGGAAGGTTACCGGCACCCAAGCCCTGCCCTAACGCCTGTTCGTTAGGCCACATGTGCGCCGCCAGGCTCCCGCTCACGACGACACCCGCCGCGTGTCCCTCGACTTCGTCCCACGTGGGCGCGCGTCCGCGGAGCGGAATGCGCATGGTCTCGAAGTATCCCGGCGCCACGAGCGGGCGCGGGACGCACGGCGGCTCGTCGCCCGGCGCGAGCGGGTGTGATTCGATGTTCAGCGTGGCGCATGTCGCGTTCCCGGCGATCGGAATCGAGGAAATGGCGCCGGCAGCTGCGACATCCGGCAGCGCGCGCACGCGATCCAGGAACGCGTGCCAGAAGGCCGCCGCCTGCTCGTACGTGTGCGCATGCGCCGGCGACGGCGCCACGTCGATGGCGATCACGCCGTGCGGGTCGAAGCCTGGCCGGACGTCGCGCAGCCGCACCAGGCTGCGCACCATGAGGCCCGAACTCGCGAGGAGAACCAGCGCGAGCGCGGTCTGTACCACTACAAGTGCGCTGCGCGCGGCTCGCCTGACGGGCGAAGCCGTGAGGCCGCGCGAACCGTCGCGCAACGTATCCACGTCCAGTGTTCGCCGAACGAGCGGTAGCGAACCGAACACGAGACCGGCCACGACCGACAGCACGAGCGCGCACACCACACTCTCCCAGCCGAGATGCACCTCGCCCAGGCGCGGTAAGTTGGCCGGCGCGAGAGCGACCAAGAGGCGGATGGCGCCGTCGGCCAGGAGCAACCCGATGCCGCCCGCGACGAGACAGAGCAGCAAACTCTCGGTGAGGTAGTGCCACGCGAGATGCACTCCTTCGGCGCCTATCGCGACCCGGATGGTCACCTCGCGGCGGCGCGCCTCGAGTCGCACGAGGAACAGATTGGCCACGTTGGCGCACGCGACCGCGAGCAGGAGCACGGCCGCCGCGAGCACGATCCATATGCCGCGCGCGGCGTCGCCCACGACTTCCGCGCGGAGCGAACGCACGCCGACCGCGAAATGATACTGACGCATGAAGCCCGGCGAATATGCAGCCGGGAGGTCATCGGGGAACCGTTGCGTTAGGCTTTCGAGGTCGCGCTGGGCGCCTGCAGCATCCACGCCTGGCTTGAGGCGCCCAACGACGCTGAGCCAGTGCGAATTCACGGGCGGTGCCGACGGGTCGAAGTTGAACGTCAGCCACAGGTCCGCGGCACTGCGCGGCGGCTCTTCGCCCGCCGCCAAAACGCCCACTACCGTGCGTACCCCATCGCCTAACCGAATCGTCCGGCCGATAACCGACGAGTCGCCGTGGAATTCGCGCATCCAGTAGCGGTGGCTCAGCACCGTGACCGTGCCCTTCCCCGGCTGATCGTCGGCGGGTTGAATCGGCCGGCCGAGCGCCGTGCGCAGTCCAAGCACGTCGAACGTGCTCGCGGTCGTGTAGGCCGCCTGCACCACCTCGGCGCCGTCGCGCGTGATGATCGGTGCGTCGCCCACGGCGACGACGCCTAACGCATCGAGCGTGCGGTTGCGCGCGCGATAGTACCAGTACCCTGCCTCCGACACGCCCCACGGTCCCGACGACGCCCCCGACACCTCGCTCTCGACCCACACCAACCGACTCTCGTTCGGGTAGGGCAGCGGCCGTAACACCACGGCATCGAGGAGCGTGAAAATCGCCGTCGCCGCACCGAAGCCCAATGCGAGAGTCGTCAGCACTACGAGCGAAAACCCGGATGAGCGCCGCAGGCCCCGTACGGCGAGCCGGATCTCACGGCCTAACGCGTCGCGCACCTCGATCCGGCGACCCGCCCGCGCCGCCCGCTCGTCGATCGACGACGCCTCGCGCCGGTAGGCATCCACGTCGCCTAACCGTGCGACGGCCTCGGCGCGCGCCTCGGCCGCCGACATCCCGCGCGCTTCGTTCTCGGCGATGCGCATCGCCAGGTGGTGCGCGAGCTCGTCGGACACGTCGCGTCCATAAACCGCGCCGAACACCATCGCGCGCAGCTCGCGGTACCGATCGGGAATCCACGCCATGTGCGCTCCCCTCCGACGACCGCGCCGGCTCAGGCCGGCCGCGCCTCGAGTACCTTGGCCACCGCCACGATGAACGCCGCCCATGTCTCCGTTTCCTGCCGCAGCTGCCGCCGCCCCAGCGGCGTGATCGTGTAGTACTTGGCCTGTCGATTGTTCTCCGATACACCCCACTGCGCCGTCACCCATCCGCGCGACGCGAGCCGGTGCAGCGCCGGATACAACGATCCCTCTTCGACCTTGAGCGCGTCGTCGCTCACCCGCTCGAGCCACCGCGCCACGTCGTACCCGTGCATCGCTTTCCACGAGAGCGCGCGCAGCACCATCATGTCCAACGTGCCCCGCACGAGATCGAGTTGCATGGCGCCGCCCTTTCCCAAAGGATTTCTATGGGAGCGAAGGTAGCACGCGGTTCGGCACGACGCAACCGCGGGCTACAAGAAAACTCCGGCCGTGTCCGTTCATGTCCGGATTCGTCCGCTACCATCTCGTGGAACTCGGAGAGGACTGCCAGCGGAACGGCGCTATGACATCTCTCCCGGCGGTCCGCCCCTTCCCCCACCGTCGTCTCCTCGCTCATTTTCGATCATGGCGCGCGCCGAAATCACCACGCCCGAGGTCATCGCCGAGGAATCGGTCGTCGAGTTGTCACTCCGGCCGCAGCGCCTCGACGAGTTCATCGGCCAAACGAAAGCGAAGGCCAACCTTCGCATCGCAATCGAAGCCGCGCTCGGCCGACGCGAGCCGTTGGACCATACTGTTTTCTACGGGCCCCCCGGACTCGGCAAAACCACACTGGCTGAGCTCGTCGCACGCGAGCTGGGCGTCAACATTCGGACGACGTCGGGTCCGGTGCTCGAGAAGCCCGGTGATCTCGTTGGACATCTCACGAACTTGCGCGAAGGCGACATCCTCTTCATCGACGAGATCCACCGGCTGCGCGCGGTGATCGAGGAGTTCCTCTATCCGGCGATGGAGGACTTCCGAATCGACATCCGCCTGTCTGAAGGGCCTAAAGCGCAGACCATCACCATGCCGATCGAGCGGTTCACCCTCATCGGAGCGACCACTCGCTTCGGACTCTTGACTCCGCCAATGCGGGCGCGCTTTGGTATTCCGCTACGACTCGATTTTTATCCGCTCGAAGACCTCGAGCAGATCGTGCTCCGGTCGGCGTTGGTCATCAACGTTCCAATCGATCGCGCCGGCGCGCTCGAGTTGGCACGACGTTCGCGCGGCACGCCGCGTGTCGCGAATCGATTGCTGCGACGTGTGCGCGACTACGCCCAGGTGAAGGGTGACGGCGCGATTACGAGCGCCGTGGCGGCGCAGGCGCTCGAGATGTTGGACGTGGACGAGTACGGGTTGGACGACATGGATGGCCGGATTCTCAAGACCATCATCGAGAAGTGGAACGGCGGTCCGGCGGGGTTGAGCGCGATAGCCGCAGCGATCGGCGAGGACGAGGTGACGATCGAGGAGGTGTATGAGCCGTTTCTGGTGCAGAACGGTTTCCTCCAACGGACCGCGCGAGGCCGCGTCGCAACGCCTCACGCGTACCGTCATTTCGGGTATGTCGTCCCGCAATCGGGAGCGGCACAGGCGACGTTGTTTTAGCGGCTCAGTTGGGCGGCGCTTGACTTTTGAGGCGGCCCCATCGTATTGCTTGGCTATGCGCCGGTTTCTCGCCGTCGTCCTCTGCATCGGCGCCGCGTCCATCGCCCCCCGGCTCGCGCGTGCGCAGGAAACGGTCGCGTCGCGTCCGCGCCCAACGCTCGAGACGCGCCAGGACTCGCTCTCCGCGCTGCACGCGATGGACGAGGTCCTCCGCACCAACCACACCGACGGCGCGGCCTGGCACGAACGCGGCGTGCTCGCCTGGCGATTGTCTAACGCCGAGAAGCGCACCGGCTACATGAAGCGGGCGGCGAACGACTCGCTGCTGCAGCTTGCCGACTCGTCGCTGCGGTTGGCCACCAAGTACAACAGCACGTCGCCCGCGTATCTGGTGGATCTGGGCAAGTTCGATCTCACGTCGAACTCCTCGTCGGTGCGGTCGCACGCCACGTCGCTGTTCGAGAAGGCGCTCGACCTGGCGCGCAAGTCCAACGATTCGTTAGGCATCTCGCGCGCGTCGGACCAGTTGGGCATGACGTGGTGGCGCCGCTATCTCGACCGCGCCAACGGCCACATCTACAGCGTGGTCCTCAAGAACATGAAGGATCGCACGGCGCTGCGCGATCCGCGGACGATCGGCTACTTCATCAACACCGAAACCATCCGCACCGCCTCGCAGGACTGGTCGGGACAAATCGAGTATTTCAAGGCGTGGGATTATTTCTCGGACGCGCTCGCCGCCGACCCCTCGAACGAGAGCGCCTTACGCCACGGCTACATGGCGCTCGCCGATCGGAAGCGATGGGTAGAGATGCAGCACCTGGCGCGCGTCCGTCTCAACGAAGACTCCACCGACGCCTGGGCGTGGTTGGCGGACGGTCTCGCGACGCACCGATTGAACGATGATGCCGCGTCGTCGAAAGCGTTCCGCACAGGCCTGCGGCTGTTGCCGGAGCGCGAGCGGGAGCGGTACGACCGGTTGTCGCGCATCTTCACGACCAAGGATTCGGTCGAGACGGCGGACCTGCCGCCGGCGGAGCAGGAGAACCTGCAGCGCATGTACTGGCTGATGGCGGATCCGTTGTGGGCCGAGGCGGACAATGCGCACCGCCTCGAGTTCCTGAGCCGCGTCGTGTACGCCGAGTTGATGTTCGGGGTCGAGGAGTTCGACATTCACGGCGCCGACACCGACGAAGGCGAGGTGTACGTGCGGTACGGTCCGCCGCCGGCCGTGATTTCGATTCCGGCCGATCCGTTCGTGACGCACCAGCACGACATCCGCGTGCTCTGGTGGTACGCGGCCGATGAAGCGTTCCTGTTCGACCAGCTCCCCACCTACGGCGTGGTGACGCTCGAGCCCGACGACAAGCGTGAAGTTAGGCATTTGCGCGACACGATCCCCGTGGTGTGGCGGAACGCCGGCGACACGCACCTCGTCGACTCGATCAACCTGAACGCGGTGCGATTCCGCGCGCCGGGCGATTCGGGCGACGTGTTCGTGGCGGCCCAGGTCCCGGTGGCGCGCATGCTGAGCGGGATCGATCTGGTGCGGGGCATGCTCGAGGTGGTATTCGAGGGATTCACGTGGCGGGCCGACTCGGTATTCCGCCGTACCGACCAACGCGTGGTCAATTTCGCGCGCGGCGATTCGAATCAAGTGCGCATGTGGAGCGAGCGGGTGGGACCCGGCACGTTCCTGTATCGAGTGGAAGCGCTGCAACCCGACGCGATGCGCGGGGCGCGCGGCGCGAGCCGCATCGAGCTGGCGAACGAGCATGGGTTCGGGTTGAGCGATCTGCTCGTCGCCGCCAAGGTGGCGCCCAAGCCGGGCGTCGCCGCCGAGCGGTGGAGCGACTTCGACATTACGCCTAACTTCGGCTACGTCGAGCGCGGGCACGCGTTCTCGCTGCTCTGGGAAACCTACGGCCTAACGCCGGCCAACGGATCGGACGACTACACCGTGTCCATCACGGTGTCCCGCGCCAAGCCCGGCGGACTCGGCGCGTTCGTCGCCAGGATCGTGGGCGGTGTGGCCGGCGCGATCGGACTCTCGCGCAGCGGCGCCGACTCGGTGGCGCTGTCGTTCCCGCGCCAGATCCCCGCCGCGAACGCCGCCGTCGACTACGTGACGCTCGACATGGCCGACGCGCCGGCGGGC
>DATEHK010000013.1:0-13904 GCA_035279625.1 Gemmatimonadaceae bacterium
CTTCGTTCGTTGGAATGCCTAACGGATCGGTCATTCGGTGCGGATGGCGATGAGTGGGTCGACGGCGGCGGCGCGGCGGGCGGGGAGCCAGCAGGCGAGGAGGGCGACGGCGGCGAGGAGCAGGGCGACGAGGGCGAGGACGGTGGGATCGCCGGGGGCGACGCCGAAGAGTAAGCTGCGCAAGATGCGCGTGGCCGCGATCGAGAGCGCGGCACCGGCAGCTACGCCGGTCAGCGTGAGCCCGAGCCCTTGACCCGTCACCCGCCGCCTTACTGTGTTCGGCGTGGCGCCCAACGCAATGCGGATGCCGATTTCACGCGTGCGTTGGGCCACGGAGTAGGAGATGACCCCGTAGAGGCCGACAGCGGTGACGACTAACGCGGCGATCGCGAACCCGCCGAGGATGAGGAGATAGAGGTGCGGCGTCTGGGCCTCGAAGCCCATCAGTGCGTTGAGCGAGCTGACATAGTACATGTGCGAACCGGGTGCAGCCTGCTCAACCGCACGCTCGACGGCCGGTGCCGCGGCAGCCGGATCGCCGTGAGCCACACGCACGGTGACCGCGAGATTCTGCGCACCTTCGGCGGCGATCGGAACGAAAGTCGTTGGCTTGAGCCGATCATCGCCCTTGATGCGCGTGCCCTGAACGACGCCAACGATTTCGAGCGGTACGGGCCAGCCCGCGAGGGTGATGTGATTCCCGATCGGGTCGAGCGATCCGAAGAACTTCTCGACCAATGCGTCGTTGACGATTGCAACGTCCCGCCGCGACGGGTCTTGCGTCGTGAAGGCCCGGCCGCGGAGCAGGCGAACGCCCACGGTCGTGAAATAATGGCGATCGATGCCGGCGGTAATGCTGTACGCGTTTGCTGAATCGGGCAGTGTGCGACCGGGAATACGAAGGTCGCGGAACGACAGATTGCCGCCGAATGGATAGGTCGTCGACACCGACGCGTCGGCTACGTTAGGCAAGGCGCGCAGACGCTCGGCGATTCGGCCGGCGGCGAGCACGCGGGCCACCGTGTCCGTCGATGGGTAGCCAGGCTGTATGTCTCCAGTCAGCACGCCGTCCGCGTTGATGCCTGGTCGGAGCTCCATCAGGTGATGCAACGTCTGGACGAGGAGGCCCGCACCAGCGAGCAACACGACCGATAGCGACACTTGCCCAACGACGAGTGCGTCGCGGAGCCGTCGGCGTCGGCGGCCGGCGCTATGGCGCGCGGCATCGGTTCTCATCGTCGTCTCGATCGCATCGCGCGAGACGCTCAGCGCGGGGACGAGGCCGCACACGATGCCGACCGACACCGCCGCAATCGCGCCGGCGAGAAGCACCGACGGGTCGATCGCGATGAGCGAGCGCCCCGGCAGGTCCAGCGCGTCGGCAGCGGACAGGAAGTGCGTGAGAAGCGCCGCGCCAGACATGCCCGCGACCGCGCCGAGGCCGGCGAGCATCAGCGATTCGGTGATGAGCTGCCGCACGATGCGCTCGCGACCGGCGCCTAACGCCAGGCGGATGGCGATCTCCTGGCGTCGCGATGTGCCGCGCACGAGCAGCATGTTGGTGACGTTGGCCGATGCTACGAGGAGCAGCACCGCTACGAACGCGGTCATGATCGCGAGATAGGTCTTGACGCTCGCCACCAGCGCATCGCGGATGCGCGGCGCGTCGACTCGATAGGTGCCCAGCGCGCGGTTCCCGACCGTGTCCGCCGGGTACATGGTACGCAGCTCGGTCAAGGCCTGCGTTTCGGAAACGCCATCGCGCAACCGGCCGATGACGCCGAGCATGAAGGTGTACTCGTTGCTCTTGAAGCGCTCGATCTCGGGTGTTTCCGACGTCCACAACTGCGTGTCCTGTGGGAACACGAAATGGCGCGGCATCACGCCAATGATTGTGTACGACTCACCGTCGAGCACGATGGTGCGGCCGATCGCATGAGGATCGCTGCCGTAGATGTTTTGCCAGTACGCGTACGAGAGCACGGCGGTCCGATCGTCGGCCGCTGCGTCGCCTCCGGTCGCAAACGCGCGGCCAAGGATGGGCGCGGCGCCGACGAGGGGGAAGAAGTTAGGCGTGACGGGCGTCACCTGCACCTGATTCGCTTTCGACTGCAACCACCACGGGCGCTTCGTGTCGGGGTGGGCTCCGAGGAGCATGGCCCTCGTGGGTGAGTGGCCGGCAATGGCCGAAAAGCTGTGGAGCTTGTCGCGCCATCGCAGATACTCGGGCACAGACACCGGGTCTACTGCCGGACTGTTGCCCGAGGGAGCACGTCTAACGAGCTCCAAGTCGAGCACCCGATCGGCATGTGCGATCGGCAGCGGTCGCAAGAGCACCGCGTCGACCACCGCGTAGATCGCGGTAGCCGCTCCGATCCCGAGCGCGAGCGTCGCCGCGGCCACGATCGAGAACGTCGGCGCGCGGCGAATGCCGCGCATCGCGAACGCGAGATCCTGCCGCGTCGCATCGATCCACCCGAGCCCCGCCACCCGCCGCACCGACTCGGCGACCGCGGTCCGATTGCCTAACTGACGGCGCGCCGCAAATGCGGCGTCGGACGCGCTCGCGCCGTCGTGCTCGCGCTGCGCCGCCTCGAGGTCCAGGTGAAAGCGCAGCTCGCGCTCCGCCTCGCGCGCGTGGCGCGCGGGGAAGGGCAGGGTCCGGAGCCGGTAGCGGAGTCGCTCGAGCATGGCGGTGCGGCCTCCCGCCTCAGGCGCGCCGCATCACGCGCGCGATCGCGAGCGCGGTGCGCTGGTACGCCGACTGCGTTAGCCCTAAGTGTTTTCGGCCGGCCGCCGTGATCGTGTAGTAACGGGCCTGGCGGCCGGTGGGCGAAGCCCGCCACTTGGACGTGGCCCACCCCTTCTTCTGGACGCGCTCGAGGGCCGGGTAGAGCGAGCCCTGCTCCACGCGCAGCACATCCTTGGACAACCGGGCGATGTGTTGGGCAATGGAGTACCCGTGCATCGGACCGATGGTGAGGGTCCGCAAGATGAGCATCTCGAGCGTCCCGGGAACGATCTCGCTCTGGCTGTCTGGCTTGGGCACGTGCGGGTCGCGATAGATAGACGAACAACATGTTGTTCGCCTACCTATAGGTTGTCAAGATCGCCGTGGTGCGAGACGCGCCGACAAGGGTGGCCGAAACGGTGCAGGCCCGCGCCGCTCCGCGTTGACTCGGCTCGGCCAGCATGTCATCATTCACGTTCGTCCGAGTCGACAGGACGGGTGGCCGAGTGGCTGAAGGCACCGGTCTCGAAAACCGGAGTACGGGCAACCGTATCGTGAGTTCGAATCTCACCCCGTCCGTGGGTTAGGTGGCAGCGTACGCAACACCGAATCGGCCAGGAACCCGTGCGGTTCCTGGCCGATTTGCATGCGATGGCCTAGTGCCCTTTGTTGCCGCCCTGTCCGCCGCCGGAGCCACCGCTCCGTTCGCGGTTGGGATCGCTGTTCGGCTTACCCGAGCTCTTGTCGCGTTCCTTGTCCGGATTGTCCCGGCCTGATCCACCCATCCCGCCGTGTTCACGATCGGGATCGTTCTGCTGCTTTTCCTTCGGCGTGCCGGGATTCCCGCTTTGACCGGGCGGTGTGTTTTTCACGTCTGCCATGGTCGTTCCCTCCTGCTGAAGGCGGGTGCCGGACGTGCACCGACAACACGACGGTGACACTGCCGTCTGACGCCCGAGCCTTCGTAACGCACACGCCGTGCCCGCGGCATGTGTTGCCCCCCGTCACCGTCCTGACAGGTTGTCTCAAGTAACTTCCCAGCGCTCGGTCACGCGGTCGCGCGGCCCGGCAGGCACCCGCCTTTCGCCTAACTTTTCTACGACAGGAGCAGCCATGCTTCGCCACCGCGCCGTCCTCGCCGCAGCTCTCGCTGCGTGCGTCGTGTCGTCGGTCCACGCTTCATCCGTCGCCGCACAGACCCCACACTACCACGTGGTCAAGCGCTTGGTGTTGGGCCACACGCGCGCCGACTACATCATCGTCGATCCAGTTGGGCGCAAGCTCTACGGCTTGGGCGACATGGTGATTGACGTCGACAAGGACACGGTAGTGGGGAAAGTGGAGGGCGGTGGCGGCGGCTACGCGATCGCCGCGGACGAGAATCGCGGATTCGTGCGGAGCGGCGTGCTGTTCGATCTCAAGACGTTCGCGGTGACGGGCCACGTCGACACGAAGGGCGATGGTATTCGGTACGATCCGGTTACGCATCGCGCATTCACGTGGGAGGGGACGAACGCGTGGGTGGTCGACATGAAGACCGGCACGCTCATCGCCAAGCCCAACATTGGCGACGGTCTCGAGTCCGGCGTCGCCGACGGGAAGGGCAAGTTGTTCATGAACGTCGAAGACTCGGGTTTCGTGGAGCGTGTGGACACGAAGAGCTACAAGATCGAAGACACGTACAAGATTCCGCACTGCGGACGCGCGCAGGGTTTGGCGATGGACAACGCGTCGCGCCGGCTTTTCATGGCGTGCGACACGGAAATGGTGGTGGTGAACGCGGACAACGGCAGCGTGGTGCAGCGCATTCATGTGCCGAGTCGCGCGGACGAGAACGCGTTCGACTCGAAGACGAAGTTGGCGTTCAACGCGAATCGTGTGGACAGCACGCTCACCGTGGTGCACGAGGATTCGCCGGACAAGTACACGGTGGTGGAGACGGTGCCGACGGGCGGTGCCGCGCGCACGTGCGCAGTGGATGAGAAGACGCACAAGGTGTACGTGTTCTACTATGACGGGACGAGCCGGGAGACGGCGCAGCTGGTGATGGCGGTCTTGGCGCCGTGAGGTAGGCGGAGCGGGTAGGCGCGAACGGGGCGTGCGATTAAGTTATTGAGTCGGACTCGGGGATGGGTGGCCGAGTGGCTTAAGGCGCACGCCTGGAAAGCGTGTGGGGTGTAACAGCCCTCGCGAGTTCGAATCTCGCCCCATCCGTTAGGCCCCGCAACGAGCTAGGCGCTCGGGCGGGGCCTGTTCTATTGCGTTTCGCGTACTCACCAGCGTCGGGAGTCTCATGCGTATTCTGCGTTTTGGCACCAACGTCACGTTAGACGGCTGCTACGATCACCGCGTGATGATCCCCGACGAAGAGCTGCACCGGCGCGCGGCCGAGAGCTTGGGCCGCGCCGATGCGCTCATTTTTGGACGCGTGACGTACCAAATGATGGAATCCGCGTGGCGCGGGCCGGCGCCGGCGGGTGTGCGTGCGGCGTGGATGGAGCCTTTCGCGCGGACCATCGATGCCGCGAAAAAGTACGTCGTGTCGACCACGTTGGATCGGGTCGACTGGAACGCGGAGCTGATTCGGGGCGATGTCGCACAGCGCATCCAGCAGCTCAAAGACCAACCAGGGAACAACCTCCTCGTGTGCGGGGTCGGGCTCGCGCATTCGCTCACCGAGCTCGGGCTGATCGACGAATACGAGCTCGTGGTGCACCCTCGGTTGGTGGGGCGTGGCCCAACGCTGTTCGCCGGCCTCGCGAAGGTGGTCGATTTGAAGCCGGTCGATCGGGTGGAGTACGCATCGGGCGCGGTGGCGACGCGGTACGCCCGGGTCGCAGGCCGTTAGGCGAGGCCGCTACGGCTTTCCGTGTCCCGGTTTGTGGTGGCCGTGCCCGGGCGGCGGCGGTGGCGAGGGCGGTAGTTCAGGCGGCGGCGGGTCGGGCGGCGGCGCCGGGGTGGGCCGCTGCACGACGATCGTGGCGCTCGCGGATTGCCCTTCGCTGGTAGCGGTGATGGTGGCGGAGCCTTGGGCCACGCCCGTGACGAGACCGCTCGCATCCACATTGGCGACGTTAGGCACATTGCTCGCCCACGTCACCGTCCGCTCGTCGAGCGGGTGGTGGTCGGCGTCGAGCGGCGTGGCCGAGAGCTGGGCGGTGCCCGGCAGCACGATAGTGGCGTGGCTCGGCGACACGGACACTGACGATACCGGCGGCGGCAACACCGTGATGGTCGCAATGCCGGATGCGCCGCCGGCGCTCGCCGCGACCTGAACGGTGCCTTGAGCGACGCCGGTCACGACGCCGGCGTCGGAGACGGTGGCAACGGACGCCTTGCCGGTGTTCCAGAAGACGTGTTGGCCGGGGACGACCTGGCCGCCGGGGCTCATCACCGTGGCTTGCAGGGTGGTGTTCCTGCCGACGGCGACCGTGTCGGCAGGCGGCGTCACCTTCACCGACCCGACCGCGCCGTTAGGCGACGTGCTCGAGCTGCACGACGCGATGGCCATGGCGATGGCCACCGCGAGGGACGCGGCGGCGGCAATGGCGGCGAAACGGGTTGGGCGTGGCATCAGGCGCACGACAGGTTGTGCCGGCTGCGCGTCGTCGCACTCCCGGCGGTTCACCCGGCGAGTAATTGCAAGGCACGCGCCGCGGGGCTGCCCTGCCCAACAGATTATTGCGTTGCTTGACCAGCAGCTTATCTGACACGGCCACCGGTTGGAGACGAGGTGCCGGAATCATCGGCGCTGGATTCAATCTCGGATCGTCGCTAAAGCGAGCTGACGATGATTCGGACTCCAATCAACCCCAGCCCTGACCGACTCGTCCCGGCTTTGCGTGCCCTTTGCGAACGATCGGGTGTTGGGGCTGGTAACCTGAACGAGCACCCTTGCCTTAGTTCAGTTTACGCCATAAACTGAACTAACACCCAGCAGGGAGTTCAGGTTGCCGGGCTCCTATCGTGACCTCGTTTGGCAGCACGATCCGACACTTCATGCCCCGGCGCGTTACCGCAAGGCGTGCAAGTATCGCGCGTTCGTGCCAGAGCGGTTAGCCGCGCTCGAAGTCACGCTGGATGCTGCCACGGCAGGCGCAGTCTCGGCGGCGGAGTCCGCAGTCGCGGCGCTCAATGGTCAGGCGCATCCCGCGTTGGCGCCGCTGGCGCGATTGCTCCTGCGCACGGAATCCATCGCGTCCTCCAAAGTCGAGGGCATCGCACTCGGCGCCCGCGCACTCGCGCGCGCCGAGGCGCGGATGCACACGGGCGAGAAAGTCGCGCAAACGGCACACGAAATCCTGGCCAACATCGACGCCATGACACTCGCGATCGATCACGCAGTCGCGACCAAGACATTCGCGCTTGCCGACATCGTTGCGATCCACCGGCGTCTCATGCACGGAAGTGCGACACCCAAGGTGGCCGGAGTGGTGCGCGGCCGGCAGAACTGGATCGGCGGCAACGACTACAATCCGTGCGGCGCCGACTTCGTAGCGCCTCCGCCCAAAGAGCTTGGCCGGCTTCTCACCGATCTGTGCCGAGCCGTGAACGACGACTCACTGCCGCCGGTGGTGCAGGCGGCGCTCGTGCACGCGCAGTTCGAGACCATCCATCCTTTTGCCGACGGCAATGGGCGGACCGGTCGTGCGTTGATTCACGTGGTGCTCAAGCGTCGCGGGCTGTCGCGCGCGTACGTGCCGCCCATCAGCGTCGTCCTCGCGGCCAAGAAGAGCGGATATGTTACCGGCCTAACGAGTTATCGCTCAGCCGACGTTGGCCCATGGATCCAGCGATTCTCCGATGCGACGGCGACGTCGGCGGATCTGGCGCGCAGCTACATTGGGGCCGTCGATCGAAAGGTGGCCGAGTGGCGCGCCGCGCTCGAGCGACACGACGCGCCGCGAGCCGGCGCCGCCGCTTGGGAGGTGATCGATGTCTTGCCGGCACATCCCATGATTACAGCACCGACGGCCATCGCCGCGACGCGCCGCGCGCGGGCGGCGGTGTATCAGGCACTGGAGCAGTTGCAACACGCCGGCGTGCTCAAGCCCGTGTCGAACTCGCCGCGCAACCGCGTGTGGGAAGCAGTCGGGTTGCTCGATTTACTCGAAGGACTCGAGGGCGGCAGGCCTCCTCCCAAGCGGACTCCATCGTAATTGAACGCTCGGCCGTGCTTACCTTTGCCGACGTTGGTAAGTCACTTCTCGTAGAGTACCAAGCAATTGATTCACTTTCCGATTCTGTCGCGCTCAGACGACGATCGTTGCAAATCTTGGCGATCGAGAAACTCCGCCTCGACCGCATGGATGCGAAGAACCTGATTGTGCGCGCCGTCGAGCGGACTCTGCCAACGCACGGCACGAACGCTCCGAACAAGGTTTTTGGCATTGTTCTAGAAAAGCATCGAGATGGGCGCTGGTACTTTAGGGGCGAGACCGAGCCGATCGCGGACTCTTCGGACGCTGGGCCGTAGAAGTCACTAGTGCGTCGGGTGAAGACACTATGCACGCTGCTCTTCAGGAACTTCAGAGTGGACTCTGCTACACGCAAGTCTTTGATGTGACGCGAAGTGGTTATCGCTTGTGGTATGTGCCCGTAGTTGGCGGACTCGCCACAATCGTGATTGGCTTGGTGACGGAGATCTATGGTTGGCGCTCGGGACGAAAGAAGGCGTTAGCGCGAGGAGCAATCTGGCTCACGATAAGTTGCGTCGTGTCGCTCGGTCTTCTAATTACTACGTTTCATGAGTACGCTGTCTTGCGCGACGCCTTGCGACGCGGATTGTATGTCCGCGTCGAAGGAACGGTCGAAGACTTTCGACCTGACGTAGGTGACCACGGCGAGTCGTTCTATGTTGGTAAGCATTACTTCGACTACGCGGCCTCCTACCCAACTAGTGCGTATAATCGGACCGGGCCCCACGGCGGCTTAGTGCGCGAAGGGATGCATGTCCGAATAGCGGGCGTCGCTGGCAAGATTGCCCGCTTGGAAATACTTTGCGACGACATGCCGCATTAGGGGTTGTGAGCCATGACATTGCCTAACGGAGCCGTGCCTCGTTACCTGATGGAATTCTGGTGGAGTACTTTTCCCCAGCCGAAGCCTGCGCTTCGAGCCCGAACACCTGCTCGAGCCGTAACCCCGTGTCCGGCCTAACGCCGCGCTGACGGTGAATGATCTCGTTGAGCAGAGGGTATGACACGCCAATCCATTCCGCGACTTCCCTTGGCGCAATGCCCAACGGCTTGATGAACTCAATGAGTAGCGTGTCACCCGGGTACGTCGGTGTTCGATGGGTAGCATGCGCATCGCGCGTCGAAGTCTGAACGGTCGCGTGAAATGCCGCAGGCATAAGTATACCGGGAGTCAAATGTGCGTGTCGCGTGACTGCCGCGCCGCCTTGAAAGCACTCGTCTCGGCTACAGCAAGTGCCTAGGATTGGGGAATGCGCGCGCGAATCTTTCTCCTTTCGCCGGCTCGACTCGACGGCGCGCGGGCACGCCTCCTGTTCAATCCCGACGCCACGTTTCCGTTGGCGCGGGCGCTCGCTACGCGAAACGGTGCGCCGCTCTCCGAAGTGTTCAGCTTTCTGAGCGGCCTGTACTTCCGCGGCAAAAACGCCTACGCGCAAAAGTTCGGCCGGTCCTCGGCGTCCGTGGCTGCGGTGCACATCATCACCACCTCGCGCGGCCCGCTGCCGCCCGACACTCGCGTCACCCGCAAGGAACTGGAGACGTTCGCGCAGGTCGACCTCTCCGCCGGCGACGACCGCTTTCGCGGGCCGCTACTGGGCGACGCGAAACGCCTTCGCGCCGAGTTGGATGACGGCGCCGAGATCGTGCTGCTCGGCAGCATCGCAACGGGGAAGTACGTCGACCCGCTCCTAACGGTGTTCGGCACGCGACTGCTCTTTCCCGAGACCTTCGTCGGCCGCGGCGACATGAGCCGCGGCGGCATCTTGGTGCGCAGCGCGCGCGCCGAACGCGAGCTTCCCTACGTGCCGGTGGCTGGCGCCGTTAGGCATGGCCGGCGGCCGCCCAAGCGCGAGCGAGTCTGGTGACCCGCAGTCAGGCGCCCAACCTCGAGATCCCCGATCGCGGCGACGCCGACCTCACGCTCGATGGGAAAGCGCTGCGCCTCACGAACCTCGACAAGGTGTTCTGGCCGGCCGAAGGCCTAACTAAACGGCTAACTAAAGGCGACCTGCTGCGCTACTACTCGGCGATTGCGCCGGCCTTGTTGCCGCATCTGCGCGACCGGGCGATGGTCATGAAGCGCTATCCGAACGGCATCGCGGGCAAGAGCTTCTTCATGAAACGCGCGCCAAGCCCTCGGCCTGAATGGATCGAGACGTGCGCGATCGAGCATGGCTCCGGCAGCGTCATCGACTTTCCGATGGTGCAGGATCTCGCCTCGTTGCTCTGGGTCGTGAACCTCGGATGCATCGACCTCAATCCGTGGTACGCGACGTGCGACGATACCAATCGGCCCGACGTGTTGCACTTCGACCTCGATCCAACGCCCGAGGCGACGTTCGATCAGGTTTGTGCCGCCGCGCTGGTCGTACGTGACGGACTCGTCGCGTTAGGAATGAACCCGGTGGTCAAGACAACAGGCTCACGCGGCGTACACATCTACGTGCCCATAGAACGAGGACCAACGCAGAAGAACGTCTGGACGTTCGCGAAGCGTTTCGCGGTGTCGCTCGCTGCGCTCGAGCCGGAGATCCTGACGTCGGAATATCGCGTCGCGCGCCGCCCGGAACGCCGCGTGCTCGTCGACTACAATCAGAACGCCTGGGGCCGCACGCTGGCGTCCGTGTACTCGGTGCGGCCGCGGCCCGGTGCGCCGGTGTCGACGCCGGTGTCGTGGGCCGAAGTCGAACATGGCATTGCGATCGACGACTTTCGCATGGACAACGTGCCGGCCCGCGTGGCCAAGTTAGGCGACGGCTGGAAGCCGATGCTGGCCCAGCGCGGCCGCTTTTCTCTGGCAGGGTTGCTCTGATGCTCCCGTTAGACACGAGCTTCGCGCCGATGGAAGCGGAATCCGTGGGCGAAATCCCGAACGGCGCCGAGTGGCAATACGAGCCCAAATGGGACGGCTTTCGCTGTCTGGCGTTTCGCGACGGCGCGCAGATCGAGCTCATGTCGAAGGCAGGGAAGCCGCTCGCCCGCTACTTTCCCGACATCGTCGCCGCGATATCCAGGATCACGGCCCAACGGTTCGTACTCGACGGCGAGATCGTCGTGCCGATCGGGGATGCGCTGTCCTTCGACGATCTCTTGCAGCGAATTCACCCGGCGAAGAGTCGAGTGGAGAAGCTGGCGGCGGAAACGCCGGCGACGCTCATTGTGTTCGACCTGCTCATAAACGCCGCCGGCAAATCATTGGTCAAAGAGACGCTCGAGCAGCGCCGGTCGGCGCTCGAGGCATTCGCGCGCGAGTACGTGCCGCACGACGCCAGCGTTAGGCTCACGCCGGCCACGACCAACCTTCGCGATGTCGAAGGCTGGCTCCGCTCGTTGGGCAGCGGTCTCGATGGCATCATTGCCAAGCGCGTCGACCTGCCGTACCAGAGCGGCAACCGGCACGGCATGCGCAAGATCAAGCAGATGCGCACGGCCGATTGCGTCGTGGGCGGATTCCGCTACGGATCCAAGCAACAAGTCGTCGGCTCGCTGCTGCTTGGCCTGTACGACGGGGACGAGCTGCACCACGTGGGATTCACGTCGAACATTCCGCAGAGCGAGAAGGCGGGGCTCACCAAGCGCCTCGAGAGATTGATCGAGCCGCCGGGTTTCACCGGGCGCGCTCCTGGCGGTCCGAGCCGGTGGAGCACCGAGCGCAGTGCGGAATGGAATCCGCTCAAGCCCGAGCTCGTGGTGGAAGTCGCGTACGATCATTTTTCGCAGGGGCGATTCCGACACGGCACATCATTTCATCGGTGGCGTCCGGACAAGGCGCCGCGCCAGTGCACGATGGCGCAGGTGGAACGTGAGGCGCGGTCCCCGCTCGCGCTGCTTGGGCGATCATGACACATCGGCCCGCGTGCGTGAGCAAGGCCAAGGGCCGAGTGACTACGACATTGAACGCGGACAACGGCGGACACTGACGGATCGAATCGATCGATTCGCAGCCCGGCGTGCGCATCGGTCGTGACCATCCGGCCGTTTGTTTTTCAACAACAACAAAGCTGCACTCACCACAGTGATCGTGCTCTGCTTCGCGCCGCAGAGCGATCCCTCAGTTTCCTTTTCGTTATCCTTTGAACCAGGGCGAGGAAGCCCTCCACGCGGGATGGCGATCAGCCCAAAGCAGAACTTCTATAGAAGCGCGACATGCGGGCTCACGATGGCGCGCGTGGAGGGCTTCCTCGCTCTGGTTCAAAGGATAACGACAAGGAAACTGAAGGAAACTCAAGATCGCTCGGCTGCGCATAAACGAGCGCGGCTGCTCGTGGCGAGATGAGCGTTTTTGTTGTTGAAAAACAGAGCGAAGAAGCCAACCAGGCAGCGCCCTACAGTGCGTTAGGCAATATCAATCGGCGTCGACGGCGATGATCGCGTCGGCGAACGCCTGCGGAGCCTCCTGCGGCAGGTTGTGCCCAACGCCGCCGCCAATGACCCGGTGTGAATACTTGCCGGTGAACTTCGCCGCGTACGCGCTGGGTGGAGCGTGCGGCGCGCCGTTCGCGTCGCCTTCCATGGTGATGGACGGTACCGTGATCGCGGGCGCGGCCGCGATCCGTTTCTCGAGGTCGTCGTACTTCGCCTCGCCCGGGGCCAGGCCTAACCGCCAGCGGTAGTCGTGAATCACGATCGCCACGTGATCCGGATTGTCGAACGACGCCGCGGTGCGCGCGAACGTCGCGTCATCGAACTTCCACTTGGGAGATGCGAGCTGCCAGATGAGCTTGTTGAAGTCGCGACGATACTTGTCGTAACCATCGCGACCGCGATCGGTGGCAAAGTAGAACTGGTACCACCACTGGAGCTCCGCGCTAGGTGGCAGCGGCAACTTGTTGGCGGCGGGCGTGCCGATCAGGTAGCCGCTCACCGAGACGAGCGCCTTGACGCGCTCGGGCCAGAGTGCCGCCACAATGTCGGCGGTGCGTGCGCCCCAATCGAAGCCGCCGATCACCGCTTTCTGGATTTTGAGCGCGTCCATGAGCGCGATGGTGTCGACGGCAACAACTGCTTGCTGAGCGTTCCGTACCGTGTCGTTCGAGAGAAACCGCGTCGTGCCGTATCCGCGCAGGTACGGCACGATCACCCGGTAGCCCTTGGCCGCGAGCAACGGCGCGACGTCGACAAAGCTGTAGATGTCGTACGGCCAGCCGTGGAGCAGAATCACCGGCGGACCTTCGGCCGGTCCGCTCTCTGCGTATCCCACATCGAGGAGACCGGCATTGATCTGCTCGAGCGGCCCGAACGAGTTGTTCGGGCGCGGCTTGGCCGGCGGCGCGAACGCGTCGGCAATTGCATCGGCCTGCACGCGGTGAGGCAGCGTTAGGCCTAGGGATGCGGCGGCCAGGGTGGTGGCCGCGGCACCCAGGAAGCGGCGTCGAGGCTGGTCGAGGTCTCCGGACATTCGATCATTCTCCCAACTGCGTGCGCAGCGGCTTGAATGCCGCGCGCTGTTCGGCAACGAAGAGCGCGGGCTGCTCCCAGGCCGCGAAGTGGCCGCCTTTGTCGACCTTGTGGTAATAGAGGAGATTCGGATAGGCGCGCTCCGCCCAACTCTTCGGAGCCGCATAGATCTCGTCGGGGAACACGGTGACCGCGACGGGGAGCGTGACACCCCGCGGGTCGAAGAAGCCGGCCGACGACACCTGCGCCGTGTCCCAGTAGAGCCGCGCCGAGGAGACGGCGGTGTTCGTCAACCAATAGAGCGTGACGTTGTCGAGCACGTCGTCTTGCGTTAGGCCTTCGGTTTTCCCGGCGAACACGCGCGCGATCATCTCCTGGCTGCGCGCGTCGTGGTCCAACATCCACGCGGCGAGACCGATCGGCGAATCGGCCAGCGCGTACAGCGTTTCCGGGCGGAGCGACATCTCGTTGGCGTAGCCCAAACCCTTCTTGTAGAAGAAGTCCAGTTGGTCCCACGCGTTCCGTTCATCGGCCGAAAGGTTTGCCGGCGGCGGCTGGTTGGCGACGAGCGCCTTCTG
>DATEHK010000014.1:0-3907 GCA_035279625.1 Gemmatimonadaceae bacterium
CGGCGGCGCGGCGTGTGTCGGATTTCGCGCGCGTGGACCGCGTGGAAGGGCTCGCGTTAGGCGCGGGCGCCGCGGCGCGGGTCGGCGGCGGCGTGAGCGTGTCGGCGGCGGGCCGCTGGGGATTCGACGATCACCAGGCGAAGGGCCGCGGCGCGGTGGAGCTCGCGGGCGCCGATGGGCGGTCGGTCCAGGTGTTCGCGATGCGCGACTATCGGGACGCGGGCGACGTGGCGGAGGCGTCGTCGGTGGTGAACAGCATCGCGGCGCAGGAGTTCGGCAGCGACCGCACGGACCCGTACGACGTGCGCGGCGTGGGCATCGAGGCCACGTTAGGCACGTGGGCCGGGCTCGACTGGTCGTTCACGGCGGCGCACGAAGAGCAGGGGAGGCTCACGGTGCACGCGTCGCCGTGGCACGGCGCGTACGGCGCAACGCTCCCGGCGTGGTCGCTCACGGACGAACGGCTGGGGCTGGGCGTGTCCCGCGTGCTTCCGGGCACTGCGTTAGGCGACATGCGTCTGCACGCGCAGCTCACCGGCGGTTGGTACGCCGGGCGCGACACCACGCTTGCCCAGCGCCGTCCGGATTTCGAGCGTGCATTCGTGGAGATGCATGTCCAACGAAAGCTGGGCGCCGATGCCCTGGTGCTGGCCGCGACGGCGGCGGGCGTTCGCGCGTCGTCGGGCATTCCGGCGCAGGAGTACGTGTTCCTGGGTGGACCGGTGAGCGGACCGGGATACGACTATCACCAGTTCGCGTCGCAGCTCGGTGTGACGGGGCACGCGGAATGGAGGTTCCCCATTCCGTTTTTCGGGATGCCGCTTGGTGCGTTCGGGCGTGCGCCCGCGTCGGCGACGCTGGCTCCATACGTGCACACCGTATACGTGGCGCGCAGCGCGCCCTTCGCGACGCCGGCCAACGGCTGGTATCCGTCGGCCGGGATAGGCCTCGCGGTGTTGTTCGACCTCGCGCGCTTCGACATCGCGCGCGGCTTGCGCCGCGGCGCCGGCCGGTGGACGTTCTCGTTCGACGTAGCGCCGGCGCTCTGGCGCGTGCTCTGACCGAGGTCTAACGGTGCTCCACGAGAGTTTCCTGCAGCTCCTGCGGACCTACGGTTACGGTCTATTGTTCGTCGTGGTCGGACTCGAGAGCCTCGGCGTGCCCGTGCCCGGCGAAACGGCCCTCGTCGCCGCCGCCGCGCTCGCCGCCCGCGGCCACATGAAGATCGGCCTCGTCGTCGCTGTCGCGGCCGCTGCGGCCATCATCGGCGACGCGTGCGGCTACTGGGTCGGCCGCCGCGGCGGCATCGCCTTCGTGCGCCGCTTCGGCAAGTTCTTTCGCATGGATGATGCGAAGCTCGCGCACGTGCGGCGCTTCTTCGAGCGACACGGGGCCAAGACCGTGTTCTTCGGCCGCTTCATCGCGCTCTTGCGCACGTGGGCGGCGCTGTTCGCGGGCATGGGCGAGATGCCGTACGGACAGTTCACGCTCTACAACGCGTCCGGCGGCATCCTATGGGCCGCCGTCTTCGGGACCATCGGGTACCTATTCGGTCGCAATCTCGAGCGCATACAGAATATTGTCGGCGACGCGAGTTGGGCGTTGGCGGCGGTCGTGGTGGGCGCCATCGTCGCCGTTTGGATCTGGCGCCGGCGCCGCGAATCCAAGATGCCAAGAGAGCCCGACACCAAGTCGGGTTCGTAGGGGCCGACGGCGCGCTTTTCCGCTTTGATCCTTGTTGTCGGGTTGGCCCCTTGTCCGTGCCAACATGAGCGAGGCTGCCGTCTGGACGCTCCGCCATCGGCGCCGCGCCTAACTCGCCACAGCCCCCCGCCGAGACCGGATGGCCATGACCAACGACGGCACCACATACAGCGTGATCGGCGTCGACAGCGCGAGCCCACCGATGACCGCCAGGGCGAGCGGCCGCTGCAGCTCGCTGCCGGGCCCCAAGCCTAACGCAAGGGGCAGGAGGCCGAACAAGGTGCAGAGCGTGGTCATCAGGATGGGCCGCAACCGGACCCGCGCGGCGTCCCGCAGCGCGGCGTCCAGCGGCATGCCCTCGTGACGCATCCGGAAGCGCGTGAAGTCGAGCAGGATGATCCCGTTCTTTACGATCAGCCCCACGAGCAGAATCAGCCCCATGAACGACGACACGTTGAGCGGCGTGCCCGTGATCAGGAGCAGCAGCACGGCGCCCACGAACGACACCGGCGCGGCCAACGTGATGATCAACGGTTCGATGAACGATTCGAACTGGATCACCATCACCGCCACCACGCTCACGCCTGCCAGGCCCAACACGAGGAGCAGCGAGCTGAACGCCGCCTGTTGGCTCGCGTACTGCCCGGCGATTTCGACCCGGATCCCGGCCGGCGGCGGATGCGCGGCCAATACTGCTTTGACGTCCTTCATCACGTCGCCGAGCGAGCGGGTGCTCACGTCGGCGGTCATGTCGAGCATCTGCTGTTGATTCTCCCGGTCGAGCTCAGCGCGCGAGTCCACGGTGCGCACCGAGGCAAGACTCGACAACGGCACCACCTGGCGGCCGCCGCCGCTCATGATCGGGAGCGAGCCCATGCGGAGCGGATCGTATCGCACCGAATCCGGCGCTCGGACGCGTACGCCGATCGGCCGGTCGCCCGCGTGCACCTGTCCCGCCTCGACGCCTAACAGCGACGCGCTCACGGCGCTCCCCACCTGCGCCGGCGTGAGCCCCACGCGCGCCGCCTCGGCTCCGTCTACGCGCAACAGCATTTCAGCGGCGGGCTCGCTCACGCCATTGTACAGGTCTTCGACCCCGTTCACCTTCGCGAGAGGATCGGCCAGCGATTTCGCGTACGTTTCCAGCGCGTCGAGCTGCGCCCCGAACAATTTGATTTCGACGGGCCGCGCGGCGCCGGCCAGGTCGTTGATGACGTCGGACAGAATTTGCACGAACTCGATGTGCAGACGCGGCGCCGCGGCCTGGATCTTGGGCCGCACGTCGTCGATCACCTCGGTCACGCTGCGGTCCCGCTGCGAGCGCGGTACGAGCCGGGCGACAATGTCGCCGCTGTTCTGCTGTGTGGCGAACAGCCCGAGCTCGGCGCCTAACCGGCGGGACGTGCCCGAGATCTCCGGCGTGCGCGCGAGGATGTTCTCGGCGATGCGCACCTGTCGGTCGCTCTCCGACAACGCCGTGCCGCCGGGCGTGAAATAATCGAGCACGAACGCGCCTTCGTCCATCTCGGGCAGGAAGCCGGTGCCGGTGAACTGGTACGCCACCACGCCCCCCACCGCCAGCAGCGCCGCGATCACCACGGTCCGTCCTGGATGCCGCAGTGCGCCGTCCAGGGAGCGCGAGTATGCATCCGTTAGGCGCGCGAGTCCGCGTCCGATCCGCGCACCGATCCCGGTGCCGGCCGCCTTCCCGGTCGCCTCTCCGGCCTCGGCTTCGGCCTCGTGTGCGGTCACGAACTGTTCGCTCAACAGCGGGATGATCGTAAGCGCCAGGAGCAGCGACACGAGCACGGCGATCGAGAGCGTGATCGAGAGCGCATGGAAGAACTGCCCAACGACGCCCTGCAGCAAGCCGAGGGGCAGAAATACGACCACCGTGGTGATGGTGGACGACGTCACCGGCCAGACGAGCTCCCGGACGGCCTCGCGGATCGCGGCGTGACGGTCGGGGTTCAAGAGCACGTGCCGCGCGATGTTCTCCGTAATCACCACCGCGTCGTCGATCACCAGCCCGATCGCGATCGCCATCGCGCCTAACGTCATCAGGTTGAACGTCTGTCCCAACAGCCGCATCACGAACACCGTGATCATGAGCGTGAGCGGGATGGACGTGGCGCTGATGGCTGTGATGCGCGCGTGCCGGAGGAACACGAGCAGGATCAGGACCGCCAGGACCGCGCCGATG
>DATEHK010000015.1:0-32358 GCA_035279625.1 Gemmatimonadaceae bacterium
CGGCGGCGCGCGCGAGCACATCCCGGCGCTGGCGCGCGCCGCCGTCGCCGCCGGCGCCAACGGCGTGTTCCTCGAAACGCACCCGGATCCCGATCACGCGCCGAGCGACGGGCCCAACATGCTGCTGCTCGCGGATCTCGATGCGTTAGTCAAGCAGCTCCTGCAGGTGTGGGACACGTGCCGGCAGTAATCGATCCCGCGCTCGCGCGGCGCATCAAGCTCGTCGGCCTCGACGTCGACGGCGTCCTCACCGACGGCGGCATCTACCTGGGCGACGTGGCGGGCGCGACCATGGAGTTCAAGCGCTACGACGTCCAAGATGGGTTAGGCATCGAGCTCATGCGCCACGTCGGCCTCAAGGTGGTGATCATCACCGGCCGCGTCTCCGAGAGCGTGCGCCTGCGCGGCAAGGAGCTGCGCATGGACGACGTCGCGCAGGATGCGTTAGCACGCAAGCTCCCCGCCCTCCGCCGCGTGCTCGAGCGCCACGGCGTCACGGCCCAGGAAACGGCGTTCGTCGCCGACGACATACCGGATCTCCCGATTCTGCGCGAGGTCGCACTCCCGGTCGCCGTCGGAAACGCGGTGGCAACCATTCGCGACCTGTGCCCGGTACAACTGGAGCGCGCCGGTGGACGCGGCGCGGTGCGCGAATTCGCCGAGCTCCTCCTCCGTGCACGCGGCGAGTGGCAGCACGCGCTCGATCTCTATCTCGCGGCGCGTGCGGACATGCCGCTCGAGGCTACACTGTGAGCACGGACCTGGTCGAGCGCGGACGGCGCGTGTTCCGCATGGAACGCCAAGCCCTCGAGGACATCGAGCGCAGCCTGGGCGCACCGTTCGCGGCCGCGATCGACTTGCTCGCCGCGTGCAAGGGACGCGTGATCGTGACCGGCGTCGGCAAGTCCGGACTCATCGGACGCAAGATCGCCGCGACGCTCACGTCCACCGGAACCCCGGCCACGTTTCTCCACCCGGTGGAGAGCGTGCACGGCGACCTGGGCCTCGTGGGCCCGTCGGACGTCGCGATCCTCATCTCCAAGAGCGGCGAAACCGAGGAATTGTTTCCGCTCCTGGAACAACTGCGACGGTTAGGCGTAAGCATCATCGCCATCATCGGCGCGCACGACTCGACGCTCAGCCGTCACGCGGACGTGGCGCTCGACACGTGGGTGAACGAGGAAGCCTGTCCGCACGATCTCGCGCCTACCTCCAGCACCACCGCGGCGCTGGTCATGGGCGATGCGCTCGCCGTCACGCTGCTCGAGCGAAAAGGTTTCGGCCGCGATGATTTCGCGCGGTTACACCCCGGTGGATCGCTGGGCAAGCGCTTGCTCACGCGGGTGTGCGATGTGATGGTGCGAGACGAGCTGCCGGTGCTCAGGCCCGGTGCGCTGATGCGCGAGGCGATCGTGTTGCTTGCCAAGCGCCGCGGCACCGTGGCAATCGTGAACGGCGCCGGTCAGGTGATGGGCGTGGTGACCGCGGGCGATCTCACGCGCCTCATGGAGCGGGAAGGGGACGTGATGACCATACCCGTGGATCGCATCATGAATCGGCAGCCCAAAGTTGCACGCGCGGATGAGCTGGCCAACGCCGCGGTCTTTCGCATGGAGAAGTTCGGCATCATGGCAATGCCCGTGTTGGACGGCGACGATCGAATGGTGGGTATCGTGCACCTGCACGACCTCATGCGGGCCGGCATCTCGTGATGCGCCGCGCGTGGGTCGTCGTGCTGGGTCTCGTGGCCACGATCGCCGCCGCCTGCTCCAACGGCACCGAGCCCAAGGTGACATCGGCCAATCCGCTCGCCGACACCGCGGACCAGGTGATGTTCGGCATTTCCACGATGATCACCGACCAGGGCCTGCTGCGCGCCAAGCTCGCGGCCGACACCGCCTACTTCTTCGACGGCAGCACGCGCATCGAAGCGCGCCACGAGAAGACGACGTTCTACACGACGACCGGTGTGGAGAACGCCGTCCTGACGTCCATCGAGGGGACGTACAACCAGCAGCGCGGCACGATGGAAGCGCGCAAGAACGTCGTGGTCGTGACCACGGACAACAAGCGCCTCGAGACGTCGCTCCTCGACTACAACCAGCAGACGAACATCATCAGCAGCGACAGCGCCTTCGTCCTAACGCAACCCACGGGCGTCATGCACGGCATCGGGTTCACGTCCGATCCGAACATGACCAACCTGCACGTGAAGCGCGTGATCACGGGCGGCGGCACGTTCACGCTGCCGACCAACGGAACGTCGCCGTGAGGCGAACGCCTGCGTCTTGGGCAGCCGCGCTCGCGGTGCTGGTCGCACCGGCTGCGCTCGTCGCGCAGCAGCCCACCGCGCAACCGCCCGCGCCGTCGGGGCAGTGCCAGCTCATTTATTCGGCGCGCGATTCGTCGAGTCCGCCGCGCATGTCGGCCATGAAGCAGCCGAGCGGCGAATTCAATACCTTCTTGGGCGGCGGCGTGATCGCGCGATGTCCGGCGCAGAACATGACGCTCATCTCCGATAGCGCCGAGAATTACGGCGACCAGAAGCTGCTGCACTTGATCGGCCACGTGCACTACGTGGAACCCCGCCTAACGCTGGACTCCGAGCTCGCCGACTACTACCAGAGCGACGAGCACCTGGTGGCCGATGGCAAGGTCCACGCCGTGCTGCCCAGCGGCACGACGCTCGATGGCCCGCATGTCGACTACTATCGCATCGCACCCAATATCCGGACGCAAGCGCGCATGGTGGCGACCGGCCGCCCAACGATCACCATCATCGAGCGCGATTCCACGGGCAAGCCGGCGCCACCGGCCACCGTGGTCGCCAACACCGTCACGATGATGGGCGACAGCCTCACCTACGCGTCGAACAACGTCATCATCACGCGTCCCGACGTCGTGGCAACGGGCGACTCGGCCGACATGAACAGCGGCACCGAATACGCGCGCCTGATGCGTCACCCCATGATCAAGGCGCGCGGCGACCGGCCGTTCACGCTCACCGGCGATCTCATCGATTTGTACGGGCGCAATCACACGATCGAACGCGTCATCTCGCGCGGTACGGCGAAGAGCGTGAGCAAAGATGCCACGCTCACCGGCGATACGCTCGACTTCGCGATGGCCAACGGCCGGCTGCAGCGCGTGCACGCGTGGGGAAAAAGCCGCGCGCATGCGTTCAACCCGACGTACGACATGATCGCCGATTCGCTCGATGTGCGCATGCCCGATCAACGCCTGCGGGAAATCCACGCGCTGCGCGATGCGTATGCCCAGAGCGTGCCCGACACCACCAAGATCCACACCAGCGAACACGACTGGTTGCGCGGCGACACCATCTTCGCATACTTCGACAGCTCGGCGAAGGCAGTGAACGACACTTCATCGCAACCGGCGATCGAGCAGCTGATTTCGTTCGGCCACGCGCGGTCGTTCTACCAGATCGCATCCAAGGACACGACGGCGATTGGACCGTCCATGAACTACGTGCGCGGCGATCGCATCCAGGTGGCGTTCGTCAATCGCGAGGTCCAGACGGTCACGATCAAAGGGCAGGCGACCGGCGTGTACCTGGATCCCGCCAAGCCGCCGCCGGACACCACCAAGAAGGGCAAATCGGACACGACGTCCGTCAACGCGCCTAACGGAACGGGCCGCACCGCCAAGCGCGCGGGGGGATCGACGCCGAAATGACCGAGCCCATTCGCCTGCCCGAACGCGTCGAGCAGTTCATCGAGGAGAAGTCGCGCGGCGACCGGTCCGTTGCGCTGGCCATGAAAGCGCTCGTCACCGCCGCGCGCGACACCGGCGAGGCGCCGTTCAACGATGTCGCGATTCAGTATCGCGACGAACACCTCGCCATGGTGCGCGAGGCCGGCGGCGATGCCGACCACGAAGCCGGCCGACTGAGTCTCGACGAAGTGCGCAGCCACCTGGCGAAAACGGTGCTGCCGCGCCTCGTGAACGAAGGGCTGATCATGCTGCCGCCGGGGGGCCTCGCGTCGAACGACGCGCCGATCCGCATCGTCGATCACTATTGGCGCGCACTCGAGCCCTTCCGCTCGGAAATCAGGGCCTCGCAGGTCGGGCCCATGCTGCACTACATCGACGAGCAGGCAGCCATCAGGCGAACCGGTGCGCACACGGCAATCGCGGCGCAACCCGCGAGGAGCACGCTGGAAGCCACCGGTCTGGTGAAATCGTATCGGCGGCGCAAGGTTGTGAATGACGTGGCCCTACGCTTGCAACAGGGCGAGATCGTTGGTCTGTTGGGCCCCAATGGAGCGGGGAAGACCACCACGTTCTACATGATCGTCGGTCTTATCGAGCCGCAAGAAGGTCGAATTTTCTTCGACGGCAAGGATATCACCGAGATTCCGATGTATAAGCGGGCGCGACTCGGCATCGGCTACCTGTCGCAAGAGCCATCGGTATTTCGAAAGCTCACCGTCGAAGAGAACATTCTCGCGATCCTCGAGACGCTCAAGATCACGCCCGATGAGCGGCACAGGCGTCTCGAGGAGTTGTTGGACGAGCTGGGGATCAAGCGCTTGCGCGGCAACAAGGCCTTTTCGTTGTCGGGCGGCGAGCGGCGCCGGCTCGAGATCACGCGCGCGTTGGTCACGCAGCCCAAATTCATGATGCTCGACGAACCATTCGCGGGGGTCGATCCGATCGCCGTTCACGACATCCAGTCCATCGTCGCCGGGTTACGCCACCGCGGAATCGGAGTCCTCATCAGCGACCACAATGTCGAGCAAACACTGGACATCGTGGATCGCGCGTACATCATGTTCGACGGACAGGTGAAAGTGTCCGGGACCGTGCAGGAGTTGGTGTTCGACGACGAAGTCGCGCGCATCTACCTCGGGCCCACGCTCACGGCCCGCTTGCGCACTCGATTCGCGTCGCGTCACGATCGGGTCGAGGTGTCATGAAGACAGGCATGCATCAAAGCACGCAGCTCCGCCAGGAGCTGAAGATCAATCCACGCCTCTATCAGGCGATGGACCTGCTTTACATGCCGCTCCTCGATCTCCAGCAACACCTCAAGCAAGAACTCCTCAACAATCCGTTCCTCGAGATGGTCGAGCCCGAGGAGGAGGAAGAAGAGGAAGCCGCAGCCGAAACCGAGACACCCACCGAAGAGAAAAAGGACGCCGACGAGATCGATTGGGAGGAGATCCTCCTCAACGGCTTCGACGCGGGCGGCCAACCGGAAGAGCGAGAGGAAAAGGAGTACTTCGAGCCCGTCACGGTCGACAGCCGCGATTTAGGCGATCACCTGCGCGACCAGCTCACACTACTCGACCTCTCACCGCGCCAACGGCTCTTGGGCGACGAAGTGATCGGCAACGTGAACGACGACGGCTACCTCGCGTGCACAGTCGAGGAGATCCGCATCGGCGTGAACGAGATGCTCGAGAACCACATCGCCGAATCGGAAAACGAGCTCGAGGAAGTCCCGGGATACACGACGCAAGAAGTCGACGAGATGCTCGCGGTGATCCAGAGTCTCGATCCGCCCGGCGTCGGCGCGCGCGATCTGCGCGAGTGCCTGCTGTTACAATTGCGCGAGGCAGGGCTCGAGCAATCGGTGCCGTACCGGTTGGTGCGCGACTCGTTCGACGAGTTGATCAACCACCGCTGGAGCGAGATCTCGAAGCGCTTCGGCATCAGCCAATCGGACGTCCAGAAGGCTGCCGACGAGATCGCGAAGCTCGACCCGAAACCGGGGCTCGTGTACAGCAACTCCGGCGACAACTACATCATTCCCGACCTGGTGGTCGACAAGATCGACGGCCAGTATCACGTCTTCCTGAACGACGCCAATCTCCCTCGCCTAAAACTCAGCAAGGCATATCAGGAGATCGCGCGCGACAAGAAGAAGTTCGACGGCGAGAACAAGGAGTTCATCTCCAACAAGCTCAATTCGGCGAATTGGATGATCCAGGCGATCGAGCAACGCCGGCAGACGATGCTCAAGGTGATGAATTTCATCGTCGACCGGCAGCGCGACTTCTTCGAGAAGGGCGTGCAGTACCTGAAGCCGCTCACGCTGCGCGAAGTGGCAGAGGTGATCAACATGCACGAGTCGACCGTCAGTCGCGTGACCAACGAGAAGTTCGTGCAGACGCCGCGCGGGGTGCTGCCGCTCAAGTACTTCTTCTCGTCCGGCCTCTCGACCACCGGCGGCGAAGATGTATCGGCGCGCGGCATCAAGGCGCAGATCGAGAAGCTCGTGTCCGACGAGGATCCCAAGCGCCCCCTCACGGATCAGGCGATCGTGAACATCCTCAAGGAGAGCGGCGTGCAGATCGCCCGGCGCACGGTGGCCAAGTACCGCGATCAGTTAGGCGTGCTCTCGGCCCGGATGCGCAAGCGCGTATGACCGCGCCCCACGCTGGGCGGGCGCGCCATGCCTAACGCTCCATCCGTCATGTCGCGTCTCGACCGCCCATTTGCGCCGCCCGAGCGTGCGGTGGACGTGTCGGTATTGGTCCCGGCCAAGGACGAGGCCGAGAATCTGCCGCTGTTCATGGAACAGGCGCAGGCCGCGTTCGCGGCGTCGGCGGCATCGTTCGAGGTCGTCGTCGTGGATGACGGCTCGTCCGATTCGACGTGGCAGGTGCTCAAGGATCTCGCGGCGCGCTACCCGTTCTTGCGCACGGCGCAGCACAAGCGTCAACGGGGCATCGCCGACGCGCTGCGCACGGGATATCTCGCCGCACGCGGCCGCGTGCTGGTGTTCTATCCCGCCGATCTCCAGTACAAGCCCGAAGACATTCCGCGGCTCGTCGCGCCGATTCTGGCCGGCGAAGCCGACATGGTGACCGGCTACAAGCAAGGGCACTACGACAAGGCGTTCGTGTCGCGGATCTACAATGGACTGAGCCGCCGCCTGTTCGATCTGCCGGTGCGCGACCTCAATTCGGTGAAGGCATACCGGCGCGAGGTGATGGACGCGATTCCCGTTAGGCCCGATTGGCATCGCTACATGATCGCGATCGCGGCGTCGCAGGGCTTCACGGTCACGGAAGTTCCTGTGCCGCTCTATCCGCGACACGCCGGACGGTCCAAGTTCGGCATCGCGCGCATTCCCGTGGGCGTCTTGGACATGCTCGCGGTGTGGTTCGAGCTGCGCTTCGGGCAGAAGCCGCTGCTGCTGTTCGGCATGGTGGGTGCGGCCCTGTTCCTGATCGGCGTGCTGGCGGGACTCGTCGCCGTGGCAATGTTGGTGCTGCGCGACGTGGGCGTACGCGCCGTGTGGACGATCATCCAGACGTGTCTCATTCTGGGCTCGATCTTCTTCGCCGCCGGATTGTTAGGCGAACAAATCGCGGGCCAACGCGCCGAGCTGCGCGAACTGCGCCGGCGCATGGACGAGGTGCGCACCGGGCGCGACGACACTATGGAAAGAGGTTAGGCGCGTGCGGGTGCTCTTTCTCGCCCACTCGTTCCCGCGCAACGCGGGCGATGCGGCGGGCTCCTTCCTCTTGCGTCTCGCCCAGGCCCTCGAGTCCGAGGGCATCACCGTGCAAGTGGTGGCGCCCGCAGCGCCGGGCATCGCCGACACCGAACAGTTCGACGGCGTGGGCGTCGAGCGATTCCGGTATGCGCCGCGCCGCTTCGAGCGGCTGGCGTACACCGGCACCATGGCGCAAGACGTCCGCGACTCGTGGAGCGCGCGGCTCACGATGCTGAGCTTTCTCGGCTCGGAGTTCGTGAGCGCCGTGCGATCCGGGCGGCGCTTTCAGCCTGACCTGGTGCACGCCCACTGGTGGTTTCCGGGCGGTCTCGTGGGGACGTGGGTCGCGTCGATGGCCGGGGTGCCGCTCATCACGACGCTGCACGGCAGCGACGTGCGGCTCGCGCGCACGGTGGTGGGCGCGCGCCCGGTGTTCCGCCACGTACTGCGACACTCCGCGGCGGTGACCGCCGTGTCCAATTGGCTGGCCGGCGAAGCCGGCGCGGTGCTGCCTAACGTAAAGCCGCTCGTGGCGCCGATGCCCGTGGACACGACGCTCTTCACGCCCGGCAACACGCGATCGGCGGATCGCATCTTGTTCGTGGGCCGGCTCAACGCCCAGAAGGGCGTCGCGACGCTGGTCGATGCGCTGCCGGCGATCGGCGCGCCGTGGGCCCTCGACATCGTGGGCGACGGACCGGACCGCGCATCGCTCGAGGAACGCGCCCGTGCGTTAGGCGTGGCCGAGCGCATCACCTGGCACGGCGCGCTGCCGCAGAGCGCGCTGCCGCACCTGTATCAGCGCGCGGCGGCGCTCGTCGTCCCGTCGATCGATGAAGGCCTCGGGTTGGTGGCTGTCGAAGCGCAGATGTGCGCCACGCCCGTGATCGCCGCCAACTCCGGCGGCCTGGCCGACATCGTGCGCAACGGACAGACCGGCGTGCTCGTCCCGCCGCTCGACGCGCCGGCACTCGCGCGCGCCATCGACGAGCTGCTGCGCAATCCGGAGCGGGCGCGGGAGCTCGGCCAAGCGGGGCGCGTGCACGCGCTCGCGACGTTCGCGCCCGAATCGGCTGCGCGACGCTACGCCATGCTCTATCACTCGACACTTGAGCACGCCAAGAAACCGTAGGCTGCTGTTCCTGGCCAAGATCGCGTTCGCCGTCGCGGTCGTCGTGGCAGTGGCGTTCGCGCTCGTACGCGAATGGCAACCGGTGACCGCCGCAATGCACGAGGCGCGGCCGCGGTGGGGCGTTCTCGCGCTGTCCGGCGCGATCGTGCTCGCCAATTACGCGTTGCTCGTCGAAGCCTGGCGCATCGTGCTCGCGGCATGGGAAGGGGAGCGGCGCGGGCCCAACGCGGCACCGCCGCTCGGATTCTGGGAGAGCGCGCGCATCTGGAGCGTGTCCAATCTCGGCCGGTACATCCCGGGGAAAGTGTGGCAGATGGGCTCGATGGCCGTGATGGCGCAGGAGCGCGGCGTGTCGGGCATCACCGCGGCCGGCGCCGCCGTCGTCGTTACGCTCATCAATACCGTGGCCGGATTCGTGGTGCTCGCGCTGACCGGCGCCGGCGTGTTGCACGTGCCTCCGTTGGGCATCGCGGTGATCGCCCTGCTCGGCCTGGGCCTGCTGCTGGCTCCCCAGCTGATCCCGTGGTTGGGCACAGTCGCGTCGCGCGTGATCAAGCGGCCCATCGCGATCGGACGCATTCCGCACCGGGCCATCTGGCTCGCGGCACTCATCTCCGCGGCATCGTGGGTTGTATATGGGGTTGCGTTCCGCGTGTTGGCCGTGGGGGCGCTGGGCTCCGCGACTGGCGCGACGGGCACCTACATCGCAGTTTTCACGGCTTCGTATCTCGCCGGGGTCTTGGCGCTCATCGCGCCGGGTGGGGTCGGCGTACGAGAGATAGTGATGTTCGCCGGGTTGCGGCAGTCGGGTTTCACCGGCGGTCAAGCGACGCTCCTCGTCGTTGCGTCGCGTGTGTGGCTCACGATTCTCGAGATCGTCCCCGCGGTTCTCTTTCTCGCGCACCGTTGGATGCGCCCGAGACGCTCCGATGGCCCAATCGAAAGCACGAGATAGTCGCGCCGCGCCCCGCAGCTCCGCGTTAGGCGCGTTAGCCACGCCGCGCTACGCGACCGCGTGGGCGGCGCTCGTGTACATCGTCGCCACGCTCATCTTGGCGTATCCGGCCCTGGTTGGGCGGTTCCTCGTCAATCCTGCGAGCGACCAGTACATCGGGGGCTACGCATTCCGCGAGTTCGCGGCGGCCTCGCTGCGCGCTGGGCACGGTTTCCCGCTGTGGAATCCCTATCTCTTCGGGGGAATGCCGTACGTCGCCGCAATGAGCGGCGACATTTTCTACCCGACATTCCTGATGCGCATGATCATGCCCACCGACGTCGCGATGACGTGGGCATTCATCATTCACATCATCCTCGCAGGATTCTTTACCTATCTCTTCCTGCGTATTTGCCGTTTCTCGTTTTTCGGCGCGCTAACGGGCGGGCTGATTTACATGATGGGCGGCCCCATCTCGTCGTACGTCTCGCCGGGTCACGACGGGAAGCTCTACGTGAGTGCGCTGCTGCCGCTCGTGCTGTACGTGTTGGTGCGCGGCATCCGCGATGGAAAGGCGTGGTCGTGGGGTGCGCTGGCGCTCGTGACCGGTCTCGCATGTTTGAGCCCGCATCCGCAGCTCTTCCAGTACATGCTGTTGCTGTGCGGCGCGTTCGCGCTGTGGCTGGCGTTTGGAACCGACAACGGGTCGTCGCTCGAACGGCGCGTGGCGGTGAAGCGACTGGGCGCCGCCATGCTCGCCGTGATCGTCGGCACGCTCATGGGCGCCATTCAGTACACGTCGGTGTTCCAGTACGTGCCGTGGTCTCCGCGCGCCGGGGGGCTTAGCGGCTGGGATCACGCGACATCCTACTCGTTTCCCCCCGAGGAGTTGATCAACACGTACATCCCGCAGTTCACCGGCATGTTCAATCACTACTGGGGCCGGAACGGGATCCATCTTCATAGCGAATACCTGGGCGCCGTCGCGCTCGTGCTCGCCTTACTGGGCGTCGTCTACGCGTGGCGCCCCGAGCGCCGGTCGTTCGGACGATTCTGGTTCGTCACGTTCATCGTCGCGCTTCTCTGGACGTTAGGCGGGTTCACGCCGTTCTATCACATCGTGTACGCATTGATCCCGGGCACGAAGTATTTTCGCGCGCCGAGTACGATGGTGTTCGTGGTCGGCCTGTGCGTGGCCATCTTCGCGGCGTTAGGCGCCGAGCGTCTCGAGCGTGGCGACGTCACGCGACAATACGCCGTAGGCTGGCTCGTTGCCGCGGGCGTCGTGCTGCTGCTCGGCGCGACCGGGATGCTGACCAACCTCGCCTTGACGCTTGCGCCTCCGGAGCATCAGGACGGCGTGTCGCTCAACGCGCCGCTTCTGTTAGTCGGGGCGGTGCGTACCGCGATCTTCAGTGCCGCCGCAGCCGGACTGCTGCTGGCGTTAGTCATGGGCCGCGCCAAGCGCGCGGTGGTCGCCTGGGCGGTACTCGCGCTCGCGGCCGCGGACCTCTGGAGCATCGAACACCAGTACTGGATCTTCTCGGCGCCGGCAGCGCAGATCTACGCCGCCAACGCCACCACAGACTACGTTCGCAAGCAGCCAGTTCCAGGGAGGGTGCTGCAGTTGCCGGCCGACGCGGCCCAATCACCTTACGTTCCCCACGATTCGTACTTGTTCGGCAACGCGCTCATGGTGCAGGGGATTCGCACCGTGATGGGCTATCACGGCAACGAGATCGGCCGGTACCACGACCTCATCAATGCCCGCCTAACCGATCCGCAGCTCTGGCGCTTGCTGAATGTCAGGTATCTGCTCACCAACCTCCCCAGCATTCCCGACTCGGGCTTCACGAAGGTCGTCGGACCCACGCCCGATGCGGCAGGCACCACGACCTACCTGTACACCGTCCCCGGCGACGATCCTCCCGCCTGGGTCGCGCCGGTCATCGTGAAAGCGGCAGACACCGCCGTCCTCGTCACCGTCCTCGATCAGCGCTTCGACATCCGCCGCGCCGCGCTCTTCGATACATCGGCCGCGGTGCAGGGACAGAAGATCACGGCACTGCCCGAAGCGAGCACCGACACGGCCACGGTCACACGCTACGACCCCGGCCACATCGAGGTGAATCTTGCACAGCCGGCGCCTCACGGCTCGGCGCTCATCGTGTCCGAGAACTACTATCCGGGATGGGTCGCCACCGCCGACGGCAAGCCGGCCACGGTAGGCCGCGCCGACTACATCCTCATCGGAGTCGCGCTGCCGGACGGCGCCAAACACGTCGACCTGATGTTCACGAGCCCCGTCTACGAGCGCGGTAAGATGATCACCATCGTCGCGACGCTCCTGGCGCTGCTCCTGCTCGCGGCCGGACTCATTGTCGACAAGAAGCGGAATGCCTGAGCGCGCCATTGTGATCGTCCCGACGTACAACGAACGGGACAACATCACGAAGCTGATTCCCGCCGTACTAGAAAAAGACCCGCGCCTCGAGATCCTCGTCGTCGACGATGCATCACCCGACGGCACAGGGCAAATCGTCGACTCCATCGCGGCCGAAAACCCTCGCGTGCACGTGCTGCATCGCACCGGGAAAATGGGCCTGGGCACAGCATACCTCGCCGGCTTTCGATGGGGACTGGAGCAGGGTTACGACTACCTGTTCGAGATGGACGCGGACTTCTCGCACGACCCCAATCACCTCCCGCAGTTTCTCGAGGCAATCAAAGACGCCGACCTCGTGCTGGGTTCGCGCTACCGGAAGGGCAAGGTGACGGTAGTGAACTGGCCGATGAACCGCCTCATCCTCAGCTACTTCGCCAACTTCTACGCGAGGACCGTAACTGGCCTTCCTCTCGAAGATTCCACGGGTGGCTTCAAGTGCTTTCGCAGGTCCGTTCTCGAGGCAGTCGACTTGAACGCGGTGCGTTCGAACGGGTACGCGTTCCAAATCGAGATGAGCTTCCGCGTGTGGAAGAAGGGATTCCGCATCGTCGAGATTCCGATCGTGTTCGTCGACCGGACAGAGGGCGAGAGCAAAATGTCGCGGAAGATCGTGCGTGAGGCCGTGTGGATGGTGTGGCGTCTCAGATGGCTCGCGCTCACGGGGCGCATCAAGAAGTGAGCGATCGCGAGTTCTTCAAGATGTCCGGCTCCGGCAACGACTTCGTCGTCTTCGACGCCCGAGCTGTTCCGGCTGGTCGCCTCGCGACGCCTCAGGTGATTCGTGATGTCTGCGCGCGGGGCACGGGTGTGGGCGCCGACGGCATGGTCTTCATCGAACCGACGACCGTTCCCGATGCGCAGTTCCGAATGCGCTACTTCAACAGCGACGGATCCGTCGCCGAGATGTGCGGCAACGCATCGCTGTGCGTGACGAGCCTGGCGGCCACCCTGGGCGCCGGACCCGCCACGGGGATGCGATTCGAGACTGACTCCGGAGTCGCGACGTCTCGCGTGTCTGGCGGCCTGCCAGAGGTCGATCTGTGGCCCGTGACCGACGTGCGGCCGGCGGCTGGAATCGCCCATGAACCAGGCGAAAACCGGATTGGCTACGCGATCGTGGGCAACCCGCACGTGGTAGTGCTGCGCGACGAGGTCGAGTCGCTCGAGATCCTTCGCCGCGGACGCGCCATCCGCCTCCACGAATACGTGCGACCCGGCGGCGGCGCCAACGCGAATTTCGTGGCGCGCCGAGCCGACGGCGGTTTCGAGATCCGCACCTACGAGCGCGGCGTGGAAGACGAGACGCTGGCGTGCGGCACGGGCTCGGTGTCGACGGCCATTTTGCTGGCCGAGTGGAAGGAGGCCGGCCTCGAGACAACGCTCAAGACCAGGTCCGGTCGGGAAATCACGATCAAGCTGCGGCGGGAAGGAAGCGCTTGGCTTCCGACGCTGCGCGGCGAAGGCCGGATCGTGTTCAGGGGCCAGCTGCCGGTTGACTGACGTGATACTGTCGTGACAAGCCTTTCGCGACAGATGGGCGACAGTCGGCAACCTCCATCGCGATTAGGCCTCGCTCCGGCCGGTCAACCATCCATAACGATAACATCGGCGACCTCGATCAGCTGCCAGGGGCGCGGATGGCGACAGTTCCAAGCAGATATCAGGGAGGGGGCCAAAATCCAACTTTCCACAGTTTCCCACCTGTAGAGTTTACATAACATATCTTATACGAACCACCTAAGGAGTAGTAGAAAACGGGCGGCTCGACATTCAGCCGCCCGCTGCTTCTTTGTAAATGACCCATCGCTGTGCGAGCCCTCCGGAGATCAGCCTGCCTTCACAGCCTTCGCTTGGAGCTCGCCAAGCCGCACCCGCGCCTCGGCAGCCGCAGGACTCGTCGGGTCCGTCGCCAACTTCGACCAGATCTTGACGGCCTCGGCTGTCTTGCCGCCCGCAGTCAGCGCTCGCGCAGCATTGGCCAGGTAGGAGTCACGGTCGCTCTTGCCCGCAGCCAGGTCCGCGGCCTTTTGGTACGCGCCCGCAGCGTCGTCAAACTTGTTCTGCTGCTCGTAGCCCGCGCCCATCAGGTTGTACGCGGACGCCTCGACGAACTTGGGCTTGCTCTGAATGAGCTTCTGCAGATTGTCGATCCCCTGAGCGTACTTGCCCGCGTCGAAATAGGTCTGCGAGAGGAGCAGCTGCGCCTGCCGACCAGCCTCGGTCGAACCGTAACGGTTCACAATTCGCTCGAGGTCACTCTGCGCAAGTGCCGAATTGCCAGCACCTACGGCCTGCTCGGCTTGGACGAGCGCGGCGGAGGCGTTCTGGGCCTGCGCCTGCTGCGACTTCACGTATAGCCAGGCCAAACCAATGGCCACCAAGATCGCTCCCGATGCGATCGAAAGCCCTTTGCTGTGCACCAGCGCCCACTCTTTGAGGTCTTCAGCGCGGTCTTCCAAATCGGGACGTGCGGCGGCACCGGTCTTGGTCATTCGGTCTCTCGTGGCGCGAATTGAGAATGCGAAGCGATCGCTGACTAACTGTGTCGACCAGTGCCCCTGGGGTGACTCGAACACCCGGCCAACGGTTTAGGAAACCGCTGCTCTATCCACCTGAGCTACAGGGGCACAGCACAGCAATTTAGCAAGACAGCGGGCCTTTCGCGCCAGTGTGGCTCAGTATTCGATGAGCGACGAGATGCGGCGAGCTGCGAGGTTCGTCACGCCCGGCAGGAACGTGAGCGCCATCAGGAAGCTGCAGCCGACCACCAGCGCGCCGGTGCGCTCGATGAGCTCGCAGGTCGCGCGCGCCGTCCCGCCAGTTGCCAGGACGTCGTCGACGATCAGTGCCCTGTCGCCAGACGCGAGCGCGTCGCGATGCATCTCGACCGCATCGGTACCATACTCGAGCGCATACTGCACGCGCTCCACGGTGTGCGGCAGCTTCCCAGGCTTTCGTACCGGCACGAACGCCGCCGCCAAGTGCTGCGCCACCGGGGCGCCGAGTATGAAGCCGCGGCTCTCGATGCCGATGACGTGCGTAATGCGATCGGCGGAGAACGGCGCCGCCATCGCTTCGGTGGTGCGATGAAAGAGGTCCGCGTCCAGTAGAACCGGCGTGATGTCCTTGAACACGATGCCCGGCTTGGGAAAGTCCGGGATATCGCGAATGGTGCGACGCAGCTCGTCGCCGAGTGCGCTCACCGGCGGATTTCGAAGGGACGGGTCAGCTGTTCTCCGTCGCCTAACGGATCGCGCGACACGCCGGCGACCGACGCGTGGCCCGGCCCGCGCTGCATGGCCGCCACGAAGTGCTCCACCCGCTCGTCGTCCCCGCTTACGGCGATCTCCACGCTACCATCCTCGCGGTTTCTGACCCATCCTGCCACACCAAGGCGTTGCGCCGTCTCACGCGCGAACCATCGGAAGCCGACGCCCTGCACCGCGCCTCGCACCACCACGCGCAGGCGAAGCATCTCACGCACGCGTCGTCGAGGCGGAGCGCAGCAACGCAGCGAGCGTGAGCGCCAGTGCGCTCTCGTCGCTCTTGGCAAGCGCCACGTCGGCGGGCAGCGGCACCTCCCCTGCGCGGACGCGCTGCGCGACGCGCTCGAGCGCCGCGGCAACCGCATCGGGCATACCCGGCCGGCCGGCCATCGACAACGGCCAGCCTTCGGCGCTCGCGGCCAGCTCGTGCGACGTGTCGCCGTGGCCCTGCGCGGTCGTGCCTCCAGCTGGTGTCGGCGCACGGAGGCCGGAGTCGGGCCACGCCAGCGCGGCCGCGAGTTCGTCGGGGGGCGTCGCGGGCGGCGCGAAATTCCATCCGTCGTTGGGCTGCGTCGGGCGATCCTCGTCCGACACGGCGCGATTGACGCGCGGAGTGGCCCACCGCGGCACCGTCTCGTTAGGCGCAGGCTCGGAGAACGCTTCGGCGAGCGCTTCCTCGGCGTCGTCGTCGGACGCGGCCGGCGCAGGCTCGGACGCGGTGACGGGCGCCGACACGTGCGACTGGTCGACCGCATCCATCATCGGCTGCGTGGACCGGTCCATCGAGGGCGCCTCCGGAGCGGGCGTCGCGGTCGGCTCCGCGGCGGCGGGCGACCCGCCTAACGATGCGGCGGCGTCGGTCGCGGCGTGTGCCGCGTCCTCGTCGTGTGCGTCGTGCGGTGTGTCGTGCGGTGTGTCGTGCGGTGTGTCGTGCGGTTGGATCGACTCGGCTGCCCAGAAGCTCTCGACCTCGAGGCGCGAATCGCCTGTCGGTGGTTCGAACGTCACCTCGGTGCGTTCGATCTGGATCGAGTCGGCGTCGTCGGCGGGAGCCGGACGGGCGCCGCGCTCGAGCAACCGCGACGCGTCGTCGTACACCTGGAACGAGAGCGCGCCGTCGTCCTGCACGGCCGCGTGATCGCCGGTGGCACGGAGCGAGATCGGCGCCTGCTCGAATTGCTCGATCACGAACGCGTCGCCGCTCTGCTGCGGAGGCAGTGCGCCGTGTGCGTCGCGTTGCGGCGGCTCGTCGTTAGGCACCTCGGGCGGCGCATCGACGGTGGCCGACGATTGCGAGGCGGGCGGATCCATCTCGAACGGGAGCGGCGGGGGCACCGGTGCGGATTCGGGCACCAACTCCGGCTCCGGCGAGGCCGCTGCGATCGGCGTCGCGTCCTCTTCTCTCTCGATCCGCGGAGGCGAAGGCGGCGGCGCCGGGATGACGGGCGCGGCGAACGGCGTCGCCCGACGAGTCACGGGCGGCGTCGCGAGCGGCATCGCAGGCGGAGTCGAGGGACGCTGTTTCTGCACGCCCGGCGGCGTGAAGAGCTGCGACGAGCGACGTGGCGGCGTGGCCGCGCCCGACTGCGACGGCGTCGTGGGACGCGTCGTGCGCGGGGCGAAGAACGGCGGCAGGGCCGTGCTGCGGCGTTGTTGTTTTTGCGACTCGTCTGGCTGATCGGGCATCGACTCTCCCGAAAGGAGGGAAAATATAGCGCGCCAGTCGGTCCCGGCGTCAATGCGTTGAAGGATCGCTGGCCTACGCCGCCGGCCAGCCGTGCATCCCCACGAGCGGGACGAATCGCGCGGGCCCCATGTCACGCCGTTCGAGCGTCTCGCCGCGCCGAATGAGGAGCGTGAGGCGTTGCTCCTCCCGATCGCCGATCGGAATCAGCATCCGGCCGCCCTCGGCCATCTGCGCGACCAGGGGCGGCGGCTCGCTCGGCGCTCCTGCCGTGACGAGGATCGCGTCGAACGGGCTGTATTCACGCCAGCCGAGTGTGCCGTCTCCGGTGAGGAGCGAGACGTTGCGCGCGCCGGACTCGCGAATCGCGTCGCGCGCCCGCTCGAGCAAGCCGCCCACTCGTTCAACGGAGAATACCTGGCTCGAGAGGTGTGACAGGAGCACAGTCTGATAGCCGGAGCCAGTGCCGATCTCGAGCACGCGCTCCGATCCCGTGAGGCGCAGCGATTCGAGATAGCGCGCGTGCGTGGACGGCTGCGAAATGGTTTGTCCATTCCCGATGGGAAGCGCGCTGTCTTCGTATGCACGGTGTCGCATCCCGGTGGGCACGAAGAGATGGCGCGGCGTTTGATCGAAGGCGCGCAGCACGTTGAGGTCGCCGATGCCGCCGTCGTGCAGCGTTTCGACGAGCCGCCGGCGCGCGCCCAAGAACTGGCTCAGGGCAGTTCCATCCACCACGAGGTCGCGTCCTCCAGCATGCGCGTATGGGTCAGGTCCAGCGTGAGCGGCGTGACCGAAATGAACCCGTCGTTGACGGCGCGGAAATCCGAGTCGTCGGCGCCGCTCCACTCGGCGGATCCGCCGCCGATCCAGAAAATCTCGCGGCCGCGCGGGTCGTGCATCCGGACGAGCGAGTCGGAATAGACGCGCCTGCCCAACCGGGTTAGGCGCACGCCTTTGATCTGCGCGGCCGGCAGCGGCGGCAGGTTGATGTTGAGCAGCGTGTCGCGCGGGATGTTGGCGAGGTGGACCAGGTGGCCGAGCAGCTTGGAGACGACGCCGACCTGGTCGGCGAGGAGCGCCGGGTCGGCCTTGAGCTCGCCGCCGGCGAACGACAGGGCCATGGCCGGAATGCCTAACGTCACGCCTTCCATTGCCGCAGCGACGGTGCCCGAGTACAGCACATCCTCGCCCATGTTGTGGCCGTGGTTGATCCCGCTCAACACGAAGTCCGGCCGCTCGGGCATGAGCGCTTCGACGGCGAGCATGACGCAGTCGGTGGGAGTGCCGTCCACCTGCCATCGGCGATCGCCGCGCATCACAGGGCGGATCGGGTGGTGGAGCGTGAGCGAATGGCTGGTGGCGCTTTGCTCGCGGTCCGGCGCGACGATCGTCACCTCGCCTAACGGAGCGGCAGCCTTGGCCAGGCACTCGAGGCCGAACGCGAGAATCCCATCATCGTTGGTGCACAGCAGGCGCATCAGTGCAACGCTCCCGACCGGTGACGCCAGATCGTGCGCACCACGCGTGCCGTGTCGCGCACGGCGCGGAAATGGCTGGGTGCGCCGTAGCGGGTGGGCACCGGGACGGCGACAATCCTGAACCCTAAGTGCGCGGCGCGGATGAGGAACTCCGTCTCGAATTCGTACCGGTCGCCGGATGCGTGTACGCGCTCGAGGACTTCGCGGCGCACGGCGCGAAAGCCGCTCTGCGCGTCCGGCACCGGCGCGCGGACGATGGCGCCTACCGCTGCGCTCGCGAGCGCGTTGGTGACGCGACGCCCAACGGGCATCGCGCCGGTGCGCGCGCGGGCGCCGACCGCGATATCGGCGTCATCGAGGGCCGCCACCACGCGCGGCGCCGATGCGTGATCGTGCTGTCCGTCGGCGTCGATGGTCAGCACCGCGCGCGCGCCCTGCCCCAGCGCCGCACTGGCACCGGCTCTCAGTGCCGCACCTTTGCCGCGGTTGTGCTCGAAGCGCATGACCGTGTCGGCATGTGCGCGCGCCACGGCATGGGTGTCATCGCGCGAGCCGTCATCCACCACGATGATCGACGTGCCGGGCAGCGAGGTGCGGAGCCCCGAGATCACGGCGGCCAGGCTGCCCCCCGCATCGAGCGCCGGGATCACGCACGCGAGCGGCATGATCACCGGCTGCGACCACCTCCTCCGCCGCCCGACTTGGGCGACGGTTGGGCCGGTTGGGCGGGCTCGGCGGCGCCGTCTCCGCCTAACAGGCCCAACACTTCGCGCAGCTCCTGCTCCATCGTCTCGATGGTCTGGAGATCGAGCGCGGTGCGGGCGGCGGGGCGCAGCTCGCCCTTGCGACGGTGCTGGTCCACCTTCTGTCGCGCGCCGTCGATCGTGTACTTCTCGGTGTACAGCAGATGCTTGACGAGCATGATGAGCTCGATCTCGCGTCGCTGGTACACGCGGTTGCCGGACCGGTTCTTGGCCGGGCTCAGAAACCGGAACTGGCTCTCCCAGTATCTGAGCACGTGCGGTTTGAGACCGGTCAGGTCGCACACCTCGCCGATGGAGAAAAACTCCTGCACCGGTTCGCGGGCGTGGCCGTGCGCATTCGAGTGTGCGGGACGCGGGGACTGTGGGCTCATGAGTCGACCTCCGCGCGGAGCTCGCGCGACATCAGTTCGGCGATGGCATCGCGGGGATGGTGACGCTCGAACAAAATGCGGTACACGGCGGCGACGATGGGCATCTCGATGGCTTCGCGCGTGGCGAGTGCGTGCGCGCTCTCGGTAGTGACGACGCCTTCGGCCACCGTCTCGCGCGAGGCGAGCACCTGCTCGAGCGACGCGCCGCGCGCCATTTCGATGCCCAACGAACGGTTGCGGCTCAGGCTTCCGGTGCACGTGAGCACGAGGTCGCCCATGCCGGCCAGGCCGGCGAACGTGCGCGCCGACGCGCCTAACGCCACGCCTAACCGGCAGGTTTCGGCGAGTCCGCGGGTGATGAGCGCGGCGCGCGGATTGAAGCCCAGGCCCAATCCTTCGGCGATACCGGTGGCCACCGCAATGACGTTCTTGAGCGCGCCGCCCACCTCGACGCCGATGACGTCGTCGTGCGAGTAGACGCGAAATGCATCGCTGCTGAAGGCGCGCTGGGCCAAGCGGGCGGCGTGGGCGCTCGCCGACGCCGCCACGACCGCCGTCGGCTGCCGAGCGATGACTTCGGTCGCGAAGCTCGGTCCGGAGAGCGCGACCACCGGCCGGCCCGGCAGCTCGTCCTGCACGACGTCGGTCATCACGGCCAGCGTGCCGCGCTCGATGCCTTTGGTGGCGACGACGAGCGTCGCATCGGCCGGCACGGCATCGCGATCCCGGCACAGCACGCCGCGCAGCACGTGCGAGGGCGCGACGTACACGACCAGCGCCGCGCCGCCCGTCGCTTCGCCTAACGACGAGGTCGCCCGCACCTCTGGGCTCAGTGTGGCGCCGGGCAGGAAGCGCGGGTTGGCGTGGCGCGTGTTCACCGCGTCGACCACGTCGCGCTCGTAGGCCCACAGGCGGACCTCGTGCGCGTTGCGGGCGAGCAGATCCGCCAGCGCAGTCCCCCACGCCCCGGCCCCGACCACCGCGCACCGCATCAGGCGCCCTCGGCCGGTCGCCGGCCCACGCGATGTTCCTCGCCGCGGCGCAGCCGGCCCAGGTTGGCCCGATGCGTCCACACCACGACGAGGGCCACGAGCACGCCTAACGCAAACACCGGCGTCCGCACGCCATCGAGCACGCCTAACGCACTCACCAGCACGACGGCCGCGCTCAGCGACGCGACCGACACGTAGCGCCACACCCGCAGCACCGCGGCCCACCAGGCGACGGCGATGAGCGTGGGAAGCGGCGCCAGCGCCAGGAACACCCCGCACCCGGTCGCGACACCCTTCCCGCCCGCCTTCCACAGGAGATACGGCGTCCGCACGTGCCCGGCGATCGCCGCCAGCCCGTAGGCCAGCCCCCAATAGGGCGACGCGGACGTCGTCCACCGCATGAACAACATGGCCGGCAGGAATCCCTTGGCGGCGTCGAGCAGCACGACGACCACCGCCGCGGGGGCGCCTAACACACGATACACGTTGGTCGCGCCCAGGTTCCCGGAGCCGTGCCGGCGGAGATCGATGTGGCGAAGGAGCCGCCCGGCGACGTACGCCCACGGGATCCCGCCCAGAAGATACGCGGCGAGGAGCCAGATGGCCGGGCTCGCGCGCATTCAGGCGGCGCGTCTCCGCATCACGACCCGCAACGGATTCCCCGTGAACTTCCACGCCTCACGAAAGCCGTTGTGCAGGTAGCGCACGTAGTGCTCCTGGACCAGCTCGGGATGGTTGCCGAACACCGCAATCGTCGGCGGCGCCACCTGGACCTGCGTCGCATACAGGAGCTTCACCTCGCGACCCGCCGCCTGCGGCGGTTGGAGCCGAGCGACGAGCTCCTCCAGGCACGCGTTCACTTGCGACGTCGCGATGCGCTTCTGCCGCTCCGCATCCACGCCGATCAGTTGCTCGAACACGCGTGTGACGCGCTGGCCGGTGACCGCCGACGTGAACAGGAACGGCACGAAGCGGAGATACGGCGCCTTCTCCTGCGACGTCTTCATGAAGCGCGCCGCAGTCTTGTCATCCTTCTCGACGAGGTCCCACTTGTTGGCGATCACGATCAACCCGGCGCCGCGCTCCCATGCCAGGGTCGCAATCTTGAGATCCTGGTTCTCGATGCTCTCCTCGGTCGACGCGTCGATCACGAGCAGGCAGATGTCGGCGCGTTCGATGGCGCGGCGCGTGCGCAGCGACGAATAGAACTCGATATCCTGCTTGGCGCGAGATTGACGGCGCAGGCCCGCGGTGTCGATGAACACGAGGGTGCGCCCGTGGTACTGCATGGGCGTGTCGATCGCGTCGCGCGTGGTGCCCGCCTCGGCCGCGACCACCAACCGGTCTTCGCCTAACAAACGGTTGACGAGCGACGATTTGCCGACGTTAGGCCGGCCGATTACCGCGACGTTGAGCGCGTCCGGCACATCGGGGCGTCCTTCGGGGAAGCGCGACACGATGACATCGAGTAGATCGCCCGACCCCTTGCCGTTCTGCGCCGACACCGGCACCGGATCGCCGGCTCCCAGATGATAGAATTCGTAGAAGTCGGCCTTCGCCGGGTCGTCCACTTTGTTGGCGACGAGAATCCATGGCGTGCCCGTTCCGCGCAGCAGCTCCACGACGCGCTGGTCTTCGGGGTGCAGGCCGGCCATCGCATCGACGACCAGCAGCAGCAGATCCGCCTCTTCCACGGCCTGCAGCACCTGTCGCCGGATCTCGACGTCGATGGGCACCGAACGGTCTTCGGTTAGGCCGCCGGTGTCCACCAGCCAGAACGAGCGCCCGCTCCACTCGGCGCGCGCAAAATGGCGGTCGCGCGTGGTGCCGGCCTCGTCGCTCACGATGGCGTTGTCGCCGCCCACCAGGCGGTTGAACAACGCCGACTTGCCGACGTTAGGCCGGCCGACCAGCGCGACGACGGGGATGTTCACCGTGCCGCCGCGACCGTGAGGTCGTCGCGCTGCAGCACATCGACGAAGTCGTACGACGGATGCACCGGGATCGGCATCGCGTCGCGCAGCGTCGCGAACGGCGTGTCGTCCAGGAAGAGCCCGTCGTCGTTGATCGTCTCGGCCGGAATGAGCGCGAAGTCGAGATCGGTGCGGCCGTCGAGCGCGCGGCGGATGTCGGCGCCCACCAGGAGCCCGGCGGCGGTCGTGGTCGGGCCAAAGAGCGAATTCTCCACCGCGAGCAGCTCGAACCGGGCGCCGGTGGCTTCCGTTAGGCGACCCAAGAGATCGGGCATGATCTTGGGGCCCATGGCCGCACCGGTCACGATGCCGATGCGCGCCCCGTCGAGACGCGGCAGCTCGCCGTCGCCGATCGCAAGGGCGACCCGTTGGCGCAAATACGCCACCGCGCCCACGCCGTTCTCGATCTGCGGGAACTCGCCGTAGTGCGCCGCGTCCGGCAGGTCACGTCGCGCCAGCATGTACAGCTCATCCGATCCGTACACCCAGCGTTCGCCACGCTCGGCCAATGCGCGCGACTCCCAGTGTTCGACGTGTGCGATGAGCCCGCCGGCCGTGGCCGCGTCCATCGACCGGCCGGTGTAGAGATGCGAGAATTGCGTGAGCCCCACGGGCACCACGGCCACCGACAACACGGCTTCGCCTAACGCCCACAGGTCGGCCAGCGACCGCTCGAGCACGTCGCCGTCGTTGAGCCCCGGCACGATGACCATCTGGCCGTGGAACTGGATGCCGCCTGCCGCCAGCCGCGTGAGCTGGTCTACGATGTTCGGCACCTTCGGATTGTTGAGCAACACCTTGCGCGCTTCCCACGGCGTCGCGTGCACAGACACGTACAGCGGCGACAATCGGTACTCGAGAATGCGCGCGATGTCCTTTTCCTTCACGTTGGACAGCGTCGCGAAGTTGCCGTACGCGAACGAGAGCCGGTAGTCGTCATCGCGCACGTAGAGCGATTTGCGCAGGCCCGTCGGCAGTCCTTCGATGAAGCAGAACTCGCAGCGATTCGCACAGCGGCGGATGCGCGGCGGCTCGAGCTCGAGGCCGAGTGGTTCGCCATCGGGGCGATCCACTTCGGCCACAAGCTCCTGCCCGTCGGGGAGCTTCGCTTCGATGACCAGCTCATCGTCCGCGGAGAGAAATTCCCAATCGAGAAAGTCGTCGAGCGCACGACCGTTCACCGTGAGCAGCTCGGTGGCCGGCACGATGCCGATCTCGTCGGCGATGCTGCCTGGTGCGACGCGACTGACGCGAATCATGAACCCGGCTGTGTGCAGGAGGGGGAGACCGCCCTGTGCGGCCTCCCCCTTTGGGCGTGCGTTGGGCACGCATCACCGCACCAGGCGGTGCGGAGCCTGAAGTAAACTAGGAGATCACAGCCCGGAAAGCAAGGTAATGCTGGCACTTCCACCGCACGAGCGACGCGCGCTCGAAGCGCGCGCCGCCCGGCCGGTCATGGCTTGATCGGGTCGTAGCGATAGGCCGCGATCTTGTCCGACTCTGCCGTCATCGTAAACGGCTTCGTCTCGTTCGGCGCCAGTTGAAGCGACGTCGTCTGCGTCGTGATCACCGTGCCGGTCTTGTCGATGAATTTGACCGTCATCGGCGCCGTGATCGGCTTGGTGCCGGCGTTTTGCATCGTGCCCGCCAGCGTGAACTTCGCGCCGTCGTGAACGAATTGGTTGAACGCGACGTGCACGGGCAGCTTGTCCGACGCGGTCACGTACACGTTGACCGAATCCGAGAGCGCCTTTTTCTGCTTCGGATCGGTGACTCCCTTCTCCATGCCTTGGTACGCGATCGCCAAGAGCTGATAGTTGTCGGGATTGTCCGGGTCCACCTTGGTGAGCGTGTCGGACACCACCTGCATCTTGTCGAACTGATTGTTCTTCCAATACGCGTTGGCGAGGTTGAACAGTCCCGCGCGCAGATACGGGTTCGACTTCTGGCCGTCTTCCATGAGCTGCACGGCCGTCTGGAACTGCTGCGCGCTGAACGCCTGCGTACCGGCATCGAACAACTGCGCATCGCTGTATTTGGTCGGGTTGGCGGCCATGTCTTTCCAGAGCGCGGCGATCGATGCGGTGTCGCCCGACGCCTTGAGCGCCAGCGTTAGGCCGGCCTGGGCCGGTTGGCTGTTCTCACCCGTTGGGTAATCCTTGAGGTACGCGCGATAGAGATCGGCGGCCTTCTTCATCCCTTCCTTCTGCTGGTCGCCGCTCATGGCCTGCGCCGCCTGCAGTTGGGCGTACGCGGCGCTGAATTCGCTGAACTCCTTCACCGCTTTGACGCTCGTGTCCTTGGCCACCATGTCGGGCGTCGCCAGATCCACGGCCTTCGAGTATGCGGTCGCGGCACCTTTCCAGTCCTTCTTGCGCTGCGAGAGCTGTCCCTGGAAGTAGTAGTCGTACGGCGACGCGCGATAAATCATGATCGCGTGGTCGAGCACCATCTGCGCCGAGTCATCCTTCTTGGCGTTCATGAGCGGCCCGATCTGGTTGATCAGGTGCGCCCACGGTTGCTGGCGATAAATGCTGATCTGATCGACGCACTCAGGGTGCGCCGACTCGACCGTCGTGAAGGCGCTGTCTGCCGCGGCGAGAACGTCCACCTGACCGGTATTCGACGATGGATAGCCCAGGTCAGCGGCCGGAGCGACCGGAGGAGAACCCGGCGTATCGAACCACGCGACGAGCGCTTGCCCCAGCACCGCGTTGCGCGCGAGCTGGTCTTTTCCGAAGTCCGACTTCGCCGTGAGCGGCCCGATCGCAGCCTTGACCTTTTTCCGCGCGTCGTCGGGTTTACCAGACGACAGCTGGAGCAACGTGACGGCGTTGTACGCCTTGCTGACCTGATCGTTGTTGCTGTAGTCGATGTTGCACTTTCCCGCAGCGTTCTTGTCGTTCTTGTTTTGGGCCGCTGCGCCGGGGACCGCGACCGCGGACCAGACGAGCACGCAGCCGACTACTGAGCGCCAAGCGTTCATCTACCGTTCCTCTCTGAGAGCGTTGGGCGAGCCCGTCTGCCCGCCATTCATGGTACACGTTCCTCGAGCAGTCGTTCTCCAGCGGCGCGAGCCGACGCCGCAACCTCTCGCAGCGGACGGCCCGTTTCAGTCGCCACGCGGGCGACGTCTTCGTGTTCCGGCTTCGCGCGGCGCTCACCTGTTGGCAGAGTGACCACCTTCACGCGGATATCGTGATCGAGCGTATGCACCGTGTGCACCGCTCGCGGCAAGGCGTGTCGCTCGACAATCGCGCGTCTCACGCCGATCGACGAGCTCTGTGCGAACAGCACCTCCTCGAGGCGGTCGGCCGATTCGCGCGTCGCGAGCACCTCGACGCGTGTGCCCGGCCGACCCTTCTTCATCATCGTGGCGAGCATCACCACATCCAGCGCGCCGTCGGTGCGCAGGCGATCAGCGAGTGCGGCCAATTGCTCGCCGTCCATGTCATCGATGTCGGTGGCGAGTTGCACGAGGTGTTCCACGCGAACGCCGCTAGCGGCAACAGTTTCGGCCAATACGATGCGAAGCGCATTTGGCCGCCCGCGAAACTCCTTCGTGCCCGCTCCAAAACCACTCTTGAGCGGCGTGAACGACGCCGGCGCGGGACCACTCGACAGCACCTTGATGAGCGCGGCCCCGGTTGGCGTCACGAGCTCGCCCGATCCCTCTGGACCGGGACGAATCTCCACGCCCTCGAGAAGTTTGAGCGTGGCCGGCGCCGGCACCGGGAGCGAGCCGTGCGCCGTTTTCACCGTGCCGTCGCCGACGTTGATCGGGCCGCAGAACACGCGCTCGACGCCAAGCAGCTCGAAGCCCCACACGGATCCGACCACATCGAGAATCGCATCGACGGCGCCGACTTCGTGCAGGTGGACGCGCTCTGGTGCAATGCCGTGGATTTCTCCCTCGGCCGTGGCGATAGCGAGAAACGCTGCATCGGCGCGCACGCGCACCGTGTCCGGGACAGATGCTTTCGCGACGAGAGCACGAATCTCGTGGATTCCGCGCGAATGCGGCTGCGGCGGGATGTCGAAATCGACCTTGGTGCACGCCACCGACGAACGTTTCACCTGCTCGATGCGAACGGCGACGCTTTCGAGTCCCAAACGCGACGGAAGCGCGCGCAGCCAGTCGGCGTCGAGACCGACGTCGACCAGCGCACCGAGCGTCATGTCGCCCGCTATGCCGCTGAAGGGATCGAGGATGGCAACACGCATAACTGTGAAAGCTATGCACGGGACGCGGGGCAACGCCAGCGCTCGGTGTGGACCGCCGGGCATGAACAACTGACCGGCGATCCAAAAGCGTGCTACTCGCGATACGCGACGCCGCTTCCCGTATTGAAGACCACGACTTCGTCCTGCCGTCCCACTTGGCCCGCGGCGGCGAGCACCTCGACCACCGCGAGCGCGCATCCGCCCTCGGGTGCGGCGTCGATGCCCGTCGTGCGGTCGATGCGCGCCGTGGCCTCGCGAATCGCCGTCTCCGATACCGCGACGGCCACGCCGTTGCTCTCGTAGAGCGCGCGCAAGATGAGGCGGTCGCCTAACGGACCGGGAACGCGGAGTCCGCTCGCGTGCGTCGTGGGGTTCTCCCACGGACGGGCGCGATCGGCGTGCTCGGCGAACGCGCGGACGATGGGCGCGCAGCCGTCCGCCTGCGCCGTCACCATGCGTGGGAGCGGCGCCTTGGGATCGAGCCATCCCATCTCCTGCAGCTCGGCGAATCCCTTCCACATGCCGATGAGGCCCGTGCCGCCGCCGGTGGGATACACGATCACAGTGGGCAGCCGCCATCCCAATTGCTCGGCGAGCTCGAGTCCCATCGTCTTTTTGCCCTCGATGCGATACGGCTCGCGGAGCGTCGACACATCGAAGTACCCCGACTCCGCGGCAAACGCTTTCGCTTTGGCGCCGGCGTCGCCGATGTGGCCGGGCACGGTGAGCAGCTCCGCGCCTAACGCACGAATAGTGGCGAGGATGCCGCGCGGCGTGGTCTCCGGTGCATAGACGCGCACCGGCAGCCGCGCCGCCGCCGCGTAGGCGGTGAGCGCCGCGCCCGCGTTGCCGGCGGTGGGCACCACGAGCCCCGGCACGCCGAGCGCTTTGGCGCGCGTCACGGCGGCGCTCATGCCGCGCGCTTTGAACGAGCCGGTGGGGTTCAGGCCTTCGTCCTTGATCCACAACCGGCCCACGCCTAACTGCTGCGCCAGCTCGCGCGACTCGAGCAACGGCGTGGCGCCTTCGCCGAGCGACACGGGCTCTTCACCATCCCGCAGCGGAAGCAGGGCGGCGTACCGCCACATGTCCCATCGATTGCGCAGCACGTCGCGCGATGCAGGGAGCTCGGCGAATCGGACGAGATAGGGTTGTCCGCACGCCGGACACACGGTGGCACGCGCGTCGCCGGATTCGGTGTGGCGGCACGCGGAGCATTCCAGAGTCCAGGTATTCACGAATCGCTATTGGCAGGAGTCGGATTGGCGGCGGCGCCGCCCAACGCTTCGAGTACGCGCCGCGCGCTCGCGGCGCTGAACCCCGGAACGCGCGCAATGTCGGCCTCGCTCGCGTCGCGCACGCCTTGCACGCTGCCGAACGCGTGCAGCAGCGCTCGGCGGCGCTGCGGCCCGATCCCGGGGATCTTGAGCAATTCGGACGTGACGGTGCGCATCGAGCGTCGCTTCCGGTTGTAGGTCACGGCGAATCGGTGTGCTTCGTCGCGCACACGCTGCATGAGCCGCAGCCCCGGCGAGCGTCGCGACAATCGCAGCGACTCGGCGCGACCTGGCACGAACACTTCTTCCTCGCGCTTGGCGAGACTCACGGTTTGCATGGCGCCGAGTCCGAGGGACTCGAGCGCCGCGCGGGCCGCGCCCAACTGTCCCTTGCCGCCGTCGATCATGACGAGATCGGGCAGCGGCTTGTCTTCTTCGACGCGCCGCCGGACGTATCGCGTGACCACCTCGCGCATCGACGCGAAGTCATCGGTGCCTTCGACGGTTTTGATCTTGAACTTGCGGTATTCGGCGCGCTTGGGGCGTCCGTTCTCGAACCAGACGCACGACGCGACGGTGTCGGTGCCCTGCGCCGTCGAGATGTCGAAGCAGACGATGGCGCGCGGCACCGTCGTTAGGCCAAGCTCGCGCTGCAGCTCGTACACTGGATCGACGGCGCGCTCGTCGGCCTCGAACGACGCCAGCTTCTGCTCCTCGAGCAAGTGACGCGCGTTCTGTTCGGCGAGGTCGATGAGATCGCGCTTGGGTCCGCGTTGCGGGACACGGATCGCCGTGCCGGGCAGCGACGCCTCGATGAGCTCGCGGTCCTCGAACTCGAACGGTGCCAGGAGCTCGCCGGCGCGCTCGCCCGACGGCAGATAGCCTCGCGCGAGGTATGCGGACAGCACCGCCGCATCGCTCTCGCCCTCGAGATTCTCGAGCACCTGTTGCTCGCGCGCCAGCAATTTCCCCGCGCGAATGCGGAGCACCACCACGCACGCTTCGTCGCCATCACGGGCGTACCCGATCACGTCGCGATCGCCGCCTTCGACTTCGACCACGACTGTCGGTTCCTCGAGCTGCTCGAGGTGTCGTAAGGCGTTGCGGAGCTCGGCCGCGCGCTCGAAGTCGAGGCGCGCCGCCGCTTCATCCATGCGCTCGCGTACGCGACGCGTCACTTCGGCCGTGCGTCCGTCGAGATACAACACCACTTCGTCGATCATCGCGCGATATTCTTCCTGCGTCTGCGCGAAAATGCAAGGCGCTTTGCACCGCCCGATGTGATAGTCGAGACACGGCCGCTCCGGCATCTCCCGCGGCATGTCGTAGTTGCACGACCGCACCGTGAAGAGCCGCTTGACCACGTTGAGCGCACGCCGCATCGCACCGACATCGGTGTACGGGCCAAAGTAGCGGCCACCATCGTCGACTAACCGGCGCGTCACGATCACGCGCGGAAACGGCTCCTGCACCGTGACCTTGATGTACGGATAGGACTTGTCGTCGCGCAGCGCGATGTTGAAGCGCGGCCGGTATTCCTTGATGAGGTTGTTCTCGAGGATGAGCGCGTGCGCTTCCGACGGGACGACGATCGTGTCGACTTCCACGGCCGATCGCATGAGCGCCATCGTCTTGATGCTCTCCATGCGATCGGCGGAGAGGTAGCTCCGCACGCGCGAGCGCAGGCGCTTGGCCTTGCCCACGTAGAGCACCCGTCCGTCGACGTCCTTCCACAGGTAGACGCCGGGCGAATCGGGCAGATTCGCGACTTTGAGCGCGAGGGGATCGAGGTCGGATTCTGTCATCGGCACGTGCGCGCCCCGATCGCATGCCGCGATGAGCGCACCCCGAAATATACGCCGCGATCGAGTGCCGGCGCCTCAGCGCCGTCGGAACACGGCGGCCAGCACGGTTCGCGATTCGGGGATCGAGAACGCCGTGGTCAGGCCGAAATACACGAGCCCGTACGGAACGAGCGCGAGCACCGCAAGCGGAATCGGGTGCGCCACGCCCACGAACAGCTTGACGCCCCACGCCGCACCGGCGGCGACGATCGCCGAGCACCAGAGCTTGGCGACGAAGGTGGCCGGTAGACCGGTACGGCCAATGCGCTTGTTCAGCGTTCGTCTGAGCAGCAAGAACTCCGCCCAACCGGCGATGCCGGCCGAGGCGGTGAGGCCGGCGGCGCCCCACTTGAGGTCGAGCGAGAGCAGCGGCGGGACGAGGAGCGCGAACACCGCGCCCAAGCCGGTGGTGAGCGTGACGCGGACTAACGCGAAGCGGAGCGGCGTCTTCGTGTCGCGCAGCGCGTAGTAGGCCGACGAATACAACCGGCCGAGCGTGGAGGCAAGCAGTCCGACGGCGGCGCCGGCGAGTATGCCCCACACGTACACCGAGTCGGCTCTGGTGAAGCGCCCGGTTTGGAACAGCGCGGCGGCCAACACGTCGCCTAACGCAAGAAACGCCACCGCCGACGGTACGACGAGGAATGCGATGCGCCGGAGCCCGGCGTCGAGGCGCGAGCGCAGGTACTCGCCGATCTCGTGCTCTTCGCCTAACGCACTGGACATGGCCGGCAGTTCGGCCGCCGACACCGACATGCCGAACAGACTCACCGGCAGCACGTAAAGCGTCTGCGCCGTCGTGAGCCCGGCGACCGCGCCCGCGGGCAGCAGGCTGGCGAGCACCACATCCACGTAGCCGCTGATCTGCACCACACCGCGGCCGACGAACACGGGCACGAAGTTGTGGATCACCGTTCGCACGCTCGCGGCCGCCACGTCCAACGACGGACGCGCGCGGCCGACCAGCTTGAGCACCGTGGGCAGCTGCACGAGGAGCTGCAGCACGCTCCCGGCGAGCGAGCCCCACGCCGCCGCGATCGCCAGCGGCGACTGCGCTCGACTGCGGCCGAACGCGATCAACGTGACGATGATCGCCAGATTCCAGAAGATCGGCGCGGTGTACGAAATGAAAAATCTTCGATGGCTGTTGAGGACGCCCAAGCACCACGCCGAGAGCACCAGTACGCCGGCGCCGGGGAAGAAGACCCGGACCAGCGTAATAGTGAGATCGCGCTTGGCGCCCTCGAATCCCGGCGCGATGATGGCGATGAGCCACGGCGTCGCGAGCACGCCTAACAGCACGATGACCGACGTGGTCACGGCGAGGAGGCCCGCCACGGCTCCGGCCACGCGCCGCGCTTCGCGCTCGTCGCCCTCGGCGAGCAGGCGCGCGTACACGGGGATGAACGACGCCGACAACACCCCCTCTCCAAACAGGTTTTGCAAGAAGTTGGGGATCTTGAATGCCGCGTTGAACGCGTCGGCGGCGTCGCCTAACCCTAGGTAGTGGCCGAGGAACCGCTGGCGGATGAGGCCGAAGATGCGGCTGAGAAAAATACCGGCCGCGACGAGAAGCGCCGCGCGGCCCGTCCGCTCCGGCGCGGTGGACCGCGCCGCCTCAGCGGCCACCGGCATGCTGCGCCAGGCGCCCTCGCTCCGACGGTGACGCGCCCAACGCTGCCGCGTGCTCGCGCGCGCGGTCCGCCATGGCGCCCAACAGCGGCATTCCGTGCCGCGCCAGCATCGGCATGAGGTTGAGCACGCGCTCCTGTAGTTTGTCTAAAGGAAAGAGGGACGCGCGCGCGATGTCGATCTGGTGCACCAGGTCCGTCTCGCGGCGCTTGGTCGCCGCCGCGACGCGCCGCTCGAGGCGATCCAGCCGGTGCGCGATGTTGCGGCGCGTGCCTTCCGCCACCGCGCGATCGATCAACGGCGGCATCGACTGCGCGAGCGCCGCGTCGAGCCCCGACGCCGCGGCCTCGAGCGCCCGCCGATACTGGACCACGGCCGCTGCGACCTCGGCCGGCACGCGCTCGCGCACCAGCCGCCCCACCGCCGCATGCGGATCGCGCATCGCGTCCACGTCCAGCTGGTAGCGGTCGAGTATGCGCTGCACGTGCGGCTCGACGATCACGCCCGACCACCGCGGCACGCACACCGGCCGCGCCATGCCTAACGCATCGGCCACCGCCGTGGATTGCGCGAAGTACGCCTGCTCCGCCGGCCCGGCCACGTAAACCACGGTGGGCAAGATCGCGCGCTCGACCACCGGACGCAGCAGCACGTTGGGCTCGAGCGGTCCGTGTGCGTCGTCGAGGGGCGCGCCGATCGGCAGGCGGCGCCGAGCACCCGCGTCAGCCTCGAAGACCAGCGAGAGCGTGTCCACGTCCGCGACTTGGGGCTCGTAGCCCGCGCCGCGGAGCGCGGCGCTCCGCTCGCGAAGCGCGGCGTCCACGCGTGCGGCATCGGCTAGGGCGCGCGCCAGCGCGGGTCGCGCCG
>DATEHK010000016.1:0-48178 GCA_035279625.1 Gemmatimonadaceae bacterium
CGTGAACTGCGCCAACCCCTTCTTCGCCTGAATCGCCGTGATCGCCGCCGTCAACGTCGTCTTCCCGTGGTCCACGTGCCCAATCGTCCCCACGTTCACGTGCGGCTTCGTCCGCTCAAACTTTGCCTTGGCCATGGCTGCGTTCTCTGCTCGTAATTGGTGTTCGCCTAACGGTAACTGCTACCCCTGCATCGTTCGTGTTGTCGGTCGTCAAGCTCGCGATCGGGATTGAACCGATGACCTCACCCTTACCAAGGGTGTGCTCTACCAACTGAGCTACGCGAGCGGTGTTCGCTCCGGCACCGCGATTGGATCCCGCCCGACGGCGAGCCCCGTCCCTGTCCTCCACGCGACAACAAGGAGCGGGAGACGGGGCTCGAACCCGCGACATCAAGCTTGGAAGGCTTGCGCTCTACCAGCTGAGCTACTCCCGCAATTCCCCACTGAATTTGACTAACGGACCGAGGACACCCCGCTTCCATCCCCGGCACTGCATTGGTGATGACCCGTGCGTCACCCAGTGGTGGGGGAAGGATTCGAACCTTCGTAGGCGTTACGCCGGCAGATTTACAGTCTGCTCCCGTTGGCCGCTTGGGTACCCCACCATTCCCGCTCGCACCCGCCTGGACCGAGGTCGAAAATCATCTACGACGCGCTGACGCTCCAGAGCTGACGGCGAGAATCGAACTCGCAACCGCCTGATTACAAATCAGGTGCTCTGCCAATTGAGCTACGTCAGCACACGGCCTTTTTGCGCGAGACATGTAGGATACTCAGCGCAAATAAAGCAGTCAAGCGTGAGACATGTGCTATCTCCTGTCACCGCACCTTCTTCCACTTGGTGCCGAGTGGCGTGTCTTCGATGGCGATGCCGCGGGCCTCGACCTCGCGACGGATGCCATCCGCCGTTGCGAAGTCGCGCCGAGCTCTGGCTTGTTCGCGATTGGACAACTGGGTGGCGATCCAAGATTCCAATTGCGAATCGATGGCTGGAGCATCGGGCACGATGTCGAGCACTCCGTTCACCGTTGCGAACGCGGCACGTGCGCGCTCGAGCCCGCTGAGATCCGTTTCCGACGCCTGGTCGAGCTCGGCGTTGGCTTGTCGGATGAAATCGAACAACGCGGCGACGGCTTGCGGGGCGTTGAGGTCGTCGAAGAGCGCGGCCTTGGCATCTCGTTCCAAGGTGTCAGCCGCTTCAGCAAGCCCAGCCGTGCTGTGGGTAGCCGTGGAGAGCCGAGCGGCGAACTCGCCGATTCTGCGCACCGCGCGTTGCGACGCTTCGAGGGCCTCTTCTGTGAGGTTGAGCTGCTGGCGGTAGCGGACAGAAAACACGAAATGGCGGAGCGCCGCGGCGCCAACGCCGGATTCGCGCAAGTCGGCAACGTTCATCACGTTACCGATTCGCTTGGCCATTTTTTCGCCATCCGTCAGTAAGAACTCGCCGTGGCACCAGAATCGGGAGAAAGTGAGGCCGCTGGCTCCCTCGGATTGAGCGATTTCATCTTCATGGTGGGGAAAGATGAGATCGACGCCGCCGCCGTGAATATCGAGTGTGTCACCCAGATACCTTTTGGCCATGGCCGAGCATTCGAGGTGCCAGCCGGGGCGACCGCGTCCCCAGGGGGAATCCCATGCGGCGTGGGTGCGCTCATCCTCTGGTTTGGCGGCTTTCCAGAGAGCGAAATCGCGGACGTCTTCTTTGTTGTAGTCGTCGGCGATGACGCGTGCGCCGGGTCGGATGGTGCGCGTATCGAGCCGCGAAAGTCGGCCATACGCTGGGAATCGGGCGATGGCGAAGTAGACCGAGCCATCTTCGGCTTGATAGGCGAGTCCCTTGTCCATCAGTTGTTGGACGAGGGTGATCATCTCATCAATATGTTCCGTGGCCTTGGGATAGACCTCCGCCGGTTCGATGCGAAGGAATTCACGATCTTTTTGAAATGCGGCGGTGACCGGTTCGGTAACCTCTTTGATGGTGAGCCCGGCTTTATCGGCGCGCAGAATGATTTTATCGTCGACGTCGGTGATGTTCATGACCTGGAGGACATTCCAGCCCGCGAGTCGCAGGGTGCGGCGCAGGAGATCTTCGAACAGGAACGTGCGAAAATTCCCCAGGTGGGCGGGGTTATAGACCGTGGGTCCGCAGGTGTACATGCGGACGGTGCGGTCGTCCTGCGGCGCGAAGGCTTCCGCGCTGCGGGTCATAGTATTGTAGAGGCGGAAATCGGGCATGCTCTGGTACCCACAAGTCCGGCGGGATGCCGAGCGGGCAAGCTAGGGGCCGCGGGTAGGTGGGTCAACGGAACGAGGCCACGTTCGTCGGTGCGAGGGAGACCCAATTGCTGTGCGCGGCTCGAGTTGGGCAGCGAGCGGGGAGGGCGCGATGTCGCGTGCGTTCGTGAACGAAGATGCCGGGAGCGGCGGTCCCAAGCGTCGATTCGAGCTGCCACCGCGCGACGATCCCGGTTTTCTGGCAGCGGCGGCTGACGTGATGCTGCGCGCGTCGCTTGACGGCGAGACCGCGAGCGCCGAGGAGGCGACGGGGTTCTATTGGGGAGCGGAGGCATTGCGCGCCGACGTTGAGCGTTTGCTCGAGCATGCTCGACGCGACAACGATGACGCGTTGGTGCGGGCGGCGGAGCGCTACCTGCGCTGAGGCGGGGCCGGGTCACCGATACCGTCCGCGCCCGTTAGGCTCAGCGACGCGCGACGCGACTTTGGCACCGGCGGATTCGGCGACCGCGTTCAGGGTATCGGTGCAGACGGTGCCCTCGTGGAGCGTCATCACGCGTTCGACCACCGGCTCGAGACGCATCCACTGGCGTTCCGCGGCGACGATCGTCATCCCGCGACTTGCGAGCTGACCCAGCAGCGCGCCGGCGCCCGTCGAGAGATCGGCGAGAACGCCGTCCAACAACAACACCGGTGAGCCGGCGGCCAATGCTCGTCCCAGGCGCTGGGTTGGCGTGAGCGAATCGTTAGGCGAGGCGGGTGCGACGTAGCTCGTGAGGCGCCCGGGCGCGGCGCCGCACACGATGATATGTCCGGCGTCAGGCTTGAGCAGCCCCGCGAGGCAGAGCAGCAGCGTGGTTTTGCCGCTGCCCGCTGCGCCGCAGATGCCGACGATTTCGCCGGCGCGAATATCGAGGTCGACGTCGTGGAGCACGCGGGCGCGCGCGTGACAACCCTGGACGCCGGCAAGAAAGGACTTCCGCAGTCCACGGACGACGAGCCCGCCGTGTTCGTTAGGCCGAGGCGCTGCGTGGGAGAAGGACATCCATCCCATCCGTGCGAATCGTGTACGTTCGACGGCACGAACGGGCGCCGCCGCGAGAGTCAGGCGACAATCTGGCGGCATTGGAGGGCGCGGACATTATCGAATCGCCGCGGCGCGTGGCGAAATATTCCGCGACCGCGCGGCGTGGAAAGCGTCGATCGCCTGGACGATCGGCTCCGGGTCGTAGCGGACGGGGTCGGTGGCGGGCAGCCCGGTCTCGTCGCTGGCGCGCGCGATCTCGTCGCGCGCGGCACGGTCGGACAAATCGTAGGTATTCAAGCTGACCGCGATGACCGGTGCATGACGCAATGGCCGCGTGAGCGCATCGTGGAGCGCGATGACATCGGCGATCGGCGGGATGGTGATCCACGGATTGTTGGTAATGGTCGCTCGCGACGGCTGCGTGCACAGCACCAGCGCATGCGGCAGCGATCCGTGCAGCAGGCCGAGCGTGACGCCGGAGTAGCCCGGGTGGATGACGGATCCTTGCCCTTCTACGAGCACGATGTCGGCGCCTTGGGCGGCCTCGAGCACGAGTCGTTCGGCGGCGCCGGCGATGAAGTCGGCGATCACGGCGTCGACGGCAATGCCCCACCCCTCGATGAGGATGCCGGTTTGTCCGGTGCCGGCGAAGCGGACGGCGCGTCCGCGTTGGGCGAGGCCGTCCCGCAGCTGGAGGGCGGCGGTCATTTTGCCGATGTTGCAATCGCTTCCCACCGTTAGGACGACGGTCGCATCGACTTCGCGCACGCGGCCGGCGGCTACGGGGAGATCGTCGGGCGGCAGCCTGAGGTCATGGAGCGTCACCCCCCGTGCCCGCGCGTGCTCGGCGAACTCGGCGTCGTGGGTGAGGAAGGTGTGGAGGCCGCTCCAGACATCGAGGCCCGCATCGATGGACCCGAGGATGGTCGCGCGCCAATCGTTAGGCAGGCGGCCGCCTTGGGGCGCGACGCCGATGAGCAACGCCGTGGGGCGTTTGGCCAGGCCGTCGGCGAGCGTGCCGACGACGGGGATGTTGCCGCCGAACCCGAGGACGTCGTGCACCGTCCGGCCGGCAAAACGAGAATCGATCACCGCCACGACGCGGTCGGGCGTGTAGCGGATGCAGGAGTTGGCGGTCTTGGACGAGAGGGGGCCGAACTGGCCCTCGACGAGGATCAGGAAGCGCAGATCGGACGCCATGGAAGTTTCTGTTAGGCGACGCGCTTGGCGGCCGACGATTCGGCGCGGGTGAGCACATCGGGAGGATGCGCCGGCACGAGGACGTCGGCCTCGGGCGCCGGGGCTTTGACGACGAACGCGCGGTCGCGCACGAAGCGGCGGAAGCCGTGCCCTTCGTAAATCCGGTTCATGAGGACGCGCCGCACGATCACGTCGACGAGGACGAGCGTCGGCACCGCCACCAGCAAACCGACCGGGCCGAGGAGCTTGCCCATGATGAGCACGCTCAGCATGGTCAACACCGGCGGCAGATTTACCTGCCGCTGCATGATGAGCGGCGAGACGAGATTGCCTTCGATCAAGTGGACTACCACGCCTAACCCGACGACGGCGAGCGCGCGGCCGCCACCGCTGGAGCCGCCCAACACGAACAGCGCCGGCAGCAGCGTCGAGACGAGCGTGCCGAAGAACGGCACGATGGCCGCCACCCCGGCGAAGATGCCGAACGTGAGCCAGTAGGGCACGCCTAACGCCCAGAGTCCGATGGTGGTCAGGATGCCGAGCAGCGTCATCGAGGTGAGCTGGCCCACGATCCAGGAGCGCAGCGTGCGCGACAGATCGGTGAGCACGTTGCGCACGAGGTCGCGGTGCAGCGGCGGGAAGAGCGCGATCAGATATTCGCGATAGAGTCCCGGATGCAGCGTGAGGTACACGCCCATAATCGCGACGGACACGATCTCGATCGTGAAACCGAGCGCGCCGAACAGCTTGGGCAGCACGTCGGTGAAATACCGCGAACTCTGCTCGTAGATGGCGAGCAGCACGCGGTGTTGTCCCGGATTCCACAGCGAGCGGAGCGCCGGGTTGCGCGCGAGCGCCTGATCGATGCCGCTGTCCCACCGCAGGATGGCGTCGGGGAGGACTTTGACTAACGCTTGTGTCTGCTCGACGATCGGCGGGACCAGCAGCCAGATGAATCCGACCAACACGGCGAGCGAGCCGACGATCGCGAGCGCGACCGCCGGCCGGCGCGACCACGGGGTGCGTCGTTGAATGCCGTCCGCCAGCGCGCCCAAGTAAAGCGAGATGAGCACGGCAATGAACAGCAGGAGAAAGAGCTCGGCGGTGGAATAGAGCAGCAGCAGCGCGAGCACCGTGAGGACGGTGGCCGCAAGGACGGGGGCAAAGCGGAATCGCGAAGATCCGCCCGCCCCCGTTGCACTCGTGCTGCCCGGACCGCTTCCTGCTGGTGCCGCGTTCACGCCGGTTTCTTGCCCTCCCCGGGTGCGCCGCTGTGGTCATCTTCGATTTCCGCGTGCACTGTCTCTTCGTTGGGCCGCGCGCCGCCAGCGAGTTGCCGGTTCTGGGCGGGCGCGCCGGCGGGCAGCATTCCCATCTTTTGCTTGAGTGCCAAGAGCTGCGCATCGGCGTTGTTCGTCACCGCGCCCTTCTCGAGCACCTTGAAGTCTTTCGTTAGGCGATCGCCGCTGAACTCTTCGTCGATTTCGGCGTTGGCGAGCATACGGCGCTCGTTGTCTTCGATTTTGGCTTCCATCCGCTCGAAGGCCTCGAAGGCGGACTTCTCGGACATCGACGACATCGTTTGCTGGATCTGCTTCTGCGCTTCCGCACGCTTCTGGCGGGCGATGAGCAGATTCTTCTTGCGCTTCGCCTCTTCGATTTTGTCGTTGAGGTCGCGGAGGGAGTTCTTGAGCTTCTCGGTCTCCGCTTGATGCGCCTGCCAGGTGGCCTCGAGCTGCTGGGCGTGCGACGAGTGCTCGTTCTGGCGGAGCAGCGCCTGCTTGGCGAGATCATCGCGGCCTTCCTGCACCGCGAGCATCGCTCGGCGCTCCCACTCCTGGCCTTCCTTATACTCGGTGTCGACCTGGTCGCGCAGGCGACGCTCGTCGGCGATCGCCGCGGCCACTTGCTGCTTGGCCTTGGCGAGCTGCGAGCGCATGTCGATCAGAATCTGATTCAACATCTTCTCGGGATTTTCCGCCGAGGAGATGAGATCGTTGATGTTCGATTTGATCAGCGATGAAAGACGGTCGAAAAGACCCATGGTTCACCGATCCTCTCGGTACGGCGCGAGCTCGCGCAGGTGCGATGCGAGCGCAAGCGTCATGGATTCGTACGCGGCAAGGAACTCTTCGTAGTCGAGGTGCGACAGCTCCATCGCTTCCGTTAGGACGACGGCGTCGCCTTCGATGCCGTAGGAGCCGTGCACCAACTCGCTGGCGTTCAGCTCGAGAAGCCTTCGCGAGAGTGTTGCGCCGGTCGTCGCGTCTTTGGGCAGGTCCATCACCTTCATGCGAAGCAGCAACACCGGGGGCGAATAGTGGACCACCACATCGGCGTCGAGCTCGCCGCCCGGACGCACGATCCACATGCCCGGATGAATCTCCGCGTGGCTCGCACCGTCGATCGACAAGCGGTCGAGAAAGTCTTCGATCTCTTCTTTGGTGACCATGGGCCGTTGACTCGGGGTCGTGTGAGCGGAGTCTGGCAGCGCGAGCACCGTGCACCGTGATGCCTGGTTCGCAAATAGGGACGTGAACCCCGCCTGTGCAACCATACGCAATGAGTGCGCACGACGTTTCATGCGGCGTCCAACCCGTACGCGGGAAGATACTTCCATTGTTGGCCCGCCAACAGACGCCCGTCAGTGCGTGGATCGGCGAATCTGGACCAGGCGCTCGCGGGCGAGGCGCCGGCCCGTGGGTGTGGCGGCCAACCCGCCGCCCGCGGTTTCGCGATAGCGCACATCCATCGTTCGGCCGATCTCGCCCATCGTGTCGATCACTTCGTCGACAGGAATCGCGAAGGTGACACCGGCGAGCGCCATCTCGATGCCGGCGAGTGCGATCGCCGAGCCGGTCGCGTTGCGGAACACGCACGGGAGCTCGACGAGTCCGCCCAACGGATCGCAGACCAGTCCGAGCATACCTTGCATGGTGAGCGCCACGCCATGTCCAACTTGGGCCGGCGTGCCGCCCAGCATCTCGACAGCCGATCCCGCCGCCATCGCCGCGGCTGCGCCGGTCTCGGCCTGGCATCCGCCTTCGGCGCCGGAGAGCGATGCGCGTTCGGCGATCACGGCGCCGATGAGGCCCGCTGTTGCGAGCGCGCTCACGACCTGCGCGTCGCTAACGCCGCGCGAGTCGGCGAGACCGGTGAGCACCGCGGGCAGCACGCCTGCACCGCCGGCGGTGGGCGCGGCGACGATGACGCCCATGGCGGCGTTCACTTCCTGCACCGCGAGCGCGCGCGCGAGGATTTCGTGAAAGGCGGTGTTCGCGAGCGGGCCCGAGTGGCTGGCGCGCAGTTTGGCTGCATCGCCGCCGACGAGTCCGGACGCCGAGTGGAGGTCGCCTTCCATGCCGCGTGCGACGGCGCCCTTCATCACGCGGAGCGCGCGCTCGAGGGCGGCGCGAATATCGTCGCGGTCGCGTCCCTGGTCATTGGCTTCGGCATCGAGGGCGACGTCCGCCAACGACGCGCCGCGGGATTCCGCGGCGTGGATGGCATCGGCGAGCGAGCGGAACATTCCGTTAGGCTCCGACTTTTTCCAGCGCGCGCACCCAGCGCACCCAGTCGAGCGCGCCGATGCGCCGCGTGGCCTCGACACTCGGCGCGTCGTCGAGCTCGATCACCATGAAGGCGTCGCCGCCGCGTTCTTTGCGGGTGAGGCGCATGGTGGCGAGGTTGATGCGTTCGTCGGCCAGGAGGCCGGCGATGCGTGCGACGGAGCCCGGCCGATCTTCGGCGACGAGCACGAGCGTCGGGAGGCTGCCCGAGATGTCGACGGGGAAGCCGTCGACCTCGGTGAGCCGGATGCGGCCCGCGCCTAACGACGAGCCCACGACGACGACCTCGAACCCGTCGTGCATCGCCGTGATGCGGGTGGTGTTCGGGTGCGCGTCGTCATCGAGCGACGTTTTCTCGAACGTGTAGTCGAGTCCTTCCCGCTCCATGATGTCGAGCGCCTCGCGGAGACGTTCGTCATCGGGGCGCATGCCTAACAGGCCGCCGGCGAGCGCCTTGTCGGTGCCGTGTCCCTCGCCGGTGCGCGCGAACGAGCCGTGGAGCTCGATCCGCGCGCGCTGCGGCGTGCCGCCGACGAGCATCCGCGTGAGGAGCCCGATGCGACAGGCGCCGGCGGTGTGCGACGACGACGGGCCGACCATGATCGGGCCGATGATATCGAGAATGGAGACCATCAGGCCAGGGAAGCGCGCGCTGGCGCGCGCTTCGGGAATGGGGAAACGGGACGGGGGCGCGTGGCGGTCATGGGTTTGCGTGTTCGGGCTCCGAGCGGCGGACTCGGGATCGAGATTGCGGCTTGCTCGGAGACGTTAGCACCTTGCGCAGGAAATCACCTGTGGAGGAACCTTCGGTGCGTGCCACCTCGTCCGGTGTGCCTGTCGCGATGATTCGGCCGCCTTTGGCGCCGCCTTCGGGACCCAGGTCGATGATCCAGTCGGCGGTCTTGATGACGTCGAGATTGTGCTCGATCACGAGGACGGTGTTGCCCTTGTCGACCAGGCGATGGAGCACGCGGAGCAGGAGGCGCACGTCCTCGAAGTGGAGACCGGTGGTGGGCTCGTCGAGAATGTAGAACGTGCGGCCGGTGTCGCGCTTGGAGAGCTCCGTGGCGAGCTTCACGCGTTGGGCTTCACCGCCCGACAGCGTCGTGGCACTCTGGCCCAAGTGGACGTAGCCCAGGCCGACGTCGACCAGCGTTTCGAGCTTCTGCCTAACGCGAGGCTGGTTGGCGAAAAACGCCGCCGCGTCTTCGACGGTCATGTCGAGCACGTCCGCGATCGACGCGCCACGGAACCGGACCTCGAGCGTCTCGCGGTTGTACCGCTTGCCCTTGCACACCTCGCACGGCACGTAGACGTCCGGGAGAAAGTGCATCTCGATCTTCACGAGGCCGTCGCCCTGACACGCTTCGCAACGCCCGCCCTTCACGTTGAACGAGAAGCGGCCCGGCCCGTAGCCGCGAATCTTCGCGTCGGGTAGCTCGGCGAAGAGCTCGCGAATGGGCGTGAAGAGGCCCGTGTACGTCGCCGGGTTGCTGCGCGGCGTTCGGCCAATGGGGCTCTGGTCGATGTCGATGACTTTGTCGATGTGCTCGAGGCCCCGGATCCGGTCATGCTCGCCGGGAATGAGGCGCGCACGATAGAAGTGCCGCGCGAGCGAGCGGTGCACGATGTCTTCGACCAACGTCGACTTGCCCGAGCCGGACACGCCGGTGACCGCGACGAACAGGCCTAACGGAAAGTCGACGTCGAGATCGTGCAAGTTGTGGGCGCGCGCGCCTTCCACGCGCAGCATGCGGCCCTTCTGCGGCGCCCGACGCTCGTCCGGCGCGGGAATGTCGATCTCGAGCTCGCCGCTCAGATAGCGTCCCGTGAGTGACCGCGGATTGCGCGTCACTTCGTCGACCGTGCCCTCGGCCACCACTTCGCCGCCGTGACGACCCGCGCCCGGACCGAGGTCGATGAGATGGTCGGCCTCGCGCATCGTCTCCTCGTCGTGCTCGACCACGATCACCGTGTTGCCGAGATCGCGCAGCTGGCGCAGCGTGGCGAGGAGGCGCGCGTTGTCGCGCTGGTGCAACCCGATCGACGGCTCGTCGAGGATGTACAACACGCCCACGAGACGCGATCCGATCTGCGTGGCCAACCGAATCCGTTGGGCTTCCCCGCCCGACAACGATTCGGCGGAACGGCTCAGCGTGAGATAGTCCAACCCGACGTCGGCCAGAAAGCGCAACCGTTCGCGCACTTCTTTCAGGATCGGTCCGGCGATCGAGGCATCCAAGCCGGGTCGTCCGTTAGACCTGAGCGGCAGCGACTCGAAGAACGCGAGCGCAGCCGTCACGGAGAGCTCGACCACTTCGCCGATGTTCTTGCCGCCGACCGTGACGGCGAGCGTCTCGGGCTTGAGCCGGCGCCCGCCGCACGTCGTACAGGGCGCTTCGACCATGAACTCCTCGAGCTCGACGCGAATCGCGTCGGACGTCGTTTCGCGATAGCGGCGCTGCACCAGCGACAGCACCCCCTCCCATGCGCCCTCGTACTCGCCGTGGAATCGTTCGGTGTCCAATCGAAACGTCGTCTTCTTTCCGCCGGTGCCATGGATGATCACGTCGCGAACCTTTTGCGGCAGATCGCCCCACGGCTCGTTGAGATCGAACTTGTATTGTTTGGCGAGCGCGGGGAGCATCGACTTGCGCAGGTGTCCCGACGGTTCGCCCCACGGGAGAATGACGCCCTCGAGAATCGAAATCCGCTCGTCGCCCAGGATCAGCTCCTCGCTCACTTCGCGGCGCGTGCCTAACCCACCGCACGCGGGACACGCGCCGAACGGCGAGTTGAACGAGAACTGCCGCGGCTCCAACTCGGCCAGCGAGATGCCGCACTCGGGGCAGCCGTAGCGTTCCGAGAAGATCTGCACCGCCGACGACGCGTCGCCGCCGTGCCGCACCACCTCCACCAGGCCGTCGGCCAGCTTGAGCGCCGTCTCCAGCGAGTCCGTTAGGCGTCCGCGATCTTCCTCGCGCACCGTGAGCCGATCGACGATCACCGAGATGCTGTGGTTGACCGTCTTGGCAAGCTTGGGCGGGTTGGCGAGATCCGACGCGTTGCCGTCGATCATCGCGCGCACGAAGCCCTGCTTGCGCGCCGATTCGAGCAGATCGCGGAATTCGCCTTTGCGCCCGCGCACGAGTGGCGCCAGCACTTCGATGCGCGTACCGGCCGGCAACGAGAGGATGGTGTCGGCGATCTGCGTCGCACTCTGCCGCTCCACCGCGCGCCCGCACTTTGGACAATGCGGCGTGCCCGCGCGAGCATAGAGCAGCCGCAGATAGTCGTAGATCTCGGTGACCGTCCCGACCGTGGATCGCGGGTTGTGTCCCGCCGATTTCTGCTCGATGGAGATCGCCGGCGACAACCCCTCGATCGCATCGACGTCGGGCTTCTCCATGAGGCCGAGGAACTGCCGCGCGTACGCCGACAGCGACTCCACGTATCGGCGTTGACCCTCGGCGTAAATCGTGTCGAAGGCGAGCGACGACTTCCCCGAGCCCGAGAGACCGGTGATCACGGTCAATCGGTCGCGGGGGATCGCGATGTCGATGTTCTTGAGATTGTGTTCGCGTGCGCCGCGAACGATCAGCCGCTCTTCGGGCATAACCCGTGAAAAGTGACCGTCGGCGGGTCGTGTTACAAGCGGCGGGTCATCGTGCGACAGGCGCGCCGGCTACTCCTCGCGAAGCGCGTCGGTCGGATTCGTCCGGGCGGCCCGCCATGCCGGGACTACCGTGGCGATCAGCGCGGTTGCGCATAGGACCAGAATCGCACCGACGAGGGTGGACACGTCTTGTGGACCCACTCCATAGAGGAACGAGCGCACAAAGCGGGCGCTGGTCAGCGCGAGTCCGACTCCGACGATGATTCCGGCGACGACGACGCGCCCCGCGTCACCCAGAACGAGGCGCACCACATCGCGCCACGCGGCACCAAGCGCCAGGCGAACGCCGATTTCGTTGCGGCGCCGCGCGACGTCGTAGGCGAGCGTGCCATAGAGACCGATCACGGCGAGCACCAGCGCCAGCCCGCCGAAAAAGCTGGACAGGATGGCGAGCAGCCGGGGCCGCGACAGGGTCGCGGCGATCTGAGCCGAAAACGTGGTTGCATCCAGCTGGATGGCGGGGCTTACGCGCGAGACCGCATCGCGAACAGACGGCAGGATGGCGTCGACGGGCAGGTTCGTACGCAGCTCGTAGCTCACCGCCGGAATGTCCTTGAGGCCCAACTTCGAGCCTAACGGAAGATACACGATCGGCCCGGTCCGTTCGTCGAGCGACGCGTACTTGGTATCCTCGACGACCCCGACTATCTCGTATGGAGGCGTCGAGGAATCGGCGACGGGCGTGCGGAAGGAGCGGCCGAGCGCATTGTCGGTCCCGAAGAAGTGCCTGGCCATCGTGCGGCTCACAATGGCGACCACGTCTGACCGACCGCCGTCTTCGGGGGTGAACGCGCGGCCTGCGATCAACTTGGTCCCCGTGGTAGCAAAGAACCCGGCGCTCACTTCGTTGAAATTGGCGAGGGAGTCATCGATGCTGTGCCCGGTAAATCCCGGAATGAGAATGAGGTCGTTCCACCCCATCCCGCTCATTGACGTGAGGACAGATGCGCTGGCGCTCTGCACGCCGGGAACCGCTCGCAGCTGGTCCAGCACGTCGCGCTTCATGGCAGGCAACCGATCCTTGGACCCGGCATTGGAGAAATCGGCCTGGACCAGCATCACACCGTCGGGGCGAAATCCCGGCTTGACCTCGCCAAGGTTCCGGAAGCTGGTAACGAGCAGTCCGGCGCCCGTCACCAAGGCGAGCGACAGCGCGAGCTGCGCGGCGACCAACGGGCGGCTCATCCGTTGCCGGCGGCCGCCGGCGACGCCGCGACCACCGGCCTTCATCGCGGCCTGCGGGTCCACGCGTGTCGCGCGCAAGGCTGGTATCACACCGAACAGGGTCGCCGTGACTAACGCAACGCCGACGGCGAAGCCGAGGACCCGCCAGTCGAGCGAGAGGTCGAGCGACGCGGGATTCTGCCGCTGGGAGATCCACCCGACCACGAGGCTGTCGGCCCAACGCGCGAAGAGCGCGCCGAGGGCGGCGCCGATGAGCGCCAGCAAGACGCTCTCGGTTAGCAGTTGCCGGATAATGCGTCCGCGCCCCGCGCCGAGTGACAGGCGGATCGCCATCTCGCGTTGGCGGCCCGCCGCACGGGCGAGCAGGAGATTCGCGATGTTGACGCAGGCGATGAGGAGCACAACGCCGACGGCGGCCAACAGTAGCCACAACGGGTGCTCGTATTGGCGTCGCAGCTCAGAGAAGCCGGCCGCGGCCGGTATCACCGTGAACGTGCGATCGAGATAATCCGTCTTATTGGAGTTGGACCAATTCCCAGGCACCGTGGCATCGAGAATGGTTGCCGATGCGGCGGCGATTCGGGCGCCGACCGCCGCTTCGGTTAGGCCGGTAGGCGCGCGGCCGACGACCTGCAAATACCACCGGCTGCGTTGGGCGAGCGTGCCCGGTCCGTCGAGCAGATCGACCGCGCAGAGCGGCACGAATACGTCCGCGCGCCGTCCCACCTCGATGCCGGAGAACCGCGGATCGCTGACGCCGACGATTTCCATGGGATGGCCGTCGAGCGACAACACTTTCCCGACGGCCGCCGCTGCGCCGCCGAACTCCCGCGCGGCAAACCCGCCGCTGACCACGGCCACGCCGCCGCAGCCGGGCGCGTCGTCACCGACGCCGAGAACACGACCCGCGACGGACCGCACGCCCAGCACATTGAAGAACGCGCCGCTCACGACGGCGCCGCCCGCACGTCGGACCATCCCGCCCTTGGAGAGGTCGAAGATGCGGCTCGAGTAGGCGAACGCCCCGGCGAAGATGTGCGTGTGGTCCCGGATTTCCTCCCACATCGGATTCGTGAGGAAGGGCGTGCCGGTCGCCGACGGGTCCTTGGGATGTTTGTCCCCCGACGTCACCATCATCAGGTGTCCGGGGTCGCGCACCGGCAGCGAGCGCAGCACGAGCGCGTTGGTGAGCGAAAAGATCGCGGTGTTGGCGCCGAGTCCTAACGCAAGGGACAGGATGGCGACAGTGGCGAACCCCGGGTTCGCGACGAGCGCCCGCGCCGCGTAGCGCGTGTCGGCGAAGACCGACTCGAGCCAGGCGAGCACATCGCGGTCGCGCGTGCGCTCGGTGAGGATGGTGCGATTGCCGAACCGCCGGCGCGCCTCGAGCGCCGCCTGGTCGGGGCTCATGCCGTGCGCCGCGAGGTCATCCTCCCGTTCTGCGATGTGGAACGCGACTTCGCGGTCGAGGTCGCGGGCGAGCGCGCGCGAACGGAGTGTGTTGGCGAGCCGGTGGAACCAGGACATGGGACGCTCATGCCGCGGGCGAGGCCGTGCCGCGGCGGTGTCGGTTCAGTTAGGCGAAGCGGAGGACGCGGTTGACGCCGTCGGTCAGGCGCACCCAGCTCTCCTGCTCCTGCTTGAGCTGCCGGCGGCCGGCAGCGGTGATGGCGTAGAAGCGCGCCTGGCGATTTTTCTCGGTAGTGCCCCACCGCCCGCGGATCCACCCCGCCTGTTCCATGCGGTGGAGCGCGGGATAGAGCGAGCCCTCCTCGACGCGCAACAGGTCCGCCGAGCCGCGCTGGATGTGCTGCGTGATCGCATACCCGTGGAGCGTGCCGCGCACGTCGAGACTGCGGAGCACGAGAAGGTCGATGGTTCCCTGCAGAACGTCGTTCTTGGAACGGGGCACGTTACCTAACCTGCTAGGCATAGATGTCTATGTGAAGATACGGGCCTCGGGCAAGCCGTCAAGTGTGGTCTCGCCCGGCATACCACGCGCGCGTCCTGACGCCGCTATCTCGTTTGCGGATCGCGGGTTCGATCGTCCTTATGCGGATGTCAAACCGGGTCGCAGGCTGGAGACGCGAGCCGGTTGGCCGTATAGATTCGTCACGGCGCTCGACCGTCCCGCCGCCTGTCCGCCACCCTCCGTCAACGCCGAATGCCGCAGTCGGACGCCCTGGTCGTCTTGACCACCGTCTCCAGCGCCGAAGACGCCGTCACGCTCATCCGCGCACTCCTCGATCGTCGCCTGATCGCGTGCGGCACGCTGCTGCCCGGCGCGCGGTCGCTCTACCGCTGGGAAGGCAAAGTGGCCGACGAGCACGAAGTGGTCGTGATCCTCAAGACCGCCGCAACGCGGATCGATGCGCTCGAGCACGCGTTCGCGGAGCTCCATCCGTACAAGGTGCCCGAGCTCCTGGCGCTGCCGGTGGCTGCCGGCCTCGACCGTTACCTGGCGTGGATCGGCCAGGAGACATCGCTCTCCCTCGCATGATGTCGCCAGGCGATCAGACCGCAGCCGCGCACGCAATCGAGGTCCAGGTGGAAGACCTTGCGTTCGCGACGGCCGACGCGATCGCCTGGCCGGTGACCGACGAGCTCGGCGCGACGACACCGCTGCTCCGCCGCATGGAGGAAGCGGGCGGCGCGCGACTGCGGACGCAGCTCACGGTGCAGGATCCCCTGGCGGTCGGGTCGGCGGTGGTGACGGGCGCCGGCGACTTGTCGGTGGAGCTCCTGGTGAGCGCCGTCATCTCGAGCGCCACGGAACCGGCATCCGCGAGCAGCGTTAGGCGGGCGCTCCAGAGCGCGCTGCAGCGCGCGGCCGACTGGCAGATCGAGCACCTGGCCTTCGCGCCGTTTGGGTTAGGCGCGGGCAATCTGGATCTCGAGGACAGCGCCGAGCTCATGGCATCGGTGATCGCGGCGCACGTCGCGCGGGCGCGGTTTCCCTCGCGCGTGACGGTGGTGGTCGAGTCGGCGCTCGAGCAGGACGTGTTTCGCGCCGCGTTGGCGCGGGCGGGGGGGCCTCGTTGATGCGGCCGCGCGTCGTCGTGGCAGGTGCGATCCTGGCGCTATGGGCCGGCGGTTTGGCGACGCTGGCGCGCCGGCAATTCGCCGGCGGCGAGGCGGCCCGCCTCGAGCGCGCAGCGCTCTTCGTGTCGCCGGGCGCCGACTACTACGCGGTCTCGGACGGCGACAAGCAGATCGGATACGCGTCGTCGACCATCGACACGACACAAACGCGCGTGCGCATTTCCGATTTCGTGGCGGCCGACGTGGCCGGCGGCGCGCGGTTCGCGGCGCGCCTCCAGGTGTCGCTCACGCGGGCGCTGCGCCTGACGGGCTTCTGCTACGAGTTAGGCGCGGACGCGGGACCCTACCACGCCTGCGGCACGGTCGTGAACGACACACTGCTCGCGCTCAGCATCACCGGCAAGGACGCGCGCAAAATCACACGGCGCATCCGCCTCACGGCGCCGCTCTTCTTGCCGACGATGGTGCCGATGATCATAGCGTTAGGCGAGCGCCCCAAGGTGGGGCAGCGCTTCACCTACGAGGTCTTCGACCCGGCCACCGATTCCTCGGCCCTGACGACCATCGCCGTGACGGCGGAATCCCTGTTCGTGCTGCCCGACAGCGCGTCGTACGATGCGGCCGGACAGCGCTGGGTCCCGGCGCACCAGGATTCGGTGCGCGCCTGGCGCATCGAGGAGCAGAACGGCGGACGCCTCACCGGCTGGATCGATGAGAGCGGCCGGATGGTGCAGGCCGATCCGATCCCCGGCATGCAGATGCGACGCACCGCGTACGAGCTGGCCTACAGCAACTGGGAGCGCGGAACCCCGCGCGACGCGCACGCCGCGCGAGCGGCGGCCGCGCCACCCCCAACTCCTTCTTCGACTCCATGATTCAGCTGCACGGGCTCACGAAGCGATACGGCTCCTTCACCGCCGTGGATGCGCTCGATCTCGAGGTGCCGGCCGGCGAATTGTTCGGCTTCCTCGGGCCTAACGGAGCGGGCAAGACCACCACGCTGCGGATGATCGCCGGGATCCTGCGCCCCAGCGCCGGGACGGTGCGCATCGGCGGCATCGACGTCACCGCCAATCCGGCGGCGGCCAAGGCCAAGTTGGGCTACATCCCCGACCGCCCGTTCATCTACGAGAAGCTGAGCGGCGCCGAGTTCCTCCGATTCGTGGCGGGACTCTACAGCCAACAGGGCCCGGCGATCGAGCGGCGGATGGACGAGCTGCTCGCGCTGTTCGATCTCGCGGAATGGAAGAACGAGCTCGTCGAGAGCTACAGCCACGGCATGCGTCAAAAGCTCATCATCTCGAGCGCGTTTCTGCACCGCCCCGACGTGATCGTGGTCGACGAGCCAATGGTAGGCCTGGATCCGAAGGCGGCGCGCATTCTCAAGGACCTGTTCCGCGAATACACGCGCCGCGGCCACACGATCCTCATGTCGACGCACACGCTCGAGGTCGCGGAAGATGTCTGCGACCGGATCGCGATCATCCAGAGCGGCCGCATTCGCGCCGCGGGCACGGTGGCGGAGCTGGTGGCGGGCGCCGAAGCATCGGGACAGCGCGGCCTGGAGGGGTACTTCCTCCAGCTCACGGGCGAGCGCGCGGCGCGCGAGCTGGTCGAGGTGTTGGATGCCTGACGTGCCTAACGGGACGGCGCTGCCGGCGCCGTCGCTGGCGCACGTTCTCTCGCCCAAGCTGCGCACGGTGCGCAATCGTTCGCGCGCGTCGGGCACTGAACGCAGCGGCACCTGGCGCTGGCTCATGCTGGCGGTGATCGGCGCCCTGTTCTGGCTGGGCGTGATGCTGGTGTTGGTGCGCCTGCTCCGCTACTTCAAGAACACCCCCGAGATCGGCGCGCTGCTCGCCGGCAAGTTGTTGGGCCTGGTGTTCCTCAGCTTCTTCGCCATTCTGCTGCTGTCGAACATCATCACGTCGCTCTCGAGCTACTTTCTCGCGCGTGATCTGGATATGCTGGTCTCGTCGCCGGTGGACTGGCTCACGCTCTACGGCGCCAAGCTGCTCGAGACGCTGGTCCACTCGAGCTGGATGGTGGTGCTGATGGCGATTCCGATCCTGGCCGCGTACGGGTACGTGTACGACGGCGGCTTCGGGTTCGTGCTCCTTGCGTTAGGCACGACGCTGCCCTACCTCGTCATCCCGGCGGCGGTCGGCGCCGCGCTCACGCTGCTGCTCGTCAACCTCTTCCCCGCCCGGCGCACGCGCGACCTGCTGAGCGTGGTGGCGGTGTTGGCGCTCGGCGCGCTGGTGCTGCTCTTTCGGTTGCTCAGGCCCGAGCAGCTGGCGCGCCCGGAAGGACTGCGCTCGCTCGTCGATTTCATCGCGCTGCTGCGTACCCCCACGTCGCCGTTCCTGCCCAGCGACTGGGTGCAGCGCGCGATCATGAGCGCGCTCACCGACCGCCTGGATGTGCTGCCGCTCTATCTACTGTGGAGCACGGCCGCTGCCGCCGTGGTATTGGGCGCGACGCTCCACCGAGCGCTCTATGCCGGCGGGTTCTCCAAGGCGCAGGAGAGCGCGCAGCAGTGGGCGCGCGCCGGCACCCTGGCGCGTCTGGGCCGGTGGGCGCTGTCTCCGTTAGGCGTGCTCCGCCGCGAGCTGGTGTGCAAGGAAGTGCGGGTGTTCTTCCGCGACACCACGCAATGGTCGCAGCTCATCCTGCTGGCCGTGCTGGTGGTCGTGTACGTGTTCAACGTCAAGTTTCTGCCGTTGCGCGGACAGGGCATCGGCTTCCTGCTCGTCAACGTGGTGCCGTTTCTCAACCTCGGCCTGTCCGGGTTCGTGCTCGCGTCCATCGCCGCGCGGTTCATCTTCCCGGCCGTGAGCGTCGAGGGGCGCACGATGTGGCTGCTCAAGTCGAGCCCGCTGCCGATGCGCGAGCTCTTGTGGTCCAAGTATTGGACCGGCACGCTGCCGCTGCTCTGCCTGGCGCTGCTCATCGTCGGCGTCACCGACGCGCTGCTCGAGGTGAGCCCGTTCATCTTCGCCGTGTCGGTCTTCTCGATTGCGTTCCTGACGTTCGGGGTGGCGGGACTGGCGCTCGGGTTAGGCGCAATATTCCCCCGCTACGAGTCGGAGAGCGCGGCGCAGATTCCGACGTCGTTCGGCGGCCTCGTGTTCATGCTGTCGTCGGCGGTGCTGATCGGCGCGGTGGTGCTGCTCGAGGCCCGGCCGGTCTATTCCTACCTGAGCCAGGAAGCCTTCGGCACGGTGGCAGACCCGACCGACATGGTGGTCGGATTCGCTCTCGCGCTCGTGGTGTGCCTCGCGGGTACGTTCGTGCCGCTCACCGCGGCGGTGCGGCGGCTGGAACGCCTCGAGCTCTGACGGACGCGGCGCCGCCGGCCGTTAGGCAGCGAGCGTGGCGCCGCAAGCCGGACAATACCGAGCCCCTGGCTCGGTGACGCTCGCGCCGCAGCGCGCGCAGCTTCCGGTCAGGTACCGTCCACACGTCGAGCAGTAGATCGCATCCGGCTCGGGCCGCGGACCGCACACGGCGCACACCCGGTTTGGCGCACGGTACGCGAGAATCATCGCCTCGACCTCGGCGTCGCTCACGCGGCCGGGCGCGGCGTCTTCGGCGCGCAGGGCCGCGAGCGCATCGCGCGTGTACGCGGCTTTGAGCGCCGTGTAGTCCGCGTCGGAGAGTTTGCCCGTCTCGCGATCGAACTCCACTTCACGTAGCGCCGCGATCGCCTCGGCCGACGTACCGGCATCGGCGGCCGGCGGCGCCGGCACGTCGACGGCGCGCGCTGCGAAAAACAGCGGAACGAGCACGAACGCGAGGGCGGCGAGGGCGAGCACCGTCCCCAGAATCAGTGGGATCATGCGTCGTCGTGGCGCACCAGTTGGTCGAGCCGGCTCAGCTCGTCGGGCGTGGCCGCCACGGGCAGCGCGGTGACCGCAGCCGGCTCGGCCGCCGCGCGCCGCCACCGCCGGAGCAGGGTGACCACCAGCGCGGTGCCGCCGCCTAACGCAACGAACGGCATCACCCACGCGGTCAGGTCGAAGCCGCGCTTCGTGGGCTCCATCAACACGCGCTCGCCGTACACGTTCACGAACGCGTTGATGATGTCCTGGGCCGGGTATCCACCCGCGACCAGCGCCATCACGTCGTGGTGCATGGGGGGCGACACCTGGCAGCTGAAGTCCGTCGTGCGACACGTGAAGATGTCCAGCGTGCATCCGCACTGGCAATGGATCGTGTGCTCCAACGCGTCGCGTTGGGCATCGGTCATCGAGGGACCCGTGCCGCGCGACGGCAGCCGCACCGGCCGGTACCGCCCTTCGTCCATCGGCACGTTGGCCGTGCCGGTGTTCATGCCCTGCGTCGGCTGCTGCGCGTCCAGCGCGCGGGCCAACGACGCGGTCGCGAGCCACGCGCCTAACGTAGTGAGAAAGCCGCGGCGCGTCGGCATCAGGCGACGCCCGCGTCTGCGTCCACCAGGCCGGGCGCCAACGATGCCGCGTATCCAGCCTGCGGCCGGCGACGATCCGCCTGCGGCCACATCACAATGAGGCCGCCGAACGCGATGATCATCCCGCCGTACCACACCCACCACACGAGCGGATTGAACGTGATCCGCATCTCCGCCGTGTCTTCGCCAATGACACCCGCCAGCACGGTATACACGTCCTGGTGCGGCTTGTCGAGAATGCCGACCTCGGTAGCCGGCTCGAACGTGGGATTCCCCTGGCTGTCTATGTATTGGCGCTTCTCGCTCTTGATCATGCCCACGAACTTCCCGTTGCGGCGCGCTTCCAGGAGCACCGCGGTCGTGTGGCGATTGAGCTCGTCGTAGTCGGACACACCCTGGCTCACGAACGTCCAGTGGTCGCCGAAGCCATCCACCGCCGAGAAGGTCTGGCCCGCGCGAAGGGTGACGTCGAACTCCTTCTTGAAGGCGAGACCGGCGAACGCGGCGAACAACACGACGACGCCCACATGCACGATGTAGCCACCGTACCTCCGCCGATTGCGTGCGATCAGTCGGAACAATGCCACGACGTAGTTCTCGCCGTACATCCGGTGGCGCGCCGACGCGCCTTTCTGGAACTCCTGGATGATCGTTCCGAGCACGAACCCGCCCACGGCGTACGCCAACACAGAATAGAACGCGCGCATCCCGAACGCGACGAGCGCCACTCCAACGAGAACGCCGCACACCGCCGGCCCCGTGAACTGGCGGCGCAGATTCCTAACGGACGCCCGCCGCCACGCAATGAGCGGGCCGATGCCGGTGAGCAACAGCAGCCCCAACCCGAGCGGGATGTTCACCTTGTTGAAGAACGGCGGACCCATGGTGACTTTCGTGCCCTGAACCGCCTCGCTCAAAATCGGGTAGAGCGTACCCCACAGGATCACGAAGGCGATGGCGCACAACAGCAGATTGTTGAACAGAAACGCCGACTCGCGACTCCAGATACTCTCGAGCTCGGCCTTGGCTTTGAGATCGGAGAGCCGCGTCGTCACCAGATAGGCCGTCACGCCCACCGACACGATCAAGAATCCGAGGAACCAGTAGCCCACCGACGATTGCGCGAACGCATGCACGCTCGAAATGACGCCGCTGCGGGTGATGAACGTCCCGAAAATCGACAACAGGAACGCCGACACGACTAACGTGACGTTCCATTTGCGCAGCATCCCGCGCTTCTCCTGCACCATGATCGAATGCAGGAACGCGGTATTGATGAGCCAGGGCAGGAACGAGGCGTTCTCGACGGGATCCCACATCCAGTAGCCGCCCCAGCCGAGCTCGACGTACGCCCACCACATGCCGAGCACGATGCCGACGCTGTTGAAGAACCACGAGAGCAGCACCCACCGCCTAACGGAGCTCAGCCACTCGGCGTCCAGCCGGCGCGCGATGAGCGCGCCCACGGCGAACGCGAACGGTATCGCCGTCGCGATGTAGCCCAGGTACAAGTTAGGCGGATGGATCGCCATGCCCGGATTCTGGAGCTGCGGATTGAGTCCGCGTCCGTCGGGCGGAATCCAGTCGAGGCGCGTGTAGGGATTCGCGCCGAAACACAGCGTGAGAATGAAAAAGAGCGCGATGGCCGACAGCGTGGGCACCACCCACGGCATCAACTCGCGATTGCTCTTGCGTCCGGTGTAGATGGCGATCGAGGAGTAGATCGAGAGGATCAGCGCCCAAAAGAGCAGTGATCCTTCTTGTCCCGCCCAAAACGCCGTGAACTTGTAGACCGTGGGAAGATTGGCGCTGGTATATGCCGCGACGAACTTGAACGAAAAGTCCGACGTGAGGAGCGCGGTCCACAAACCGGCCGATGCGAGAATGACGAACGCGCACGTCGCGTAGAGCGCCCGGCGCGCACTCGCGATGAGCTCCCCGCGGTGCGTGTATGCGCCGGCAAATCCCGCAGTGGTTCCCCAAGCCGCCATGAGGAGCGCGACCCACAGGGACAACTCCCCAATGAGAATCACGTGCGGGTCGTCGCGGGAGCCGCCGACTTGTAGCCCGGCGTCGAACGATACTTTGCCGGCGCATTCTCGTACCGGGACGCACACTTGGCGAGCACCGTCGTCGCGCGGAACGTGCCGTCCTGCGCGAGGCGGCCATCCATGACGACGTCGACGCTGTCGGTGAACGTGTCCGGCGCGAGACCGTGAAAGCTGACGGGATATGTCTTGTCGCCGTCGGTCACGCGGAACGTCATGTCGCGACCGCCCGGGACTCGGATGACCGAACCCGGCACCACGCGGGCGCCGACTTTAATACCGGTTCCGTAGAATGATGGATCTTGCGCGACTTTTGTCGCGAGCTCGGTGGGGGTCATGTAGTAGGTCCCGGTCTGCGCGATCGCGGTCGCCATGAGATATCCGGCGACTCCCAGAATCAACGCGCCGCCCACCAGAAACTTCGTCCGCGGTTTCAGCGCCATACCCTTCTTGGTCCTCTTTGCCGACACCCGCGTGCTAACGGGTGGCGCGTGAGCGCGATGCTTCGTCCCGCACGCGCGACATGATCCGCTCGAGCTCTGCCTCAGCCTGCGCGCGCTCCTCCACACTCCACGCAGCGGTGCGCCGGCTCAGGTCTCGTACCCGCTGCAGCATCTCGTTCACCAGCGATCGCAGCACAACGTTGGATCGACGCTCGGAAGCCGGCTGCTCTTCGGTGGTCGTCTTGTTCGCGGCATCGGTCATGGCGACAGCTCCGGGCTGTGGCGGGCGTCGGTCCTGCGTCGGACGCGACCCAGACAATATATCGAATGACAGTCGCGTGATGCGACACGCCGCGCGACTCAGCGCGCATGGGAGAGGAGCGCCGCGCCCGCCGCCGTTCCGGCCACATCCCAGGTGAGGTCGCGAAACGAAAATCCCTCGCCGGTCCGCGTATCGTGGAGCTCCTTGGCGACGCCAACACTCACCGCGATTCCGGCGGCGCCCACGATGGCGTCGTGGTGACTCACCCGCGCCGCGCGCAGCGCGCCGTAGCTCGCACTCTCGACGAACGCCGACACGAAAAAGTGCTTGAGCTTGTCGGGGCCGAACCACGGATCGGCGCCCTGATGGCCGCCGCCCAGGGAGAGCGAGAGCGCGAGGACGAGTGCGTGCATCAGCCGGCGTCCCGGGCCCAGGCCAACGCGGCGCGCACCGCGCGAGCCCAACCGTGCGCGCTTTGGGCCGCGACCGCGGCGCCGGGTCCGGGGCGAAACGACCGATACTCGCGCGTGGCGAGAAACGCGGCCGGGTTCGGCCACACACCGGTGGCGACGCCCGCCAATCCGGCCGCGCCTAACGCAGTCGTCTCGACCATGTCGGGCCGCTCGACCGGGACGCCCAGGACGTCGGCCTGGAACTGCATGAGCCACGCGTTCTCGGCGGCGCCGCCATCCACGCGCAAGCGCTCGAACGGCGCGCCGCTCCGCTCGCGCATGAGCGCGAGGACGTCGGCCGTGGAGTACGCCATCGCCTCGAGCGCCGCGCGTACGACCTGGGCGCGCGTGGTGCCCCGCGTGAGGCCGACGATCGTGCCGCGCGCCTTGGGCTCCCAGTAGGGCGCGCCTAACCCAACTAACGCGGGCACGAAATAGACGCCGTCCGTCGACGCGACGGACGCAGCCAGGCGCTCGGTGTCCGATGCGCGCTCGATGATGCCTAACCCGTCGCGCAGCCACTGCACGGCCGCGCCGGCAATGAAGATCGCGCCCTCGAGCGCGTACGCGGGCGCCCCCGCCGCGTCGCACGCCACGGTGGCCAGGAGCCCGCCTCCCGCCTTCGCGCGATGCGGTCCGGTGTTGAGCAGCAGGAACGCGCCGGTGCCGTACGTGTTCTTCCCTTCTCCGGCGCGCCAACATCCCTGCCCATAGAGCGCGGCTTGCTGGTCGCCGGCCACGCCGTGAATCGGAATCTCGACGCCCAAATGCTCACGGCGCGCCGCGCCGAACGACGCGCTCGACCCGCGCACCTCGGGCAGCATGGCGCGCGGCACGCCGAATATTCGACAGAGGTCGTCGCTCCAATCGAGCGTCGCGATGTCGAACAACATCGTGCGCGATGCGTTAGTCGGATCTGTGGCGTGCACGGCGCCGCCGGTCAAGTTCCAGATCAACCACGTGTCGACGGTGCCGGCCACGAGCGCGCCGCGCGCGGCGCGCTCCGCCATCCCCTCGCGCCCCAGCATCCATTCGAGCTTGGTGGCCGAAAAATACGGATCGATCACGAGCCCCGTGCGCTCCGCGATCGCGTCGGCCTCGCGCGACAGCTCGGCGCAGCGCGATGCCGTGCGACGATCCTGCCAGACGATCGCGCGCCCAACGGGCTCGCCTGTCGCGCGATCCCACATCACGACCGTCTCGCGCTGATTCGTGATGCCGATGACGTCGGGCGTGACCGCGGCCTGGCGCATCGCGTCGCGCGCCGCGTCGAGCGTACACCGCACCAGATCGCGAGGATCGTGCTCCACCCAACCGGGCTGGGGAAAATGCTGCGGGATTTCCCGATAGCCGCGCCCAACGACGCGCCCCGTGTCGTCGATCACGAGACACGTGGATCCGGTGGTTCCCTGGTCGATCGCGAGGACGTGCTTCACGAGTCGCCGAACCGGTACGGCGGGGTGTGGATCGCGCGGTCGCTCACGATGGCAGTGATCAGATCCGCCGGCGTGACATCGAACGCCGGATTGTCCACCGGCACTTCGTCAGGCACGATCACGCGCCCGGCCACGCAGGCCACCTCGTCGCGGCCGCGCTGCTCGATCGGGATCGCGTCGCCCGTGGCGAGTGCCGGGTCGAACGTGGACGTGGGCGCGGCCACGTAGAACGGAATGCCGTGGTGCCGCGCCGCGAGCGCGAGCGCGTACGTCCCGATCTTGTTCGCTGTGTCGCCGTTGGCTGCGATGCGATCGGCACCCACGATAACCAGATCGACGCGGCCCTCGCGCATCGCGTGCGCCGCGGAGCCGTCGGTGATCACGCGAACCGGCACGCCGGCGCGCGACAGCTCCCACGACGTCAACCGGCCGCCTTGCAGCAAGGGGCGCGTTTCGCACGCCAGCACCGACACGTGGACTCCGCGCTCCGTCGCGACGTACACCGGTGCGAGCGCCGTCCCCATGCCGGTGGTCGCCAGCGCGCCGGCGTTGCAATGCGTGAGCACGCGCGACCCCTCGGCCAGCAGCGAGACGCCTAACTCGCCGATGCGGCGGCACATTGCGCCATCATCCTCGAGCAGCGCCGTGGCCTTGGCACGCATCGCGGACAACACGGCGGCGCGCGTCGACGCAGGCAGCAGGGCCTGCGCGGCGACCGCGTTCACGGCCCACGCAAGGTTCGCTGCCGTCGGGCGCGTCGCGATGATGCGATGGGCATGCGCCGCGGTGCGCGCGCGCAGTGCGTCCGGCGCTTGGTCGTCCAACGAGTCGAGCGACACGACCAGTCCCATCGCGCCTGCGATTCCGATGGCCGGCGCGCCGCGCACGGCGAGCGATGCGATGGCGGTGCACACGTCGTCGAGCGTCGTCAGGTCCCGCTCGACGAATCGCTCCGGCAGCGCCGTCTGATCGATGATGCGGACGGCACGGCAATCGGGAGACCACCGCACGGCCTGGATGGGATGCACGGCGGAAACGTACCGCACGGCCATCGCGCGCGGAACTCGTCGCCTTTGGCCGGCGGACTTGGGCGCGGTCCACGGTGGCACGCATTACATTTCGGTTCGCGCGCCTTGGGCAGCCCTTGGGCCGCCCCGCCCTTCACTCAGCGCCCGTCTCGCCATGCCCTTTCAAAACCTCGTCTTCGACGTCCACGACCGCGTCGCGACGATTCGCGTCAACCGTCCCGACAAACTCAACGCGCTCAATGACGAGACGATCGCCGAGCTGGACGAAGCGATCGCGCTCGTGGAACGGCGCGACGACATCGCAGGGGTGCTGCTGACCGGCGCGGGCGCCAAAGCGTTCGTGGCCGGTGCCGACATCGCCGAGCTCTCGAAGCAGGGGGCGACGGACGGGCGCGCACGGGCGATGCGAGGCCAGGCGGTGTTCTCGCGCATCGAGTCGTGCCCCAAGCCGGTGATCGCCGCGCTCAACGGCTTTGCGTTAGGCGGCGGGTGCGAGCTGGCCATGGCCTGCCACATCCGCATCGCGTCGGACACGGCCAAGCTCGGGCAGCCGGAGCTCAAGTTAGGCATTACGCCGGGCTACGGCGGCACGCAGCGGCTGGCGCGCCTGGTCGGCAAAGGCCGCGCGCTGCAGCTCTTGCTCACGGCGGACATGATCGACGCGGCCGAGGCGCACCGCATCGGCCTGGTCAACAAGGTGGTGCGGGCGGCGGATTTGCTCGCGGAAGCGGAGCGCATGCTCCGGCAGATCATCGCGTTCGGCCCGGTGGCGGTGGCCCTCTGCATCGAAGCCGTGAACCGCGGCGCCGACCTGCCGCTCGACGCCGGTCTCGAGCTCGAGGCGTCGTACTTCGGCCTCCTGTCGTCCACGGAGGACATGCGCGAGGGCATGACGGCGTTCCTCGAGAAGCGGCCGGCCCGGTTCGTCGGCCGTTAGGCACATGGCGGTGGCGGACGCGCGCGTGGAGCCGGCCGGCGCCGCCGTCCGCACGGCAGCGTCGAGCGCGCTGCTCACCAGGCTCGCCGTTCGCGATTTCCGTAATCTGGCGCGCGTCGACTTCGTGCCGCCTGCGGACGGATTCGCGCTGGTGGGCGAAAACGGCCAGGGCAAGACGAATCTGCTCGAGGCCATTCATTATCTCCAGCTGCTCCGCTCGTTCCGCGGCGCCCGCGACGTGGAGCTGGTTCGCTTCGACACCGACGGGTTTCACGTGTCGGCCGACGTGGCCAACGCCGCGCACCGCACGGTGCAGGTGGGCTTCGAGCGTGCGAGCAAGCGCAAGCGCGTCCTCGTGGACGGCGACGCGCCGCCCAAGCTCGCCGATGCATTGGGCGCGTTCCCCGCCGTGCTGTTTTCGCCGCGCGACGCCGAAACGGTGGCCGGCGCGCCGGGTGCGCGACGGCGTTTCCTGGACATGATGCTCGCGCTGAGCTCGCGGCCGTACCTGTCGGCGCTCCAGCAGTACCGCGCCGCGCTCGCCCAACGGAGCGCGGCCATGCGCCAGCCCGGCGTCTCGGGCGCGCGGCAGGAGCAGAGCGTGGCCGTGTGGGAGGCGCCGCTGGCCGAGCACGGCGCGGTGTTGTGGCGCGCGCGGCGCGAGTGGACACTCGCGCACGGCGCCAAATACGTCGAGCTGTGCGCCGCCATCGGCGAGCGGGCGCCGGCGGCCATCCGCTACGCCAGCGGGTTAGGCGAGCCCGACGACCCACAGGCCGCACTCCGCGACGCGCTCGCCAGGAACCGCGCCACCGACGTGCGGCGGGGCCTAACGCACACCGGTCCGCACCGCGACGACCTCGTGCTCACGTTGGGCGGCCGCGATCTGCGGGCCTTCGGATCGGCGGGGCAGCAGCGCACCGCGGCGATCGCGCTCAAGCTGCTCGAGTCGGCCACGCGACGCGCCACGTCGGGCAGGCAACCGGTCGTGCTCCTGGACGATCCGTTCGCCGAGCTGGACGCGCGACGCGCGGCGCGCATCCTGGAGCTCCTGGGCGCCGACGGAAGCGGACAGACGGTGCTCGCGGTGCCGCGCGCCGACGACATCCCGGAGCGCCTCACGCGCTTGGCGCGCTATCAGATCGCCGCCGGCGTCGTGCGCGGGGACCGCGCGTGACCAAGCGCAAGGGCACGCCCGAACCGTTAGGCGCGGCCCTGGCCGGATTCCTCAAGCGCGCCGGCCTAACGAAACGGATCGAGCAAGCATCGGTGGTCGACGAGTGGGCCCTGGTGGTGGGCGAGCAGATCGCCGCCGTGACGATGGCCCGCATGGTGACGCGCGACGGCACCCTGTTCGTCGACGTCGCGACCAACGCCTGGATGCAGGAGCTGTCGCTCATGGAACCACAGCTGCTCAAGGCCCTGCGCGAGCGGCCATCGGGAGCAACCGTGCAACAGATCCACTGGCGCCTGGCCCGTCTCTGACACAATCTGGCTTGCCCACGCACCCGCCATCATATTTCCGCACTGCCCCCGAAGACCCATCCCCCGTCCCCCATTCGCGACATGACATCGTCTCTCGCTCGCATTTCGCTCGCCATCGCGGTTCCCCTCGCGCTCTCGGCCCAACGGACCGTGGCGCAGGAAGCGTCGGGAGGCGGCGTCGTCCCGCTTCCGACCACCACCCTGCCGCTCAAGCACGCACCGCAGCCGACGACGGCCGCCATCACCGCCGCCGACCTGATGACGCGGCTCTACATCTTCTCCGATGACTCGATGCAAGGCCGCGAAGCCGGTGCCGAAGGCAACGTGAAAGGCACCGACTACATCGCGAGCGAAATCAAAAAGATGGGCCTCGAGCCGGCCGGCGATAACGGCACGTACTTCCAGACCATCCCGCTCGAGACGCGCAGCGTGGACGAGTCGTCGTCGATCACCGCCGGCAGTAGCAGGCTCGTTGCGAACACGGACTTCGTGCTCTTGTCCCGCCAGCAGTCGAACGCTTCGGATGTGCCAGTCGTGTTCGGCGGCGACCTCGGCGACAGCGCGCACCTGAGCGACGTCGATGGAAAAGGCAAGTTCGTCGTGTTCACCGCGCACGGCGGCTGGACGCGGTTCCTGCGCGCCGCACGGCGCGGCATGGGAATGCCGGGCGCCACGGCGATCGCGGTTGCCACGCTCGACAGCGTGCCGGCCGCGATCCGCGGATTCCTGACGCGTCCGCAGACGTTCCTCGACGAGGGCACGCAGCCCCAGCAGGCCGGGCCGGCCGTGTTCTTCGTGACCGAAGCCGCCGCCGCCAAGTTGTTGGGCGCCGATCCCAACGGCCTAACGGTAGGCAGCGCGCATGGCACCGCCACCCTCGACGTGCGCATGACGACCAAGCCGTCGGCGTTCCCGGCGCGCAACGTCATCGGCATCATCCCGGGCAGCGACCCCAAGCTCCGCGGCGAGTACGTCGCCATCGGCGCGCACAACGACCACATCGGCATGACGCGACCGGTCGACCACGATTCGATCCGCATCTGGAATCACATCGTGCGGCCCGAGGGCGCCGACGATGGCGGCAAAGAAGCGACGCCCGCCGAGCAATCCGAAGTCGACCAGGAGCTGGCGGCGTATCGCGCCGCGCACCCCAACAGCCAGCGGATCGATTCAATCGACAACGGCGCGGATGACGACGGGTCGGGCACCGTGTCGGCGCTCGAGATCGCCCAGTATTTCGCGTCGATGAAGACCAAACCCAAGCGGTCCATCTTGTTCGTGTGGCACGTGGGCGAGGAGAAGGGACTGTTAGGCTCGCGCTATTTCACCGATCACCCCACGGTGCCGCGCGACAGCATCGATGCGCAGCTCAACATGGACATGGTCGGCCGCGGCGACGCCTACGATGAGACGGGGCGCACCAAAGAGGGCGCATCCATCCACGGCAGCAACGGCTACCTGCAGCTCGTGGGCTCGCGCCGCCTGTCGACTGAGTTAGGCGACCTGATCGAGAAGGTGAACACGGAGGACCACCATAACCTGACGCTCGACTACTCGATCGACGCCGACGGCCATCCGGCGAACATCTACTGCCGCAGCGACCACTACGAGTACGCGCGGTACGGCATTCCGATCACGTTCTTCACCACCGGCTTGCACTCGGACTATCACCAGGTGACGGACGAGCCGGAATACATCGACTACGACCACATGGTGAAAGTGGTGAATTTCGTGGCCGACATCGCACTGCACGTCGCCAATCTCGACCATCGCATGGTGGTGGACCACCCGAAGCCGGATCCGAATGGCTCCTGCCGGCAGTAGCACGAGCCACGTCTCGACAACGAACGCGGGCGCACCGGAACTCGGTGCGCCCGCTTCTTCATCGGTGCATGCCTAACGCCTAACGGCGACCCCTCGGTGCGTCCAGATGAGCACCGTGCCGCAATGGCCGCTCCGATATTCGAGCGGGCCCGTCGCGTCGTCGGAGACTTCGATGCCCGCGACTTCGGGCGGATCCATGAAGTCGTTGATCACCCGCGCGCAGCCTTCACCGGGGCGCCGTCGATGAACACAGCCGGAAAGCAGAATCCGGTGCCGGTGAACTGAAAGCTGTTCTGCCCGCGCGCGCGCACGATGCCGAGTTCGGTGGTCGAACCAGTTGCACCCCGCGCAGCGGCGCGCGTGCGGAGTCGCGGGCGACACCGGCGAGCCTCGCCGTCCGATGCCGCACCGGCGCCGGCGCGTTAGGCAGCGACTTGCCCGTGCGGGACACGACCGGTTCAATGCTCTCGGGCAAAGCCTGACCGGCAACGGTGTTGGGGCGGGGGTGCGAATGCCGCGCAGGAGGTCATGACGAGCGTATCTAACTCCTTGATTTCACAAGAATTTAGAGCTATGTTTTAATGGTTGAGGACCGGACTATTTTCGGTATTTGTTCGCCAGCCGGTTCGGAAGGATTTTCGAGGCGGAACCCGCGCAGGAGCACGAGCATCGATGTCTGAATACGACGCTGGGCAAATTCAGGTTTTGAAAGGGCTGGAGGCGGTGCGCAAGCGCCCCGGCATGTACATCGGATCCACGTCATCGCGCGGGCTGCATCACTTGGTGTACGAGGTGGTCGACAACTCGATCGACGAAGCGTTAGTCGGATACGCGGACACGATCGACGTCACGATTCACGCCGACGATGCCGTGACTGTGGTCGACAACGGGCGCGGCATTCCGGTCGACATTCATCCCACCGAAAAAATTCCCGGCGTCGAGCTCGCGATGACGGTGCTGCACGCCGGCGGCAAGTTCGACAAGAACACGTACAAGGTGTCGGGCGGGTTGCACGGCGTCGGCGTGTCGGTGGTGAACGCGCTCTCGTCGCAGCTCAAGGTGTGGGTGAAGCGCGACGGGCACGAGTACTACATGGACTTTGCGCGCGGCATCACGACCACGAAGCTCAAGACGCTCCGGAAGGTCGGGAAGACCGACAAGGGCACCACGGTATGGTTCAAGCCCGACGACACGATCTTCACCGAGCTGTCGTTCGACTATTCGACGCTGGCGGCGCGCTTGCGCGAACTGTCGTTCCTCAATAAGGGCGTGACGATCACGCTCACCGATGAGCGGCCAAACCAAGCCAAACAGGAAGCGTTCCACGCCAAGGGCGGACTCAAGGAATTCGTCGCCTACCTCAACGCCAACAAGAAGGCGCTGCACACCGACGTCATCTACATCGAAACCGAGCGCGATGACATCGGCATCGAAGTCGCCATCCAGTACAACGCCGACTACAACGATACCGTTTTCTCCTTCGTCAACAACATCAACACAATCGAAGGCGGCACGCACCTCACGGGATTCAAGAGCGCCCTCACCCGCGTGGTGAACGTCTACGCGCAGAAAGGGAATTTCCTCAAGAAGGCGGACTTCGCGCTGAGCGGTGAGGACGTGCGCGAAGGCCTAACGGCTGTGCTGTCGGTCAAGGTGCGCGAGCCCCAGTTCGAAGGCCAAACCAAAACGAAGCTCGGCAACTCGGAAGCCGAGGGCGCCGTGCGGAGCGTGATCAACGAGTTCCTCGCCGCGTATCTGGAGGAGCATCCCCGGTCGGCCAACATCATCGTCGAGAAAGCAGTCTCGGCGGCGCGCGCACGCGAGGCGGCGCGTAAGGCGCGTGACCTCACGCGCAAGAAATCCGCGCTCGACACCGGCGTCTTGCCCGGCAAGCTCGCCGACTGCTCGCTCAACGATCCCCCGCTGTGCGAGCTCTACCTGGTGGAAGGCGACTCCGCCGGCGGGTCGGCCAAGGGCGGGCGCGCGCGCGAGTTCCAGGCCATTCTGCCGCTGCGCGGAAAAATCCTGAACGTGGAGAAGGCGCGCATCGACAAGGTGCTGTCTAACGAAGAAATTCGGTCGATCATCACCGCGATCGGCGCCGGCATCCGCGACGACTTCCAGATCGAGCAGGCGCGCTACCACAAGATCATCATCATGACGGACGCGGACGTGGACGGCGCGCACATTCGGACACTGCTGCTCACGTTCTTCTTCCGTCAAATGCGCGAGCTCATCGACGCCGGCTTCGTCTACATCGCGCAGCCACCGCTCTTCCGCGTGGCGAAAGGCAGGGAGGAGTTCTACGCGTATACGGAGAACGAGCGCGATTCGTACGTCCAACGCTTCGGCAACGGAGACGGCGGCAAGGGCAACGTCGTGATTCAGCGCTACAAAGGGTTAGGCGAGATGAACAAGGAGCAGCTCTGGGAAACCACGATGAACCCCGAGCGCCGCACGCTCCTCAAGGTGGACATGGAAGACGCCGTCGCCGCCGACCTGATCTTCCAAACGCTGATGGGCGACGAGGTCGAGCCGCGGCGCGTGTTCATCGAGTCGAATGCGAAGTTCGTGAGCAACCTGGACATTTAAGAACCGGGGAGCGCGCGCTTGTGCGCGCTTAAGGGAAGCGCTGTCGCTTGGGGAACGGGGAACGGGCGCGACGCTAGTCACCACGACCTCCACTCACGCTGATAGTTCCACTCCGCCCGCTGCGATGATCTCGGAAACCGCCCCGTTCCCACCGGCCGCGCCAGCGGCCGGATCCCCAAGCGCCAGCGCTTCCCTCAAGCGCGCGCAAGCGCGCGCTTCCCTGGTCTCATGTCCTCTCTAGTCCACGACGCCCGCTTCGGCCTGCGCAAGCTGCGCCGCATGCCGGGCTACACCGCCATCGCCGTCGCAACCATCGGCATCGCGATCGGCGCAACCACCGCCATCTTCAGTATCGTCGACAGCGTCCTCCTCAGACCGCTGCCGTACCGCGACCCGTCGCGGTTGGTGTTCGTCGAGTCCGTATCGCCGGACGGCAACGCGATGACCGCGTCGCCGGCCGACCTCATCGACTATCGGAATCTGAGCCACAGCTTCACCGGGCTCACGCCGGTTCAGGGCGGCGGCAGCTCGACGCTCACGCGGCCGGGACTGCCGGCGGTGCGGTTGAACCGCGCGCGTGTGGGCGCCGACTTCTTTTCTCTGTTAGGCGTGGCGCCCGAGCGGGGCCGCGGCTTCGTGAGCGGCGAGGACTCGGCGAGCGCTACCAAGGTCGCGGTGCTCTCCGACCTGGCGTGGCGGCGGTATTTCGGCGGCGATCCCGGCGTTGTTGGCGCATCGATCACGCTGAGCGACGTGCCCTACCGCGTCGTCGGCATCGCGCCGCCCAGGTTTTCGTATCCGAGCAAGCCCGACGTGTGGATCCCGGCAGTGTGGCGCAGGTACGAGGTGGGCGACCAGGCGCGCGGGCTGCACGAGATGTCGGCGATCGGCCGGCTCCGGCCCGGCGCGACGGTGGCCAGCGCCCGACGCGACATCCAGGCGATTGCCGCGCGCATCGCCCATGACTTCCCGAACGAGGATGCGAGGATCGGCGCGTACCTGGCGCCGCTCGCCGACCAGCTGGTGGGCGATGTCCGTCCGGCCCTCTGGTCTCTGTTAGGCGCGGTCGCACTGGTGCTGCTCATCGCCTGCGCGAACGTAGCCAACCTGTCGCTGGTGCGGGGCGCCTCGCGCTCGAGCGAGATCGCCGTGCGGACTGCGTTAGGCGCAGCGCGGTGGCAGCTGATTCGCCAGCTGGTCACCGAGAGCCTCCTCGTCTCGCTCGCCGGCGCGGTGATCGGCGTGATTCTCGCGGCCTGGGCGGTCGACCTCGTCGTGTCGTTGGGGCCGCACGGATTGCCGCGGCTTTCCGAGATCGTGGTGAACGGGCGGATGCTCGCCTTCGCGGCGGCGCTCGCCGTGGCCACCGGACTCTTGTTCGGCCTCCTGCCGGCATTTCACGCCACGCGTGCCGACGTGTCCCCCATGCTGCGCGAACGGCAGCGCGGGTCGAGCGGTGGCGGCACCACGCGGACGCGCTCGCTCCTCATCATCAGCGAGACGGCGTTGGCGATGGTGCTGCTGGTCGGCGCCGGTCTCCTGATCCGCAGTTTCGAGCGCCTGACGCACGTCGATCCGGGATTCCGCGCCGACCAGCTCTACGTGTTCGACATCGCGCTGTCCGGCAAGACGTACAACGACGACGCGCCATCGATTCGCTACGCCGAGGACGTCGAGCAGCGCCTGGCAGCGCTGCCGGGCACGGAGTACGTCGCCGTCGCCGCCGGTCGTCCGTTAGACCCGGACCCGACGTACAGCGTGTCGACATCATTCACGGTGGATGGCGAGCCCAAGCCCGAGAAGGGCCGCGAGCCCGAATCGGTCGTGCTGCCGGTGTCGCCCAGCTATTTTCGCACGATCGGCCTCGGCCTCGTGTCGGGGCGTGCGTTCACCGACGCCGAGAATCGGTTGGACGCGGCGCCCGTAGTCGTGGTCAACGAGGCGCTTGTCCGCCGATATTTCCCGAGTCAGAATCCCATCGGCACGCACATCGCGTTCGACATCTCGCACACGCCGAGTGCGTCGGACACCACCACAGTCACGGTACGCGGCGAGATCGTCGGCATCGTGCGCGACACCAAGCAGGAATCGTTGTCGGAGACGACCGCGCCGGCGACGTACGTGCCATACAACACGTTCCCGTTAGGCGCAACGTTCCTCGTGCGCAGCCAGGGTGCGCCGGCGGCGGTCGAACGGGGGATCGCGGCGCAGGTGCAAGCCGTGGACCCGAACGTCGCGATGTACGAGCTGGGCAGCATGGCCGACGCGATGGCGGAGTCCACGGGGCAGCCGCTGTTCTACACGCTGCTTCTGGGCGCCTTCGCGCTCATGGCGCTGCTCCTCGCGACGCTCGGCATCTACGGCGTGATCGCGTACCTGGTCACCGAGCGCACGCGCGAGCTGGGGATCCGGATCGCGTTAGGCGCGACGTCGCGCGCCGTCGAGCGGCTGGTGGTGTGGCGCGGCCTCGCCCTCGCGCTTGCCGGGATCGCGACCGGCGCCCTGGGCGCCGTCGGCGCCACGCGCGGCATCCGGTCGCTGTTGTTCGGCGTGGCGCCGCTGGACGTCCCGACGTTCGTCGCCGTGGGCCTCGTGCTCGCCGCCGTAGCGGCCGCGGCCTCGTGGCTACCGGCGCGGCGCGCGGCGCGCATCGACCCGGTGATTGCGATGCGGGCGGAATAGCGGGACGGCGGGGATGCGCGCGCTGGCGCGCGCTTCCCTGTTAGGCATCGACCGCCGTTCGCGTCACGCCGTCCATGGTGACGCGGTGGGACACGAGCGGCAGCGGATGGTCGGCTTCGTCGGCGATCACGATGGCGCCGCGCAGCGCGGCCCGTCCGGCCTCGACCCCACCCTCGTCGCGCGCGAAGATCGTGGCCACGGGCTCGCCGCGCTCCACCCAGTCTCCGGGCTTGGCGGTGATCACGAAGCCGACTGCCGGATCCACCCGATCCTCGGCGCGCACGCGGCCGCCGCCTAACGTGATCAGCGCGCGGCCCACCGGCCGCGGCTCCACGCGGGCCACGAACCCGCGGCGCGGCGCGTCGAACAGCTCGCACGCCCCTGCTTGCGGCAGCACCGCCGGATCATCCACCACACCCGGGTTGCCGCCCTGGGCTTCGATCACCGCCTGAAACGTTCGCGACGCCGCACCCGAGGAAATGGCGCGCTCCATCTGCCGCCGCGCGTCGTCGCCGCCGGCGGCCACCCCGGCCAGCTGCAGCATCTCCGCGCCTAACGCAAAGACGACGGTCATCAGATCGGGCGGCCCCTCGCCCTGCAGCGCGTGGATGGCCTCCTCCACCTCGAGCGCGTTGCCCACCGCTCTGCCTAACGGGCGGTCCATGGCGGTGAAAAGCGCCACCACCTCGCATCCGTGCGCCTCGCCCAACGCGACCATCGCGCCCGCGAGCTCGATCGCCTGGTCGAGATCGCGCAGGAACGACCCCGCGCCGCGCTTGATGTCGAGCACCAGTCCCGTCAGATCTTCCGCCAGCTTCTTGCTCATGATGCTCGACGCGATGAGGGGCACCGACTCGATGGTCGCGGTCGCGTCGCGCAGCGCGTACATGCGGCGATCCGCCGGCGCGACCTCGGTGGTCTGCCCGATCAACACGCATCCGATCCGCTCTACTTGCTCGCGCGCCGCCGCCAGCGTCAGATCGGTCCGCATCCCCGGGATCGATTCCAGCTTGTCGAGGGTTCCTCCGGTATGCCCCAGCCCGCGGCCGGACATCATGGGTACCGTCACGCCCAACGACGCGATCAACGGCGCGAGGATGAGCGACGTCTTGTCGCCGACGCCGCCCGTGGAGTGCTTGTCGACGCGAGGCTGCGCAATGTGGCCCAACGACAGTTGGGCGCCGCTCCGCCGCATGGCATCGGTCAGTGCCGCCGTTTCGATGCGATCGAGGCCCTCGAAATACACGGCCATGAGCATCGCGGCCATCTGATGGTCGGGCACATCACCGGCCACATACGCGCGGATCAACGCATTCAATTCTGCCGGCTCGAGACGGCCGCCGTCGCGTTTACGCTCGATGAGGCGAGTGACGAGCATTGACCCGGACTCGGGGTATTTCTACGTTCTCGCTCGCGGCGGCGCCGCGCGTGCGAGCTGACTTGGTGCCTTCACCGTTCAATGTCGGAGCTTTCATGCACATCCGCTACCTCGTGACCGCCGCGGCGCTCACGCTGTTCGCTGCCTCGACCGCAGCCAACGCGCAGTCGGCGGCAGCACACATTGCCGAAGGGGATAGCGCGGATGCCGCGCTCAAGCCGACCGAGGCGCTCGAGCACTACGAAGCCGCGATCGCGGTGGACTCGACGAACTACGAGGCGCTGTGGAAGGCATCGCGCGAAGAAGTGGACCTTGGCGAATTCGAGCCCAACAGCGGCAAGCGAAAGGCGTACTTTGCCGACGGTGAGAAGTTCGCGCGTCGCGCCGTTGCCGCCGACTCGACCAACGCCGAGGGACACTTTGCGCTCGCGCGCGCACTGGGACGCGTAGCGCTCACGTTGGGCGCGCACGACCGTGTGAAATATGGAAAGGACGTCCGCGCCCAAGCGCTCGAAGCGCTCAAGTACGACTCGCTGCACGCCGGCGCACTCCACGTAATGGGCCGCTGGAACGCCGAGATCATGCGATTGAGCGGGTTCTCGCGCTTCTTCGCCAAGACCTTTTTGGGCGGTGGAATCTTCGATCAGGCGAGTTGGGACTCGGCAGTCTACTACATGGAAAAATCGGTTGCCTCTGATCCCAACCGCATCGTCCACAAGTTGGACTTGGCGGAGATTTACCGCGATCGTAATAAACCCGGCGACAAGGAGAAAGCGCGCGAGGAATTCCAGGCGGTGATCGACGGTCCAGTCACCGAGTACAACGACACGTTCTACAAGAAGCTGGCGACCGAGGAGCTAGCCAAGCTGCACTAACGCGCTGACCGCCGAGCCCTGCGCCCAAGCTCTTGCGGCGCAGGCCGCTTCACGAGAGGTTGAGACGTTCTCTCAGCCTCTTTTCGCCTCTCCGCGCACTTCTCCGAATGTCGTCCCGCAGGTCTTCTACGCTCTCGGACACGTGTTCGCCGAGGCGTTTTGCCCGCCGCGTGATCAACCGACGCGTTTCATCGCCGGACTGCGGGGCGAGCAGGAGAGCGAGTCCCGCGCCGACGGCGACGCCAAGCATGAGGCCGGCGCTGAACATCGCCACACCCGAACTATCGCGCTCCACATCGATTTCTTGCACGTCGTCTGCGTCATCCGAGGTTGCTCGAGACACGTCTGCCTCCGCTGCTTGTGGGTCGCCGTTGTGGGTCGATGATGTAATGAAATCTGTTGGGCGAGCCATTGTTAACTCCTCCTACTCTGGAAGCTTCTGCTGTTAGCATGGCAAGAAGCTTGCTTAACGCTCCGGTATCTGTCGAGGTCTCACGATGTGCGACAGTACCCAGCGCTCACCCGCCGCTAGTCGTCGCGCAGTCCGCTCGAGGAGACGAATGACCAGCATCAAGTTGAAGACCGTGCTGCTCGTCGAAGACAACGAGGACAACAGGATTGTGTACTCCACGATCTTGCAGCACTTCGGCTATCGGGTGATGGAGGCCTTCAACGGCGAAGAGGGTATCGCGAAAGCGCGCACGGAGCAACCCGATCTGATCTTGATGGACATCTCGATTCCGGTGATCGATGGCTGGGAAGCAACGCAGGTCCTCAAGCGCGATCCGACGACGCGTCGCATTCCGATCATCGCGCTGACGGCGCATGCACTCGCATCGGATCGGGAGAAGGCGATGGAAGTTGGATGTGACAGTTACCTCGCCAAACCGTGCGAGCCCAAGACGGTGGTGAGCGAGGTGGAGCGGTTCATTGGTCGGGGCGATGGACGGTGAGCGGCGGCGTGCCTCGCGGGTCCTCATCGTCGATGACAGTGAGGACAGCCGTGAGGTACTCCGCGTGCGTTTCGACGCAACTGGGTACGAGACGCAGTGCGCGTGCGACGGTGCGGAGGCCCTGAGGCTCGTTGCCGAGTCACCGCCGGATGTGATTGTGCTCGACGTCATGATGCCGCGCGTCGATGGACACGAAGTCGCGCGCCGCATCAAAGGCGATCGCACGCTGCCGTTCATTCCCATCATCATGCAGACGGCGTTGGACGAGGTCGAGCGGAAAGTCGAGGGCCTGAGCGCCGGCGCCGACGACTACGTGACCAAGCCCGTCGAATTCGCCGAGTTGGAGGCGCGGGTGCGTGCGATGTTGCGCATCAAAGCGCTTCAGGATGCGTTGCAGCGCCGCGAGACCGAGCTCGAGAAGGCGAACGAGCGTCTCCAAGAGCTCGCGGTGTCGGACCCATTGACCGGTCTCGACAATCGCCGTCGGTTGGATGAGCGCTTTCACGAGATGTTCGAGCACGCCGTGCGATTGCGCGAGCCGTTGGCCGTGGCAATGTTCGACCTCGACCGGTTCAAGCAGGCGAACGACGACTTCGGCCATCGCGCGGGCGACGAGATGCTCCGGCAGATCGGAGCTGTGCTTCGCACGTCCATGCGCGAGATCGACCGGGTTGGCCGGTATGGTGGCGAGGAGTTTCTGGTGCTGCTACCGGGCACGCCGCTCGACGCGGCGGTGACGTTCGCCGAGCGGGCGCGTCTCAGGGTAGCGGCGCACCGGTTCTCGTTCGAGGGGCGGGATTTCCAAGCGACGATCAGCTGTGGCGTCGCCGCGTGGCCGGACCCGCGGTTGCTCAACCGCGACGAGTTGCTGCAAGCCGCCGACGACGCACTGTATGTGGCCAAGCGAACGGGACGCGACCGCGTGGTCCGTTACGCCAGCGCCGAGTTCACCGCGAACGTCAGGAACTTCCATGACCAGCACGGCAGTGGAGCGCCCGCGGGAGGAGGATTCGCCATCGGGCCACGGTGAGACGATCGCCACGCTTCGCGCGCGGGTCGCGGAGCTCGAGCGCGAGCGCGATCACCTCGTGGCCGTGGTCGACATCCTCACCGAGATTTCCGCGTCCCTGCATTTCGTCGACATACTCCAGACCATCGCCAAGAAGTTAGGCGACACGTTCGGCCTGGACCGCTGTTCCATCTATTTGTTGGGCGAGCAGCGCGACGTGCGCCTCATGGCGACGTACGAAGCGCCGGCCATGAGCAATCTGATCGTCGACCTCGACCGGTATCCGGAGCTCAAGCGGGCGTTCCAGAGCGGCGAGACGGTGTTCATTCCCGACGCGCAGGCTGATCCCATGATGCAGCACATGCAGTCGGTGCTTGCGCTGCGCAACGTCCGGTCGATCGTGGTGGTGCCGATCCGGTGGCGCGGCACGGTAATCGGCGCGATTTTCCTGCGTACCGAGCGCGACGGCGCGCCGTTTTCCGATCGCGACGTGCGGTTCTGCCAGGTGGTGGCCGCTCTCACCGCGAATGCGCTGCGCAACGCGCACCGGTTCGAAGCCCTTCAACGCGGCCAGAAGGAAGCCCAACTCGCCAATCGCACGAGCGAGCTGCAGCGCATCGCGCTGATCGCGTTCGTGCGCCGGCTTTTGGACCGGTACACGAATACGGAAGACCACATGTGGGCGGAGACGCTGCTCGCGACGTCGGCCGACGAAGAGTTGGAGCGGCTGGTGTCGGTGACGATGGAAGTGGTGGGAGAGGAAGCGAAGACCTGAGATCGGGGAAGCGCGCGCTTGCGCGCGCTGAGGGAAGCGCTGCGCTGAGGGAAACGGGAACGGGGCGCGACAGACCAGGCTCTCCATCGCAGCCATTGATGTTGTTCCTGCCCCTTTCCCCGTTCCCTATTCCCCACGCGCGCGCATGCGCGCGCTTCCCCGTCGCATTATTTTTTCGGCGTGCCGACCCCCGAAGAGCGCGCCCGCGAGCTCCGCCGCCTCATCGAACGCGCGAACCTAAAATATTACGGCGAGGACGCGCCCGAGATCTCGGATCGCGAATACGATCTGATGATGCGCGAGCTGCGCGAAATCGAAGAGACGTATCCCGAGCTGCGCACGCCGGACTCGCCGACGCAGCGCGTGGGCGCGCCGGTCCAGAGCTCCCTCGCCAAGTCGATTCATCTCGTGCCGATGCTGTCACTCGGCAACGCGTTCGACGACGACGAGCTCCGCGAGTGGGAGGTGCGAGCGGTGCGCGTGGCGGGCGAGGAAGTGCGCGGCGCAGGGTACACGGCGGAGCTCAAGATCGACGGCAACGCGGTGAATCTCACGTACGAGCGCGGGGTGCTGGTGCGCGGCGCGACGCGGGGCGACGGACTGGAAGGCGAAGACGTCACGGTCAATCTGCGCACGATCCACGACATTCCGCTGCGGCTCAACACGCCTAACCCGCCGGACTTCATCGAAGTGCGCGGCGAGTGCTACATGACCTTCGACGGGTTCGAGAAGCTCAACGACCGGCGGCGTCAGGAGGGCGAGAGAGTTTTCGCGAACCCGCGCAACTCGGCGGCGGGCTCGCTCAGGACGTTGGATCCGTCGATCACGGCGCAGCGGCGGCTGCGATTCTTCGGCTATGCGGTAGCGCCGGGTCCCGGTGTGCGACTGCCGTTCACCACGCAGTGGGGCCTGCTCGACACGCTCGAGAACTGGGGATTCCCGGTCGAGCCGCATCGCCGCCAGTGCGCGACGCTCGAGCAGGTCGTCGCGTTCGTGCAGGACGTCGAGCACACGCTGCGCGCCAGGCTCGCGTTCGGCATCGACGGCGTCGTGGTGAAGGTCGACTCGCTGTACTTGCAGGATGAGTTAGGCGACGTCGGACGCGAGCCGCGGTGGGCCATCGCGCGCAAGTTCGCGCCGGACATCGAAGTCACCCGGCTCAACGACATCAAGGTGAACGTCGGCCGCACGGGCGCACTCAATCCGTACGCCGAGCTCGAGCCCGTCGAGATCAGCGGCGTGATCGTGAAGCTCGCCACGCTGCACAACGAGGCGCTCGTTAGGCAGAAGGACCTGCGCGTGGGCGATTGGGTGCAGGTGAAGCGCGCCGGCGAGGTCATCCCGCAGGTGATCGGGCCGATTCCCGAACGACGCGATGGGTCCGAGCGCGAATGGCACATGCCGGAGCGCTGTCCCGTGTGCGGCACGCCCGTCGAGCGCGACGCGGATCAGGCCGCGGTCTATTGTCCTAACGTCGCCTGTCCCGGACGACAGCTCGAAGGGTTGGTGCACTTCGCGTCCGGCGGCGCGATGGACATTCGCGGACTCTCGTACGCGCGCATCCGACAGCTCATCGACGCCGGTCTCGTTCGCGATTTCGGCGACATCTTCGCGCTCTCCGCCGCGCAGCTGGTCGAGCTCGATCGCTTCGCGCAGAAGAGCGCCGAGAATCTCGTGGCCGCGATCACCGCGGCCAAGCACCAACCACTCTCGCGCCTGCTCAACGGGCTCGGCATCCTGCACGTGGGGGAAATGGCTGCCCAACTTCTGGCGAGGCACTTCCGGAACCTGGACGCGCTCGCGCAGGCGACCGAAGAACAGATTACGTCGGTGCGTGGAGTGGGCGAGATCATCGGCCGGTCGGTCGCGACGTACTTCGGCAACGAGACCACCAAGCATCTGGTCGAAAAGCTGCGCGCGCACGAGGTGAACTTCATCGAGCCGGCCGGAAAGCACGGCGGCGACGGGACCGGTAGCCTGGCGGGCAAGACAGTCGTCATCACCGGTACGCTGCCCACGCTCTCGCGCAAGGCGGCAACCGAAATGGTGGAGAACGCCGGCGGACACGTGACATCATCGGTGTCCAAGAGCACGAGCTTCGTGGTCGCGGGTACCGATGCCGGCAGCAAACTCGACCGCGCACGCGAGCTCGGCGTCGACGTGATCGATGAGGACGAGCTCTTGCGCCGCGCGGGAGCCGAGTCTAAAAACCAGTAACGCTGGCGCCAGCCAGGTCCGCGCCCGGACTCGTACACGAGGCAGTCATGGCCGACAAGATCAATCTCGCCGATCACGCGCTGGTGGCAGTGAGCCGTCCTGCGTTTCACGCGCTCCGGGCTGCATTGTTGCGCGACGTGGGCCCGTCGGCGGCGGCGGCACTTCAGGAAGCCGGATACGCCGGCGGCGTCACGGTGTTCGAGGCGTTTCGCGCGTGGCTCAACGAGCGCGGCGATGGCGAGCCCGAAGATCTCGACTTTGATGCGTTCCAGCGGCGCGCGTCAGAGTACTTTCAACTGGCCGGATGGGGCACGCTCGAGATCGGATCGCTCCGCGATGCGGTGGCCACCGTCGACACCGACGATTGGGGCGAAGCGAATCCGGACGAGCACCTGGACCAACCGGGCTGCCATTTCACCACCGGGATGCTGGCCGACTTTTTCGGCCGGTTCTCGGACGTTCCGTTGGCGGTGCTCGAGGTGGAATGCCGGTCGGCAGGTCACGATCGGTGCCGGTTCCTGCTGGGCAACGGCGACGTGATGCGGTTTCTCTACGACCGGATGGAGCAGGGCGAGGGGTACGACGCGGTGGTGGGCGCGGTGGAGTGAGCTTCAGTTAGGCGGCCGGGCGCGCTGCGTCCATGCCTAACGGAAGCGTCAGGCGTCGGACGCGAGCAGGTCCTCGTCCCACGGGAGCACGATCGTGCTCTCGGTTTCCAGCGCCGAAAAGTCGGGCTCGTAGGTGCCGGTGCGGAATCCCACCGCCGTGCGCACGTCGGTCGCGCCCGCGTTCACGATTGCCGCTACGGCCATGCGCAGCGTCTCGCCGCTGTCGCACGTCTCGTCGACCACCAGCACGCGGCGATTGCGCACTTCGGTCGGCGCCGCGCCGAGAATGGCCGGCGTCTCCCGCGGCGACTCGGCGTGAAAGCGCCGGCTCACCACGATCGAATGGAATTCGCGGCCGAGGATCGCCGCGACGACCGCGCCGGGGATGACGCCCGCGGTCGCGATGCCCACCACGATTTCGGGGTCGTACTCGCGGGCCACCTTGAGCGCGAGCGCGCGCGACAGCTCGCCGAAGAGCGGCCAATCGACCTGGAATACGCCGCGTGTTCGGTCCGCGGGTTTGCGTCGTGGCGCCACGTTCCTCCAGGGTTCGCTGCCGACTTCGCCTCGTGTCGCGTAAGGTATCGTCGCGTCGTCGCCGCCGACAGCGCGGTTGCCGCAGTGCGTTGTGCCGCGTAAGTTTGCCGTCGACAGGTACGCCGGATGCGCATCCTGCACTGCGCCGTCGCAGTGTGTCCATCCCACCCACGTTCCCGACTCTAGACGCAATCGCATGTCCTGGTGGAGCCGCTTGACGGGTGGTGGAACGGCGCACTCGCCGCGTCCGCAACGTGTCGACTATTTGAGCGAAGCGCTGGCGCTCGAGCGCCAGGGGGACTATGACGCGGCGCTCACGTCGTACCGGCTCGCGTTGCGCGATCAGCCCAACGATCAGCGCATTCTCCAGAACATGGCCATCGCGTACTCGCGTACCGGCCGCTTAGATGATGCCATCCGCTGTTATCGGCGTGCACTCGAAATCGAACCGCAGTTGAGCGGCGCGCACTACGGTCTCGCGTACCTGCTGCTCAAGCGCGGAGATGGCCAGGGCGCCGAGCGTCATCTCACGGCGTTTCTGGAGCATCCGCCGGCCACGACGGAAGCCGAACGCTGGGTGCAGCACGCCCGGCAGACGATCGAGCAGATCCGGAGCGGCACCGGAGCGGACCAAGTCCCCGGAACGGAATAGCGAGTGGGAACCGTCCTCGCGGTGGTCAGCCAAAAAGGCGGTGTCGGCAAAACGACGACCGCGGTGAATCTCGCCGCGGCGTTCGCGCGCCGCGGTATGAAGACGCTCCTGGTGGACGTCGATCCGCAGGGCGCGGTGCGATACGGCGTCGGACTGCGCACGGACCATGTCACGGTCGGGATCTCCGATTATCTATCGGGAGAGAAGACGCTCCGCGAGATCATTCTGCCCACGGCATTGCCGTGGCTGCGGGTGATTCTTGCCGGCACCGTGAGTGCGGCCACGAATCACGTCGCGTATCAGCATCGGATGGAGGAGTCGACGATGCTTCCCGATCTGTTGGCTATGGCGCGGCAGCGTACGGATGTGGTGGTAGTCGACACGCCGCCGGGCTTGGGCCCAACGGTGGAACGCGTGCTCTCGGCGTCGCAGCACGTGATCGTGCCGTTGCAGGCGGAGCCGTTGGCGCTCCAGACCACGCCGCAGATTCTGCGTGGCATCCAGGATATCGTGTCGACGAACGAGGAGCTGACGCTCGATGGGCTGGTGCTCACGATGTACGACGAGACGAGCGAGACGAGCGTGCGTGTGTCCGAGTACGTGCGGCGTCATCTGCCGCGCAACATGGTGTTCGATCTCGTGATTCCGCGGAGCACGGCGGCGGCGGATGCATTCGCGGCGGGGCAGCCGGTGGTGTTGCGCTCGCCGGCCGACGCGGCGGCGCAGGCGTACGTGAACCTCGCCACCGAGCTCGCGTCGCGGTTCGAGTGATGGCGCGCGCGCTCCGGGCGACGGGCTCAGCGCTCCTGATCGCCGCGGTTGCCGCGGCGTGCACCGAGGTGGGCACCAATCCGAACACCCCGGTCGCCATCCAGCTCGACGCGCCGGCGTCGCCATCGGTTCTGTTGGGCGACACGCTGCGCGACAGTCTGGGCGTCGCGGCGCCGCTCCACGTGGTGGTGTTCAACTTCAAGAACGACAGCATCCCCGGCATTCCGGTTTCGTTTCTCGCGGTCGACTCGACGGGCTCGGTGTCGGTGGACAAGTCGTTAGGCATCGTGGTGGGACATCAATTGATCAGCCGGGTGCTCGTGGTGGCGACGGCGCTGGGGCTGCAATCGATTCCCGATACGATCGCGGTGGTCGACACGCCGTCGGTGATGATTCCGTTGGACTCGTCGCGCGACAGCGTCGATTACAGCTTTGCGGGGGGCCTGCGCGACACCGTGCTCGCGCTACGCGTGAAGCTGCTGCACTTGCCCGATTCGGCGGTGGTTCCGGACTATCTCGTGCACTACGCGATTGTGCATCCGTCGCCGTTCGACAACGCGGACTCGACCAACGTGCAGTTGGTGAATCCGGCGGCGCACGCCGAGCTCGTGGACACCACCGACGCGACGGGCACCGCGCAGCTCGGTCTTCGCATCACGCCGTTCACGCATACCTTCAACGACTCGATCGTGGTCGAGGTGCGCGCCACCGCCCCCGGCGGTTTGCCGAGCGGGAGTCCGGTGCGGTACGTTAGGCGGATCAACATCCACTGACCGGCGGGCCGCGCGAGCGGCCGCCGGATGCCGAGGTGTTCATGACGGTGACTGCCGAGCCGCCCGCGGCCGCGGACCGGGATCCGCGACTCGCACCGACCACGCTCACGCGTCTCTTCTTCGACGCGGTCGAGGGCTACGATCGGCCTAACGCAATGCAGGTGAAGGTGGGCGGCGCGTATCAGCCGATCTCGCACCGGACGCTCGTGGCGCGCGTCCGGCACGCGGCATTCGGGTTGCGCGCGCTCGGACTCGCCGAGGGCTCGTCGATCGGTATTCTGTCGGAGAATCGTCCCGAGTGGGCGATCGCCGACTACGCGTGCCTCACGGCGCGCTATCTGGACGTGCCGGTGTATCCGACGCTGCCGGCCGAGCAGATGGCGTACGTGCTGCGCGACGCGGGGGCGGCGGCGATCTTCGTGTCGTCGTCGGACCAGGCGCGGAAGGTCGCCGCGGTGCGCGCGTCCCTGCCGGCGCTCACGTACGTGATCGCGTTCGACGATGTGAGCGGTGACGGCATCGATCTCACGATGGCGGCGCTCGAGGCGCGCGGCGCGGCGACCGAGACGCCGGACGCCGCGACGCAGTATCGGGCGCAGGCGATGTCAATCGCGCCGGAGCAGGTGGCGACGATCATCTATACCTCGGGGACGACGGGTGAGCCCAAGGGGGCGATGCTCACGCACGGGAACCTGGCATCGAACGTCGCCGCGGTGGCCAAGGTGATTCCGATCACCGATGCCGACGCGTCGCTCAGTTTCCTGCCGTTGTCGCACGTGTTGCAGCGGCATTTCGACTATCTCATGTTCGCCACCGGCGTGTCGATCGCGTACGTGGAGTCGATGGACACGATCACGGTGAACATGGTCGAGATTCGTCCAACGTTGGTCGTGTCGGTGCCGCGCGTGTACGAGAAGATTTACGCGCGCGTGCTGGAGAACGCGCTGGCGAGCGGCGCGCTCAAGAAGCGCATCTTTTTCTGGGCGCGTGCGGTGGGCGAGCGGTGGGCGAACGTTCGGCTGGCGGGGCGCGCGCCTAACGCGTTGCTCGCGGCGCAGTACGCGATGGCGAAGCGGCTCGTGTTCTCGAAGCTGCGCGAGCGGGTGGGCGGGCGGCTCCGCTACTTCGTGTCGGGCGGCGCGCCGCTGGCGCCGGCGATCAACACGTTTTTTTACGCGGCGGGGCTGGTGATCCTCGAGGGCTACGGTCTGACGGAAACGTCGCCGGTGATCGCCGTGAACACGCCCACCAGGTATCGGATCGGCACCGTTGGTCCGCCGGTCTCCGGGGTGGAGGTGGTGATCGCGTCCGACGGCGAGATTCTCGTGCGCGGGCCCAACGTGATGAAGGGATACCTCAACAAACCGGATGCGACGCGCGACGCCATCGATCGGGACGGCTGGTTCCACACCGGCGACATCGGCGTGCTCGAGGACGGGTTCCTCCGCATCACCGATCGCAAGAAGGACATCATCGTGACGGCGGGCGGCAAGAAAATCGCGCCGCAGCCGATCGAGAATCACATCGCGATGAACAAGTACGTGTCACAGGCGGTGATGATCGGCGACCAACGGAAGTTCCCGATCGTGCTCGTGGTGCCGAACTTCGAGCAGCTCGAGAAGTGGGCGAAACTCAAGAACCTGTTGTACACCGATCACAAACAGCTCATCGCCCAACCGGCGGTGAAGGCGAAGATGGAGAAGGAAGTGTTGGGCAGACTGTCCGGTCTGGCCAGCTTCGAGACGCCGAAGCACGTGGTGCTGCTGGATCGGGATTTCTCGGTGGACACGGGTGAGCTGACGCCCACGCTCAAGGTGCGGCGGCGGGTGATCGACACGACGTACAAGGCGGCGATCGATCAGCTCTACGCCGAGCACGAAGGCGAGCATCACGGGCACGGCGAGGCGAGCGCCTAACGAAGTGGATCGGGCGCTCTGGCGAGGATGGTGAGCTCGTGCTTTTCGCCTAACCAATCGGCGCCGTCGCGGGCGCGCTCGACGATGCCGGGCGGGAGCGGCGCCCACGCGGGCGCCAGCAGCCGGCCTGACGGGCGCAGGGCGGCCACGCTGCTCTCG
>DATEHK010000017.1:0-55899 GCA_035279625.1 Gemmatimonadaceae bacterium
CACGCGCATACGCCATGAGGCGCGGCGCGACGACGGCCACGCGGGCGTGACGAGCGAGCTGCATGGAGTCGACGAGGCTCGTCAGCAATGCACGCACGCTGCTCCCCGCGTCGATCGCTGAGATCGACTCGCGCACGCAACGCAGACCCCACGAGTCCAACGACACCGCACTCCCACCTTCCATCACCCAGTCGTCGAACAAACGCAGTGTCAAAAGCCCGGCGCTCGTCGTGCGCCATTCCGCGCACGTCTCGTTATCGCAGCGCGCCAGCGCTTCGAAGAATGCGTAATGAGGGAGCTTCACCTGTGAGCTGCCCATTCAAACTCCTCCACAGTCGTCGGTCTTTCTGCCAAGTCGACGCCCAACTTGCTTCCGAGTATCGGCTGAGGCAAGCACAGTTTTAGGACAAGCAGGGGTCATTTTAGGACAAATTTCTGAAGAGCAGCTTCGAAGAGCATAAAATCGCACAGCTTTTGTGACAGTGTATAAAAAAACGACAGCGCACCATCTCTCGAACGGCGCGCTCTCGGCTCTCCATCCTATGGAGACGATTCAGCCAGCTACTTGTGGCTACCAGCACGGGGTCTGCTGGCGCCAGCAGCGCTCGACGGCGTCGCATCGTTCGATGGGCCTATTGCGACGTAGCGATTGCCGCTTCGATCGAGCTGGTCGAGCAAACGCTCCAAAGCATCGCCATAGACCTCGATGCGTGGCAACCGAAGAGGATCGAACTTCGGATCGAACGGACTGCGAGCTGGTCCGCCGGTGACTTCGAGGATTGCGTCGAAGCGATAAGTGATCACTCGGCCCGTGTGCGGGTCGCGCCAGGATCCAGCATGTGCAAGCTCTTGGTTTTTCGGCCAAATCCCCAAGGGAAGTGCAAACGTGCGGACCTTGTATCCTGGGACGGCGGAGTCGATCGCGAGTGCTCCACGCGCGATCTGTTCTTGCACAACCTCGTCCGAGTACTTCGCGAGATTGGCGTGCCAGAGCGTGTGGTCGCACAGCTCGAACCCCTGGTCCGCAAGAAAGCGCACTTTGCGATGACGCCAGGCGGTTTCCTGACCCTCGATGCCGCGCTCGCCGAAAAACGCGTGTCCAGCAGCAGCGCCGGGCAGCATGCAGAATGTCGCTTTATTCGCCCAGTCGGGATGCGTGCGGTGAAACTCCAGCCAGATGCCGATGGCGCTATTCGGATCCACCTCAAGAGTTCCGTTGTTGTCGATGTAGCGGAACTGCGAGGGTGAGGCATCGTCGAACGTGAACACTACCGGCGACATACCGGCCGGCAGGGAGATCTTCCGATCGACCAACTCGGCAACCGTTATCGGGCGATAGCCTCTCTCATAGAGGAGTTCGAGCTGTCGCTTAAAATGGCCGCGCTCTACCGTCCACCGGGCGTCCGAATCCCCGATTACGTGGTATTCGAGGATGGGAATGCGGCCGAGCTCATTGGCCGGGCCTGGCGGTTTCGGGTGCGAGTGCTTGACGGGCGTAGTTCCGCCGGCTGCCGCCGACAGGACGACGAGCGCGAAGCGAAGAGCTGAAAGCATGAAGGCGCTAATTCCGTGGGGGCGCGAAGGATATTCGCAGCCGTGAAAGAAGTCTACAGTGAGACATGTTGCCTGGAAACCGCGACTTCGAACTGCCGTAGTGAAAAATGAACGCGGGCGCGGCCCGCCTGTCGGTGCTGCAACGTATGAAGATCGAGTCCCGTCTGAAGCAACGGTGGCATGCGCTGGTTTCGCGCTTGCGCGGTGGTGGGGAGTCCGGTGATCCGCGATGGTTGCGGCGGCACTGGCTCGCGTTTGCCGTGGCGAACGTGGCTGCGGTCGCCATTGTGTGTGGCGACGCGTGGTTGTTCACGTGCGGGTTCGACGGGTGTCCGTCGCCGGCGGACATCCGTGCGTATCAGCCGCCTGAGGGCAGCCGCGTGTTGGACCGGTCCGGACATCTGATTGGGCGATTGGAAGACGTGCGGCGGATCGATGTTCCCCTCTCGCGGATCCCGCGCTTTGTGCGTGAGGCGTTCGTCGCGACTGAAGACCGGCGCTTCTATCGCCACACCGGTCTCGATTGGCACGCGTTTCTGCGCGCGACGGTGCGTGACGCGGCGGCGTTAGGCGTGCGCGAGGGATTCAGCACGATCACGATGCAGGTCGCGCGAAACAGCTTCGCTTCGGTTGGCGCAGGCCGCACGCTCCATCGGAAACTGCTCGAGTTGCGCATGGCGCGTCTGCTCGAGCGGAACTTGACGAAGGACCAGATCTTAGCGCTCTACCTGAACGTGATCTATCTCGGGAACGGCACGTACGGCGTCGAAGCGGCAAGCCGCGATCTATTCGGCAAGAGCGTCTCGCGTCTCACGCTCGCCGAAGGCGCGCTCTTGGCGGCGCTGCCCAAGGGGCCATCGGTATATACGCCGCGGCACGATCCGGATCGAGCGTTAGGCCGCCGCAATTTGGTGCTGTCGTTAATGGTGCGCGAGGGCTACGTGAGCGCGGCGCACGCGGCGGCGGCGGCGCGCGAGCCGATCGACGTAGCCGAGACCGAGTGGCGGCCGACGGATACCGGGTCGTGGGTGGTGGCCGCGGCGCGCGCGGTCCTCGACTCGGCGTTAGGCAAGGGCGCGGACGCGAACGGTGACGTAGCGATCTACACCACGATCGACGCCCGTGCCCAACGAGCCGCCGAGCGGGCGGTACGGGATCACGCAGCGGCCATCGGCGAGGAGGGTGGTGAGGACGGCTCGGACAGCGATCGCGTGGAGGGGGCGTTGGTCGCCATCGACCCCCGCACCGGCGACATCCGGGCATTGGTCGGCGGCCGCCACTATCAGAACGGCGCGTTCGATCACGCGTTGTCGGCGCACCGCCAGCCCGGGTCGGCGTTCAAACCGTTCGTCTATGCCGCAGCGTTAGGCGCAGGGTACACCCCCGCGACCTTGGTGGATGACGTCCCGGTGGAGGTGCAACAGGATGGGCGCGACTGGACCCCGGCGAACTTCGGCGGCGAATACGAAGGGCGCATCACCATGCGCCGGGCGCTGGAGCACTCGTCCAACGCCGCTGCCGTGCGGTTTGGTCACGCCGTCGGCGAGGCGCAAATAGTGTCCCTGGCGCGCGAGAGCGGCATCACGAGTCGCTTGGCGCCGGTGCCGTCGATCGCACTCGGCGCTCTCGAGGTGACGCCGCTCGAGCTGGTGACCGCGTACGCGCCGTTCGCCAACGGCGGAAACCGCGTCACGCCGCGGTTGGTCAGTCGTATCGAAGGGCCAGGCCACAAGCTGTTGTGGTCTCGCGAACCTGTAACCCCCGTTCCCGCCGTAGATCCTCGCGACGCGTTCCAGCTGACGTCCATGCTCGAGTCGGTGGTCAACGAGGGAACAGGGCGCGAGATCCGTTTGTTAGGCGCGCGTGGACCGATCGCCGGGAAGACGGGGACGACGAACAACGGGGCCGACGTCTGGTTCGTTGGCTACACGCCGTCGCTCGTGGCCGGGGTATGGTTCGGATACGACACGCCGCGATCGTTAGGCGATGGCGCAACGGGCGGCCGCCTCGCCGCGCCGGCCTGGGCCGAGTTTTACGAACATGGGTGGCCGCAGGGCTCGCGCGATGCGGCGTGGCGTCCGCCGCCGGGCCTCGTGTCCCGCGTCATCGACGCCGATAACGGCAATCTGGCGACCGCCTGGTGCCCGCACACGCAGCTCGAGTGGTTCCGGTTGGGCACCGAGCCCACGATGTACTGCCCGGACCACGGCGGCCCATCGTTGGGCGCACGGATCATCGGTGCAATCAAAGAAATCTTTCACTACTGACGGCGTCAGAGCAGGCCGAGTCGGCGCGTCGGCGTGAAGCCTGGGAAGACGCCCGCAGCGTTGACGGCGCCGAGTTGCGTCATCACGACTTCGGAGAAGACGGTACGGAAGTCCGTCGTGAGCGCGAGGTCGCGTCCCTCATACAGTTGTTCGGGCGCGAGGCCGGGCCAACGACCGTACACACGGCCGCCGTGCACACTTCCGCCGATCACGAACATTGCGCCCGCGTGACCATGATCGGTACCGCCAGTGCCGTTTTCCTTGGCCATGCGACCGAACTCCGACATCGTGAGAATCACGACATCGCCCATGCGGTCGTCGAGATCGGCGACTAACGCGGCGATGGCTTGCGAGAAGTCCCGGAGCCGAGACGCGAGCTGCCCGGTCACGCTGCCTTCGTTCACGTGCGTGTCCCAGCCGCCGACGTCGGCGAACGCGATTTCGACTCCGACGTCGGACTTGATGAGCTGCGCGATTTGCCGGAGGCTTTGGCCGAATGGCGACGACGGATATTCCGCGTCGTGCTGCGGGAGATACTGCGCGGGATTCGCTGCGCGAAGCATCTTTACGGCGTCGAAGGTTTCGGCACCGGTGCCGTGTACCAGATCGGCGCTGCCGGTTCGATAGAGGGCTTCGAGGCGTTCGACGTCGGTGCCGGTCGCGCGGATGCTGAACTCCGCGAGGTTGGTCATGGCGATGCTGGGAGCCGGCCCCTCGAGAATGCGCGGTGTCTGGGGTGAGAACGCGACTGCTTCGAATGGCGAACGCCGCCCGTCACACTCGGCGCACGTACCCTTCGCGGCGAGGTAGCGGTTCAGCCAGCCGTCGCTGGTCGCTTTGACGTCGGGGGTTCCGGTCTCCATGAAGTCTTGCGCGTCGAAGTGCGAGCGCGTGGCGCTCGGGCTCCCAACGGCGACGATCGGCGCGAGCATGCGGCGATCCCAGAGCGGCTTGAGCGGTGCGAGCGCAGGGTGGAGACCGAAGAATCCGTCGAGGTCGATCGCAGCCGGCGCATCGCGACTAACGAGCGCGGGCCCGGCCGCCAGGCTGGTCGGGCGAGGGATCGCAATCGACGGCCGTAGACTGTAGTACTGCGCTTCGCCGTGCGGAACGACCACGTTCAGCGCGTCCGCGGCGCCGCGTTGGAAGAGGCAAATGAGCACTTTGCCGCGCGGCGATGAGGGGAGACGCGCCTGCGCGTAGATGGCGCGCTTGAGAAAGGACGGGCTCAAGCCCATCGTCACGAGCGCCAGTGCGCCGGACTTGACGAACACACGTCGATGCATGGTGCTCTACCTCGATACGCCTAACGGCGCTGAAATTCCGGGGCGCCGAAGGCCAGTCCGACCGTTTGCTGCAGGCCGTGCAGGTCCAACGGGCCGCCTAACGGGTCGCGGCGCCGCGCAGGCCCCGCGCGAGCCGCGGCCGTCATCTCGGCGGCGGTGTCAGATGCCGAGTCGTCATCGCCCGCCATGGTGGATGCGGTGTCTGAGTTAGGCGTGGCCCCAGCGGCGAGCGGATTCACGCCGGACTCGAGGACGCGCCGCGAGTCCGGCGAGGCTTCGCCGCCCAAGGCGGCGAGTACGACGCCGTCGACGCGGGCGTCGGCCGGAAGCGTGTCGAGACCTTCGCGATGGGCCCATGCGTCGAGGTCCACGCCGGGCAATCGGCCGCCTGCGAGCGCCAATCCGAAGTTGATGCGATTGAGGATCGAGCCCGTATTGATCCACGCGTCTCCGGTCTCGGGATAGCCGTTGGGGTCGCGATGCATGAAGAGCGGCTCGCCTAACCAGGCGACGACGCGCGCCGTACGGAGTGTGGTGTCAGGCTGGGCGTCCACGGAGCGCAGCGCGCTCACCACGAGCTCGAATGGCGATTTCACCTTTGCCTTGTACGCGGCGCGCGAGAAGAACTCGGGCGACGTGAGGATCGTACGAAGCGTTTCGCGGATATCGCCGTCCGTGCGAGTGAAGGTAGCGGCAGCACGGTCGACAAGCGCCGGTGGCGGCGAGTCGCTGACGAAGCGGCATGCCAGTTTCGAGGCGATGAAATGCGCGGTCGCCGGGCTGTGCGCGAGGATATCGAGCACGGCTTCGCCATCTTCGATGCCGCGACCGGCATCGAGGGTGCGACCGAGGAAGCGCTTTTCGCCCGCATCGTGCAGCGCCGGCCGGAAGACGAATCCTCCGCCTAACTGCGGGCGGTCGATGGTCCATCCGGTGAACGCGCGGGCAGCGGCGATGACGTCGGCTTGCGTGTACCCGCCGTCGACGCCAAGTGTGTGCAGCTCGAGGAGCTCACGACCGTAGTTTTCATTGAGGCCGCCTCGGCGAGGCCGCGGTGTGGGGCGGAACGCGGCGCCGACTCGACCGCGTATCGGACGAGCGGTGAAGGTTCTGACGGCAGGGCGATCGGCCTCGACGGAGCTCTCCCAGTTGTCGAGGTAGTAGAGCATGGCCGGGCTCTTGGCCACCGCGCCCAAGAGATCGCGGAATTTGCCTAACGCATTGGGCCGAATCGCGTCGCGGTCGAATGACGCGAGGAGGTATCGCTCCGGCGCGCCCTTCCCTGCGAAGATGCTGAAGTGATTTTCCCAGAAGTCGACCATCACTTCCTGTAGTTGCCGCTCGCTGGTGACCGCACGTCCGACTTTGGCGATCTGGAGCTCGTCGACGACGAGCTGGGCTCGCCGGCGCGCCTCGCGCAGCGCCAGGGAATCGGCGGCGTGGAGGTTCGACAGCGGGTGGGCGCTGGAATCGAATCGCGTGGGGCTCGACGCTTGCTGTCGTCTCGGTTGGGCGAGCACGCTTTGGGGCGGCGGATAGTCACTCACCAAATCGGCGGGACTCATCGAGAGTGTACGATAACGGATGAGCCACTGGTCGGTCGCGCGATCATCGATGCCGGCGGGATCGAGTTGCTCCGAAATCCATCGGTCGACGCCCAGCGCGCGCACGCGATCGAAATCGCCTGGTCGGGCGCCGAATGTGAGACGCGCGAGTGCTTGCCGGATCTGCTGGTCGGCGGTTTGCTCGCGCAACGCGATGTCGGCGGCCGACGGCAGCGCGGCCACGGCCGCCGAGGGGGCAGACGTCGCCACTCGCGATGCGGACGAGCACGCCGCAAGTACCGCGATGGCTGCGGCGAGGAGCAGTCGCTGGATGCGCATGACAATGAGTGGACGCATCAGGTTGAGCAGATGTTAAGCCGGTCGGTCGGGTTAGCTTTCAGCCATGGCCGCTTCAGCTCGCCGACTTCCACCAGAGCGTAGCACGAACCCGACGTGGGGCCAGCGGATCACCGCCCTCCGATACGTGCCGCCGTTGCTGCGCATGGTGTGGAACACCCATCGCTCGTTCACGGCAACGATGGCCGTCCTGCGGGTGTGCCGGGCGTTCATTCCTGTCGCGACGTTGTGGATTGGCAAACTCATCATTGACGCGGTCATCGCGCTGCGCCGAGATCCGTCCCATCTGAGTTCACTCTGGAAGCTGGTGGCGTTGGAGATCGCGATCGTCGTGACGGGCGAGGTGCTCGCTCGGGCGTCGGCGCTGGTGGAGAGTTTGTTGGGCGACCTCTTCTCCAATTTCACCAGTGTGCGGTTGATGGAGCACGCGGCAACGCTCGATCTGCAGCAGTTCGAGGACCCGGCGTTCTACGACCGGCTGGAGCGCGCGCGGCGGCAGACCGTGGGTCGCATCGGGCTCTTGGCAGAACTGTTGTCGATGTCGCAGGACACGCTGACGCTGGCCTCGTTAGGCACCGCATTGCTGGTGTTCAATCCGTGGCTCCTGCTCCTGTTGGCAGCGGCTGTGCTTCCGTCGTTCATCGGCGAGACGCACTACGCATCGCTCGAGTATTCACTGCTCTATCGCTGGACGCCGGAACGCCGGCAGCTGGACTACTTGCGGTATTTGGCGGCAAGCGACGTGAACGCGAAAGAAGTGCAGATGTTCGGACTGGCGCAGTGGTTCACGGATCGGTACCGCGTGCTCTCGGACCGGTTCTACGAGGAGAACAAGCGGCTCTCGATTCGAAAGGGGATCGTGAGCACCGCGCTCTCGGTGCTCGGCATGCTCGGTTACTACGGCGCCTACGTGATCATCCTGTTGCGCGCGGTGGCCGGGGCCATTTCGATCGGTACGCTGACGTTTCTGGCCGGGTCGTTCGGTCGCAGTCGCGACATTATCCAGCGGCTCCTGATTTCGGCGAGCGACATCTACGAACAGAGTCTCTACCTCAAAGACATGTTCGACTTCTTCGAGATGCGTCCGACCATGGTCTCGCGTCCCGGGGCGCCGGTCGTGCCGGATCACATCCGCGAAGGGTTCGTGTTCGAGGATGTGGGCTTCCAGTATCCGGGAAGCGATCGATGGGCCGTTAGGCACGTGACGTTCACCTTGCGCCCCGGCGAGCGCATCGCGTTCGTGGGCGAGAACGGGGCGGGCAAGACGACGGTCACCAAGCTGCTGGCGCGGCTGTACGATCCTACCGAAGGGCGCATCCTGCTCGACGGCATCGACCTTCGCGAGTACGATCTAACGTCGGTGCGTCGGGCCATCGGCGTGATTTTCCAGGACTTCGTTCGGTTCGACATGCGATTCGACGAGAATATCGGCGTTGGCCACATCGATCGCGTGCGCGACTACCTCGATCGCGTGGGGTCGGATGACGTGCTGATCGAGTCGGTGCCGCCGGAGTGGGCGTTCGAGTCCAGTCCCGCCATGATGCGCGCCCAACGCGCGAATGGTCACGCGACGGAGCCGGTCCCCGAAGTGTTGTCGACGGCCGCCGAGCAGTCACTGGCATCGGTGCTGCTGCCTCGGTTCGCCGAGGGATACCGGCAAATGCTCGGGCGCCGTTTCGATGGCGGAGTGGACCTCTCCGGGGGCGAATGGCAGAAGGTCGCTCTGGCTCGTGCCTACATGCGCGATGCGAAGGTGCTGATTCTCGATGAGCCGACGGCGTCGCTCGACGCGCGCGCCGAGTACGAAGTGTTCGTGCGATTTTCGGAGCTCGTCGCTGGGCGAATGGCCGTGTTGATTTCGCATCGGTTCTCGACCGTGCGCATGGCGGACCGAATTATCGTCTTCCAGCACGGACAAATCGCAGAAGAGGGCTCGCACGCTGAGCTTGTGGCGCGTGGTGGTCCGTACGCCGAGCTGTTCCGACTCCAGGCGGCGGGCTACCAATAGGCGTTCCACTGTGAACTGCGTGGTTCACAGGGAGCGTTCGGGCAACGTTCTTGCGCTTCAGATTTGGCATGCATCGCCACGAGCACGATGAGAACAGCGCGCCGAATCAGGCTCGCACGGTCAAGCCGACAGATCCGGATGCGCATCTGGCGCAGGGCGTCGACGGCGCCGAGCCTCCGTTAGAAAGCGAAGGTGCCGACGATGGTCGCCGCGACACGACGGCGGCCGGTATCCGGTCGATCTACGAGACCGTCCATTTCGGCGTCAAAGAGATGGGCCCACGACGCGCGACGCTGACGCTGCTCAAGCTCAATCAGAAGGATGGGTTCGATTGTCCGAGCTGCGCGTGGCCCGATCCCGACGGACACCGGAAGCGCGCGGAGTTCTGCGAGAACGGCGCCAAGGCGGTGGCGGCGGAAGCGACGACCAGGCGCCTAACGCCAGACATCTTCGCCGAGCACCCGATCCCCGAACTACTCGAATGGCGCGATGTCGACCTCGATGGGCTGGGGCGCATCACGCATCCCATGATTCGGCGGCGCGGGTCGGACCGGTACGACGCGATCGAGTGGAGCGAGGCCTTCGCGCTGATCGGCGAACACCTGCGGGGGCTCGCGTCGCCTAACGATGCGGTGTTCTACACCTCCGGACGGGCGAGCAACGAAGCGGCGTTCCTGTACGGCCTGTTCGCGCGCCAATATGGAACGAACAATCTCCCGGACTGCTCGAACATGTGTCACGAGTCGAGCGGTACGGGCCTGAGCGAGGTCATCGGGTTTGGTAAGGCAACGGTGCGCATCGAAGACTTCGCGGCGGCCGACGCGATCTTCATCATCGGCCAGAATCCGGGCACGTGTCACCCGCGCATGCTCACCGAGCTGCAGAAGGCGGTGCACAACGGCTGTCGGATCGTGAGCATCAACCCGCTCAAGGAAACAGGCTTGATGCGCTTCGAGAATCCGCAGAAGCCACTCGAGCTTCTCGGCGCGGCAACGCATCTCGCGTGTCTCTTCGTGCCGGTCCGGATCAACGGCGACGTTGCGGTCCTCAAGGGCATCATGAAAGAGATGCTCGAGGCGGATGAACGAAGCGGTGGCCGCGTGTTGGCGCACGATTTCATCACGCATCACACCGAGGGATTCGACGCGTTCGCGGCGGACATTCGCAATGTGTCGTGGGAGCGGATCATCGAGGAGAGCGGTGTCTCGCGCGATCTCATTCGACAGGCGGCCGAGGTGGCGATCACATCGGAGCGGATGATTTGTAGTTGGGCGATGGGGATCACGCAGCACAAGAACGGTGTGGCCAACGTGCAGACGATCGTGGACATGGCGTTGCTGCGTGGACAGATCGGCCGCCGCGGCGCCGGCGTGGCGCCGATACGCGGACACAGCAACGTACAAGGCGATCGGACCGTCGGGATCTGGGAGAAGATGAGTCCAGAGTACATGGCCGGGCTAGCGAAGGAGTTCAATTTCTCGCCGCCAGAGAAGCACGGCTACGATACGGTGTGCGCCATTGAAGCGATGCACCGCGGCGCGGCCCGGGTGTTCGTTGGGTTAGGCGGCAACTTTCTTGCGGCCACGCCCGATACGAACTACACGTCGGAGGCGGTTCAGCGCTGTGCCCTCACCGTACAGATCTCGACCAAGCTCAATCGCGGTCACCTCGTGACGGGCCAGCAGGCGCTGATCCTGCCGTGCCTGGGCCGAACGGAGATCGACATTCGGCCGGGTGGACCGCAATTCGTGACAGTCGAAGACACAACAGGCGTGGTGCACATGTCGCGCGGCGTGTTGCCACCGGCGTCGGAGCACTTGTTGAGCGAGCCAGCGATCATCGCGGGTATGGCCAAAGCGACGTTGGGCGATCGCACGACGGTGGACTGGGATGGGCTCACCGACAATTACGATGGGATCCGCGAGCACATCGAACACGTCGTGCCGGGATTCACACAGTACAACGTCCGCGTACGCCAACCGGGCGGCTTCTATCTGCCTAACGCACCATACCAGGGCAAATTCAACACGCCGTCGCGACGGGCCATGTTCACGGTGCACCCGATTCCGCACCACGAGATGGCGGCGGATCAGCTGCTCCTGATGACGATTCGCAGCCACGACCAATTCAACACCACGGTCTATGCGGAGAACGATCGCTACCGCGGCATCTCGAACGGCCGCCGTGTGTTGTTCCTGAACCAAGCCGACATGGATCGGTTAGGCCTGGCGCGCGACCAATGGGTCGACATCGTGAGCCATTTCGAATCGGAGACGCGCCGCGCTGCACGATTCAAGGTGGTGCCGTACGACATCCCACCGCGCTGTGCGGCGGCCTATTTCCCGGAGACGAACGTCCTGGTGCCCATCCGGAGCGTGGCGGACAAGAGCAACCAGCCGGCGTCGAAGTCGATCGTGGTCAGCCTCGAAGCGTGCGCGTCACGACGCGACTGACGTCGCCGAGCACTGCTCGAGCAGCGAGACGAGCTCGTCTAACGTGGTACGCGCGTGATCACGCGCGTACCAGGCGCGGATGTGGCGATAGCGCTCCACCGATGGCATGGCGAGCCCCACGTCGATCACCCAGCGCTGGAGCTCGCGCGGGCGGGGCCCCCACCAGCCGCACTCGACGAATTGCTCGTCGAGCACTGCCACGACCGGAATAGATCGCGACACGTTGGTCAGGTGCGCATCCATGATGTCCGGATTCGCGTCGCGTCCGAGCAGTCGGACGTCAAAGCGAGGCGTGAGTTCGGACAGACGGACTATTGGCGGGACAATGTTCGCAGTGTCCCCGCACCAATCTTCGACCAGGACCAGCAGGTGCCGCCGCCAGCGGAGCGCGTTGACTCGATCGATGATCTGCGGCTGGATGGTGGCGAGGCGATACACGTCATGCCACAGATCCTGATTCTTCTGCACCGTTGCCAAGAATTGGTCAAAGGTGAGCGCGGACTCGAACCGCGTCTTCCAGTCAATCATCCGTGAGGCGCGTCCTCACTCCGTTCGCGCCGCGGGAGCGGCGTCGTCGCGCAGAACGTAGCCCGAGCCGCGCACGGTATGAATGAGTGGATGGTCGCGGTCTTCTTCGAGTTTTTTGCGCAAATAGTTGATGTATACGTCGACCACGTTGGTGAGCGGATCGACCTGCTGACGCCAGACGTGCTCGCTGATCATTTGCCGCGACACCGTCCGACCCATGTTGCGCATGAGATACTCGAGGAGCGCGTACTCTTTCTGGGTGAGCTCGATTTCCTTGCCTCCGCGCTCGACGCGCCTGGAGATGGGATCGAGCGACAGGTCGCGGACGCGCATCACCGCGCTCTCTGCCGTGAGCGTCGAGCGGCGCAACAACGCTTTCACGCGGGCGAGGAGTTCTGCAAACTCGAACGGTTTAGGCAGGTAGTCGTCGGCGCCGGCATCCAGACCGCTCACCTTGTCGGACACCGAAGTCCGCGCCGTGAGCATCAGCATGGGGGCGCGGAATCCGCGGGAGCGCAACTCGCGCGCAACCTCGACTCCGTTCTTTCGCGGCAGCCCGATGTCGAGGATCACGAGGTCCGGCGCATGATCCAATGCCTCGAGGAGCCCGGCTTCGCCGTCCTGGGCGCTGCGAACCGCGAAGCCTTCGCCGCTCAAGATGCGCTGTAGAACCGATAGCAGGTCGCGATCGTCTTCGACGACGAGGACTGATGGAACTCCATCCGAGTGCTCGGTCATAGTGCTTACATATAGCCACGTGGCAGGGCAAAGCCAAGCAGTCCGCTTGACCAGCAATGCGCACCGACTATTCTTCCGCCCGCAATAACACGGTGCACTGGGATCGATCGGTCGCGCCCGATTTCCCGTGAGAACGACGTGGCGTTCCGCAGCATGCGTCGCGATCCGCAACACCCATGTCGCTCGATCGAAACAGGGATCGTTGGATGCACGTTACGCGAGTGTGTGTCTTTTCCTCGGAACTTTCGTACGCGCACTGTGTTGGATCGTAAGACGAGGGTCGATTGAGGAACGGCCCCGCTCTTGCTTTATCGTGCAGTTCGAGTGGTCGAGATCCGGGTGCATCGGTGCGTTGGCGCATCCACTTGGGATCTCGTGTTGCTCACCGGAGGGACGATGGACTTCCTCGTGATGCTCGAGGAATGCTCCGACTCGACGTCAGTGTTGGCGCGAGTGGATTCAGTACCGGCGCAGATGACGCCTGAGCGCCGGCCGCGGGATGTGGTGACTCTGTATGGCACCCCGAGGACCGAATCGCTTGCGCTCGCAATCGCTGCGGCGATGGAGAGTCGTCGGACAACCGACGATGACTCAGGAGCGTTCCGCCACCTCGGGGTGTGGCCCGAGCGTGGCGCTGTGGGAGACACAGCATGGCGCGACGAGACGACCGGCGAACTCGTCACGCGAGACTTGAACATTCCACTCGACGTGCTGCGGGGCATTGCGCACCAGGTGTTGGGCCAATGCGAATCGGCGCTGCAGCGACTCGTCGCGGGACTGTCGATGCCGGACTGGCCGGAAGGAGCATGGCGCGCGATCAGTATCACGCTGGAGCCGGTCACCGAGCCGGCACGAGGCGCGCTCAACAAGCTGGATGAGCTGCTGGATGTGTTCCGCGAGTCGGATGGTCTAACCTACGAGTACGAGGGTGACTAACGCACTTTCTCCGTCAGACCGCAGGATCACGGGGTCGTCCCTCAACGGACGACCCCGTCGTTCTTCCGGGTACGAAACAGCTGCCTCTGTACGATTTTCTCTTGACGAGGCTCGCGGGACTGCGCAGGGTAGGGCTGGAGGTGGACCATGACGAGTTCATCGGGGCGACGACCCGCTCGCCGTTCGTCGGGCGTCGAACGCCTCTTCGAGGATGACGACGGACGCCTCTGGAGCGCCGGCCGCACTTTCACACCTCATGGCGGCGAAGCGGTGCTGTTCACGTGCATCGGGAATTCCCGCGAAGCGCCCCGAGCCATTGCCTGCCCGGCAGAGTTTCGTTTGGTCGATGCAAGTGTCGAGGACCTCCGCGCCCTCTTGGGACGTGCACCGCGCATTGGCGTTCTCTAGGAAACGTCGTCCTCCCTTGCTACCGCCCCGGACCGGGGGCTAGCATAGCGAAAGGGAGCGCGCGACCGGGACGAGCCCGGGGCGCCGCGATGGCGGGCCACTCCCGACATCGACGGCGTGGTGAGGGACCGAACGCAGCGGAGGCCTACCATGCGGGAGTACAGCAGCTCGGAGATCCGCAACGTGGCAGTCGTCGGACATGGAGCGAGCGGGAAGACCACTCTGGTCGACGCGCTCGCTTTCGTATCAGGATCCAGCAAGCGCCACGGATCGGTGCGAGACGGTACGGCTCTCACCGATTTCGCCCCTGAGGAGACGGAGCGAAAGTATTCGATCAACCTGGGCTGCGCGTATGCGGAATGGATGGACGCGAAGATCAACTTGATCGACGCACCGGGCTATCTCGATTTCCATGGTGATGCAATTTCCGCGTTAGCCGCGGCCGATGGCGCGTTGGTCGTCGTAAGCGCGACGGCAGGCGTCGAGGTGGGAACGGAGAAAATGTTCCGTCAGGCAGTCGAACGGAAAGATCCAGTGCTGTTCGTGGTGTCACTGCTCGATAAGGAAAATGCGAGCTTCGACCGCGTGTACGAGTCGATCAAGAGCCGCCTAACGGCAAAGGTCATCCCGGTCGAGATCCCGGTGGGCGAGGGTGTGGACTTCACCGGCATCATCAACTTGTTCTCACGCAAGCTGCACGGCTACAAGCGGGGTACGAAATCGGGCGAGTACGAGGAAGTGGAGGTCCCTGAAGGTCATCGGACACGCTTCGATCGATACTATCAGGAATTGATCGAGACAATCGCCGCCACCGACGACTCGATGCTCGAGCGGTATCTCGAGGGACAAGAGATCACGCGCGACGAGGCGATCGCGGCCATGAAGGAAGGCATGAAGCAGGGCGAGCTGTTCCCGCTCTTCTGCGTATCGGCCGAGTTGACCTACGGCACGCGCGCGCTCCTAACGAAGATCGTCGAGCTCATGCCATCGGCGTACGAAATGGAGGAGTTGCACGCCTTCACCGGCGCGGTCGGCGATCGCACGATCGAGATTCACGCGCGCGACGATCAGCCGTTCACGGCGTCGGTTTTCAAGACGCTGACGGAACCGCACGTCGGCGACGTCTCGTTTTTCCGCATCTTTTCCGGCGCAGTGGCCAACGGACAGGAAGTGTTCAACGCGAGCCGCAACATCGCGGAGAAGCTCGGCCATTTGAGCGTGTCGCAGGGCAAGGACCGGACAGAGGTCCAACGATTGCACGCCGGCGACATCGGGTGCGTGGCCAAGCTCAAGAACACGCACACGAACGACACGCTATCGACGCGCGAGCAACCGATCCGCCTGCCCGACATTCGCCTTCCCGACCCGTTAGTCACGTTCGCGGTCCACGCCAGCGCGCGCGGCGACGAAGAGAAGGTGCAGCAAGGCTTGCATCGTTTGCACGATGAGGATCCGACGTTTTCCACGCACTATGACCCGGAGACACACGAAACGATCGTGTCGGGCGTGGGTGAGCGACACCTCGAGGTGTCGCTGGCGAAGCTCAAGCGAAAGTTCGGCGTCACAGCCGAGCTTACGAAGCCGCGCATTGCATATCGCGAGACGATCAGAGGGAAGGGCGAGGGGCAAGGCCGGCACAAGAAGCAGACGGGCGGCCGCGGTCAGTTCGGCGATTGCTGGGTGCGACTCATGCCGCTACCGCGCGGCGAAGGGTACGTGTTCGATGATCAGATCGTCGGCGGCGCCATTCCGTCCAAGTTCATTCCGGCCGTCGACAGGGGTATTCAGGAAGCGGCGGCTCGCGGCGTGCTAGCCGGGTACCCGATGGTCGACTTCAAGGTCGAATGCTTCGATGGCTCGTACCACTCGGTCGACTCAAACGAAATGTCGTTCAAGATGTCGGGCATCCTGGCCTTCCGCGTGGTAGCGCCAAAATGCAAGCCGGTGCTACTCGAGCCGTTAGACGAAGTGGAAGTGCGCACACCGGATGGCTACTTGGGCGATGTGATGGGCGACATCTCGGCGCGGCGCGGTCAGATCCTTGGATCGCTGCCGTCACCCGATGGGTTGGGAACGACAGTGAAGGCGGTGGTGCCGCAGGCCGAAATGCATCTCTACGCGACGCACCTGAATTCGATGACGCACGGCTACGCGACGTTCACCCGCCGCTTCCGTGGCTATGAAGAGGTTCCGGCCGAGGCGGCGCAGCGCATTATCGCCGACGCCGCCAAGCCGGAGGAACTGGTCGAGGCGTAGGCGCAGCTTGGCGCTGCGCCTTACGGGGCGTCACCCGTTGACGGACTTCCGACGCCGCGCCGTGTGCTTCCGGCGCGGCGTTTTCCCGACCTCGATCGGTACGATGTCGGGTGAGTCGGCGTCGGTGGCGCACGCAGCGGAAGGAACCGGAATTCGCGGCTGCTTGTAGACGAAGCGCTTCCCCTCGTAATTCCGGAACACGACTTCGTCGTCCGTGATCTCCTCGACGTATTCGGGGAGCAACGGGACCTTGCCGCCGCCTCCGGGCGAGTCGATAACGAAGTGCGGTACAGCGAGGCCCGACGTCCATCCGCGCAGGGCCTTCACGATTTCGAGCCCCTTTTGCACCGTGGTGCGGAAGTGTTCGCCGCCGGCCACCTGGTCGGCCATATAGATATAGTAGGGCCGCACGCGCGCCTTGAGCAGCTGCTGCATCAATTCCTTCATCACGTTCACATCGTCGTTCACGCCGCGCAGGAGCACCGTCTGGCAGCCTAACGGCACGCCCGCATCGGCCAAGCGGCCGAGCGCCTCCACCACCTTGGGCGTGAGCTCGCGCGGGTGATTGAAGTGGGTGTTCATGTATACCGGATGGTACTTGCGCACCATCTCGCAAAACTCCGGCGTGATGCGCTCGGGCAGGTGCGACGTGACGCGGCTGCCGATGCGGATGATCTCGACATGCGGAATCGCCCGAAGATTCTGCAGCAAATACTCGAGGCGCCGGTCGGACAGCATCATGGGATCGCCGCCGCTCATGACGATGTCGCGGATCTCGGAGTGCGCGCGAATGTACGCGAACGCCGAGTCGTATTGATTGAGCGGAATTTTTTCGGGATCGCCGACCTTGCGGCGTCGCGTGCAGAAGCGGCAGTACGACGCGCAGACCGGACTCACGAGGAACAGCACGCGATCCGGGTAGCGGTGCGTGATGTTAGGCACCGGGGAGTCGGCGTCCTCATCCAGCGAGTCGATGATGCCGTCGTGGATGTCGAGCTCCTGCACCGTCGGGACGTACTGATTCCACATCGGGTCGCCCACGGCGGTGATCTGCTCGAGCGCGGCCGGCGTGATGCGCATCTGGAAGTTGTCGAACGCCGGCTTGAGCGCCTCTACATCGACGACGTCACGGCCGAATCGATCGGCCAATTGCTCCAGGGTGGCGATGCTGTCTTCCTTCAGGATGCGTTGCCACTCACTCATGGTGATTGTGCTCCCCGCCGATAAGGCGAGCGTATAATGATCGTGATGGTGCGTCGGAGTCGATGGAATGCGGGAAGTGCGAGCGCACGATGCGTGAAGCCTTCGATCGACCTCGTGAAAGGAGGGACGCGTCGCGACCGGGCAGCGGCTCGAGGCGTCGCAAGCGCGACGGCATCCGATTCGGCGACGCAGGGGGACGTGAGGGGACTCGGGTTCCGGGGTGAAGGCGCCGAGGAGCGAGTCGTGGGGCGATAGGACTCGTTGCGTTGGGCGCCGACGACGACTGACGTCTGCACCCAACGCAACGAGTCCCGTCTACCTCGGGGAAGGTCCATGTCAGCGCTCGCCCACAGCGACGAGCTGCAGCGCGGCGGCGTCGCCGGCATCGGGCATGACGCCGGAGAGCCGCTGGGCCAGTGCCCAACGAACGTCGACGCCCGGCTGGTAGCGCGAGACCGCGTCCTCGCACACCGAGCGAATGAGCGCGCCGTAGTCGAGGCCGGCGGCGGCGGCCATGCGCGCGAGTCCGGCATCGTGAGCGATGTCCGGATTCGCATTGACCTCGAGAATCCACGGTTGTCCGTTTTGATCGATCCGCATGTCGACGCGGCCGTAGCCGGTACCGCCGACGAGTCTCCACGCTGCGAGCGCAATTTCCTTGATCTTCGCGCTCATCGCCTCGGGGAGATCGGCCGGACAGGTGGGGACGGCGCCGACGTCTTCGTCGCTGCCGGCAACCCACTTGGACCGATAGGACACGATGCGCCACATCCGCTTTGGAAGTCCATCGAAACGAATCTCGGCCACAGGCAATACCGAGTTGCCGACGATGCCGACGTTCACTTCGCGACCGTCGATGAAGCGTTGGACGAGGACCTCGTCCCATCCCTCGTGCATCGCTGCAACGCGCGCGGCGAGCGCCCGATTCGTCCTAACGACCGAGCGTTGCTCGACGCCGACGGACGCATCCTCGGCGGCGGGCTTGCAGATGGCGGGGAATCCGACGGTCGGAATCGGCGCATCGCGATGCACGACGGCGAACGTCGGGACTGGCAGGCCGGCTCGCTCGAGGAACGAGTTCACGACGTGCTTGCGCAGGCAGAGATTCGCGGTCCAGGACGAACATCCGGTGAACGGAACCGCGAGCACCTCGAGCGCCGAAATCACGGCAGGCTCGAGGGCGGCGACGCCGTCGAGTCCCTCGCACATGTTGAACACGAGGTCGAACTTGCCACGTCGCATCCGTTCGACCCAGCGTCCGTCCGGTTGGGCAGGGAAGCGAGTCACCTGGTGGCCGTCGGCGACGAGAACGGCCTCGATCGCTTCGAGCGTCTCGAGGATCGCGAGGTCTGCCGATTTGCCGAGCGCCGATGCTCCATCGAATAACAGGGCGATCTTCATGCGCTCCTCCAACTCGTGATGAGCTTGAGTCGTCGCGTTGCGACGGATCGAGCGCGGCGGAATGACGCGCGGGTTCCACGCTCTGCGCGGTTTTGTATTCGACTTCAGCTCGAGGCCACTGCGCGCGCGACGCTCATTCGGCGTTCGCGTGCAGTGATGCTTGGCAGGGCCACGCCCTGCCGGTCCGCAGCATGACGCACGCACGCCTGAATGAGCTCGTCGTAACTCATACCGGCGGCGCGCGCAGCTTTGGGAAAGCACGAGTTCTCTGCGGGATTGGGAAGAATCCCGGGAAGCGGGTTCACCTCGACCACGTTGGGCACGCCTGCCGCATCGAGTCGCACGTCGATCCGCGACCAATCGCGACAGCCGAGCGCGTGGTAGGCGGCGAGCACGACTCGTTCGATCGTGTCTCGCAGCGCTTCATCGATCCGCGCAGGGCATTCAAAAATCTGGAGCGGCTCGTCCGGGCGATCCCACAGCCACTTCGCTTCGAATCCGTACACCGGAAGCGATCCGCTAGGCAATACATCAAAGTTCATTCCGACGATGGGCAGCACCTGCGCCTCGGCGCCGTTGCCCAACACAGCGCAAGTGAATTCTGCGCCCGTCAGAAACTCTTCGATCAAAACCGGCTGCCGATAGCGATCGAGCAAGAAGGCGACCTGGTCGCGCAACTCGGTCGGCGTCCGGCAATAGTTACGCTCGGTGATTCCTTTCGACGAGCCTTCGTGCACCGGTTTGACGAACACCGGAAACTCGAGTGCTCCGGGATGCGTGCTCGCGTCGTGCAGAACTCGAAAGGGCGCCGTCGGAATGCCGTGATACGCGAGGCATTCTTTGGTGCGCGCCTTGTCCAGACACAACGATAACGTGAACGGATCCGATCCCGAATACGGAACACCGAAAAACTCACACATGGCCGGGACATGCGATTCGCGGTTCACGCCGCGAAGTCCTTCCGCCATGTTGAAGACGATGTCAGGCCGCTCGGCCCGTAGCTGCTCGGGAAAGTCTGCGTTTGCTTCGAGCCGTACGACCTCGCCTAATCCTGAGAGCGCGTGTTCAACCGCGGCGATCGTCTCGCTGCTGTCCCACTCGGCGAACTCGTCATCGGTGTCGTTTCGAGGCGACGTGTCCGGAGACGCTTGAATGGCACCCGCGATGCGAGGGGCGACACTGATTCGCGAGCGCAGAGCCCGAGACGAACTGGGAGGCTCTTCATCGGCGCGGGGCTCGTCATCGCCTGTCCGCGCTTCCTCGTCGTCTGGTTTCTGATTGTAGGCGAATCCGATCCGCGTCATTCGATCACTCACGTCGCCGGACATCGCATCGCATGTGCGCGCAAAATAAGAACCGCGAAATCATCGCGCAATGCGTTTCTTGCGATGGCGCGTCATCGTGACGCACGCAGCTCAGACTTTGTGGTAGGCGACGCGCGCCGCCTCACGGCGGTCGGCCGCGTCGTAGATCTCGAAGTCGGAAAAGAGTGCCGGCGCTTCGGCTGTGAGAACGCGCAGCACGGCGACTGCCGCGCGACGGATCTCGAGCTCCGCGCCTTCGCTCGAGCGCAGCTCGAGCATCGTGCGCCAGGCGCGCGCGTTCGCCGTCGCGACGATTTTGGTTTCCGTCGAGTTGGGCAGGACGCCTCGCGCGCCCTCGCGAGCCATCTTCCGGCGGTGAACCTTGTCCGCTACCCAGGCGTAGCGCTTCATGAGATGCTCGACGAGCATCACGTAGCTTCGCTGTGCCTCCTGCATCTGCTCTCGCCACGCGGTCTCGAGATCCTCGTCGCCGATGATTGCGGGCGGCACCACGAAGTTCGCCTCGGACTCGTCGACGTATCGCTGAGAAAGCTGAGAGTAGGCGAAGCCCGCGCGGTGACGCACGAGCTCGTGGGTGAGCGACCGGCTCACGCCCTCGAGGAGCAGCGAGTACGTCGCATGCTCGAGAACGCTGCCGTGACCCTGTCGCTTGATGTTCTCGAGGTACTCGTGCGTCGAGCGACTCGCTGGATTGCGCTGACTCATGTAGCAGAGACGTCCCGCAAATTCCGAGAGTCGTTCGCCATCCGTTGATTCGCCGATCCATTTCACCGGTAGGTGCGATGGCTCGGTGAACGCGGGGCGCGCCAGCAGCGAAATGGTCGGCTCGTGGATGTAGACGGGCATTCGGGGCGCGACGTGAGTGGTGCGAGAGTCGTAGAGGCGAGCGCTGGTAACTTAGTCGCGCTTCGCGTTCGAGACGAGATCCAGACGCGACGTCGCGTACGCTCGCTCGCGTTCCACCACATCGAGCGCCGTGCGTGCCGGCGCCGGTAGTGGCGCGAGGGAGGGATCGTATTTGATGTCGGCGAGCGCACGTTGACCGGCGAGCGGAACTTTGACGCCGGGATTGAGAATGCCTCCGGGATCGAACGCATGCTTGATCCGCGCAAAGATCTCGAGGCTGTCGGCCGGCCACACGCGCGAGAGCAGCGGTGTGCGGAGCCGTCCGTCACCGTGCTCCCCGCTGAGCGTGCCGCCGAGCGCTGCGGTGAGAGTCACGACGTCGTCGAGAAGTTGCTCGACGCGCGCACGCCAGTCGGGCCGACGTACGTCGACGAGCGGATTCACGTGCACATGCGAGTCGCCGGCGTGTCCGAAGATCACGCCGCGAATGCCGGCAGCCTCCAGTGCGCGACGCACGCCGCGCACATAGTCGGGTAAACGCTCGGGTGGCACGGCGCCATCTTCGATGAACTGCATCGATTTGAGCGCCGGGTCGAGACGCGAGAGTGTCGGGCTTGCCGCGTGTCGAAGCGACCAGAGCGCGCGCTCCGTCGCGGTGTCGAGCGCGACTTGTACGTTCGACGCGCCCGATTCCTCGAGTGCGGTTCGGAGCGCATGTGCGTTGGTCGCGGCGCCCGATGCAGTTTCGGATTCTACTTCGGCGAGCAGCACGGCTTCGACATGAGACTCGAAGCGCACGGTGCCGCCCTCGGCGACGACGTCCAGAAACGTGCGATCGAGCAGCTCACATGCCGACGCGCCCGCGTCTCTCGCTCGGAGCGCACCAGCGGCCGCACTCTCGAGTGACGAGAACGCGGCCAAGAGACTGGACGTCGCGCGCGGCACGGGTGCGAGCGCCACCTCGATGCCGACGAAGAGTGCGAGCGTGCCCTCGCTTCCTACGAGCAGGTCGATGATCTCGCCGCTTTCGGCGTAATCATGGATCGCGTATCCCGATGAATCCTTGAGCACGCCGTGGTGCGCGTTGGTGTCGCGGGCCCCGGCGATTAGCGGAAGGACGTCGTCCAGGAATCGCGTCACGGCCGGGACATCCTTTGGCAGCGGGCTCCCGCGCTGGACCGATGCCCGCCGGCCATCGGCGAAGACGCAATCGAGGGCGCGTACCCATCGGCGCATCGATCCGTGGCGCAGCGTGTGCGGTCCGGCTGCGTTAGTCGCGACCATTCCACCGATCGTGCAAAATGCACCACTCGATGGGTCCACGGCCAGCCGCAAACCGCTTCGTTGGGCGGCGGCGTTCACGGAATCGCGAATGGCGCCCGGCCCGACGGCGACGGTCCGCGCCGCCGCGTTCACGGAATGAATGTCGCGCTGCCGGCTCATGTCGACGACGATTCCATCGCCGACCGCGCCTCCCGCCATGCCGCTGCCGGAACCGCGCGGGACCAACGGTGCGTGCACGGATGCTGCCCAACGGACGAGCGCGGACACCTCATCAGCGGTCTGCGGCACGACGACGGCCTGTGGCACCGCTTGCGCAATGCCCGCACCCTCGCTGTACGCGGCCCGGGACACGAGGTCCTTCAGCAGGTGCGGCACCGCGCTGTCCGTTAGGATCGGGGCTCCCGTCTACAGGCCGAGCTCGTTGACGCGCGGCGGATCGACGGTGTAGTCATAGAATCCCTTCCCCGACTTCCGGCCGTACATGCCGGCCAGCACCATGCGCTTGAGCAAGGGCGGCGGCGCGTACCGCTTTTCGCGATACTCGTCGAACATGATCTCGGCGATCTTGTACGTGGTATCGAGGCCCACGAAGTCGAGCAGCGTGAACGGCCCCATGGGGTATCCGGTGCCGAGCATCATGCCCTTGTCGATGTCTTCGACGCTCGCGACGCCGTGTTCGAGCGCATTGATCGCGTCCACCAGGTACGGCACGAGCAGCAGATTCACGACGAAGCCGGAGTTGTCCTTGGCGGCGATGGGCTCCTTGCCTAACTGGCGGGCGAAGGCGTAGGCGGTGTCGAAGGTGGCATCGCTCGTCGTCACGGTGCGCACGACCTCGACCAGCTTCATCACGGGCACCGGGTTGAAAAAGTGCAGGCCCACCATCAGCCCCGGCCGTGTGGTGGCCGCGGCCATTGCCGCGATCGTTAGGCTGGACGTATTCGAGGCGAAGATCGAGTGTGGCGGGCACAGACCGTCCAGCTCCTTCCACATGGCGTTCTTCACTTCGATGTCTTCGACGACGGCCTCGATGACGAGGTCGCAGTCTGCGAGATCGCGAAGATTGGTGGTGAAGGAGAGGCGGCCCATCGCCGCATCGCGATCGGCTTCGGTCACCTTGCCTTTGCTCTTCTCGATGGCGCGGGCGAAGCTTTTTTCGATGCCGGCCTTGCCGCGCTGGCACAGTGCATCGGACACTTCGCGCACCTTCGTGGTGAATCCGCTCTGCGCGCACACCTGCGCAATGCCGGAACCCATGAGTCCGGCGCCGAGGACGCCGACGGTCTTGATGTTTGTCATGAGGACGATCGATTTGAGGTGAGAATCGGGCCCGTTAGGACGGGCGCTGTGCGCGTGCGAGCAAGGTCAGCGCCACACGTCGAGCGCGGACAACGCATTCGGACGCGGCGGACTGTCGCCGCGCTCCAGCCGGTCGAGGAGTTGCTCCAACGCCAGTTGCGCGCGCGTGACGAGGGGTGCGTGGCTGCGCGCAACGAAATAGCCGCCGACCGCCGCCACCACGGCGGGAATGATGGCGACCGGCGCGAAGAAGCCGAGTGTGATGAGCGCTCCAGTGCCCAACACGCCGCCGCCGGTCATGACGCCTCCCCACACCGTTCGCTCGAGCCGAACGTTGGACAGGTCGGCTTCGAGACGCACCAACACGCGCTCGTCATCCACCGGGACGACGGTCGCGCCCACTTCGCGCGTTGGGCGCAAATAGTATCCGCGTCCGCTCACGTTGAGCACGCGCCGCATCTCGCTGAAAAGCCCCGATCGCGGCTCCCACAACATCCGGTCCGGCAATCGGCGCTTGACCTGCATCGAGTCTTCGCGTTGCAGCCAGAGGTCCAGCCGATCGAGCGTTGCGGCGGCCGTCCCTTTGATCGTGCGAGACGCATGGACGTGCGCCGGGCCCAACAGCCGCGCCGCGACGCCATGTTCTTCCGGCACCTGCGCGCGACTCCGCTCCTCCGCGAGCGCTTGCTTCAAGTGCTCCGGAGACAATCCAACTTCTCGCGCGACTTCGATCAGCTGATCTTCGTTGAGAACCGCGTCGCTTGGATCGGCATCGGCCGCTTGCAACTCGGCGGCGCGCGCCAACACCCGCTCCATCGCCGTGCGATCGAGCGGTTGTTGGCGCGCCGGCAGCCCGCTCTCATCCGCCATGCATCACTCAGCTGCCGCTCAGATCCGAGTTGAGTTGGTTCGTGAGCTGATCGGCGATGGTCTGGCGCAACGGGAACGCCTTTTCGATGGCGGCGACTTCGGCACCCGGCGTGTACGAGATGTGCGCGGCATCCAGATAGAACCGCGCGTACCCGACGACCAGCTCGGGCGCGATCTTTTGTAGCAGTTGGAGTCCGCCGCGAACCGCCGCGGGACTCGTGTAATGATCCGCGACTCCGTCTTTTTTCTCGGCCGGCGTCGTGTTGTCGTTCACCGCTCCGTTAGACACGGGCGACACGACCTCGTGGGCCAGCACGTACATCGCGTCCACGGCCGTGCTCACGCTGTCCGGGAACGTGACCGCAATGGTGGGCCCTCGACCTGGCTCGCCAAGCGTACGTCCCTCTGCTTCCAGGGGCAGCGACAGCAGAATCTCTCCGCGCGACTGTCCCGACTTCGTGAAGAACTTCCGAAATTTCGCAAAGTAGGTTTGCGTCCACAGCGAATCGACTGCCGCGAAAATGGCGGCACGATCCGTTTGCTGCGTTCTCCAATAGTTCGCGTAGTACTTCGTGTCTTCATCGCGCATGGCGGCGGTGAACGTGCGCAGCCATTGCCGTTCCGCGGGCGAGGAATACGAGGCCTGAATAATGCCGATCACCGCGCGTGCTTCGGGGTCGTACATCTGCCGCGTGTTCATGCGGCGCTGCGTTTCATCCGAAGCCGCACTTTTCAGATACTGGTCGACGGCCTTTTGCGTCGTCTCCCAGGTTCGAAAATAAAGCCCGAGAAACTGACCGCCCACCAACCGGGAGTCAGCCGCAAGCTGGGTACGCAGCGAATCGTTGTCGGTGTCGAGCAGCGTGGTGATGTTGCCGCGTTTCTTGAATGCTTCGATCGAATCGCGATAGCCCGGCTTGAAATACGGAACCATCGTCGTGTCCTTCTGCAGCATCGCGTATCCATGCAACCACAGGTCGACCTGGTAGCGCGTGCTCACACGCCACGTGAGGTCTGGACGAGGCGCGAGTGGCTCGGCGGTGGATGTAGTGCCGTTGCCGGGGGGCGAACAGGCAATGGCCAACCATGCCAACAACGACCTTGCAACAAAACGGGCGGAAGACGACGCTGGATTTCGGCTCACGGGAATGGATCCGGTGCGAGAGTGGCATGACACGCCGTTGGAGCGCGCATCACACAAATGCCTCGATGATCACAGCGATTCCCTGTCCACCGCCAATACACGCAGAACCGAGTCCGTAGCGTTTGCCGGCTGCTCGCAACGCGTGGATCAAGTGCGCCGTGATTCGCGCTCCCGAAGCGGCCAACGGATGGCTCAGCGCGATGGCACCGCCATGGATGTTGAACTTCTCGCGAGGGATCTTGAGCTCTCGCTCGACCGCGCACACCTGTGGCGCGAACGCTTCGTTGACTTCGATCAAGTCCATGTCATCAAGCGACATGGCCGCCTTACGGAGCGCGATTTTCGTGGCAGGCACGGGGCCGATTCCCATGATGGTCGGATCGACGCCGGCCACACCCCACGAGACCAGGCGTGCCAGCGGCTTCTTGCCGTTCTTGGCTGCCCAATCGGCGCTGCTCACCACTAGAGCGCCTGCGCCATCGCCGATGCCCGACGCATTTCCGGCCGTAACCACGCCATCCGCCTTGAACACCGGTTTGAGACGCGCCAGTCCCTCGAGCGTGGTATCGGGACGCATGTGCTCGTCGCGTCGAAACTGCTCGATCTGGCGTGTCTTGGGATTCTTCACCGGAACAGCAATCACTTCCTCTTCGAAGACACCGGACGCCCAGGCATCGCGGGCCGTTTGCTGAGAACGCAGCGCGTATTCATCTACACATCCACGGGTGAGATGATACTGTCCCGCCAGTTTCTCGGCGGTCTCGGCCATGGCAAGACCGGCGACCGGATCCTTGAGTCCTTCCCACAACGAGTCCTCGAGCGGCGGCATTTTGCCCAACGGCAGGCCCCAACGGAGGCCGCGGGCGATGTGCGGCGCCTGCGACATCGATTCACCGCCGCCCACCAAACACACTTCGGCTTCGCCTAACAGAATTTCCTCGGCGCCGTTCACGACCGCTTGAAATCCCGATCCGCAGAGGCGGTTTACCGTGAGCCCCGGCGTTTCGTTGGGACATCCGGCGCGCAACGCGACGTGTCGGGCGAAGTAGATCGTGTCCGACGTCGTCTGCATCACATTGCCGAAAATCGAGTGCTGGATCGCGCTCGGCTCGACGCCGGCGCGCTGCATGGCCGCCGTTGCCGCGTGTACCGTCAGATCGATCGCGCTCAGGTCCTTGAGCGAACCGCCGAACGTGCCGAAGGGCGTGCGGACGGCAGACAAGAAAACGACATCACGGGCTTGCCCCTGGGTTTTCACGGGTTCTCCAATGCGTGTGCTGTGGGTGAAAGATGACCCGTCACCGATGCGGGGGGAACTGCTATAGGATGTCGGCGCCGGTGCCCAAGCTATCGGGTGCGGCGCTCCCGCACGCGAGTCGCGATCCAGTCGCCCACCTCGCGGGTTCCCATCGTGCCTCCGACGTCAGCCGTACCGACGCCCTCGCCGATTGCGGCATAGACCGCGTCATCGACGGCTCGAGCGGCGTCAGCTGCGCCCAAGTCCGCGAGCATCATGGCGAGCGTGAGAATGGCCGCCATCGGGTTGGCGACGTTTTTTCCGGCGAGCGACGGCGCGCTGCCGTGCACTGGCTCGTACATCGTCACGCCGCCCGGGTGGCGATTCGCGCTCGGCGCGAGTCCGAGACCGCCCACCAGCATCGACGCGAGATCCGACAGGATGTCGCCGAACAAGTTGCCAGTGACGATGACCTGGAACGACTCGGGCGTGCGTACGAGGTCCATGGCCATTGCGTCGATGTACCGCGTATCGCGCTGGATGTCAGCGTACTCGCGGCCGACCTCGTCGAACACGCGACGCCACAGATGGTGGGCCTGAATGGCGTTGGCTTTGTCGGCCATCGTCACGTGCGTTTTGCCATGTTGCTTGGCCCAAGCGAACGCGTGCCGGATGATGCGCTCCACTCCTTTTCGCGTGTTGAGCTCTTCGGCGATAGCGATCTCGTCCGGCGTTCCCCGCTTGAACGTTCCGCCCACCGACACGTAGAGCCCTTCGGTGTTCTCGCGGAACACGACGAGGTCGAGATCGCGCGGCGTCTTGCCTTTGAGCGGCGTGAGGCGCTCGTGGATCAGACGCGCCGGGCGCTCGTTCACGTAGAGGTCGAGCTGAAAGCGCATTCCAAGGAGAATGTCGCGCGCGTGCTCGTTGCCCGGGACGCGCGGGTCGCCTAACGCTCCCAACAGAATGGCATCGAAGTCGGTGCCGAGGCGCTGCATGTCCGCCGGCGCGATGGTGACGCCGGTTTTCAGGTAGTGGTCGGCGCCGTGCGGGAGACGTTCCACCTCGATTCCAACGTGGAACACGTCTTCGACGGCCGCGAGCGTCTTGAGCGCTTCGGCGACGACTTCGGGTCCGATGCCGTCGCCCGCGATGACCGCCAGGCGGCGCCTCACGGCAGCGCGGAGTGCGAGGTGTCGCCGGCGGCCTTGCCTAACCGGGAACCCGTGTCAGCGCGCGGCGGCGTCGAGTCGAGCGGCGTCGGGCTGTGGCTCACCGCCGACGGGTGCGACAGGGTGTAGACGTACGCGGCCAGGCGCGTCAGGTCCGCATCGTCCAACATTCCGGCGTAAGCAGGCATGGCGACCGAAAATTGTCGTGGCGTGGCAACGCCGGTTGCGATTACCCCGCGGATACCGGCGACCGAGCTGTCGCCGTTGAGCCACGTGGTGTCAGTGAGGTCGGGGCCTAACTTGGCGGTGCCGCGGCCTAACCCGCCGTGGCACGTGAAGCAGCGGCCCTTGCCATGATAGAGCGCGAATCCTGCGGCCGAATCCGCCGGCTCGATCACGACCGGGGCGGCGGACACGATCGCGCTCTCGGGAGGCGCAGTCGTTGGGCGCGCGGCAGCGCTCTCGGACGCGGCACCGGCGATCGGCATCACCGCCGCCGTGTCCACCGGAACGCGACCGCCCTTCGATTCACCATGACACGCGGCCACCACGAGACACGTCGACATCGTGAAAACGGCAGCGCGCCGCATTACGAGGTAGCGATACCGCGGCCGCACGTGATGCAGAATTTCCAGCTCATCTCGAGTTCGGTCCCGCACGCCGGACACCGCTGGATGGTGAGGTTCTGACCGCAGTGCGGACAGAAGCTCACGCGTCGACCGTCGGGCAGGTTCCCGCCGCAGTACCGGCAGCTCGAATCATACCGCGCCGATGTCGATGAAGATGACGCGGCAGCACTCGCCGTTGGTTGAATCGTGGTTGCGACGCCGGTACTCGACGATCCGCGCGCCGCCCACGACGCGCGCGGAGCGGGCGACGATGCACCCGACGACGCTCCGCTCGGCGTCGCGTCGACCGGAACGCTCGCCGCTTCGACGACCATTTCGTCGGCGCGTCGCTGCGCGCCGGCGAGCAACGCCACGCGCGACGCGGCGAACTCGCGGAAGATCGCCGTGTTTGGGTTGGGTGTCGCGAGCTCAGCGCGTATCGCCGCGGCCATCGCGTCGTCAACTGCGAGATAGCCGCGCTCGCCGGACAGCAGCCGGCACAGAGCGACTTCGTAGTCCTGATTGGTCTCGATTCCCATCTCGCGGCGGTTGTGCCGGTACGGTATCAGGTTCTGGTAGAGCTCCGATACCTCGAAATGATGTGAGAGGTAGGCCGGATACCCGCTACGTATGTTCTCCACGAGACGTCGAAAGAGCCGGTCGAGATCATCCATGTCCAATTCCACGAAGAGGTGGGACGCGCCGTCCTGCCAATTATAGGCGCCGCGGCCCGCGCTCGCACAAGGGCGCGTGTGCCGACGCCGGAATCCACTCCGTTGCAGCCCACTACGTCAGCCCGCGTCTGGTCGCACGCGCCACGGCGCTGCTACTCATTGTGTTCGGACTTGTTCCCGTGGCGAACTTGTTCGCACGGGGCTCGTTGCCGTGGTGGTCCGGCGTCGTGTCCTGGTGGCTCCCGGACGGCGGTTGGCTGCTCGTCCTCGCGTGCTTGGCCGCGCGGTCTCTCGGAGATCGCGCGACGGCGATCGGGACGCGAACGCGCGATCTGGTCATGGCGCCGTCATCGCGCACGTTCCAGTTTCTTGCGGCGGGCGCGGCGTTCCTGATGGCGGCCGGCGCTGCCTGGTGCTGCTTCAATGGACAGCCGCAAGCGATCGACGAGATGGCGCAGCTGTGGCGAGCGCGACTCCTGTTGGCGGGACATTTCTCGATCCCGACCGAGCCCGATCCGGCGTTGTTCTCGGTGATGAACGCGATCGACGCAGGTGGCCGGTAGTACTCGAGTTCCCGATCGGCGGCCCGGTGGTGTTGGCCGCCGGCCTTGCGTTAGGAGCGGTGTGGCTGGTTCGCGCGCGATCTGGGCGCGCGCAGCGAAGAGCTCCGCGCACGCGTCGGCGACCGCACCTGGTACCGCTACCGCCCGCGCCGGTCCGCCGCCGACGCCAGCCCGTTCGTGAGATACTGATTGTTAGGCAGCGCGCCGCGCCGTCACGCGTGTGAGGCAGGCAGTTGTTCTTGCGCGCGCCACGAGAGATGGGCCCGCGTGATGTGGTGTAAGGCCGCCACGCCGTCGCGCCACGTGATCTTCTTGCCCTCGGCGTACGTCCGTCCGTGGTAGCTGATCGGCACCTCGTAGACCCGCGCGCCCATCTGCGCGAGACGGGCCACGATCTCCGGCTCGATCCCGAATCGTGCGTTAGTCAGGTGCATGCGACGGAACGCGTCCATCGTGAATGCTTTGTACCCGACTTCCATATCCGTCAGGTTCAGGTTGGTGAACATGTTGGAGAGGAGCGTGAGGCCTTGATTGCCCACGCGATGCCAGAAGTACAGCACGCGATGCGCGCCGCCGCCGCTGAACCGCGTACCGACCACGGCGTCGGCTTGGCCAGCGAGCATTGGCTTGATCATCGCGGCAATGTCGGCGGGGTCGTACTCGAGGTCGGCGTCCTGAATGATCGCGATGTCGCCGGTGGCTCGCTCGCGCGCCGTGCGGATGGCGGCGCCTTTTCCGCGGTTCTCCGGATGCCGGGCGACGATCAGTGCGGTGTCGCCCGCTTCAGCCCGCTTCGCGAGCCGCTCATACGTCGCATCGTTAGACGCATCGTCCACCGCCACGACCTGCAGCCCGAGCCCCAGGGATTCGAACCGGCTCCGTTGGGCGAACACCGCATCCAGCGTCCGCTCGATGGTGGCTTCTTCGTTGTAGCAGGGAATCAAAACACTGAGCAGCGAGAAGCGTGCGGGCATCGGGTGCCGAATGCGGTGTGTGGAACGTCAATGTCGCTCGATACTATCCATCGTTTGGTCCGCGTTCGCTTTGAGCGATGAGCGCGTCTTGCCACCCGCCTGGTTCACCAGACGTGTCACCACGTCGTCCTGGTTCACCTGGGCATCAGACCACCCCCACCAATACCCTACTGCGACGCCAACCGCCAACAACAGCAAGACCTTCCGCATCGGAGTCTCCCACGGGACGGGACGTTAGAAGAGACTCTCCGTCTGAACGGCCGGTAACTCGCGTGCCGGTTCGAACATCGATCGATCCGGCATCGGGTCCGGCGCGATTGTCACCCTCCCCCGTGCCCGCTCAGCCGCCAACCATGTGTCGAACTCCGAATCAATCATGCCGTTGGACCCAACCTGCCGTGCGGCCGCTCGCGTCGCCAGCACGTTCGCGTACTCGTTCTGCGGATGCCCAGCGTGTCCCCGAACCCATCGCCACGCGACGCGATGACGACGGGCCGTTTCGACCAGCTCGCGCCACAGCGCGACGTTCTCGATGGCGCCGGTCTTACGCCGCCACCCGCGCCGAGCCCAATCGTACACCCACGATGTCATGCCATCCACCAGATATCGCGAATCGCTCGTGAACACGATGTGATGCGACGCACCGTCGAGGCCAACCAGGCGCAGCCCTTCGATCGCCGAGCGAAGCGCCATGCGATTGTTCGTAGTCGACGGCTCCGCCAGCCAGTAGTCGCGACGGATGGGCTCGCGGTCGCCGTCGCGCGGCAACTCGATGAGTCCGCCGGCGCCGCCCGGGTTGTCACCCTCGCGGCCATTGCCGAGGCACGACTCGTCGGCGTAAATCGCGATGAGATGCGGTGCAGCGTCGGTGCCGGGCATGATCTCGTGTGCTAACGGACGATGTGCACGGTGTCGATGTCATCGAGCGAGAACGAGAGCGCATCGCCCGTCGTCGGATTCGTCGCCTCGATGATCTCGTGCCGGCCGTCCGTGCGAAGGCGCCGCGGCACGATGACGTATTCGGTTCCGCGTCGCATCACCACGATCCGCGACGCGTTGGCGATTGCGCGCTCTAGCGCATCGTACTGTGCCGGGGTCAGCCGCGACACGCCGGTTCCTCATCGCTGGCCCAGGACCGAGCCAACGACGCGAGCACGCGCGTCGCGCGCTCGATTTCGTCTACCTCGATCCACTCGGCGGCTGCGTGCGCGCGCGAGATGTCGCCCGGCCCGTAGCAGATCGCCGGCATGCCCGCTTCGTTGAGCAGCGCGGCGTCGGTCCATGCGCTCAGTCCTTCGATGCGCGAGGACTCGCCGCATCCCGCGAGCGCGTTTCCCAGACGTCGCACGACCGGTGCGTCGACTGCGACGTCGCTCGGATTCTGCGTCAGGTCCAAGGTCACTTCGGCGTCGAAGGTCGGGCGGCGCGTGCGCACTCGCGCACAGGCATCGCGGACTTCCTCGAACGCCTGCGCAGGCGTCTCGCCCGGCAGCGTCCGCCGTTCGATGCGCAGCGTACACCGATCCGGATAAGTGGACATGCCTAACCCGCCGTCGATCGTCGACGCGTGCCACGACGCACGCCCGAGAAGCGGGTGCGTGCGCATGGCGAGCTCGCGCGACTCGAATGCATCGAGCTCGGCCAACAGCAGACCGGCGTGCCGGATCGCGTCGATGCCGACGTCGTAGCGGCTGCCGTGTGCCGCGCGCCCGTGCACCGTCACGGTGCTCCAGACGAAACCGCGATGCGCCGGCGCGATGGCGAGGCGCGTCGGCTCGGTCACGATCGCCGCGTCCGCACGCACGCCGCGCGCGATCACCGCACGCGTCCCGATGCTGTCGTATTCCTCATCCGCCACCGCTGCGATGATGACCTCGCAGTCGAGTCCGTCGCCGGCTGCGCGCGCCGCCGCCGCGCACATCGCGGCCACGCCGCCCTTCATGTCGGAGGAGCCGCGTCCCCAGAGCGAGCCGTCACGCTCGTCGGCCGCGAACGGCGCGTGCGTCATGCCCTCGGTGCCCACGACATCGAGATGCCCATTGAACATCAGCGTCCGGCCGCCGGCCGGGCCGATGCGCGCCACCACGTTCGGTCGGTTAGGCGCGGCGTCGTGGACGTCCACCGCGAACCCCCACGCGCGCAGCACCTCGGCCAGCGCGCGCGCGACCGGCCCTTCGCCCGGCGCGCCCGGCACCAGCGAGGGATTGCGCGAGTCGATGCGCACCAGCGCGCGGGTCAGTGCGACGGCGTCGCCGCGGTCCACCGTCATGCCGGCACCGGCTCGTCGACGAGACGAGCGCCGTCGGTGTCGATCGCGAACGGAAGCGGCGCCGCGACCGCCGCGACCGCCGCGCGCACCGCGTCGGTCGCATCGTCAGGTGCGACGACGAGTACGCTGCCTCCGCCCGATGCGCCTAACGCTTTGCCGCCGGTTGCGCCGGCCCGACGGGCCACCTCGAGCAAGCGCTCGATGCCCGGCGTGGAGATGCGCTCGTGCAGGCCACGCTGAAATTGCCAGTGCTCATCGACGAGTACCGCGAGCTCGTCGATCGACCCGCGCTCCAACACCTCGGCCATGCGGGCTGCGAGCGCCTTCATGCGACGCAGCGCGGTCGTGACGCGCGGTTCGCGCGCGCGATAGGCATCGATCACCGCCGTGATCGTGTGGCCGGAAATCCGCGACTCGCCGGTGAACCCGATGATGCACCGCCGCTCGAGTTCGGCGCGCCGCGCCGCCGATAGTGGGATGTGCCGCGCCTCGACCGCGGTGCCGAAGCGCAGGTCGAGGGCACCGCCTAACGCAGCAGCGTAGTGGTCCTGGCTGCCGCCGGGCACGCGCAGTCCTTCGGTTTCCACCGCCCGACTCCGCTCGGCCAGCGACGTCGCACCCACCGTCTCGCCGCGCCACGCGGCGAGGGCCGCCTGGATCGCCACGCCCGCCGCAGACGATCCGCCAAGGCCCGCACCGCGCGGAAAATCGTTGCGGAGTTTGAGCGACATGTGCGAGATGCCGGCGCGTTCGAGCGCCGCGCGCGGCAGTGCCCGGTCCTCGTCCTCCGCATCGACGTGCAGCCCAACGCCGCGCTCGGTGAGACACGCAGTCGCGTGGCGCGCGATGGCCACATTGCACACGCATCCGCCTTCTTCGAGCGGATACGGCGGCACATCGGTCCAGCCGCCGCCGAAATCGATGCGCACCGGCGCGCGAGCGGTCACCTCACGCACGGATCAGCTCGAATGATGAGGTGCCACCTGCCATGCGATGCGGCACCGAGCGCCAAACCGTTGGAGCAAGTGCATATTCCATCATAGGTAGCGGGGTCGCGGCGGAGAGGAAGCGAAAGCTAGTCCGTGCCCGCTCGATTGCCAGACTGTTGTGTGCGGGCCATGATTGAGCGTCCAGTCCCTTCGTCCGTGCGCCGGGTGAAAGATGCCAGATCTCTCGCGATACCTCGTTGACCGGACGCTCATCATGTTGTCGAACCGGGAGCCATACGAGCACCGGTTCGTCGAAGGCGTCAGCGGCGAGCGCGCTATCGAGGTGAGGCAACCACCGGGCGGCCTGGTTTCGGCACTCGACCCGACGATGCAAGCGACGCACGGCGTGTGGGTGGCGTGGGGTTCGGGGAGCGCAGACGAAGGCACCGCCGATGCGCACGGCCGCCTGCGCGTTCCGCCGCAGACTAACGCGTACACGCTGCGTCGCGTCTTCCTCGATGCGGCGGAAGTCGACGGATTTTATCTCGGCTTTGCCAACAGCTCGCTGTGGCCGCTGTGCCATCTGCTCGTCCAACATTTTTCGTATCGCCAGGAATTCTGGGAGCGCTATCAGAGCGTGAACGCAAAGTTCGCGCGCGCCGTTGCCGACGAAATTCGCCGCGCCGACAAGAAGCCCGTCGTGTGGATCCAGGATTATCACTTTGGGTTGGCCGCGTCGATGATTCGCGACATTCTCGAGCCGCAGCTGCTGCACCAATTCTGGCACATCCCATTCCCGCCAGCCGACATTCTTCGCCTGCTGCCGGTCGACGTCGCCGAGTCGTTGTTGCGCGGACTGATGGGCAACGACCTCATCGAGTTTCACACAGAGCGGTACGCGCTCAACTTTCTGGGCTGCGTGGCCGAATTCATCCCGGAAGCCGAGATCGATTCCGAGACATTCACGATCCAGTTCGAGGGCCGGGTCGTGGAGATCGGCATGTATCCGATCAGCATCGACGTGGATCGCTACGAGCGCCTCGCGGCCACGCCAGTCAACACCGCGCTCGCCGAGCGCCTGCGCTCGCGCTACGCGAAGAACGATTGCCGGTTAGGCGTCGGCGTGGACCGGGTCGACTACACGAAGGGCATTCCGGAACGGCTGCGCGCGCTGCGTCTGCTCTGGGAGCAGCACCCGGAAATGCGCGAACGTTTCACGTTCCTACTCGTCGCAACACCTTCGCGTTCGGAAATCTCCGCCTATCGAGCGCTCGAGGAAGAAATGGTGCGCGGCGTGCTCGAGATCAACGCGCGATTCCGCACGCGAACCTGGACTCCGATCGTGCTCGTGCACGAGAACGTGAGCGCCGAGTTGCTCGCGGGTGTCTACCGTGCGGCCGACCTGTGTCTCGTGTCGTCGCTGCAAGACGGAATGAATCTCGTGGCCAAAGAATTCGTCGCGTGCCAAATCGAGGAGCGCGGCGTGCTGGTGCTCAGTCGCTTCACGGGAGCGGCTGAGGAAATCGACGGCGCAGTGCTCATCAATCCGTTCAACATCGATGGCTTCGTCGAAGGCATTCGCCGAGCCGTGAGTATGGGCGACGGCGAGCGACGCGTGCGGATGCATCGCATGCGCACGCAGCTCCGGAGCCGCACGATCTTCGACTGGCTGGCCGCCGTGCTGAGTCGCACCGAAGCCATCATCGCGGAGCGCTCGCAGGAGACCGGCGCGGCGTGACGCGTCCGCTGCTCCCGGTTACCGCCGATGTCGCCACGCGGCTCGCCGGGGCGCCGCTACTCTTGATGCTCGACGTCGACGGAACGCTGGCGCCGATCGCACCGCGCCCGGAAGATGCGGCGGTGCCTCCTGATACCAGGCGCGTGGTCGAGCAGCTCGCGGCGCACCCTCGGGTCACTGTGGCGTTCGTGTCCGGCCGTGCCGCATCCGACGTCGCGCGCCTAACCGGTGTGCCGGGCGCCTGGGTCGTGGGCAACCACGGGTTCGAGATCGTGCGGCCGGACGGACTGGCGTTGGATCCCGGTCCGTTAGGCGGTACGCGCGATGCCGTTGCCGGCGCGCTGCGGGAAATCGCCCAGGTCGTCTCGGCCACACCTGGTGCGCTGGTCGAGGACAAGCGCTGGACGGCGAGTGTGCACTTCCGCCTCGCCGACGCCAAGGCGACGCCCGCGCTGCGCGCCGCCATCGACGGTGCCGCCGCGCGCCACGGCCTGCGGGTGATGGAGGGGAAGAAGGTCTTCGAGATCAGGCCTAACGAAGACGTGAACAAGGGCACGGTCGCGCTGCGTTTGACGCGCGAGCTCGCGAACGGCGGGAACGGCGCGGTGGTCTATCTCGGCGACGACGCCACGGACGAGGACGCGTTCGCGAGCCTGCGAGCGTCGGCGCCGGCCGCCATCACGGCGCGCGTGACGAACGACGACGGCGCGCGCACCGCGGCCGAGTTTTCACTCGAGGACACCAACGCGGTGACGCGATTTCTCTCGTGGCTGGCCGCCGAGCGTGGTGTCAGCGCGCCTAACTGCCCGTGACTCAGCGCTTCTTCTTGGCGGGTTTCTTCGCGGCGCTCTTCGGCCGAGACGCGGCGGCTGAATGTTTCTTCGCCGCTGGGCGACTCGCGGCATGCGCTGGATGCGTGCTCTTCGCCGCCTTGGCAACCGGCTTGGCCGGCGCCGCGTGTGACACTGGTTTTTCCGCGGGCATGGGAGGCGGCGCCAGCTTCTTCACCGTGGCAGGGGCAGTAGGCGCCGGAGTCGGCAAGGTCGGTGTCTGTTTACCCGCGGGCTTCCGCTTGCCGTGCGCTTCTTCCGCTTCGCGGATGATACGGTCGGCCTCTTCCTGGGCCATTTGCCCGCGACGCACCATGTACTGCACGATGTCGCGCGCACTTTCTATGGTAAAGCCGGCGAGCCCAGCGGCGGCATTGATGACGTCTTTGATTGCCGTGGCGATCTTACTGCCGGCCTCTTGACTGATTTCCTGCGCCCTCAGCGCCATCTCCGCGACAGTGTCGCGGGCGTCGGTGCTTCTGTGACCGGGGCCGCGTCGCGGAACGGGCGGCTGAGCTGGCGGCGTGGCAGGTGGCAGGTCGGAGACCTTGGCGTCTGCGGCTTGCGGCTTGTCCACCATAAGAGGAGCGCGCTCCCTATCGGTCATGAGTGACGCAGCGTGCGTAAAGTCGCAGGCAACGGAGGTCGGACCGCCGCCCCAGAGGCGCGCGACGCGATCCTGTCCGAGCCATTGGGTTAGGCGCCGGTAAGTATATGATTTCACGTCAACTACGCAAGTCGTTCGTGCGGCGAACTCTACGTGGTCTTCGCTCTCGATCAGCCTAGAATCATCAGGCCAACCATACAGTTTTCGCGACAAAATAGCACCTCTATGGCGACAGGAGAACAACATCTGCTCAGCGGCGTGCGAGTGCTCGACCTCAGTCGAGTCCTCGCTGGCCCCCTGTGCACCATGATGCTCGGCGACTTGGGCGCCGACGTCATCAAGGTCGAACGTCCCGGAACCGGCGATGATACCCGAACCTGGGGTCCTCCGTTCGACAACCGCGGCGAGAGCGCCTACTACCTCAGCATCAACCGAAATAAGAAGAGTGTCGCCGCCGACCTCGCCATCGAACGCGATCGCGTCCTCATTGAATCGCTGCTCGACCAAGCCGATGTCGTCGTCGACAATTTTCGCCGCGGTACACTGGAACGACACGGACTCGATCCCCGGCGGTTTCTGGCGCGTCGCCCGCGCGTCGTGTGGTGCACCATCACCGGATTCGGTGCCGACAGCGACCGGCCGGGCTACGACTACGTCATCCAGGCTGAACGCGGCTGGATGGCCATCACCGGCGAGCCTAACGGACAGCCGATGAAGGTCGGCGTGGCGCTGGCCGACGTGATCGCCGGCAAGGACGCGGTGATCGCGACGCTGGCCGCGTTGGTCTCGAGCGCGCGCACCGGTCGCGGACGACACGTCGTTACGTCGCTCGCCCAGAGCGCGACCGCCGCGCTGGTCAACGTCGCGCAGAACGCGCTCGTCACCGGTCGCGACGCCGCGCGATGGGGTAATGCACACCCGAACCTCGTGCCCTACGAGCTGTTCGAGGCGCGCGACCGGCCGATCGTGATCGCCGTCGGGAACGACGCGCAGTGGCGCGCGTGCGCCCGTGCGTTAGGCATGGTGGAGTTGGCCGATGAGCCCGCCCTCGGCACCAACGCCGGACGCGTGACGCACCGCGACCGCGTCGTCGGCGCGGTCGCGGAACACGTCCGGACGCGTACGGCGACCCAAGTCGCCGCTGCGCTCGATGCGGCGGGCGTTCCGTGCGGATTAGTGCGGACGGTGCTCGAGGCGCTCCGTGACGCCGATGCGTCGGCGGTCACCGGCGTCGCCCCGTCGGTGCCCGGCGCCGTGCGCTTCCCGCCGCCGCGCCTGGACGAACACGGCGCCGACATCCGTGCTCGTGGCTGGGCGGTGTTCAGTGACTGACGCAACCACCGCCCCGGCGCGTGCGCTACATCGGTAACAAGACGCGGCTCCTGCCGTTCATCCTCGAGGCGGTCGCCGCGTTAGGCGTGGGGCCGGGCGCGGCGCACGATGCCTGCGCCGGCACCGCCGTCGTGGGCCGCGAGCTCAAAGCGTCCGGCTGGCGTGTCGCGTCGAGCGACATCATGTCGTACTCGTACGCGTTTCAACGCGCGTACGTCGTGGCGCAGCGCGTGCCGAGCTTCGCCGAGCTCCGCGCTGGAGACCCGGACGTGCGACGCGCCATGCGCTCGCAGCGATTTCGCGGCGCCGTCACTCGACGCGGCGCTGGCGCACTCTCGGTGGTGTGCGAGTATCTGTCGCGGTGGCTCGAGCCGGAGCGGGGATTCATCGCGGCACACTATGCGCCGGCGGGCGGCCGCATGTATTTCACCGATGACAACGCGATGCGCATCGACGCCATTCGCGCGCGCTTGCACGTGTGGCACACCGAGGGCCTGATCGGCGACGACGCCTTCTATATACTCTTGGCCGCGTTGCTCGAAGCCGCCGATCGCGTCGCGAACACGGCCGGCGTCTACGCCGCATTCATCAAGTCGTGGCAGCCCAACGCCAAGCGCGCCATGGATCTCGAACCGCGTCATCCCGTTCGCGGCGCGCGCGGATCGACGGCGCATCTCGCGGATGCGCAGAAAGTCGCGGAGCAAATTGGTCCGGTCGAACTCCTCTACATCGATCCGCCGTACAACAGCCGCCAATACGCCGGGTACTACCACATTCCGGAAGTCATTGCGCGCGGATGGTTCAACGACGTTCCGATCGTACGCGGGAAAACGGGATTGATCCGCGACTCCGGCGGCACGACGCGCAGCGCGTGGTGTTCGTCGACGGGCGCGGAGCGTTCGCTGCGGAATCTGCTCGCGGCGACGCAGGCCCGGCATGTGCTGGTGAGCTACAACTCCGAGGGAGTGCTAAACGAAGTGGCGTTGCGCCGTGTACTCGATGATGCCGCAATCGATGGGCGCTGTCGCCGGTTCGTCCGCGAATACCGCCGCTATCGCGCCGATCGCGATCACGCGAAACGACGCTACCGCGCCGATGCCTTACGGGAGCTTCTCTACCATGCACAACTTCGGTAGTCGTTCGGGACGTTACGTTCGGCCATTCTGCTCGTCCCAACAGCATGGCCACCCTCGTGCGACCGCTCCCGAGCCTGTCAGGGTTGTCCGGGGGGCGTATGAAGCGTTACACTAGCGGCGTGAAAACGACCTCAGTGATCGATGCGCCTCGCCCCGCGGATTCGCAGGAAGCGGATCACGAAGTGATCGGGCGCGTGCTCGCGGGTGATCGCAATGCGTTCGGAATGCTGATCAGACGCTACAGCGATCCGTTGTACCGACACGCGCTTGGCATGACCGGAAGTCCGGATGTCGCGGAAGACATCCTTCAAGCGTCATTCATAAAAGCGTACCAGCATCTGGCCGAGGTGCATGGGCGTTTCGATGCTTGGATTTTCCGGATCGTGGCGAACGGGTGCAAGGACTGGCTCAAGAACATTCGCCGCACGCATTTGAGTTATGAGGAGGACGATCAGCCCTCCGCATTTGCGACGCCGGAAGAAGAGCTTGACCGGACCGAGCTGCGGTCGGATCTGGATCGCGCATTGGCCCAGCTGGCGCCGTCGCTTCGAGAGGCCTTCGTGATGAAGCACGTCGAAGGTCGGTCGTACGAGGAGATGGCGGATCTGTTAGGCACCACTGTCGGGGCACTGAAGATGCGTGTGCACAGGGCACGCGAAGCGCTCCAGGTCCTTCTAGAGGAAAAATACGCCTGATGCTCGATAACCTTGATCCCCGAGAGCGCCGGAGCGAAGTCGACACGCCCAAGTCGCGTGAGTCTTCTGTGGCGCGTCCGCTGTCCGACCGCGAGGTTCCGTTAGCAGGGGACCCCGGGACGGCGACCTTGAATGCATGGCTCGATGGCGAGGTGCCGGAGAGCGAGGCCCGCGCCCGCTCGACCGCGCGCGACGTCGAGTTCTGGCTGCGCATCGAGAAGGAAGTCGAAGTGCGCCGCGAGGCGAAGACGCCCGTGCACGTGTATCGCCAGATCATGGAAGCGCTGCCCGAGGATGCGCCCCCGGCGCTGCCATGGTACAAGCGCCAAGTGACGGTGACGCCAATGGTGGCAATGGCCGCGACGGCCGGCGCCGTGGCAGTCGGCATGGCGATCGGCGCCGCCCTCACGAAGGGCCGCTAACCGCAACCACACGGAACGACAAAGGCGCACGCCAATGGCGTGCGCCTTTTTTTGTGCCCGACAACCGCGGTCAGATGTGAATCGCGTGGCCCGCCACGCCTAACGCGGCTTCCTTCGTCGCCTCGCTCAGCGTCGGATGCGCATGGATCGTCGTCGCCACGTCCTCGGCCGACGCATCGTAGGCAAACGCCAATACGAGCTCGGCCGCCAGCTCCGACACCGTGGGGCCGATCATGTGCGCTCCCAGGAGCAAGTCGGTCTTGGCGTCGGCGATGAGCTTGACGAATCCCGTGGTTTCGCCGGCGGTCCGCGCGCGCGGGTTGGCTGAATACGGAAAGCGTCCGATCCGGTATTCGCGTCCGCTGTCCTTCACCTGCTGCTCCGTAAGGCCGATCGCGGCGATCTCCGGCCACGTGTACACGATGGACGGCACGGGGCGGTAGTTCATGTGGGTGCGCCGTCCCGCGATCGTCTCCACGGCCACCACGCCTTCCTCCTCCGCCTTGTGCGCCAGGAGCATGCCGCCCACGACGTCGCCGATCGCGTACACGTGCGGCACGTTGGTCCGCATTTGCGGGTCGACGATGATCTCGCCGCGTTTGCCCGTCGCCAGACCGAGTGCGGCGGTATCGATGCCGGTGAGCGTGGGCTTTCGCCCGACGGCCACGAGCACGCGGTCGGCCGTGAGCGTGTCGGTTGCGCCGTCCGACTCGAGGTCGATGCGGATTCGGTTCCCGTCACGCGCTGCTCCGGTCACGCGCGTGCCCGCGCGAATCGACAGGCCCTGCGCGCGGAATACCTTGTCGGCTTCCTTCACCACCTCGGCATCGTTGCCGGGGAGAATCGTGGGCAGGAGCTCGACCACGGTGACCTTTGCGCCTAACCGGCGCCACACCGATCCCAACTCGAGTCCGATCACACCGCCGCCGATGACCGCGAGGTGCTCCGGCACTTCTCGCATCGCGAGCGCGCCGACGTTGGACAACACGCGATCCTCGTCGAACGGAAGAAACGGCAGCGCGATCGGCACCGAGCCCGTGGCGATCACCACATCTCGCGCACGGTACACGGTGGCCGCTCCGTCCGCCCCCAGCACCTCGACCACGTTTCCTGGTTTGAGAGTGCCGCGTCCTTTGGCCCACGTGACCTTGTTCTTGCGAAACAGGTACTCGATGCCGCGCGTGTTGGCCGCGACGACGCGTTCCTTACGGGTGAGCATGGTGGGCAGATCGAGCGTGACGTCGCCCACGCGCACGCCGTGTTCGGCCATGTGCGTGCGTGCGAACTCGAAATGCTCGGACGATTGCAGGAGTGCCTTGGACGGGATGCATCCAACGTTGACGCAGGTACCGCCCAACGTGGCGTCCATCTCCACGCACACGGTGGCGAGACCGAGCTGCGCGGCGCGAATCGCGGCCACGTAGCCGCCGGGGCCGCCGCCGATAATGACGACGTCGGGAGAGAGCGAATCAGCCATTGCCTAACCAGGGAACAGGGAGTGCGCGGGCCACGCCGAAGCGCCCACGCACGGCGCGCGCGATCAATCGATGAGCATGGCGGCAGGATCCTCCATCAGCTCTTTCACGCGCACGAGAAAGAGCACGGCCTGCTGGCCATCCACGAGACGATGATCGTATGACAGCGCGATGTACATCATGGGACGGATCACCACGGCGCCGCCGACGGCGATCGGCCGATCCTGAATCTTGTGCAGGCCCAGGATGCCGACCTGCGGATAGTTCAGAATGGGCGTCGAGACTAGCGAGCCGAATACGCCGCCGTTGGTGATCGTGAAGGTGCCGCCGGTGAGATCATCCATGGTGAGCTTGCCGTCGCGCGCGCGCCCGGCAACGGCCGAGAGTGCGCGGCTGAACTCGACCATTCCCATGCGCTCGGAATCCTTGATCACCGGAACGACGAGTCCCTGATCCGACGCGACGGCGATACCGAGGTTCACGTAGTGCTTGTAGATGATGCTGTCGCCGTCGATCTGCGCGTTCACGACCGGATACGCGTTGAGCGCCATTGCCGCGGCGCGTGCGAAGAATGGCATAAACGTCAGCTTCACACCGTGCTTCTTCTCGACTTGTTCCCTGAGCCGGTCACGCACGCCGATGACAGCGGACATGTCGACTTCGTTGAACGTCGTGAGGTGCGCCGTTGCGTGCTGCGCTTGCACGAGGTTCTCGGCGATGCGCTTGCGGCGCGTCGTCATGCGCTCGCGCGTTTCGCGTCCGTGCGTTTCGACGTTCGACGTCGTTGGGCGTGGAGCCGGAGCGGGTGGCGCAACCGGCGCGCTCGGCGCCGGAGGCGCCGAGCGTGTCGCTTGCGCCGTCGCACCATCGCCGTGTGCTTCGATCACATCGCTCTTGGTCACCATGCCGCCGCGGCCACGGCCGCTCACGGCTGCGAGATCGATGCCCGCGTCTTCGGCGACACGGCGTGCCGCCGGCGACGCGCGCTTGGGCGCCTCTGCGACGGCGGGTGCCGATGACACGGCGGCAGGAGCGACAGCGACAGCTGCCGGCGCGGGTGCGGTCGCAGGTTTCGCTGCCGGTGCAGTAGCCGTCTCGTCGATTTGGCCGAGCTCGTCATCGACTTTCACGACGTCGCCTTCTTGATGCAGGCGCTTCACGAGCGTGCCGGCTTTGAGCGCCGGGACTTCGACCGTGATCTTGTCGGTCTCGAGCTCGACGATGGTGTCGCCTTGCGCGACCGTGTCGCCCTCGCGCTTCACCCAGCGCGCGATCGTCGCCTCGACGATCGACTCACCGAGCGGCGGCACTTTGATCGAAATCATCGCGTTGACACGTGTGGTGGTACGGTGTTAACCGGCGCGTTGCTCGATGCACGAGCGCTCGGTAGCATTCACTTTCCAAATATAACCTGACGACAACATCGTGCGAGCACTGACCATCTCGTCGCATGGAGGACTCGACCGCCTCGAAGTGCTCGAGAACCTGCCTATTCCGGAGTTGCGCGCGAGCACGGACGTTCGCGTTCGCGTGCGTGCCGCGGCGCTGAATCGGCTCGATCTATTCGTGCTCGAGGGCTTGCCCGGCATACCGATTACGCCCGATTGGGTCGTCGGTTCCGATGGTGCAGGCATCGTGGATGCAGTTGGTCCGGATGTGCGTGACGTGGCGGTCGGCGATCGGGTGCTGATCCAGCCGGGAATCAGCGACCGGACGTGCGAGTATTGTCGCGCCGGCGAGCAATCGCTCTGCGTGTCGTACAAGATCCTGGGCGAGCACCTGCCGGGAACGTGCGCCGAGTTCGTGGTGGTTCCGTCGCCCAACGTAAGGCGGATCGCGTCGTCGGTGCGGTGGGAGGTGGCGGCCGCGCTGCCGTTGGCGGCGCTCACGGCATGGCGCATGATGGTGTCGCGGGCGGCGGTGCGCGAAGGCGATCTGGTCTTGATCTGGGGCATCGGCGGCGGCGTGGCGTTGGCCGCGCTGCAGATCGCGAAGCTGCACGGCGCGCGCGTGTGGGTGACGTCGGGGAGCGACGCGAAGCTCGAGCGTGCGCTAGGGTTAGGCGCGGACGCGGCGTTCAACCACCGCACGCAGGACGTGGCGCGCGAGGTGCGCGCCCGCACCGGCAAGCGCGGGGCGGACGTGGTGGTGGACACTGTTGGGCAGGCGACATGGGCGCGCTCGCTGCTTGCGTTAGGCAAGCGCGGCCGCCTGGTGACGTGCGGCGCGACCAGCGGGCCGATGGTGGAGACGGATGTGCGGCGCCTGTTCTGGAATCAGTGGTCGATCCTGGGATCGACCATGGGCAACGATCGCGAGCTCGACCAGATGCTCGGCGCCTTCGAGCGCGGGCATCTCGCGCCGGTGATCGACTCGGTGCACTCGCTCGATCAAGGCCGTGCGGCGTACGCACGCCTTGCGTCGCCTGAGCACGTCGGCAAGATCGTATTGCGCGTGGGCGGAGACGACTGACGTGCGGATGCCGGTGGAGACGCGTTACGCAGATTACGATTCCAAAGGACACGCGAACAACGCGGTGTACCTCACGTACTTCGAAATGGCGCGGCATCGCGCGTGGGTCGATCGCATGGGCGGCGACGCCGACTTTCCGTTCATCGTCGCCGAAGCGACCGTGCGCTATGTGAGCGAAGCGATGATCGGACAGTCGCTCGAGATCGAGATCGTGACGAGCGAAGTACGGACCAAGGCGTGGGTGTGGTCGTACGTGATACGAGCCACGGAGGGAGATCGCGTGGTGGCTGACGGTCGCACGGTGCAGGTGATGTACGACTATGGCGCGCGTCGCACGGTTCCGATTCCGGATGCCGTGCGGGCGAAGCTGGTCGGCGTATGACGCGCGTCGAGGAGCTGGTTGTCGTACGGGCGGCGCCCGCGCAGGCCATGCGCGCGCTGCTCACTGTGGCGCGCGCGCGCGAGTGGATGGCGCCCGATGTCCATCTCGTGACGCGCACGTCGGCGTCTTCGTTAGGCGCTGGCGACCGCTTCGCGCTGGAACTGTTCGGCGGGATGCGCTTCGAGTACGTCGTGGAAGCCACCAGCGATCGCGAGGTCGCGTTGTCGTACGACGGACCGTGGCGCGGGCAGGAACGATGGAGCTTCGTGGCCGACGGCGCCGAAACGCTGGTCCGGCGGTCGTACGAAGTGGAAGGCGGCACGGCGCTGGCGGCGCTGGCGTGGGGCACCGTTGGGCATGCGATCGTCGCTCTCCACATGCGCTTCGAGCTGTCGCGGTTTCGCGCGGCCATTCAGAACGATCCAGGGCAGCGCGGCGAGATCGAGGCGACATCGGGGCCGATGCGATCCACGCCGCTCGCGCAGCCGGAGAACAGGCGGGTTGGGCCGGACTTCCCAGTGGATGATGGCTGACCACGCACAGTACGACGCCACGGAACAGGCCGGTATTCGCGATGCGGTGGTGCGCGGAGAGATACCCATCTGTCCACGGTGCAGCGTGGCGATGACCACGCGTCCCATCGGCGGCGGTTCGTTCGGACTCGGCTACGCGCGGCGACGGGAGTGGCTCATCTGTCCGCAGTGCAGACGCAGCGCGATTTTCGACGTGCGTCGGGGGACGCGGAACTGACCGCCGGGCACCCTGGCCCGGCGAGAGCGAATCGGTAGTTTGGTGTCATGGATACGGGGACACCGGTCGCGTTTCTCGGGCTGGGCGCCATGGGGAAGCCCATGGCGAATCGTCTCGTGGACGCGGGCTATCTGGTCACCGCGTGGAATCGAACGCCGGGTCGCGCCGACGATCTGATCAAGCGGGGCGCGCGCGTGGCGGACAATCCGCGCGACGCGGCGGCGGGCGCTCGCGTGGTGGTGCTCATGGTGTCCGACCCGGCGGCCGTGTCGGCTGTGTTAGGCGGGGCCAAAGGGGTGTTGGCATCGGCACGCGCGGGCACGATCGTCGTGAATACGTCCACGGTTGGGCCGGCGGATTCGGCGCGCTTCGCCGCGCAGTGCGGCGAGAAGAACGTGCCGTACCTCGAGTCGCCGGTCATGGGCAGTATCGGCCAGGCGTCGTCGGGTACGTTAGTCGCGATCGTGAGCGGCGACACGGCCGCGGTCGCCGAGGTGTCGGGGATGCTGCTGGTGCTGGCGAGGCAGATCATCCGGGCCGGCGACATTGGGAAAGCGAGCACGCTCAAGCTCGTGATGAATTTGTTGGTGGGCGGGACGATCGAGTTGTTAGGCGAGTCGATCGCGGCGGCGCATCGCGCGGGACTGCCGCTCGAGTTGTTCCGGGAGACGCTCTTGAGCTCCGTGCTCGCGTCGCCGTTCGTGGGCTACAAGTCGCCGTTGTTGTTCGAGCGCCGCTACGACTCGCAATTCAGCACGCGGCTCATGCTCAAGGATCTGGACCTGGTGCTGGCGAACGCGGCGCAACACGGGCTTGCGCTGCCGGCAACGGCGGTGATCCGCGAGCAGTTCGCGCGCGCCGTGGCGGCCGGGTTAGGCGACAGCGATGCGGCGTCGGTGCGCGAGGTGATGGACGGCGACGGCGCGGGGTCCGAGACACGCCGGTAGGGGTCATCGGCGGGCGGCCGAGCCGGCTTCGTAAGCCGCGCGCCTACAACGGCTTAGATTGCCCCCTTCCCGTTGTCCGGTGGGCCGTCGCGGATTAGATTTCGGGCCTATGATCTTTCTGCGTTCTTTCTCCTCCGCCGCACCCGAATGACCGCCCCAAACAATCGCGAACGGATCGTCTCCCGGCTCATCGACGAAGAGATCAAAGAGTCGTTCATCAACTACTCGATGAGCGTGATCGTGTCGCGCGCGCTGCCGGACGTGCGCGACGGTCTCAAGCCCGTGCATCGCCGGGTGCTGTACGCGATGAACGAGTTGGGACTCGTCCCGGGCCGGCCGTACAAGAAGTCGGCGACGGTCGTCGGCGATGTGTTAGGCAAGTACCATCCGCATGGCGACGTGAGCGTCTACGACGCGCTCGTGCGCATGGTGCAGGATTTCTCGCTGCGGTACCCGCTGGTGGATGGGCAGGGAAACTTCGGGTCGGTGGATGGCGACGGGGCGGCAGCGTACCGGTACACCGAAGCGCGGCTCATGGCGCTGGCGACCGATCTCCTGTCGGATATCGACAAGAACACGGTGGATTTCGCGCCCAACTTCGACGACCGGCTGCAGGAGCCGAAGGTGCTCCCGGCTGGATTTCCGAACCTGTTGGTGAACGGGTCGTCGGGCATCGCGGTGGGCATGGCGACCAACATCCCGCCGCACAATCTGCGCGAAGTGGTGAGCGCGGTGGTGCATCTCATCGACAATCCGGATGCGACGGCGGCCGAGGTGCGGAAGTTCATCAAGGGGCCGGACTTCCCGACGGGCGGCTACATCTACGGGCGTCAGGGCATCAAGGACTATCAGGACACGGGACGCGGCCGGATCGTGATGCGGGCGCGCGCGGTGATCGAGGAGAAGGAGTCGTCGAACAAGTCGCAGATCGTCATCACCGAGATTCCGTATCAGGTCAACAAGGCGAAGTTGGTCGAGCAGATCGCGCTGTTGCACAGCGAGAAAAAGGTGGAAGGCCTCTCGGACCTGCGCGACGAGTCGGACCGCGACGGCATGCGTGTGGTGATCGAGCTCAAGCGCGACGCGATTCCACGCGTGGTGCTGAATCAGTTGTACAAGCACTCGCAGATGCAGGCGACCTTCGGCGTGATCAACCTGGCGCTGGTGCCCGACTCGCACACGGGGCAACTGGTGCCGAAGGTGATGCCGGTCAAGGAATTGCTCGAGCATTACATCACGCACCGCCACACCGTCATCGTTAGGCGGACGCAGTACGATCTCGACAAGGCGCTCGAGCGCGAGCACATCTTGGAAGGGCTCAAGATCGCCGTCGACAACATCGACGAGGTGATCAAGCTCATTCGGAAGGCGGAGGACACGCCGCAGGCGAGCGCCCAACTGCAGCGTCGCTTCAAGCTCTCGGAAAAACAGGCCGATGCGATCCTCAACATGCGTCTCGCCAAGCTCACCGGTCTCGAGCGCGAGAAGCTGGAGGAAGAGCTCACGGAGGTGCGCGGGCAGATCAAGGAGTTCCGCGCGATTCTCGCGTCGCGTGACCGCCGCATGAAGATCCTCAAGGAGGAGCTCCACGAGATCGCGGCCAAGTTCGGCGATGATCGTCGCACGGAAATCACGAGCGACGAAGGCGAGTTCACGATCGAAGACCTGATCGCCGAAGAGGATATGGTGGTGACCGTGTCGCACTCCGGCTACATCAAGCGGACGTCGGTTACCACGTACAAGAAGCAGCGGCGCGGCGGACGCGGGAACAACGGACAGGCGCTCAAGGATGAAGACTTCATCGAGCATCTCTTCATCGCGTCGACGCACGATTACATCCTGTTCTTCACCGACGACGGGCGCTGCTACTGGCTCAAGGTGCACGAGATTCCGCAGGCCGGTCGCGCGGCGAAGGGCAAAGCCGTCGTGAACCTGATCAACGTGTCGGCGGATACCACCATCTCGGCGATGGTGCCGGTGCGCGAGTTCAGCGAATCGCAGTATTTGTTGTTCGCGACGCGGCAGGGCACGGTGAAGAAGACGTCGCTGTCTCAGTACGCGAATCCGCGTACGACGGGCATCAAGGCGATCAAGATCGAGCCCGATGATCAGCTCATCGACGTGCAGGTGACGAGCGGCAACAACGACATCGTGCTCGCCACGCAGCACGGCTTGTCGATCCGGTTCCACGAGCAGGACGTGCGCGAGATGGGGCGTGACACGACGGGTGTGAAAGGCGTCGAGTTGCGGGAGGGCGACGTGGTGAAGGGAATGGTGGTGATCAAGCGCGAGGCGACGCTGCTCGTGGTGACGGAGAAGGGCATGGGCAAGTGCTCGCCGATCGACGAGTATCGCGTACAGAAGCGCGGAGGCAAAGGCATCATCACGCTCAACCGCACCGACAAGACGGGCGACGTGGTGGCGCTCAAGGAAGTGCTGCCGGACGACGAGCTGATGTTGATCACGAAGCACGGCGTCGTGATCCGGATGCCGGTGAAGGGCATTCGCGTGAGCGGGCGCAACACGCAGGGTGTGAAGCTCGTGAACCTCGACGAGGGCGATCGGGTGTGCGACGTGGCGCGGGTCGTGATCGAGGACGACGAGCAGGGCGGCGGCGACGAAGGCGACGAGCCGGTGACGCTGGCGCCGGAGGAAGAGCAGTAGCAGCGCACGCACGAACGGAGCGCACAGGCGGATCGTTTCGTGCCTCTGGCGGGACGGGGTCTCCCTTAGCAGAGTGCCATCATGACGTCGGTCGCGCCGTCACCCAGCACGCGTCTCGTTAGTCTTGCCGACATTCGCGCCGCCGCGGCCGTGTTGCGCGGCGTGGCGGTGCGTACGCCGCTCCTACCGGCGGACGAGCTCGCCGCGTCGATCGGCGTCGAGGCGGGCTCGCTCTTCGTGAAGCCCGAGATGCTGCAGCGCGGCGGCGCGTTCAAGTTTCGCGGCGCGTACACCTTTCTGGCGCGTCTCGCGCCCGAGGAGCGCGCGCGCGGCGTGGTGGCGCCGTCGTCGGGGAATCACGCGCAAGCGGTGGCGCTGGCGGCGCGTCTCTTCGACGTGCCGGCCACGGTGGTGATGCCGACCACGGTGACGGCGGCCAAGCGCGCCGGCGCCCAACGGTTAGGCGCGCGGATCGTGCTGGCGGGCACGACGACGGCGGACCGCATGGCGCGCGCGGCGGAGCTGGTGGTGGCCGAAGGCCTCACGCTGGTGCCGCCGTACGACAACCACACCATCATCGCGGGACAAGGCACGACGGGCCTCGAGATCGCGGAAGATCTGCCTAACGTCGAGACCGTGCTGGTGCCGGTGGGCGGCGGCGGGTTGAGCGCGGGCGTGGCGACGGCGATCAAGGCGCTGGCGCCGCACGCGCGGGTGATCGGCGTGGAACCTTCGGGCGCGCCCAAGCTGACGCGTGCACGGGAGCACGGGGCGCCGGTCCGGCTGGCGCGCACGTCGGGTCTGGCGGATGGGTTACTGGCCGTGGAGATCGGTTCGATCCCGTTCGCGCATCACCAGGCGTACGTGGACGAGGTGGTGTTGGTCGAGGACGACGCGATGCGCGACGCGGTGCGGTATCTCGTGGACCGGCTCAAGATCGTGGCGGAGCCGAGCGGTGCGATCACGGTAGCGGCGCTCCGGTCGCGTGCGGCGACGGCGCGCGGCGTGACGGTCGCGATCCTGAGCGGCGGGAACATGGAGTGGTCGGGGCTGCGCGAGCTGCTGCCGGATGGATAGGGCGCGGATTCTCATCGCCGACGAGGACGACGTCCTCGCGCGCACCATCTCGTGGCTGCTCAAGGAGCAGGGATTCGACGTCACCGTCACGTTAGGCGGGGAGCGCGTGTTGGACGCGCTCACGGAGCACGAGCCCGACCTCCTGATGTTCGACGTGATGATGCGCGGCGTGGACGGCTACGACCTCCTGCACCGCATCAACGCCGATCCGCGCTGGCGCGACATGCCGGTGCTGGTGGTATCGGCCATGCCGACGGACGAAGCCACGGCGCGGCTCCTGAGCCTGGGCGCCACCGACTTCGTGAGCAAGCCATTCCACGTGCGCGAGCTCCTGGCGCGCATCCGTATGCAGCTTCGCGTTAGGCAGGAGCTGCTGCACGCGCGGTCGGCACTCCGGTCTACGGAAGTGGAGCTGGACCGCGTGCGCCTGGAGGCCGAGAATCGCCGCAAGATCGTCGACATCCTGCACGAGGTGACGGGCGATTTCTCCTCGGAGGAGCTGTACCACATTCTGGTGCGGCGCGTGGCGCGCGCGTTGGACATCTCGCACTGCTCGCTCGTACTGGCGCGGCCCGGTGATCAGGTGGGCGTGGTCGCGGCGGCGTATGAGGCGCCGGGCCTGGCCCATCTCGAAATCCGCCTGGAGCGCTATCCGGAAATTCGCGCGGCCTTGGAAACCGGCGAGCCGGTGTTGATCGAAGACGTGGACGCGAGCGCGCTGTACAACGACGTCCGCCTCGACTGGGCGGCGGCCGGCACGCTCGTGCCCTACCGCTCGGTGGTGGCGCTGCCATTCCGCCTCGACGGCGAGCAGGCGGGCGTCATCTTCCTGCGCACGCTGCTCGATGAGGCGTCGTTAGGCAGGGCGGACGTCGAATTCGCGGATACGGTGGTGCGGGCGGCGGTCGCGGCGATTCGCCGCGCGCAAATGATCGAGTCGACGCGCGCGGACAAGGCGCGGTTCGAGGTGCTGGCGCTCACCGATCCGCTCACACAGACGCACAACCGGCGCGCGCTCATGGAGCGGCTGACGTCGGAGCTGGAGCGCGCGCGCCGGTATGCGCTGCATCTGTCGGTGCTGATGGTGGACCTGGACCACTTCAAGGCGATCAACGACTCGTACGGACACGTGGTCGGCGACGAGGTGCTGCGCGGCGTGTCGCGCGTGTTGCAGCGCGAGGCGCGCGCGGTGGACGTGGTGGCGCGATTCGGCGGCGAGGAATTCGTGGTCGTGCTGCCCGAAACCGGCGAAGAGGGCGCGGTTGCGTTAGCCGAGCGCATTCGGGCGCGGGTCGAGGAAACGCCGCCGGTGACCGGCGGCGAATACGGGTGGTTGCGGGTGACGGTGAGCGTCGGTGTGGCGACGGTGCCGAACACGCGCGTCAACTCGCCCGAGGAATTGATCGCGGTGGCGGACGAAGCGCTCTACCGCGCCAAGGCGCAGGGGCGCAATCGGGTGTGCTCGTGACGCACGGCACGTATTGCCCGACGTGCGGGACGATGTATCCCGAGGAGGCGCGGTTTTGCACGCGCGACGGCACCAAGCTCGAGCGCGTGTCGATTCCGCCGGCGCCGTCGGCCGTGCCTAACGACGCGCCGGAGTCGTCCTCGCGATCGCCGTCGCACGCGCGCGTGTTCGAGACGGTGCACCCGGAAGAGGCGCGCAGCTCGCGCACGAGCCGGCGATCGCGCGCGTCGGCCGCGGCCGCGGTGCCGGCAACCGAAGTGCGCGAGCCGGCCGCGGAGCTGGCCCAGCTCGTGGGGCAGACGCTGGACGGCCGGTATCGCATCGAGGAGAAGGTCGGCGAGGGCGGGATGTCGTTCGTGTACCGCGCGACCGACGCGAAGACGGGCGACCGTTTGGCGATCAAGATGTTGTCGCCGGCGCTGAGCCGCGACGCGAACGCAATGGCGCGGCTCCGGCGCGAGGCCGAGCTGGCCGGCAAGCTCGAGCACCCCAACGTGTGCCACATCATCCGGTTAGGCGAAGCGACGGGCGGGATGGTGTACGTGGTGATGCCCTTCATGGACGGCGAGCTGTTGTGCGACCGCGCGATCCGCGAGGGGCAGCTGGCGTTGGGCGTGGTGTCGCAATTCGTGTCGGAGATCGCGGCGGGGCTGCACGTGGCGCACGAGCTGGGCATCGTGCACCGCGACCTCAAACCCGAGAACGTGATGTTGTGTCCCAAGCCCGACGGCACGACGCGGGCGGTGGTGATGGATTTCGGGTTGGCGAAGGAGCGCCGGGTGGGCGCCGAGGTGCGCAAGCTCACGGCCACCGGCATTGTGTTAGGCACGCCCGAGTTCATGAGTCCGGAGCAGCTGCGCGGCAAGTCGCTCGACCCCCGAAGCGACATCTACTCACTCGGCCTCATGACCTACGAGCTGCTCACCGGCCAGCTGCCCTTCTCCGGGAAGACACAGCAAGACATGATGATCGCGCGCCTCAAGGGCGACCCGACGCCCATCCGCGCGATGCGCCCCGACCTGGGCTTTTCGGCGGCGGTCGAAAAGGTGCTGCTCAAGAGTTTGTCGCGCGATCCTGACGACCGGTACGCGACGGCTCCGTTGTTCGCATCGGCGTTCGCGGGTGCGGTGCGCGATCGCTGAGCTCCGCCAGAGCGCTCGTAGCTGGGCCGCTTCGCGCATGTTTGAAGGATCAAAGCGGATAACTGCACGGACAACGGCGGATCGCTCCGCCGCAGGGCCGGATTCGTGCACCCGCGTCCGTTTTTTCGCTTTCAACAACAAAAACGGATCCCACCACTGTCGATGCCCCTGGCACCGAGCAGCCGAACGATCCGCGGTTATCCCTGCAGTTTTCTTTTCGGTATCTTCTTGTGACAGAGCGAGGAAGCCCTCCACGCGGGACGGCGATCAGCCTCGAATCAGACCTCCTGCGAAAGCACGACATGAGGGCTCACGATGGCGCGCGTGGAGGGCTTTCTCGCTCTGTCACAAGGGATCACGAAAAGGAAACTGAAGGAAACTGAAGGCCGCTCGGCGGCGCGAGGCTCAGTGCGATCACTGTGGTGAGAGCAGTTTGTTGTTGTTGGAAAACAGCACAAGGGTGTCGAGGCCCGCCGCACGACGCAGGTCGCATCCCGATACCGCTCGACCGGCGCGCATGACGCCGAGGCGCGTGACGTCCGCCACTTGCCCGAAATTCCCGGAAGAACCGTTTTTAGAAGCTCTCGGTCTGGCCGCATGTATCGCCGCGTCAACTAATGCACACCCATCTCGAGCTCAGGCGCCTGCGGGTGGCTGACGAGCAGGAATTCGTGTGCGCCCACCGCGCGACGTCGCCGAGCGTTCCAACGTTCCTCCACTACTATAGTGAAGGCATGCCCTTTGGCCGCTACCTCGAGGTGCTATCGGAGCAAGAGCAGGGTATTGACCTACCCTCCCAGCAACACGTGCCCTCCACGTTTCTCTTCGCGTTCGCGGGCGCCGGAATCGTTGGGCGAGTCGCGATTCGGCACGAGCTCAACGCATTCCTGGAACGGGAAGGCGGGCACATCGGGTACGTGGTCGTCCCCGAGTTTCGGCGCACGGGGCTACGCGACCGCCATGCCCCGCTCGGCGTTGCAAGCAGCCAGGCGGGCGTGCAGAGTCGATCGCCTGCGCGTGACATGCGATGACGACAATGTCGCGTCGACCCGGACGATCGAAAAGGAACGGCGGGGTGCTCGAGACCGTCAGCGGACCGGACCTTGAGAAACCGGTCCGTCGCTACTGAATCGCCGCGTGAGGCCTAACCGGCTCCCGGCGCCAGTCACGCGCCGAGAGCACGGTGCGTCGATCAGGCGGACGCCTGCGGAGGCTCCGGCGCGGGCGGGGTGGCGGGTACCGCCGCCGCGGCGGCCGGGAGCGTGCCGTTAGGCGTGAGCCTGTCCACGACTTGCGGCAGGATCGCGGCCAATCCCGACGCGATGGTCGACGTCGGGACGCCCAGTTTGGCGGCCATCGCCTGAATCTTTTCGTTGCCCAATGCACTGTCGATCTGCGCGGCCGTCACCGGCTGGTTCCGTTCGCGCGAGATCCACGAATTCACCACGTCGCCGAGTCCCTTCTCACGGAGCGTTTGCACGAGTCCGTGCAGACCGCCCGGATGCGAGTGGACGAACTCGGTCACGTGTCCCATGAGGCCGGGCGAATCGGAGCCCGCCTGTACGGCGGACTCGATTTCGTTCGCTTTGCCGGTCACTTTGTCGAGCAATCCCATGTCGCCCTCCAGGACGGCGAGCCGTCCAGTTAGAATGTCGCCGTTACGGTTTCGGCTGCAGCCATTGCGCGACGCCGCCGTGACGTGAACACGTTCCCGTGCGATGCTTGCTGTGCGAGTAGAGTCCGTCCTTGCACTTGGCCATCGCACCGGTGGGATCGTTGTTCTCTGACGCGCCTCTGGCGGCGGTCGCGGTGGATGCGCCAGTGCTCTTGGCGGGTGCGGCGGCTGCCGCGGGCGACGGCGATGCGGCCGCTGCAGGTGACGCCGACGCAGCAGGTGACGCCGACGCAGCAGGCGACGCCGGTTTGCTGCTCGTCGCCGCAGACGTTGTCGTCGAGCTCTTGTTCACACCGCCGTGGTGCGAGCACGCGCCCCGGCCCACCTTCGACGAGGTGCCGTCCTTACAGGCGACCGTTGCGGTAGTCGCTGTCGCTTGCGCGCTGACGGCGATCGGCGCAACGAGACAGGCGGCGGCGACGGCCGCGGTGATGAAAGACAGAGAGCGCATGCACACCTCCAACGTGGGAGTATCCGATACGGCTGAACCCACTACCACCGTACGCGCTCCAGGAGTCGACTGCAAGTATGGGCGGCTAGCGAGCTCTAGCGTAAAGTGGACTTGGGGCCGTGGTGACGCATCATAGCTTTCAACGAGCGCTGTTTTCCGAGTGATCGTTGATCGAGCGCATCGACAGTGTTCAGAACCGAAGTTGTTTTTTTGGGGGTTCTTCAGGGATTTCCGGGAAAGGCTGACGCGGCCTTTTTTCCAAAGAAGCCTTGTGTACTGTCCGTTTGTGTCCGGGTGTGTCCGCTATCGCCTCGTGGAATCCTGAGGAGCGTCGCAGCGGAACGGTGAGAGAGACCCTGCTTGGGTCATCGCTCGTGCGCCCCCTCCGGTGCAGTGGGAAGGTTCCACGAGGTGATAGCGGACCAGGCCGGACACCGGCGGACACGGCAGGGACCGCAACGTTGGGCAACGGAAAAGAAACGACGCGGTGAAGTAGCAGCTTG
>DATEHK010000018.1:0-66139 GCA_035279625.1 Gemmatimonadaceae bacterium
CGCTTCCCGCTCCGGCGCCGACGACTGATCCGCCGGGCGCGCCGGCGCCGGCTGCAACAACGCCAACCGCAGCACCTCGTCCATCGTCGAGGCGAACGTGAACGCCATGTTCGCGCGCATCTCGTCCGGCACGTCCCGCAAATCCTTCTCGTTCATCTTGGGCAGGATCACCTCGCGCAGTCCGGCCCGATAGGCGGCCATCATCTTTTCTTTCACGCCGCCGATTTCCAGCACCTTGCCGCGCAGCGTCACTTCACCGGTCATCGCCAGATCGCGCCTGACTGGACGCTCCGACAGCGCGCTCGCGATCGCCAGCGTCACCGTGATCCCGGCGCTCGGCCCGTCCTTCGGCACCGCGCCCGCCGGGAGATGGATGTGCAGATCGAACTCGCGGAACATCTTCTCGTCGATCTCCAGCTGTTTGGCCCGCGACCGCACGTAGGAATACGCCGCGTCCACCGATTCGCGCATCACGTCGCCTAACTGGCCGGTCACGATCAACCGGCCCGTGCCCGGCATCTTGAGCGCTTCGATGATCATGAGATCGCCGCCCGTCGCCGTCCACGCGAGGCCCGTCACCGCACCCACCTCGGGCTCCTTCTCCGCCTCTTCGCGCGCGTACCGCGGCACGCCCAGCAATTCCTCCACCTTGGGCATGTCCACCACCCATGCGCCTTCCTCGCCTTCCGCCTTCCGTAGCGCGCGCTTTCGCATCATCGCCGAGATGTTGCGCGAGAACCCGCGCAATCCCGCTTCGCGCGAGTAGCCGCTCGAGATGAAGCCCAACACCTCGTCGGTGAACTGCAACTCCTTGTCCGTGATGCCGTGCTCCTCGAACAACTTGGGCAAGAGATAGCGCCACGCGATCTCCACTTTCTCTTCGATCGTGTAGCCGGCAATGCGGATGACTTCCATGCGATCGCGCAGCGGCGCCGGAATGTCGAACAGGTTGTTCGCCGTGCAGATGAACAATACCTGCGACAAGTCGAAGGGCAGATTCACGTAGTGATCGACAAAGCCGTGGTTCTGCGACGGGTCCAGCACCTCGAGCATGGCCGCCGTCGGGTCGCCCGCCATGCCGCCCGACGTCATCTTGTCGATCTCGTCGATCATGAGCACCGGATCTTTCACCGCCACGCGCCGCAGCGCCTGCAGCAACAGCCCCGGCATGGCGCCCACGTACGTCCGCCGGTGTCCGCGGATCTCGGCTTCGTCGCGCACGCCGCCCACCGAGATCCGGTAGAACGCGCGGCCGATGGACGACGCGATCGCCTCGCCTAACGACGTCTTGCCCGTGCCCGGCGGCCCGACGAAGCAGAGGATGGGGCCGTGCGGATCGCCGCCGCGCAGCTGCCGTACCGCGAGGTACTCGCGGATGCGCTCCTTCGCTTCGCTCAACCCGTAGTGCTTGGCGTCCAGCGCTTCCTGCACCTTGGCCAGCGTGATCGTGTCCGCGCCCGACGCCGTCGTCCACGGCAGCGACAAGAGCCAATCGAGGTACGTGCGGATCACCTGATACTCGCTCGACGCCGGCGACAGCATGCGCAGCCGCTCCGTCTCGCGCCGCGCCTCGTGCGCCGCCTTCTCGGGCAGCTGCGCCTCTTCGATTTTCTTCAGGATGTCGATCGCATCCTTTTCGCCCGGATCGGCTTCGCCTAACTCTGCCTGGATCGCGCGCAGCTGCTGGCGCAGGTAGAACTCGCGCTGGTGCTGCTCGATCTTCACCTCGGTCTGGCGCTTGATGTCTTCCATCACCCGCGCCCGGGCCACCTCGCGCTCGAGTCGGCCTAACACAAAGCGGATGCGGTCGCCGATGTCCAACCGCTGCAGCACCTCGTCCTTCTCCGAGATGCGCAGGTTCATGTTCGTCGCCGCCAGGTCCGCGAACCGCCCCGGGTCCGACATGTTCATCTTGAGGATCGCCGGCACTTCATCCGGAATGCGATCCACCAGCTCGGCCAGCGTCTCGGCCGCCGACACGAGGCGCGCCATCAGCTCTTCGCCTTCGATCGGATCGAGCGGTGTCTCCCTGGCCGGCTTGATCACCGCCACCGGATACGGCTCGCGCTGCACCACGGACTCGACCACGATGCGCCTCAGTCCCTGCAGCGTGATCTGGATCGTGTCGCCGGGCAGGTTGATGCGCTCGTGCACGCGCGCCGCCACGCCGACGCGCCCCACGAACGCGTCCGCGTTGATCGGCTCGTCGTGATCGCCGGTGGCCACCAGCAGTCCCACGATGAGCCCCGGCTCGTCGTTTCCGCGAATGATCGACAGATTTTCGGGCGCGCCCATCTGCACCGCGATCGTGCCCAGCGGATAGACGATGGTCGACCGCAACGCCATGAGCGGCAGGGTCGGCGGCAGCTCCGAGCGAAGAATCTCTTCCTTACGCTGTGTGCGAGCCATTTCGGTTGGATGGAGAGGACTGCTTAGAGCGACGAGCCGAATGCCGCCGCGGCACAGGGCGGTCCGCGTGGGAGGGCCGCACTTGGCGAACTCCTCCGAAGTTGGTCAAAGGATAACTACTGGATGCAAGGGAGGAGGATGACCCCCGCTGTTCACCCGCTTTGTTCGTTGTTTCCGCTTTTCCGCGTTCTTGATGGCCGTAACAATCAGCGGTCGTCGTTGAACTCAATGATACGCTGATCTATCTTTCACGGCTATGTTTGACGAGCTGAGTGAAAAGCTGGACTCCGTGTTCGCGCGCCTGCGCGGCCGCGGCGTCCTGTCGGAAGCCGACATCAAGGAAGGACTGCGCGAAGTCCGCCGCGTCCTCCTCGAAGCCGACGTCAACTTCCAGCTCACCCGCGAATTCCTCGAGCGCGTCGAGCACAAAGCCGTCGGCGTCTCCGCCCTCCGCACGGTCTCCCCCGGACAGCAACTCGTCAAGATCGTCCACGACGAATTGGCGGCAATGTTGGGCGAACGGCGCGAAGGCCTGCGCATGAGCACCGTCCCGCCCACCGTCGTGCTCATGGTCGGCCTGCAAGGCTCGGGGAAAACTACTACCGCCGCGAAGCTCGCGCGCCGACTCGCGGGAGAAGGCCGCCCAACCCGGTTGGTCGCGGCCGACGTCTATCGTCCCGCCGCCATCGACCAACTGGAGACGTTGGGCGCGCAAATCGGCGCCCCCGTCACCGTCGATCGCACGACCACCGACGTCGTCAAGATCGCCAAGAAGGGCCTGGATGAAGCACGTCGCGCCCGCGAGCGCGTCGTCATCATCGACACCGCCGGCCGCTTGCAGATCGATGACGACATGATGCGCGAGCTCGCGCGCCTCAAAGATGCGGTCCACCCCGACGAGATTCTGCTCGTCGCCGACGGCATGACCGGCCAGGACGCCGTTCGCATCGCCAAAGGCTTCGACGACGCGTTGGGCATCACCGGCGTCGTCCTCACCAAAATGGATGGCGACGCGCGCGGCGGCGCCGCCCTCTCCATCTACGGCGTCACCAAGAAGCCGATCAAGTTCATTGGGTTAGGCGAAAAGACAGACGCCCTCGAGGAGTTCCACCCCGACCGCATGGCCGGGCGCATTCTCCAGATGGGCGACATCGTCTCCTTCGTCGAAAAGGCCCAGGAATCGTTCGACGCCGATGAAGCGAAGCGCCTCGAGAAAAAAGTCCGCAAGGAAGGCTTCGACCTCGAGGACTTCCTTGCCAGCATGAAGCAGATTCAACGCCTGGGCCCCCTCGAGGGACTGCTCAAGTTGCTGCCGGGCGTCAACGCGAAAATGCTCAAGCAGGCAAAGCTCGACCCCAAGCGCCTCAAGCACGCCGAAGCGATCGTGCTCTCCATGACGCGCGCCGAGCGAAAGACGCCGGGTATCATCAATGGGTCGAGACGCGCCCGGATAGCCAAAGGCGCAGGGCGCCCGATCAGCGAAGTGAATCGCTTGCTCGATCAGTTCCGCGACATGCAGAAAGCGATGAAGCGGATGCAGAAGGAAGGCCGGCCGCCCGGTATGGCGTTCGGCCGGTAGGCGTAGTCCCGGGTGCGGTCCGGATCTGCCGGACGCGCGATGAGCCCGGTCGAGAGAACCACCTTCGTCTCGAAGGAGCACGCACCATGGCCGTGAGAATTCGTCTCCGCCGCGTTGGGCGGAAAAGGCAACCCGTGTATCGCATCGTCGTCACCGATTCGCGCAGCCCGCGCGACGGCCGCTTCATCGAGACGATCGGCAGCTACAACCCGCGCCAGAGCGAATCGGCGCTCCAGCTCGAGACGGAGCGCGCCAACTACTGGTTAGGCGTGGGCGCGCTACCCAGCGACACCGTCCGCTCGCTCCTCCGGAAAGCAGGCCTCCTCAAGGAGCGCCACGAGAAGCGCGTCGCGGCCCGCCGACAGGGCAGCGCCGTGCCGGTGCGCGACGCGGAGTAGCGTGGACGCGCCGGCTCCCGAGCTCCTGATCGTCGGGCGGCTGCGCAAGCCACACGGGATTCGCGGGGCCTTAGTGGTCGAGCCCCTCACCGACGCGCCGGACGCGGTCTTCGCGGCCGGCCGTCGTCTTCTGGTGGGTACGCCTAACGGAGATCCGGACCCCGCCGGCCGCACGCTCGTCGTCGAGACGGCGCGCGCCCAACCGGACGGCTCGTTCATCGTGCAATTCTCGGGCGTCGCCGACCGCACCGCGGCCGAGCGCTGGCGCGATCGCTACCTCTTGGCGCAAGCGGCCGATCTCGAGCCCCCGGCCGACGGCGAGGTCTACGTCCACGAGCTCCCCGGTATGACCGTCGAGCTCCCGTCGGGCGAATCGTTAGGCACGGTGGCCCACGTCCTCGAGCTGCCGCAGGGCCTGGCGCTCGAGATCGCGCACGGCGCGCGCGTCGCCATCCTCCCGTTCCACGCCGAGTTCGTGCGCCACGTGGACCGCGCCGCCCGCCGCATCATCGCCGTCCCGCCTAACGGACTGTTCGAATGATGCTCCGGATCGACATCGTCACGATCTTTCCGGAGTTCTTTGCCGCCCCGCTGGGCCTGAGTATCCCCGCGCGTGCGGCCGCGGCCGGCGGCGTGACCTACAACGTCCTCGACCTTCGCGACTTCACCCACGACAAGCACCGCACGGTGGACGACTACCCGTTCGGCGGCGGCCCCGGCATGGTGATGAAGCCGGAACCGTTCTTCGAGGCGGTCGAGTCGCTCGATCCCACCGGCCCCGTCGTCCTGGTCTCCGCACGCGGACGCCGTTTCACGCACGCCGACGCGGCACGCTATGCATCGGGCACCGGTCTCACCATCCTCTGCGGACACTACAAAGACGTCGACCAACGTGTCGCCGATCATCTCGCCACCGAAGAGATCTCGATCGGCGACTATGTGCTGAGCGGCGGCGAACCCGCGGCCCTCGTCATCGTCGACGCCACGGTCCGGCTCCTCGAAGGCGCGATGTCCGACTTGGGCAGCGCGCGCACCGATTCCCACTGGACCGAGGGACTCTCCGCACCCAGCTACACTCGACCCGCCGTATTTCGCGGCCTCGCGGTCCCCGATGTCCTCATGTCCGGCGACCACAAACGCATCGACGCCTGGCGCGTCGCCGAGGGCGAACGCCTCACGCGCGAACGCCGCGCGCAAGACGACGCCACCGGAACGCGACATGCGGAGGAGCGCGGACAACCGTAGCGCGCATTCGTCACGTCGTGAGCAATCCCACATGTTGAAATCCGTAAATCCCGCGACCAACGCCGAGCTCGCCCGCTTCGACGAGCTCACCGACGCCGAACTCGACGCGTGCCTCGAGCGCGCCGCGCAGGCCTTCGAGCGACACCGCCATACCACATTCGCGGAACGCGCCCGACGCATGCACCGAGCGGCCGAGATTCTCGACACCGAGAAGAACGAGCTCGGCAAAATCATGACGCTCGAGATGGGCAAACCGATCAAGAGCGCGGCCGACGAGGCGGCCAAGTGCGCATGGGTGTGCCGGCACTACGCGGAGCACGCCCAAACGCTGCTCGCCGATGAACCCATCACGACCGACGCCGCCCGCAGCTACGTCGCCTATCAGCCGTTAGGCGTGGTGCTCGCCGTGATGCCGTGGAATTTTCCGTTTTGGCAGGTCTTCCGCTTCGCCGCGCCGGCGCTCATGGCCGGCAACGTCGCCGTGCTCAAGCACGCGTCCAACGTACCTCAGTGCGCGCTCGCCATCGCGCAGGTCCTGGCGCGCGCCGGTTTCGACGCCGACGAATTTCAATCGCTGCTGTTGGGCTCGGCGCGCGTCGCCGGCGTGATTCAGGATCCGCGGATTGCCGCCGTGACCCTCACCGGCAGCGAACAGGCAGGCAGGGAAGTGGCGAGCATCGCCGGCAAGGCGATCAAGAAAACGGTCCTCGAGTTAGGCGGGAGCGATCCCTTCATCGTCATGCCGTCCGCCGACCTCGATGCCGCGGTCAAGACCGCCGTCAAGGCGCGCATGGTGAACAACGGCGAGTCGTGCATCGCGGCCAAACGCTTCATCGTGCACGAGCGTATCGCGCAGGAATTCGAGCGCCGCTTCGTGGCCGGAATGGAAGCACTTGCGCTGGGTGATCCGCTCGATCCCAAAACGGACGTGGGTCCGCTCGCCACGCCGAAGATTCGCGACGACGTCGCGAGCCAGGTCGAGCGCAGCATTGCCGCCGGCGCGAAGCTCGTCACTGGTGGTCGCTGCGTGGAAGGTCCCGGCAACTTCTACGTACCCACCGTGCTCACCGACATTCCGCGCGAAGCCCCTGCCTACGAGGAAGAAGTCTTTGGCCCCGTCGCATCGCTCTTTCGCGTCGCGAACGCGCGCGATGCCATCGCTCTCGCCAACGACACCACCTTCGGACTCGGCGCCAGTGTCTGGACGCGCGACGCCGCGGAGCGCGATGCATTCATCAACGACATCCAGAGTGGCGCGGTGTTCGTAAATGCTCAAGTCGTCTCCGATCCGCGCTTGCCGTTCGGTGGTGTAAAACGTTCCGGGTATGGACGCGAGTTGTCGCGCGAAGGCATTCGAGAATTCGTGAATGTGAAGACGATTTTAATCGCGGAGTGATGAAGTTCCGCTCATGATCGCGCTGCTTGACTGACCACACAGTCAAGCAGTGTTTGTTTGTGAGCTTCCTCTACTGCACTCTCACACTCACTCGTACTTTCTACACCGACGTCGCTCCTTCGGACGTTGCCGCTGGATGACCTCGAACGTCTTCGGTTCACACCGCACGCTCGCACGCTCGTTCATCACAACTCGCACGGTTGCTAACGCCCGAGCCGGGCTTAGTGACGAGGGCAAAGCCGCTGAAAGGCGGTGACGCAAAGCTACGAGGCTAAAGCGGGCGAACGCTGCGCCATGCCAGTCGAGCCGTCGCGCGGACCAGCCTACACGGGAGTCCCACGATGAAACGTCTCCTCGCCGGCGCATTGGCCGCGCTGTCGCTCGCTGCATGCAGCGACGCAACGGGCCCTGACGCTTCCTCCGCTTCACCGGTCGCACACCAGCCGGCGGTCCAACCCGACGTTCGAGCCGACCACTACATCGTGGTCTACCGCGACGGCGTGCAAGACGCGACGTCCACCACGAATCGCCTGATCTCGGCGCGCAACATCACGGTCGAGCACACGTACCAGTCTGCGATCCGCGGATTCGCTGCACACCTCGACGCCAATCAGCTCGCCGCCCTCCGCGCCGATCCGAACGTCGCGATGATCGAGCCCGACATCATCGTCCACGCGCAGGGCAGCGAAGCCAACCCCGATTGGGGCCTCGACCGCGTCGACCAACGCTCGCTGCCGCTCAACAAGACCTACACGTATTCCGGCACCGGCGCCGGCGTGAACGCCTACATTTTAGACACCGGCATCCGGTACACACATGAAGAATTCGGCGGCCGCGCCAAGTTCGCCTATGATGCCTTCGGCGGAAACGGCGCCGACTGCATGGGACATGGCTCGCACGTGTCGGGCACCATCGGCGGCGCGTCGTACGGCATTGCCAAGGACGTGACGCTCTGGTCGGTCCGCGTGCTCCAGTGCGACGGCAGCGCGCCGCTCTCCAACATCATCGCCGGCATCGACTGGGTAACCGCGAATCACAAGCGACCGGCCGTCGCCAACATGAGCCTGGGCGCGACCAACGCACCCGTGCTCGACTCCGCTGTCGCCAAGTCGATTCGTTCCGGGGTCACATATGTCGTCGCCGCCGGCAACTATACGGAGAACGCGTGCAGGATCGCGCCGGCAAATCTCCCGCAGGTAATCGACGTCGGCGCGTCCGACGACACGGACCACCGGTGGTCCGCATCGGACTACGGCACCTGCATCACGCTCTTCGCGCCGGGCGTCAACATCACGTCGGCCGACTATCTGAGCGACGTCGCGCACGTCACGTGGTCCGGCACGTCGATGGCGTCGCCTCACGTGGCGGGCATCGCGGCCCTCTATCTCCAGGCGCACCCCACGGCCACGCCGGCGCAGGTCAAGGCGGCGATCGTCGGCAACGCGACGTCGGGCAGGATCGTCGGCGTGAACGGCTCGCCTAACTTGCTCGCGTACAGCGGCTTCATCGGCGGCTCCACCCCGGCCGCCGCGCCCGCGCCGTCCAGCTCGCTCACCGCCGCGTTCTCGACCACGTGCGCCGCCAAGTACGTGTGCACGTTCAACGCGTCCGGATCGTCGGTGCCTAACGGAGTGTCGTCGTACAATTGGTACTTCGGCGACGGACACGCCGCCGGCACGACCGCGGCCACGATGGCGCACTCGTACGCCTCCGCCGGCTCGTACTCGGTCAAGCTCCTCATCGCCGACCGCGACGGCAACAAGACCACGATCACCAAGACCGTCACCGTCGGCGCCACCGCGGCGTCCGCGCCGGCGGCCGGCGCCGCCTTCAAGGCCGTGATTGCCGCCAGCTGCAGCGGCATGTCCTGCTCGTTCAACGCCAAGGGTTCGACCGTGCCTAACGGCGCGTCGTCGTACAACTGGTACTTCGGCGACGGAAAAGCCGCGGGCGCGATCTCGCTCCGGCACAACTATTCCAAGGCCGGCACGTACTCCGTTGAGCTCCAGATCGTGGACAAACTGGGCCACAAGACCACGACCATGAAGTCGATCACGGTCAAGGCCTAACGCCTAACGCAAGGCGCGTCGTGAGCCCTTCTCTAGACGTCTAGAGGACGAGGGCGAGGATGCAAGTGGTGGGGAGGATCGCATCGTACCGATAGCGATCCTCCCCATCCTTGCGTCAGGCCTCGCAGTGAGCTCCTCGCTGTGGAATCGGATCATTCGTTTTTCCCCAAGAGTTTCTCTCCTGCTTTGTCCGTTCGTGTCCGGCCTCGTCCGCTATCATCCTCGATTGACTCGCGCTCGCATCTGGAGCGGCCAGGGAGGATCGCGGGTGTTCCCCTACCGTGTCCCACTCGGAGTTCTACGAGATCGATAGCGGACGAGGCCGGACAGGAACGGACACGGCAAACTTTTGGGAAAAACAACAACAAAACGACGCGCAAATTCGAACCTGTCTGCGCAGCCGAGCGGTCCGCAGTGATCCGCGTAGTCGGCCTTGATTCTTTCAACGGGAGCGCGAAAGCCCTCCACCCGCTCCGGTCAACCTGCACTCGCCGCCGAGCAGGCCCGCGGCTGGCGTCGAGCTCTGGCACCGGTTAATTTCACCAGTCTATACAAAACACCGGTCACCCGGGCCCGACCTCAGCCCCGAGCCATATATGCACGCCTTCATCGAGACCCAAAAAGAGTACATGCGCACCGACATCCCCCCGTTCCGTGCAGGGGATACGCTGCGCGTCGCCGTCCGAGTCAAAGAAGGCGACAAGGAACGCCTCCAGGCGTTCGAGGGCGTGTGCATCGCCCGCCGCGGCAGCGGAGTGAGCGAGACGTTCGCCATGCGGAAAATCTCCAACGGCGTCGGCGTCGAGCGCATTTTCCCTGTGCACAGCCCGATGATCGGCACCATCACCGTCGTGCGCCGCGGCCGCGTTCGCCGCGCCAAGCTCTACTATCTGCGCAACGCGAGTGGGAAGCAGGGACGCATTCGCGAGCGCAAGACGCACCTCGGACAGGCCGCCGAGGAGTAAGCCCAGTGGGCGGACGGCGCGGCGCGGACTCGGGCCGGCGCGCCGGCGTGCACCGCCAACGCTGGACCACCATCGAACGCGACCTGCGCCGCCAAGGCGCAACGCTCCTGGCCGGCGTCGACGAAGTCGGACGCGGCTGCCTCGCCGGACCCGTCGTCGCGTGCGCCGTCATCATGCCGCCCGACGCCCGCGCGCTTCCCGGCGTCGATGATTCCAAGATGCTGCCGGCCGCCAAGCGCCGCCATCTCGCCCAGCTCATCGCCGCCCGCGCCGTGTCGTTTGCGTTAGGCGCGGCGTCGGTGCTCGAGATCGAGCAGCTCAACATCTATCACGCATCCACCCTCGCGATGCGGCGCGCCTTACGGCGCCTCCGCACCGCGCCCGACCGCGTGCTCATCGACGGCCGCCCCATCCGAGCGTTAGGCATCGACCACACCGCCGTCGTCGATGGCGACGACAAATGCTACAGCATCGCCTGCGCGTCCATCTTGGCCAAAGTCACGCGCGACCGTCTCATGGAGTACCTCGCCCGCCGCCACCCCGCCTACGCGTGGGAGCGAAACTGCGGGTACGCTACGCCGCTCCACATCCAGGCCATTCGCGACACCGGCTCGAGCCGGCACCACCGGAAAGCGTTTGTCGACACGGCGCTCTATGGTCCGCCGCAATTGGAGCTCACGCTCGATGCGCCCGACGCCGCCGACGCCGTCACTGCGCTCTTTGCCGATGCCTGCCCGGCCCCCATTGACGAGGCGAGACTATGACCGCCAAACCGGATTCCACTCCGGTCTTTCGTCCCGGATTGTTCGACGCCCAAGTCGCGCTCGTCACCGGCGGCGGAACGGGCATCGGCTTCGGCATCGCCCAACTCTTCGCCGAGCTCGGCGCTACGGTCGTCCTGGCGAGCCGGAGCCAGGCGCACCTGGACCCCGCCGTTGGGCAGCTAACGGAAGCCGGCCACGCCGCGCAGGCACTGGTGCTCGACGTGCGCGACGCCGACGCCGTCAAAGCCGGCGTACTGTCCATTGCCGACCGCTTGGGTCGCATCGACGTGCTGGTCAACAATGCCGCAGGAAATTTCTACGTCCCGTCGGAGTCGATGAGTGCGAACGCGTGGCGGTCCGTGATCGACATCGATCTCTCCGGCACGTTCTTCTGCTCGCAGGCCGTGATGCCGGTGATGCGCGACCACGGCGGCGGTCGCATCGTGAACGTGTCCATGACGTTGCACTATCGCGGCTGGCCGCTCATGGCGCACGCTACCGCTGCCAAAGCGGGTATCGATGCACTCACGCGAACGCTCGCCCTCGAATGGGCGAAGCACCGGATTCGCGTGAACGCTGTCGCTCCAGGCCCCATCCCGACCGAAGGGGTGAAGAAGGCGTTCTCGGCTCCACCGGGTGCGGCGCAGGATGTGTTCTCGGCCGAACGCGCAATGGAAGACTACGCGCGCCGCGCCATTCCACTGGCTCGCATGGGATCGCCCCGCGACATCGCGAACATGGTCGCCTTCCTCGCGTCGCCCGCTGGCGACTGGATCACCGGGGCTATCATGGTTGTGGACGGCGGCGAATGGCTGCAGAAGAGCCCGAATTGACGAATTCTCATTCGCCGAGCGACACGAATGTCCCGGTATGCGACTTTTTTTCTCCCGAGTGACTCAAATCACACGCGGTCGGCAGGGCACATTTTTAGCATGCACCCTATGTGTCCCAGTGCACCTCACTCGAGTGGAAATAAACCGGAGCAAACCATGAAAGCACAGCTCAAGACCATCGCGGTAGTCGCGCTTGTCGCACCAGTGATGGCCGCATGCGCTACGAAGGGCTTCGTCAGGGAGAACCTGGCGTCTGGCCTCGCGACGCAGAAGGCGTACACTGACTCGTCCGTCTCGACCGAGCGGACGGCCCGCATGGCGGCCGACAGTTCGCTGTCCACGGACGTAGCCTCGCTGCGCAAGGATCTCGACAGCCTTCGCACCGAGTTCGGCGCGAAGATCACCGCGCTCGAGAGCGGGCTCCAGTTCGCGCTGCCGGTTCACTTCGCCTTCGACGATGCCACGGTTCGTGATGAAGATCACGACGCGCTGGATCGCTTCGCGAAGATCGCGCAGAAGTATTATCCCGGCTCGAACATCACGGTCGAAGGGTTCGCCGATCCCGCCGGCTCGCAGCGTTACAACGTCAAGCTCTCCGAGCGTCGAGCCGAAGCGGTCAAGGCGTACTTGCAGTCGCAAGGTCTCACCGACCAGGTCGCCACGGTCGGCTATGGCAAGACCCGCCTCGTCGTGCCGGGCGCCGAGAAGGACGCACCGGGGGCCGAGAAGAACCGCCGCGTCGTGTTCGTCATCGAGAGCAAGGGTGAGTCGACCGCCACGACTGCCTCGACCATGCAGTAAGTCGGTGTAGTTGACTGGTGATGTAAAACGGCGCGCCCGGATGGACGCGCCGTTTTTCCATCCTGCGCATTCCGTTAGTCACCCGGCTGCTCGACGGCCGGCGTCGCCTTCCGCTTGCGCGCGGCGAGCATCAGGTCCGGTGCTAACGCAGCGCCCAACACGGTCACCGGCCCATTCTGCACTACCTGCAACAGCAGCGCAACGCCTACTGCCGCGTCCGACGACAGGCCGAGCGCCTGCGCGGTCACCGCGTACACGAGCTGGAAGACACCCATGTTGCCGGGCGTCGCACGCACGAGAAACCCGACGTTCACCAACAGCATCGCCGTGATGCTCCCGGCCAGTGAAATCGGAAAGTGCGCCGCGATAGCCGTCAGATGATACGACGCGATCTGCGTCCCCCAGTTCACCACGGTGAGCGCCAGCGCCGCTCCCATTCGCTTGATGGTGACGATGTGTGCCAGCCGTTCGATGAACCGCTCGAACGCGGCCAGCACGCGCTTGAACACACCGGTGATCGCGCGGTCGGCCGGCGGCGGATGCGGCGCGTGCGCCAGGAGTGCGATCAACACCACCACGATTGCGCCAAGCATGGCGATCGCCTCGGGACGCCACCGCGCGACGCTCTCGGGCAACGGAAACAGGAACGCTGCCCCGATCAGCACCAGCACGTATCCGATGAAATCGAAGAGACGCTCGAGCGCCAGCGCGGCCACGACGCCCGTACCCGACGCCTCCGAGCTTCGCGTGACTAACACCGCGCGTGCCGCTTCGCCGCTGTTCGCGATGAGCAGATTGTTGATTCCCGCGCCCGCAAACGTCGCTCGCATCGCCAGGCCCAACGATGGCGCGCCAACAGGGCGCAAGAAAATCCACCACACCAGCGCCTTCGACACTACCGTCAGCACGTTGGCGAGCGCGGCCAGGAACAACAGCCACGGCGACGCCGATCGAATCGCGCGCCACGCTGCATCCCAGTGGACCGTCCGCGCGTAATAGATCAACAGCGCGACCATGCCCAGCGTCAGCGCTCCGTGCAGGTATCGCTTGTTGGTGAACCGAGAAGTCATGTCGCTGCCGGACACATGAAGAAGCGGAAGCGTTGAAGGCTAGCAAGACATCGTTCGATTGTCATTCAATTGCACACATCTCTGACCGGCAATCGATCGTCGCAGAACCAAACGTGCCCAGGGTAGGCAGGGTAATACAATACGCCCACAGGGCTGCCTCATGCCGCCCCCCTCGCAGCACGACGTTCACCCATCGTAATGACCCCGCCCCGCCATGCCCACCTTGGGTGCGCCGACCGCCGTTCCTGGGTCGGGTTGCATCGATCGTCGCGACCCTCGTCGCGGTGTCGCTCGTCGCGACTCCGAAGGACGGCGCCGCGCAAATCGGGACGACGACCGACATCCTAACTGGAACCGTCACCGATCCCCTCGGTCATCCGATCGACGGTGCCGACGTCGAAGCGATGTCGATGGAAACCGAAATCACTCGGCACACGCACACGAACGACAAGGGACGATACACGATTCTGTCCCCGGATGGTGGCGGACAATACCGCGTCACCATTCGATTCATCGGAATGGCGCCGTCGGTTGTCGCTGTGGCGCGCCAAGCGGACGAGGATCGTTTGGTGGGCGACGTGCAGATGTCGCCCACGGCGCAGCGGCTGGCCGCCCGTCAATGTCCAAGCCCGTCGCAACGACGGACGCGGCAACCAGCGGACGCCGGGCTCGACCAAGCGCGACATCCCGTCGGAGATGGCCGCGCGCCTGCCCGTCGATGCAAGCGATCTCAATGCGCTCGCCACATTGGCGCCCAGCGTCGCGGGCATCGACGCGACCGATTCCACCGGCACCCAGTTCTCGGTGGCCGGCCTTCGCCCAACGGCCAATTCGGTGACGCTCGGCGGACTCAGCTTTGGTTCCGGATCGGTGCCGCAGGACGCGATGCGTTCCACGCAGATCGTGACCAGCACGTACGACGTCGCGCGCGGCGAATTCTCGGGCGCCCTCGTCGCGTCGACGACACGCGGGGGTACGAACGTCCCCGAAGGGTCGGTCACGTACACTGCGCGATCAGGGTCTGGCGTGGGGCGCCGGCGATTCATCGCTCTCGGCGGCGTACGCGCAGAATCAGTTAGGCGGGGGGGGGTGGGCGGCCCCCATCGTCAAGGACAAGCTGTTCGTCTTCGGAGCGGTGCAGGGACGGTGGCGCGACAACGAGCTGCCGTCGCTGCTCAACGTGAATCCGGCCGTGCTGCAACGGTTGGGCGTCAACGCCGACTCGCTCGACCGCTTCCTGAATTTGGTGAGTGGCGCCGGCGTGCACCCCGACCTGCCCGACATCCCCAATGTGCGTAGCGCCCGCGCCCTTCACGCCGCTCGTGGCGTCGGACATCAACGGCGACGGTGCGCACAACGACCGCGCGTTCATCTTCGATCCGGCGCAGACGGCCGACACCGCCGTGGCCAGCGCGATGCGCCGCGTCCTCGCCAACACATCTTCTTCCGTGCGCGACTGCCTGCTGAGCCAGATGGGCGCGGTCGCCGCGCGCAACGGTTGCACGGGCCCGTGGCAGCCGGCGTTCGACATCCAGCTCAACATCCGGCCTAACGTGTGGGGCCTGGGTCGCCGCCTCACGCTGTCGATCGTCACCACGAACCTGATTTCCGGCATCGACGAGCTGCTCCACGGCGAAAACGGCGCGCACGGGTGGGGTGCGGTCCGTCTGCCCGATCCCACGCTGCTCTTCGTGGCGGTTTCGATCAGACCACCAACAGCTACGTCTACTCGGTCAACGAGCGCTTCGGCTCGACCGCCGCGTCGGCGGCCGCGTTCCGCGTCCCGTTCCAGATCGGCTTTCAGGGGGCACTTTGCGTTAGGCCCGGACCGTACGCGCGACCGCCTGCGTGCCGCGTTCGGCGGCGGCGGTGGCCGCGGCGGCGGCGCCCAACCGAACACCGGTCCAGGTACCGCGTCGGATTTTCGCGTCGCGGTTGGGGCGCGGGCTTCTCGAATCCGGTCACCGGTATCATCACGCTCGAGGATTCCCTTGGGCTAACGGCTGAGCAGGCGACGCAGCTGCAGCCCATCGGTGCGCAGCTCGATGCGAAGAACGACAGCATCCAGGCACAGATCCGCAAAAAGATCGACGATGCCGGCAGCAACGCCGACCCGCGCGCGCTGCTGCTGTCGATCCGGCCGCGCCTAACGGACGCGCGCCAGGCGCGCGAGCACGCGCTCGACGCCGTGAAGAACATTCTCACCCAGGCTCAGTGGAATGGCCTTCCCGATCAGCTCAAGTCGACCGGTCGAGGCGTCCCCCCGCGACAGCAACCCTAGGGACGGGAGGCGGGAAGCGCTCGCTGACGCTCGCTTGGGGCAGCGCTGCGCTTTGGGGACACGGCGGCGATGCCGCCGCGGGGAGCGGAAGGACATCAACGTTCTCTGAGTGGCGCGTGCCGGATCGCCTGGCCTCGCGCATTGCGCACGTGAGCCTCGACCGCCGGTTCGAGGTTCAGAACGGCGAGCCGGTGAATCCCGCCACCGCCAACGCCGGAAGGCCTAACGCGGATCTGGTCGCGCAGAACATCCGGCACTCGTTTCCCGCCTTCCGCGACGACCACCACCACGGCGACGATGGCCAGGGCGATGGCGATGGCTCAGCCAACGATCACGACGGCGGCGACAATTAGGATCGTGCTTCCGCGCGCGCCCGTGTGACCGCCAGCTTCTTCTTCAACGAACGGGTCAAAGGATCGCTGCGAGGATACAAAGGGATGGGGATGATCGACGCAGTGCGATGGCAGGTCCCCCGCAGGAGCGCGTGGCAGGAGCCACGGCGATCACCCCCGTCCTTTGTGTCCTCGTAGTCATTCTTCGATCACTTCAGGGGAGCCCACCCAAGACTCGACGCATCCATCGGGAGGCCGACGCCAGGCATCGACCTACCAACCGAGCTGGCGGTCGACAATGACGGGAGCGATCGGCGACTCCGCGCGCTCGGTGGCGAATGGTACGGCGCATGCGCAGGACCATCCCGCGCGAGCGTCGGCGTTTCTGATCGCGCAATTCGAAACACTCCCGCCGGCGTTCGCGCGACACCACTTGCCACCGCACCCCAACCGATCCCATTCGCTAGTCGGAGGGCACCATGGCTTTACAAAACCTCGGCGACCTGTACCTGGATCAGATCCGGGACCTGTACAGCGCCGAAACGCAAATCGTCGAAGCCCTGCCCAAAATGATCGAAGCGACCACGCACGCTCAACTCCGAGCCGGCTTCGAGCACCATCTCGATCAGACGCGCGAGCATGTGCGCCGCCTCGAGCAGATCGCGCAGCGACTCGATGAAGATCCTGACGGCGAGACGTGCGACGGGATGAAGGGGTTGCTGAAGGAAGGACACAAGACCATCAAGAAGCGCGAGGACTCGGATGTGCTCGACGCCGCGCTCATTGCCGACGCGCAGCGCGTGGAACACTACGAGATCGCCGCCTACGGCTGCGCGCGCACGTACGCCGAAGCGCTGAATCGCCCGGAGGACGCGCAGCTTCTCCAGCGGACGCTGGACGAGGAAGGCGAGACGGACCGCAAGCTCACCGAAATCGCACTCAGCGTGGTGAACCCGGATGCCGGCGCCATGCGGTCGTCGTCGGCGCGGCTGGCCGACGTCGAAGCGACGGCGACGGCCGCGCGCAAAGCGGACGCACGAGCCGGCGATGGCGGGATGCGTCGTGACGTTGACCGGGGCGGCGACGCGCACGGGACCGATTCGATCGCGCGCTAGCCGCCACCAGGAACGGCGCGCGCGAGGCGAGGGGGAGGGGCGTGCATGGAAAGCCATGCACGCCCCATTGTCGCGCTGAGCCTGCCCAACGGAGCGCGCGCGTCCGCCGTAGGTTGTGGGACGCACTCGCCCTTGGAGAGTCATATGAGTATTGCGCGACGTTCGCAGGTGCTGCTCAGATTGGCCGCTTGCGCCGTGGCGCTCGTCGTGCTGGCGCCGCGCGCGCGTGCGCAGACCGACGAGATCCAGGTGTACAACGCCGAGATTGCCGCCCCAGGCGTGTTCAATCTCACGTGGCACAACAACTTCACGCCCGACGGGTTGCGCGACCCCGCGTTCCCCGGCGGCTTTTCGCCTAACCGAACGTTCAACGGCGTCACCGAATGGGCGTACGGCGTGAGGCCGTGGTTCGAAGCCGGGCTCTACCTGCCTCTCTACAGCATCACCGGCAACGGCGGCTTCATGTTCAACGGGTTCAAGCTGCGCACCCTCTTCGTCGTGCCTAACGCTGCCGAACGATCGTTTTTCTATGGCATCAACTTCGAGTTCAGTTGGAACGCCCGCCATTGGGATTCGCACCGGTACACCTCGGAGATTCGCCCGATCTTAGGCTGGCGCTCCGGGCCCGTCGACCTGATCGTGAATCCGATTCTCGACAACTCGTGGACCAGCTTCTCGCGCCTCGATTTCGCGCCTGCGTCGCGCCTGGCGTACAATTTCTCGAAGACGTGGGCCATGGCCGCCGAGGAATACGATGACTTCGGCCAGGTGCGCGGCTTTCTGCCGTCGCGCCAACAATCACACCAACTGTACGGCGTGATAGATCGCAGCGGCGCGCCGATGGACGTCGAGATCGGAGCCGGATTCGGGCTGACGCCTGCAACGGATCACCTGGTGCTCAAGCTGATCCTGTCGCGTGATTTGAATTGACCGCACCAGACTGGAGTTTCGCCCCCGCGACGGGATAGATTGACTGAGGTTGGTATCGGTCGCGCAAGGCCGGCCATGCGGACCCGGTAGCTCAGTTGGTAGAGCAACGGACTTTTAATCCGTAGGTCGCGGGTTCGAGACCCGCCCGGGTCATTGACTGCCGTTAGGCCCGCCCAAAGGCCCAGTCGAGCATCAAGGGCAACTCTTCCCGCCACATTGGCTCGTCGTGGCCCGCGACCCCTTCGCGCAACACGATGCCCGCGCCGGCATCGCGCAGCGCAGCCGCCCACCGTGCCGCATTGCCAAGAAAGAACGGTGCCAGCGTGCCGCAACGACGTTCGTGGGCGGCAACGCACTCCGCACTGCGTTAGGCGGCCGGTACCCGCCGCGCGGCGGAGCTGAAAAACATCGCGCCGTAGCAGTCCGGATGTCGACGCCCAAAGGCGGCAAATGCGCCCGTGTTCGGACCAATATCCGTGCGCGGCGCCAGTAACCTGCCACGGGCCGCGTGGATCTGCTTCGGCGACTCGGCAATGCGGTCGGCCGTGATGGACAGGCGCGTGCGCTCCTCCGGCGTGCGGTCGTCCCCCTTGACCCACATCCCGCTGACGCCGCCAGAGTCATCGAACGCGAGATGACCATCGCCGCGTTGGCGAATCTTCCAACCGAAAATCGGGAATAAAACGCGGCGGCATCTTTGGCCCTGTTCGCCGGTATCTCGACATGACAGATCTTACCGTGGGCCAAGTTGCACCCGCCGCATTCTCGGAGCGAGCTGGACGACTGCATCGTGAGCGAGATTTCCCTTGCCACCGCCTAACGCCGCCGCTCCGGTGGGCGCGACCTGCTGTCCACTCGATCTAGGGTCTCTCCAAGAACCCTCGGCCTTCGAATATCGCGGACATCGCCGTGTCGATGCGCGCCGTCCGCGTAGCCGACTGCTTGGCCGCCGCAAAGTGGTATAGGTAACTCCTCTGTCGCCCCGGCGTCAGCGCCTCGAAGGCGCGCTTGAAACGCGGGTCCCTTCGAAACCGCTCGCTCAATTCTTCGGGGACTGGAAAATCTGCCGCCCTCTTCGGCTTCATTCGCAGCTCAGCCTTTTCGACCGCGATGGCCTCGCGCACGTACGCCTTGATGGTCCCTGACTTCGCCGCGATGTCGCTCGCGCTGGTAAACTTCATCACGCGGCCGGCATGCACACGGCCGAGCTGTACCAGCACCTTCTTGGGATCCTTCAGCAGGGCGCCTTGGAAGTAGCCCAGCGCGAAGTACTCTTTGAAACCCTGCATGATGACGATGTTCTTTCCGTCCACGGTGTAGGTGGGCTTACCCCACTTACACTCCTCCTCCATCGCGAGCCCGGCGAGCACCTGCCGCATCGCCGCGATCTCTGCCTTCCACCGCTCTCGATACGCCATTTCCATGCGAGCACGACCCTCTATAGTGGCTCACACACCGTCCCGCCCGCCTCCGCTGTCGACGCGCGCCTCCTCTGCTTAACCATGCGTCGCGCGGCCCCTGAGTCAAGTCGAGGCGTCATAGCTCGCCCACCCTTTACCGCTCGACATTGGGCGCCGCGCGGATCGCTCGACGCGCCGCCTAACCCGCGCAACGCCTCGGCGCGCGCCTCGGCGGCTCGCATCCGGCGCACCACCACGTCGTCCGATCGCGTCGAGAAAACCCGACAGGTCGGCGTCGGCGTCCCGCTTGCGTTCTCGGGACTTCGAGAGTCGCGGCGGAACGGTCGCCGCACGCGTGCCGGAAGCCGGGAATCGGCCATGGCCCCGCCTCAGCCGTGGGCGGTGCGCGTGCTTAATACCGCGGTCAGGACATCCACGTATTCGTTGAGCCGCTTGGTCTCCGCCCGCAAATGCGCCCGCCCCGCGGCCGTGGGACGGTAGTACCGCGCACGCCGCGCGTTTTCCGTTAGACCCCACTCTGCCTCGAGGAGTTGTCGCTCTTCCATGCGGTGCAGCGCCTGCGTGAGCGCGGCATCCTCGACGCTCAGCCGCCCCCCGGACCGCTCCTCCAGCCACTTCGCGACCTCGAATGCGTGCATCGGGCTCCGCGACAGCGTCTTGAGGACCAACACATCGAGCGTGCCCTTGACCGGCCGCATAGGTGGCTCTCAGGGTAGTGTCTACCCCTACACTCTATCCCCTGCCGTTCCCCGCGCAAGATCGTCGCAATGCGCCGCGCTCGCTTGTCCACGACTCGACGTTTGTGACGAACCTCACAGGAGGTGGACGTTAGATTGTTGGGCAGAGAACAACGCGAGGCTCGCTGCTCGGTCTCCGCTGCTGTCGCGGCCCAACGACGGGCTGCGGCGTCACCACTTCCGGGAGTGCTAGATGCGACGCGTCTTTACCGTGATGGCTGTCCTTTGCATTGCCGCGTGCGACAAGTCCGGTTTCGGAACCGCCGGCCACGCGACCGCTGTCGATTCCGTTCGCGCGCTCAATACGCAGCTCGCGCAGGCGCACACCGTCGCCGCGCAACAGGACTCGCTCATGCAGGGCTTCACCGAGACCACCAAGCTCGTTGATTCGATCGACAGCGAGATCTCGCACGTCAAAGGCCTCAAGTCGCACGTGCCGCTCGACGTACAGGGCGACTCGGCGAAAGACCCCAAGGCTGCCTATCGCGCGAACCTCCTCGGCAAAGTGAAGGAAGTGACCGCGCTCTTGAACGCGAGCCGCGCCCGCGTGCGCCGCCTCGCGTCCAACAACACCGCCCTCCAGGGCCAGCTGGCCCAGTACCAGGAGACGATCACGTCGCTCCAGGCAATGGTCGATCGCCAGAAGCAGGACATCCTCGTCCTAACGGGACGCGTCGACAGCCTCACGACCGCCAATTCGCAGCTCGCCGCCGGTGAAGCCGCGGTCACCGACACTATGCACACGCTGCGGCACGAGACCAACACCGTGTACTACGTGGTCGGCACCAAGGACGATCTCGAGAAGCGCGGCATCGTGGTGGAAGAGGGCTCCAAGTTCCTGTTCTTCGGACACAAGGCACTCGTGCCCGCTCGCAAACTCGATCCGTCCGTGTTCACCGCGATCGACAAGTTCGCGACCACGACCATCACCATTCCGAATCCCGACAAGGGCTACAAGATCGTGTCGCGCCAAGACCCGTCGTTTGTCGACCAGCCGGTGACGTCCGCCGGGAAGCCGAGTGGCGAGCTGCACATCGCCGACCCGACGCAGTTCTGGTCCGCGTCCAAGTATCTGATCATCATCGCGGGCTAGCCCCGCCGCCCAACGCAAACGGGGCGCGGTGCATTCGCACCGCGCCCCGTTTCCCTTGGGCGGCTCTCGCCCCGTTAGTCCGCCCGCGGCGCGACGCCGCGCGATCCCGACGCGCTGTAGCGCGTCGGCATCGCCGGTGTCCCCCCCGGCGACGACGGACGCTTCGTCCGCTTCTGCTCGTACATGAGCGCGTCGGCACGATCGAGCAGATCGTCCAGCGGACACGGAAAGTCCGGGTCGTAGTACGCGATCCCCATGCTCAGCGACAACCGATACCGCCGGCCCACCCGCTCGTTGCGGCGTGTCAGGTTCTCCTGTAAGCGCGTCACCCAGTGCTCCTGCGCCAGCCCAACCGCCTCGAGCGCCAACACGACGAATTCGTCGCCGCCGATGCGCGCGATAATGTCGGATTCGCGGAATGTCTCCCTCAGCAGATCCGCCGTTTCGATGAGCGCCAAGTCGCCCTCGCGGTGACCGAGCGTGTCGTTGATCTCCTTGAGCCCATCGAGGTCAACGAATATGTGCGACACACGCTTCCGCATGCGATCCGCCATCTTCATGTGCTGGCGCGCCAGCGTCTGAAAACCGCGGCGATTGTAGAGGCTTGTCAGGTCGTCGACCAAGGCCATGGCGCGGAGCGCCATCTGCAACTGGTGGCGCTCGATGGCATAGCGGATCGCGCGCACCAGCATCGGGCCGTTAGGCGGGTTGCCCGCGATGGTTTCTTCGGCGCCGGCTTTGATGGCGCGTACCGTGAGGCCGTCGTCGTCAGTCGTCGTGAGCGCAACAATCGGGACATCGGTCGCGTGGTCGCGAAGGCGTGTGATGACATCGAGCGCCGTCGGATCGTTCGAGGACAGCGACACGAGCATCGCGTCGAATAGATCGTCGGAGAGCAGGCGAAGCGCTTCGGCCACTTCGAGAGCGCGCACGACGTCGACCGCGGGCAACCCACCTTCGGTCAACGCACGGATGAGCTCCGGCACATCCGGCTCGTGTTCGGCAACGAGCAGGATCTTCGTTCCGCTGGCGCTCATCGTTACCGCTCCTCTCCACCACACCGCCCGCACACCGGCATCACTCGCCGGCTGCTCCGGGCGGATGATGGATACCGTACTCGCGCATCTTCCGCGCGAGCGTTGGACGCGAGATACCAAGAATTCGCGACGCGGCGCTGCGGTTCCCGCGCGTGATTTGCAGCGTCATCTGCACCGCTTCCTTCTCAATGGCATCGAGCGCCTTGCCTTCCGGCGGAATGCGAATCTCGCGAACCGGACCCGACGCTCTCGTCGCCGGCAGCGTCGTCCGCTGCTGGATCATGAGATGCTCGGCGTGGATTGCGCTGCCGTCGCTCAATATGGCTGCATGTTCGATTACATTCTTGAGCTCACGAATGTTTCCGGGCCAGGTGTGCGCACGCAACGCCGTGATCGCATCGGCCTCGAGTGTCTTCGGTTCGAGCTGCTGTTGTCGCGCGAGGTCGATCAGGAAATGGCGCGCGAGCAACTCCACATCTCCTTCGCGCTGGCGCAGCGGCGGCAGCGCGATCCGGAACACGTTGAGACGGTAGTAGAGATCTTCGCGGAATTCGAGACGCGTGACGGCGTCGTGCAGCGCGGTGTTTGCGGCTGCGATGATACGGCAGCTGATCTCGATTTCCTGCAGGCCTCCCAAGCGACGCACACGGCGCTCTTCGAGCGCACGGAGCAGTTTCGGCTGTAGGCGCGGCGGCATCTCGCCGATCTCGTCGAGGAACAACGTGCCGGTCGATGCCAGCTCCATGAGTCCGCGCTTTTGCGCGCGCGCGTCTGTGAACGCACCGCGTTCGTGTCCAAAGAGCTCCGATTCGAGCAGCGTCTCCGGAATTGCCGCGCAATTCACCGCCACGAACGGCTCGCCGCGCGACGGACCTGCATAGTGGATTCCGCGCGCGAACAATTCCTTACCCGTACCCGTCTCGCCGACAATGAGCACTGTGGTAAGGCGGCTGCCGGCAACCTTGCGCGCGCGGTCGAGCGCGTCTCCCAGTGCGGCACTGGACCCGACTATGCTCTCGAGTCCAAGCGGTGTGGACAGTCGGGATGCGCCGTCGGTAGAGCTCGCAGAGGGAAAGCTCGCACCTAACGCCGGCACGATTCGCTGAGGCGTCGAGTTCGATGCTTTCGCGGCCGCATCGCGACCGTTTGCGGACGCGAGCGGGCCGTTGGTTCTCGAGGAATCGTCGGACGGAAAATCCGGCATGGGATTCGGGTCAGGGTCAGTGCGCTATGCAGCCACGGCGCACGCTGGGTCACGATGAATCGACGATTGAGGCTGGTACGCGGTCTCGCTCAACTGCCCGGTGAAAGTCGCCTAGCAACCGCCATTGATTCCGGCGGCATCCCGAGTCGCGCGTAGGCAGCGCGGGCTTGCTCCCACGCTGTTCGCCCGCGCTCCATTTCTCCTCTCGCTGCGAGCGCATCGCCGAACTCGGCGAGCACGCGCGCGCCCAACAGCAGATCCTCGCTTTGCGCGGCAAGCGCGCGTGCGCTGTCGAGCGACTTGACCGCTTGATCGGTTTCTCCGCGGCGCCCTTCAATGCGGGCTCTGAGACGCAGCGCCTGCGCGCGTCCCAATCGATCGCCGCGACTCGACGCGATGCTCAATGCGCGGCTGCTCGCTGCGTCGCTCTCATCGCCGTCGCCAGCCGCGAATGCAATTTCTGCCGATGTGGCCGACAGGCGCTGTTTGAGGAACGCGTCGCTCAATCTGTCGGCGATCGCGTGAGCTTCGGCCATGGCAGCTCGTGCTTCGTCGAGGCGTCCGCGTTGGACGCGGAGCAGCGCAATGTTGTCGAGGGCCCAGGCGACGCCGATGTCATCGCCGGCCTCGCTCAGCGCACGCATGCTCAGCCGGAATCGCTGCGTTGCATCCTCGACGTCGCCCATCACGGCGGAGAGCGTACCGACGTCCTGCTCGACGCGCGCAAAGAGAGCGTGGTCGCCGGACGCGACGGCGTTGAGCGACGAGTCGTCGTACTGGCGTCGCGCCGCGGCGAAATCGCCGCGGCGTTGCGCCACGCGTGCGAGCGCGGCTTGCGCGCGAGCGATGCCGATCGAATAGCGAATGAACTGCGCCGTCTCGAGACTGCGCCTGAAGAGCGCCTCGGCTTCGCTGGTCGACCCGGTGTCGAAGAGAAGCGCGCCGTGCCAACGATAGAGGTCAGCGTGCAGCGGCGAGGTTGGCGCTCCGTCGATGAGCGCGAGGGCCATATCGAACGCCACCGCCGCCTCAGCGACGCTACCGCGCCGCTGGTGATCGCGAGCGCGTGTCACGAGCTCACGTGCTTCCTGCGCGTGTGTGCCGGGACGACTCGCCGGATATCCGTGCGGGGGCTGGGCCTCGGGGCGCAAACGCGTTTCACGTGAGGTCACGAGTAAGCCCCGAGCGAGTAATTGGAAATGCGTGCAGCAGGAAACCGCATGCGGTCCGCCTTTGAATCGCGGATAGGAAGGAGCCCCCGGTGGAGCACGGTTTAGCAACCGGCATGCCCCGGTTAAGTCCTTATCGCAGTGCGGTTTGTGATTTGCCCACGCGGCGCCCTCAACACTCTGTTGCGAGAGATCGTTGCGGGCTGTAACGAATCGTGCTACAGGCGGGAGTTTCTCGCGAGGTCGCCAGCCCAACGCCGGACTAGTGCGAATCCGTGGACGTGTCCGTCGACGATGCAGCCACGTGCTGGTAGACGTCGCGCGAGATATCGACGATCAGCGCGCGCGCGACGTTCTGGTCCGGAATGCCGCGCGTTAGCACCACGAGAATGTACGCGGGTGCGTTGCGCGGATAGACGATAGCAGCATCGTGCAGATGGCCGGTAATCCAGCCGGTCTTGTGCGCGACCGGAGTGCCCGGTGGCAATCCTGCCGGTATTTCCGCGCTGAACTCTTGATGCAGTAGAATGTCGCGCATCATCGTGCAGCTCGCAGCGGACGCGGCACGGTTGGTTTGAATCGCGTCAAGCATCGTTGCAAGGTCGCGAGCCGAGATTTTGTTGTTCAGTCCTCGCTCGAATGCTTTGTCGTCCTCGACGCCGCGCAGCACGTGCGTGTGCATGGCGCCGAGCGAGCGCATTGCGGCGGTGGTTCGATCGGCCCCTGCGAGCGCGATGAGCGTGTTGGTGGCGAGGTTGCTCGAGCGGTCGATCATGTGGTCCATCAAGTCGCGCACGGACACGCGACTGCCGACCAGCTTGTACATCGCGCTGTCTGAATCGTCGCCGGGATCCAGCGTGTACACGGAGCTGTCGACGATCGAGGTGAAGTGGTTTTCGACTGGAATCTGCTCGTCCAGCGACAGCGTGTGATCGTCTATCTGTCGGAACAGCTCGATCATCACTGGCACCTTCATGGTGCTCGCGGCGTGGAACTCGGTGTCGGGTTCGATGAACAGCGAATCCGTGCCGTCGAGGCGTCTGAACGCGAGGCCCACTTCGGCTCCCGGCACCTGCGCGATGCGCACTCGGATCACACGGTTAAGAGAATCGGAGGGCGCGTGCACCAATGTGAGCGCTAACGCGAACGCGAGTGGATTCATGACGCGAATATACGATCGCGTACCTCGCTGGGTAGCCATGGGTTGCGTTCGGTGTGTTGACTCGTATTGCGTATTGCCAGCACGCCGGTCACCTTGGGGCAACCCCTTGCCATCCGCCACATGACGCACAGCCAAAGCGAGAGCGGCGCGGACTCTCCACCGATTCACAGCAAGCGGGAGCGGCTGCGGTTTACCGACTTCCGCTTCCGGCGCGCTAGCGACGGCCGCTGCTCGGCTGAAGTAGAGCTCGAATGGATCGAAGGACAGAAGGTTCGCGGCACTGCATCCGGACAATCGAGTCCCACGGTCGACCTTCGGGTTGCTGCTGAAGCGGGTCTCCGCGCGATCGAGAGTTTCTCCGACGGCGGGCTCGCGTTCGAATTGATCGGTGTGAAGTCTGTTCGCGTGTTCGACGCAAACGTCGTGATCGTATCAATCGTGAATCGCCAGGAAGGCCCGCAGAAGCTGCTAGGCTCCTGCTTGGTCGAGGATGACCCGGTGCGAGGTGCCGTGGTCGCCGTATTGAACGCCACGAACCGCGTACTCGGCAACTTCATCGCCACGCGTTAGGAGTCCAACAGTCTCACCGATCGTCGAGTGCCCATTGATTTCATGATAGTAGCGAGAGCGCGCGGAGCGGTGGTTGTGCTCAGCGTTGTCGCGGTGGCTGCCTGCCATTCATCGCGACCCGCCGTCGCGCCGACTCCGGTCATGGCCAGTGCGGCGGATACCGCAACGCGTTCTGCAACCGATAGCCTGGGTGATACGAGCAAGGTGGCGGCGCCGGCTGTCACCGGCGAGGCGCAGCAGATTTTCGGCGATACGTCGGCCCAACAAGTCCCGGCCATGACGCCCGATTCCGCGGTAGCGGCCACGGACTCGTCGCCCGAGTGGGACATCGACGTCCACTCCTTCGAGACTCGCACTCGCGTGGCGTACTTCGTCGATCGGTTTCAGAACGGAGCGCACCAGCGCTTTGGCGACATGCTCGCGCGCGGCGGCCGCTACGAGAAAATGATTCGCGCGAAGCTCAAGGCAGCTGGTCTCCCGCAGGACATGACGTATCTCGCGCTAATCGAAAGCGGGTACGATCCGCACGCGTATTCGAGCGCCGCCGCAGTCGGTCTGTGGCAACTGATGGCGAGCACTGCGCGCGGCACCGGACTGCGCGTGGATTGGTGGATAGACGAGCGGCGCGATCCGGTTCGCTCGACCGATGCGGCGATCAAGTTTCTCGGTTGGCTGAACGAGCAATTTGGTTCGTTGTATCTGGCCGCCGCGGCCTACGATGGTGGGCCGGGTCGTGTGGCTCGTGGATTGTCGCGCTACGCCGACGAGCTCGAAGGGCAGAGTGGTGACGAGGCGTTCTTCGCTTTGGCGGAGAAAGACTATTTGAGAGCCGAGACGCGCGACTACGTGCCCAAGTTGATTGCGGCCGCGCTCATCGCGAAGGACCCGAAGCGCTACGGCTTCGACATCGCATACGACTCGGAGTACGTCTACGATTCGGTGCGCGTGGGTCCGGCAACGCCTTTGGCCGCGGTTGCGAAAGGGGCGCACACCACGACGGCATCGATTCTCGATCTCAATCCCGACATTTTGCGCGGCATGACACCGCCGCACGATTCGTTCACCGTCCGCATTCCGTTAGGCACGGCCGATATCTTCGATTCGTCGTTCGCGTCGCTGCCCGTCGGCGAGCGCACGGCGTACAAACGCGCGGAGTCGCGGCGTGGCGACACGATGGTGCGATTGGCGGAGCGCGCCGGCGTCTCGGTGAAACAACTCGAGTGGTACAACCCCAAGCTCAAGTCCAATCGCCACGGGCGCGTCGCGACCGGCGAGACGGTGCTGTTTCCCGCAGCGGCGGTCGTGGCGGCCGCGCGCGACGTGCCGGATCCGTCGATCGAGCGCTATGGTTCAGCGGGGCGGTCGATGACACACGTGGTGCGCAAGGGCGAGTCACTCGGCTTGATCGCGAAGCACTATCACACCACCGTGAAGTCGCTCATGCGCCTCAACGCGCTGCGCAAGAGCATCATTTTCCCGGGTGAAGTACTGTTGGTGAAAGGGTCGAGCCGCCGTCCCTCGCACAAATCGTCGGTACGCGCCGCGCACAGCGCGGCGTCGCGCGACAAAGTTGCGCAGTCGGGGAGTCGCTCGCAGTAGCACCGACTAACTGGTACGGGAACGAAAAACGGGGAAGCGCAGCCGCGCTTCCCCGTTTGTTCGTATGGAACCCGCGATTCAGTTCACGAGTCCGTTACCGGCATATCCTCTCATGACCAACTGGTCGTAGCCGTTGCGCGGATCGACGCCTAACGAGCGGAGCGTCTCGACCGCTTCAGGGCCGCGGTTGTAGACCAGCAAGGCGAGCCTCAGGTCACCGTGGTACTGGTCGATCAATGAACGCAAATACCGGAACCCCAAACGGAGATTAGTGCGCGGGTCGAAGAGCTTGTCCTTCGTAATCGAGTGATCGAACCAACGCGCGGTGGACGGCATGAGTTGCGTGAGGCCAATGGCGCCGACGCTGCTCACCGCGTGCGGGTTGAACTCGCTCTCGACGTGCACGACACGAAAGCCAAGGTCGGCATCGATGCCTTCGGCCTGGGCGATGTCATAGACGTCGCCGGCCAGACTCGCGTCCACCTTGTACTTGGCCGAATACCCAAGAATGGCGTTGGCGCGCTCGAGGCGGGCCTGGGCCAGCTCGAGCTCCCCTTGTGTTGCGTCCAATTGCGACTGCAGGGCCTTCGTGTCGCGACCCCCAAACGAAAACGCAGAAAAGGCGGACGCCTCGGCGGAGCGCGGCCGCTCATGAGGAATCAAGGCAACCGACACCGCCAAACCGGCAACGAGGAGAAGCTTCTTGATGCGCTCGTTGCGGCGCACTCGGTCACCGCGATGGACGTAACTCTGCTGTCTGCCGTGCACTAGAGTCTCTCCTGTTGGAGATGTGCGAACGGGTACAACCAAACCACGCCTGCTCGGTAGCCCAGGTAGGGCAACGGACGTGCCGTCAGGGGTTCACCCGGCGACCGGAGCGCCCACCGGCCTTCTCTAATAAACGGATGTCGGTGATGATCATGCTCCTATCTATCGACTTAGCCATGTCATAGACGGTGGTCAGGCTCACGACGACAGCCGTTATGGCCTCCATTTCGACACCTGTTTGACCCGCGGTTCGCGTTGTGGCTTCACACGTGACACCAGGCAAGGATTCGTCTAGTGCGAGGGTCACCTGCACGTCCGACAGGGATATCGGGTGGCAGAGCGGAATTAAGTCCGCGGTTCGCTTGGCCGCCAGGATGCCGGCAATCTTTGCTACACCAAGCACATCGCCCTTGACCAGGGCGTTTTGCTGAATGGCGGTGAGCGTATCGGGCTTCATTCGGATGGAACCCGTGGCGCGGGCGAAACGCTGGCTGACGGGTTTGCCACTTACGTCCACCATGCTGGCTTGGCCGGAGTTGTCCACGTGTGAGAGCTTTTTCATGAGAGTCGATCTTTCAGCTCGCGCACCAGGTGCGAGGCGAGGAGCTGCGGGCTGACGTTTCCGTTCGCGCGCAGACGGGCTTCTTGAACGACGTCGATTGCCTGCACTGCAGCGCGGGCGGCGCTTGGTTCGCCGCGTCCCAATGCGCCGCGTGCACGCTCGCGCAGCATTGTGGTGAGCGCGTCGAGGGCGTCAGTGAACAAGCCTCGAGATTTCGAGTTGCCGACACTCATCACTGCCTTCACCTGATCCGGCGCTGCGAGCGAACCATCGGCAGCCTGCAGGAGCGAAGCGGCGGTCGACATGGCTTCACGCCGGGATTGTGCGCTGAGCAGGGTGCCGGGCGCACCGGCTGCGAGTCGCACGCGCTCGTTGACGGAACGCGGCAGATCGGTGTCGTCGAGCGCCGCGGCGAATTTCGGTAGCTCGACCAACTCGCGCACTTCACGCTCCGCTAGCAGCGGCACGCGGACCGACACGACGCGTGAGCGAATCGTCGGCAGCAGTGCGCCAGGCTCGCTGGTAGTCAGAATGATGGCGGTATCGGAAGGCGGTTCCTCGAGCAATTTGAGGAATGCGTTGGCGGCGAATTCCGCGCCTTCCTGCGGCACCATGCGCTCCGCGTCGCCGACGACAAAGACCTTCCGCTTGCCGAGCGCCGGGGTTCGCGACGCGAGCTGAACGAGCGTGCGCACGCTCGCGACGTAAATGCCCTCCGTTCCGGAAGGCGACGCGTAAAGTCCGTCGGCCGCCACGCGCGCGGTGAGCTCCTCGGCGAGGTCGTCGAGCACGTCCGACGCGCTAGCATCCGATTCCAAACGCGGCCGCGGAAAAAACCAGCGCAGATCCGGATGGGCCAGCAGGCCAACATAGCGACAATTCTCGCATGCTCCGCAGGGACGGAGCTCGGCGTTTGGGCCTGTGCAGACCAGGGTCTGGCCTAACCAAAGCGCGAGGCGCTGTTTGCCGACGCCGCGCGGTCCGTGGAACAGCAAGCTGGCCGGCAGGCTGTCGCGCGCGATGGCGTCGGTGAGCTGATGGCGCAGCGCATGATGGCCGACGAGAGGGATCAGTGGCACGTCGCAATATACAGAAAGGAGTCCGGCGCGCTCACGAGACGGCGCGTCCGCGGAGCAGCGTGGAAGCACGCTCGAGCTGGTCGGTCCGACCCATCAGGAGCACTGTGTCACCGGCCTTGAGTATTTCGTCGCCGCTCGGACTCGCTACCAGGCCGCCGCCATCTCGCTGAATGGCCACCACGGTGGATCCGCTTCGTTCACGAAATCGGACGTCGGACAACGGCTCACCAGACGCAATGGCGCCGACTTCGACGCGCATGACGACCAGTGTCACATCGGTGAGGAAGCGGCTCAGATCTTCGACGCGCGCACCGGCATCGGCCAGGGGGCGGAACATGTCATCGAATTCGCCGCGAACGTGCCGCACTTCGCGTTCGATGACATCGCGCGGAACCAGGTAGCGACGCAGGACGCGGGTGAACACTTCAATGGCGGTCTCGAATTCTTCCGGGATCACTTCGCCGCTGCCTAACTGCGTTAGCGAGTCCATTTCGCGCATGTAGCGCGTGCGGACGATCACGTAAATGTGTGGATTGAGCCGTCTGGCGGCGGCGACCGTGGCGCGCGTGGCGGAAATGTCGGAGATGGCGACGACCAAGACTCGCGCCCGGTCGATGCCTGCGTGGTGCAGGATCTCGGCGCTCGAGGCGTCGCCGTAGAGCACGGGCTCACCTCGACGGCGCTCCTGGCGCGCAATCGTGGCGTTGGAATCGACCACGCGATAGGCAATACCGACGTCGCGAAGGACGCGCGCGAGGTTGCGGCCGTTGAAGCCGAAGCCGACCACAATGACGTGGTCGGCAATCGGCGAATCGCCAGAGCTACCAGGAGGGGCTTGCGGGTGCCGGCGTCTCCATCGAGTGGGGATGCCATGCTCGAACAGCGCACCGGCGCCTGGTGCGATCGCGACGAGCGACGGCGTGAGCGCCATCGTGCCGACTGCTACGGCGAGGAAGAGTTGGTCGAGTCGTTCGTCGAGAAGGCCGGCGGACATGCCCGCTGCGGACAGCACGAATGAGAATTCGCCGATCTGCGCGAGTCCGAGTCCGGTGGCAACGGCCGGGCGCACGGATTGCCCGAGAGCGAGGGATGTGCCGGCCGTGACGAGAAACTTCACGGCGATAACGGCAGCGATGGCGCAGAGTATCAGCACCGGCGAACGTTCTATCGTTCGAATGTCGAACAGCATGCCGATCGAAATGAAGAAGAGGCTATTGAACACTTCGCGGAGCGGAATCATGTCGCTCAGCGCCTGCTGGCTGTATTCCGAATCTGCGATCACGATGCCCGCGATGAATGCGCCTAACGCAAGCGACAGCCCGACGCGGGCCGACGCCCACGCGGTACCCAGGCAAAAGAGGACGATGGTGAGAAGAAACACTTCACGCCGGCGCGTGGCTGCGACGAGGTGCAGGATGCGCGGCACGACGAGCCGTGCGGCGACGAGGGTTGCGGCGACGAACAGCACGGCTTTGAGGAGGGTCGACGAGAGGGCCGTCGGGTCGCGACCGCCGCCGGCGAGCGCCGGCGTGAGCAGCATCATGGGGACGACGCAGAGGTCCTGAAAGATCAGGATGGCCAACGCGGCGTTGCCGAACGGCGTGTCGAGCTCACCGCGTTCGGCGTAGAGTCGAAGGGTGACCGCCGTGCTGCTCAGCGCGACGAGCATGCCGAGGAAGACGGCGACCGGCCATGCGACGGCCAGAAGGCGCGCGAGACAGGCGGTGACAGCAATGGTGAGTCCGACCTGGGCGGCGCCGCCGATGATCAAGAAGCGCCGGATGCGCGCGAGGTGCTGTAGCGAGAACTCGAGTCCGACTGTGAAAAGCAACAAGATGACCCCGATCTCGGCGAGTGACTCGACGTCGGTCACGTTGCGGATGAGACCGAAGCCATACGGGCCCGAGATGACGCCGGTAATGAGGAATCCGACGATTGGCGGGAGTCTGAGCCGATGGAACGCGAGCGCCGCGACGACGCTCAGTGCGAACAGGACCAGGAGGTCGGAGAGGAGACCGGGCTCGGACATGGCCAAATATGCCGCGATCGGTAACCGGCGGCGAGCATCGCGGAGTCAGTCACTGGGCGCGCCACTCGTGGCGAGCGGTGTATAAGCCATGTCGGGGCGCGGCGCACGATGGCGAGCCGCCTCGACGCGATCATGCGCTATCGATGGAGTGGATGTGGTGGACCGCGGAGCGGCTTTCATGTGGTGCCCACTTGGCATAGTTTGGCTGCAGCAGCACCACGCGTTGGGCAAGGAGGATCGTCACGGTGGAGAAGACGCACGTGAAGCGACATCACTGGATCGTGCGCGTCACGCACTGGGTGAACGTGATAGCGCTAACGGTCATGGTCACCAGCGGCCTGCGCATCTTCAATGCGTATCCGGCGTTCGCGCGGCGCGGCGATACGTTTTGCTGTTACCCGTTCGCACACAAGGCCATTCCGGCGTGGTTGACGTTCGGCGGCTGGTTGGCCGGCGCACGCAACTGGCACTTCGCGGCGATGTGGGTGCTGGTGCTGAACGGTTTCGTCTACCTCGGGTTCATCTATCTGCACGGCGAGTGGCGGGATCTGGTTCCGCGCCGCGGTGACATTCGCGACGCGTGGGAGATGGTGAAGTTCTATGTCTTTGCGCGTCGCGACCATCCGAGGCAAGGAAAGCACAACGCACTGCAGCGGGCGACGTACTTCGCGCTTCCGATCGTCGGTATCGTCTCGGTGATCACGGGTCTGGCCATCTGGAAACCGGTACAGTTAGGTCTGATCACCGATCTGTTAGGCGGATACGTGTGGGCCCGATACTGGCACTTTCTGGCGATGGTGGTGCTGGTGGTGTTGGCGTTCGTGCACGTATTCATGGTATTCAGCGTCGATCCGTACTCGGTGCCCTCGATGATCACGGGGAACTACAACGAGCGACTGTCACCGGAGGAGCGGAATGCACGTCCATTCTTGCATCTCCTGCCGCCGCGGCTAACGAGTACTCACGATGCGCGGGGAGAGCAGCAACCGTGAAGCGTCGACACTTCATTGAGTGGACGGCGCTCTCGTTCACTTCGGCGCTGGTACTCGCTTGCGATTCGGAGGGGCCACGGTCGGCTCGTCCGGCGTTGCGGGCGGGTGAGCGGTGGAACGAGAAAGTGGAGCGCGCGCTGTTTCGGCATCGCTCCATGGACTACGGGACCGCGGTGCTCGCGGGCGCGGCATATCCCAACTACTTCGTATCCGACCGCGTGCCGGTGTGGAACGAGGCGGTGCGCGGACCATGGTCGATGGAGGTAACCGGACTCGTCGAGCGACCGTTCCGCCTTACGCTGGCACAGCTGCAGGCGCTTCCATCGGTGACGCAACGCGTGAACCACTACTGTGTCGAGGGCTGGACAGCGGTGGTCGAATACACGGGCGTTCGGGTGAGCGAGCTGGCGCGTCGCGCCGGGGTAAAGGCGGAGGCACAGTACGTTGATTTTGCGTCCTTTGACTCGGACTATCACGAAAGTTGGGATCTGGCCAGTGCTTTGCATCCGCAGACGTTGGTAGCGTATGGGTTGGACGGTCACTTTTTGGGACCGGGCCACGGAGCGCCGGCGCGGTTACACTCGCCGATCAAGCTCGGGTACAAGTGCACCAAGTACCTGACGCGCGTCGAGTTCTTGGCTGAGCGCAATGGAGGCTATTGGAGCGATCGGGGATACGAGTGGTACGGTGGTACGTGACAGGTCCCAACGCGTGGGCGCCTCGGCGCGGCGCGATGCAGCCTGCCTAACGGGCAAGGAGGGTTCAGTGCGAGTCGCATGGCGGCTGGTGATGGCGGTCGGGTTGGCGGTGTCGTTGGCGGCGTGCGCACATCACGCGCCGGCGGGGGGAAACGAATCGCAGCCCGATGCGTACGTGACGGTGGACAATCAGTCATTCTCGGACATGGACATCTACGTCTTGTCCGGCGGACAGCGGATACGGTTAGGCAGCGCGATCGGGGAGCGGACGACGAAGATGAAGATCCCGGGCTACGTACTCGGCGGAGCGCAGCAGGTGCGCTTTTTGGCGAGACCGATCGCCGGAAACCGCCTTCCCGTCACGGAGGAGATCGCGGTTCAACCGGGCGATGAGGTGACGCTGACCATTCCACCCAACGCGTCCCCGTGATTGCTCGATGGCCGGCGGTCTAACGCAATGACCGCCGGCGTAGCGAGCGGGACATGGGTCGCGCGCTGGGCACTGGTGTGGTGTTCGCTGCGTTAGTTGCGGCGCTCATGGCCGCGGCGGTGGGGAGCCGTGCGCATCCAGTACCGGCGGCGGTTGGGGCCGACACGGTGGATCTGCCGCTGCACGAAGTGGCGGCGCGGGGCACGCCGTCACGTACTATTGCCGTGTTCCTTTCCGGCGACGGAGGGTGGGCCGCCATCGATCGCGAATTGGCGGACTCGCTGGCGGTGCACGGGATCGCCGTAGTCGGCCTGGATTCGCGAACGTATTTCTCCACGCAACGTGAGCCGGATGGCGCATCGCGGGACCTGGCGTGGGTCGCGCATCGGTATCTCGCGCGGTTCGCGGCCGACTCGCTCATTCTCATCGGCTACTCGCGTGGCGCGGACGTGCTCCCGTTCATGACGAGCCGGTTGCCTTCGGATCTTCAGGCGCGCGTGCGGTTGGTGGCCTTGCTGGGTATCGCGCCCAACGCAAACTTCAAGTTCCACCTGATGGACCTGATCTCGAACAAAAGGCGGAAGGACGATCTGATGACGGTGCCGGAAGTCGAGAAGGTTGCGGCGTCGGGGATGCGCGTGTTGTGCGTGTACGGCACGGACGAAAAGGAGAGCGCCTGTCCGTCACTCGCGACGATCCATGGTGTGACCGTGGCGGCGATGCCGGGCGGCCACCATTTCGACAAAGCATACGGCGTGATTGGATCGCGTCTCCTGGACGCGGCACACTAACGGAGCCTCCATGTCACGTTCGCCGGGTGTACGGCTGCGCACGCTGTGGGAGCAATTGAGTAGAAAACCCGGCGGCAAGTGGATGTTTGCCACGATACTGGGAGGCATGGTGCCGTACACCGGGACGATTCACCCGCGCATTGAGGAGCTTCGGCCAGGCTATGCGCGCGTGGTGATGCGCGATCGCCGCGCGGTGCGCAACCATCTTCGTTCGGTGCACGCGGTGGCGCTGATGAACCTGGCGGAGGTGACGTCGGGTTTGGCGATGATCGTCGGGCTGCCGGATGGCGCTCGCGGTATCGTGACGAATTTGTCGATCGAGTTTCTCAAGAAAGCGCGTGGGACGTTGACGGCGGAGTGCCAGGCTCCATCGGTGGATGCCACGGAAGAGCGCCAGCACGATTTCACGGCGGTGATCCGCGACGCCGAGGGCAGCGTGGTGGCGCGGGCGACGGCGCGGTGGTTGATCGGTCCGGCGGCGCGCCGCGGCAGTTAGGCGGCAGCGTGTCAGTTAGGCAATCGCACCGTGGTCAGGAGGGGCGCGGGATGCCGGTGCGGCCAGCGTGAGCGCCCGCACGGACGCGGCGGCGCGCCTCGATCACCAGCGCGACGGCGGCGTCGGGCGTGTCGCCCACGGCTCCGAGGTGGCCCATTTTGCGGCCCGGACGCGGCGTCTTCCCATAGAGATGAAGGCGCACGTCCGGCAGCGCGAGGGCGAGATCCCAGCGAGGCTCGGCGCCGTTCACCCAGAGATCGCCGAACACGTTGGCGATCGCCGCAGGTTTGACGACATCGGGAGCGCCAAGCGGCAGGTCGCAGACCGCGCGGACGGCCTGTTCGAACTGGCTGGTGACCACGGTGAGCTCAGTGTGGTGGAAGCTGTTGTGCGGCCGCGGCGCGAGCTCGTTGATGGTGATCGTGCCGTCGCCTAACACAAACATTTCGGTGGCGAGAAGGCCGACCACGTCCAGCGTCTTCGCGAGCCCCGAGCCAATGGCGGTGGCGCGCGCGGCGATGTCGGTACCCACGGGTGCGGGGATCACCGACCAGTCGAGCACGCCGTTGCGGTGGTGGTTCCATGCGGGCGGGTAGACGACGGTTTCTCCGCCGGGGCGTCGCGCGACGAGCACGGAGATCTCGCGCTCGAGCGGCAGCGCGCGCTCGATGACACACGGACGCCCGCCTAACTCATGCCAGGCGTCGGCCGCCTGCGCGGCGCTGGCGAGGCGCACCTGCCCTCGGCCGTCGTAGCCGCCCGTGCACGACTTGACGAATGCATCGGGGCCCGCGAGCGCCGCGGCGGCGGCCAGCTCCGCGGCGGAGCGCACGGTCCAATACGGACCAACGGGGAAGCGGTGATCGCGCAGCCAGTCTTTTTGCCGGCCGCGATCCTGCACCATGTGCAACACGTGCGCGCCGGGGCGCACGGGGACGATGCGCGCCGCGGCCTCGAGCGCGTCGACGCTGATCTTCTCGATCTCGACTGTCACGACGTCGCACAGGTGCGCGAGCTCCGCGGCCGCATCGGCATCATCGAAGCGCGCCGCGATCACGCGGTCGGCGACCGCCCCGGCGGCGCAGTGCAGATCGGGATCGAGCACGATCACGTGATAACCGAGCGTCCGCGCGGCGAGGGTCACCATTCTGCCTAACTGACCACCGCCCAAGATGCCCAACGTGGAGCCCGGCAGCACGACCGTCACGAGCCGGCTTCCTGTTCGCGGACGTCGCGGGTGCGCGCGGCGCGCCAAGCGCGGAGGCGTTCGCGCACGTGCGGGTGCGCGACAGAGACGATGGCGGCGGCCAGCAACGCGGCATTGGCGGCGCCCGGCTTGCCGATGGCGAGCGTGCCCACCGGCACGCCCTTGGGCATCTGCACGATGGAGAGCAGGGCGTCGATGCCGTTGAGCATCGTGGCGGGAACGGGGACGCCTAACACAGGGAGTACGGTGTGCGCGGCGACCATGCCCGGCAAGTGCGCGGCGCCGCCGGCGCCGGCGATGATCGCGATCAGTCCGCGGGTCTCGGCGGTGCGGGCGTACTCGGCCATCCAGTCGGGCGTGCGATGCGCCGAGACGATACGCACCTCATGGGGAATCTCGAGCTCCGTGAGGACATCGACCGCGGGTTGCAGCGTCTCCAAGTCGCTCTTGCTGCCCATGATGACACCGATCCACGGCGCCGTGGAGGCGCCGCGGGCGCCACGTTTCGCTGGCATGTCGAGTGTATCCCCGCGCTCGCGCGCGCAGTGTCGGACGCGGTCGTTCGACGGGCGAACGATGCTCCGGTAAAAAGGACTGTAAACATATTTTCGGCGACGAGTGACGTCGAGACGTCGGGCGCATAGAAAATCGAAACGCGAGGTCGCGACCACTCGTCACCCCGATGCAGCACCCAGGTGTGGTGCCACACGGCATGATCGCGCGGCTTGGACGGCCGTCGCGACAAGGGCAAACCCGGCGAAAGCCGGCGACGCAAAGCCACGAGGCTACGGCGCGATCGCGCCACGCCAGTCGGGCCGCCGACCAACTCCCGTTCAGGAGCGTCGACATGCGCGTCCCTCGCACCATTGCCACGGCGATGTTCGTCGTGCTCCCCATGCTCGCAGCTGCGTGCATGGGCGTTTTACCCACCGAGATTCCTCCCACTCCGGGAGCGACGCACGCCAACTTGGTCGTATCGAGCGGCGCGACGTCGAACGGTTCGGCGGTGACGACTCCGGCTCTGCGCGATGACGCGCCAGGGCGCCGAATCGTGCGCTGATTCTCACGTCCGCCTCCCCTGCGCCACGGCGCATTGGACGTGATGACAAAGGCCGCCTTGCGGGGCGGCCTTTGTCGCGTTCAGGAAGGCGCGTGGTGAGGCGCCATTGCAGGCTCGAACTCCCGAGGAGGGATTTGAACCCCCGACCCGCCGGTTAACAGCCGGCTGCTCTACCCCTGAGCTACTCGGGATCACTGAATCGCACGCCTCTGTGCGAGACAAAAAAATCTCGCGTTTGCCGAGGGCGAAGTCAACTGCGACAACGTGACGGTCACATCGTGACGTGGTGTTCCAGCGATGCGTCTTCACGCGGCATCACTGCGGGATGCGAGCGGCCGGGAAGCACGGTGCGGAGCCAGCGTCCGGTGTGCGACGCATCGACGGCCGCGACGTCTTCTGGGCGACCCATCGCCACGACGCGTCCGCCGCGGTCGCCGGCCTCGGGACCAAGGTCGACGATCCAGTCGGCGAGCTTGATGACGTCGAGGTTGTGCTCGATGACGAGCAGCGTGTGTCCGTTGTCGAGCAACCGCTCGAACACGCGGTGGAGTTTGCGAATGTCGTCGAGGTGGAGGCCGGTGGTGGGCTCATCCATGATGTACAACTTGCGTCCGCCGGTGCGGCCAGCGTTAGTCAACTCGCGCGCGATCTTGATGCGTTGTGCTTCGCCGCCGGACAGCGTCGGCGCGGGCTGGCCCAATCGCAGATAGCCGAGTCCGACCTGCTGCAACTGCCAGAGGGCCTGCCCGAGTTTTTCTTCGCGAGGGAAAAACCGAATGGCTTCGTCGACGGTGAGCTCGAGCACGTCGTGGATAGTCTTGCCGTTGACGCGGACTTCGAGCACATCGGGCGAGAATCGCCGTCCGCCGCAATCGTCGCAGGGGACGTACACGTCGGCCATGAAAAGCATCTCGATCTGCAGATGCCCGGCACCCTCGCAGGTTTCGCAGCGACCGCCGCGCACGTTGAAGCTGAATGTGCCGGGCGTGTAGCGGCGTTTTCTGGCGAGCGGCTGATCGGCGAAGATGCGGCGGATCTCGTCGAACGCTTTGACGTAGGTCACCGGATTCGAGCGGGGCGACTTGCCGATCGGGCTCTGGTCGACGAGGACGACGTCGGCGAGGGCCTCCCAACCGGTGAGGCTATCGAGGTCGCCGGCGCGTTCGCCCAGGTGACGTTTGGCGCTGTCTTCGCCGTGGAGGCGCGCCTCGAGGGCGCGATAGAGCACATCGTGGACGAGGGTGCTCTTGCCGCTGCCGGATACGCCGGTGACCACGGTGAGCGCGCCTAACGGGAAGCGGGCCGACACGCCGCGCAAGTTGTGCTCGCGTGCGCCGGCGAGTCCGATCCACTTCGGGCCTAACGGGCGACGCTCATGCGGCACCGGAATGGCGCGCGTTCCGGTGAGGTAGGCGCCCGTGAGCGGGCTCGCGCCGGCGCGCGAAACGGGTCCGGCGAAAACCACTTGCCCGCCGCGGTCGCCGCTCGCGGGTCCGAGCTCGACCATGTAATCGGCGGCGCGAATGGCCTCGAGGTCGTGCTCGACGACGAGCACGGTGTTCCCGGCATCGCGCAGTCGCGCCAACAGGGCAAGCAGTCGGCCGACGTCGCGCGGGTGGAGGCCGATGGACGGCTCGTCGAGCACGTACAACGCGTCGACGAGCCGCGAGCCGAGTGAGTTCGCGAGTGCGATGCGTTGGGCTTCGCCACCCGACAGCGTGCGGGCCGGCCGGTCCAACGAGAGGTAGCCGAGTCCGACGTCGACGAGAAAGTGCGTGCGCGCGTTCGCTTCGGCGAGCACGTTGTCGGCGACTTGTCGATCGAAGTCGGAGAGGGACAGTTGGGCGAGCCAGGTGCACAGCTCGTCCACCGGTAGCGCGCTCACCTGCGCGATGTTTTGTCCCGCGATACGGACGTGCAGCGCCTCCGGCTGGAGCCGCGTGCCATGACACGTTGGGCACTCGCGCGCGGTTTGATATTGGCGCAGGAAGACCCGGATGTACTGCTTGTAGCGCTTGGATTCGAGATCTTTCAGGAACGGGAAGATGCCTTTGTAGCCGCGTTCGCGCGCATCGAGCAGGAGCGTGTGCTGATCGGCGGTGAGACTCGTCCACGGCGCGTCGGCGTCGATGCGATGTCGTTTGGCGAACTCGACTAACGCACGACGCCGCCCGTCGTACCGTGGTTTGGTCCACGGATCGATCGCGCCCTCGCGCAGGGAGCGCTCGGGATGCGGGACGATGAGCGCGATGTCGTATTCGAGCGTGGCGCCAAAACCGTTGCACGTCGGGCACGCGCCGCGCGGGCTGTTGAACGAGAACAGCTGCGGGGTGGGCGCGGGTGCGCGGGTGCCGTCGTACGGACACTCGAAGCGCGTCGTGAACTTGAGCGTCGATGCCGTGTCGTCGCCCGTCGAGAGGAGCACGTAGCAATCGCCGTCCCCCTCGGTGAAGGCAGTGCCCAACGCATCGGCGATACGTTGGGCCGCGGTGGGGTCCACGACGAGCCGATCGACGACTACGAGCAGCGTACGCGCGGCAGAGAGATCGATCGCGGAGGGCGAGTTCCCCGCAATGTCATCGAGATAACACGACACGCCATCGGCGACGACGCGCAGAAATCCCTGTTCGCGAAGACCGGCGACGATCATGTCGTGATCGACGTGCTCGCTCACCACGAGTGGAAAGGCGATCGAGAAGCGCGAGCCCGATGGGAGCGCGAGAATCGTATCGCTGACGGTCTGGACCGTGGACGGCCGGACCTCGCGTTCGCACACTGAACAGAAGGTGCGGCCGATACGGGCCCAGAGCAGGCGCAGGTAGTCGTAAATCTCGGTGGCGGTGCCGACCGTCGAACGAGACGTCTTGGTCGGATTTTTCTGTTCGATGGCAACGGCGGGCGAGAGGCCGTCGATGAAGTCGACGTTAGGCTTCTCCATCCGCTCGAGGAATTGCCGCGCGTAGGCGGACAAGGATTCGACGTAGCGCCGCTGGCCCTCGGCGTAGATGGTGTCGAAGGCGAGCGAGGATTTTCCCGAGCCGGACGGACCGGTCACGACGGTGATCGCGCGCCGCGGGATCTCGAGATCGAAACCCTTGAGGTTGTGCTGGCGCGCGCCGCGAACGGTGATGTGCGATTTCATGTCCGCAGACGCCGAGGTGAACGAGTCAACGCGCGCGTCGAGCCAGCGAGCGGTAGGCGCCGACAGCTGTCACAGCACCGGCAATGGCGAGGATGAGACTCCAGAGTGAGAGGCCAACGTCGGTGCGTCCGGCAAGCTGATTGCCGATCCATCCGCCGACGATCGCGCCCGCTGCGCCCGCCGCCACGGTCAGGAGCGTACCGCCGCGGTCGTCGCCAGGGACCAACGAGATGGCGACGGCTCCTGAGACTATTCCGACGAGGAGCCAAATCAGAATGCCCACGTCGACACCAGTGGGTGGGTGTACGGCGAACCGCTCGACCGGTTCGGTGCGATCATCAGCGCGCGCATGTGCTGTGGATAATCTATCAGTTGCGGCGGCTTGCCTGCTCGGTTGGCCCGAAATAGTTTCGATCAGCCGAGTTGGGCCCGGGGTAGACGATGACAATAGGAGCCGCTCGGTGATCGATGTTCCCTCCCGCGATACTCTCCAGCTACTGAATGGCTTACGTCCAAGTCGGTGATCGCCAGTACCCGCTCGTGCCGGGGGAAAATGGGATCGGGAGCGTCGCGGAGGCGAGGGTGCCTGTCCCGTCGGGTCCGGACGGCGCACAGCAAATTTCTTCTGTGGTCGTAGTAGCCCCGGACGGTAGCATCGCGATCCGTCGGGCCGGCGAGTCGGACGTTCGCGTGAACGGCGTGCACCTCGGTGCGGAGCCAACCCCGCTTATACATGGGGACAAGATCGAAATTGGGTCGACCGAACTCTTTTTCGGGGACGACCGTAGAGGTGGAAACACGAGATTTGTCGCAGCCGTAAAGAGGCCGGAGTCGGCTCCAGGCGCGGGAGTGAAGAAGGCGGCGGTTGTGACGGGCGGCGGAGGTCGATCGGCGACAGGAGGGCGGCTGGTGTCGCTGGTGGACGGGCGCGAGTATGTGGTGCCGGATTCGGGGCTGGTACTCGGCCGGGATCCGACTTGCGATGTGGTGGTTCCGGCTGGAGAGGTGTCGCGTAAGCACGCGGTGATCACGGTTGCGGACGACGGGTACGCGATTACGGACATGAGCGCGAATGGCCTGTCGGTGAACGGTGAACGTGTGGCATCATCATCGCAGCTCGTTCGCGGCGATGTCATCAAGGTGGGGACGGAGGAGTTTCGCTTTCACGCGGATGCGGCGCCAGCACGGCCGGTGCTTGCGACGTTGGAAGTGATGAGCACCGGGGTACTGCAGGGTCGGTCGTTCGAGATCCGTTCGTCGCTGACGCACATTGGACGCGGCGAGCACAACGACGTGGTGTTGGCCGACGATAGCGTGTCCGACTCGCACGCCGAGTTGCACAGTCGGGATGATGGTTGGTATGTGGTCGACATGGGGTCGACCAACGGGACGTACGTGGGTGGTCGCCGCATACTTGGGGAGGCGAGACTAGAAGGCGCGCCGGACCTGCGCGTGGGCGGAATCAAGTTCATCTTTGGGGCAACGGGTGCGGATGCGGGGATGGGTAAGGCATCGGACGCGTTAGCAGCGGGCGCAGCGGCGCCTGATGCCGGATCTGGGGCGGGACAGACGCGCGTGATCGCGGCATTAACGCCGGAGGAGCGGGCGCGATTGTTCGCATCGTCTGGTGCGGGACGTGCCGGCGTCGCAACCGGAGCGGGGGCTGGGGCAGGGGGGCGCGCCGGGTTTGGAGGTGACGAAACAAAGAAGGTGCACGGGCGAGAGGTCGGTGTCGCCGGAGGGCGTGAGGAGCCCATCCGGCGTCGGCGGCCGTCGCTGCTGTTGTGGATCGTCGTGATCGCGGCGGCGGCGATTGCCGTAGTTCTCCTCTTACGTTGATGGGGCACGCGTGCAGCTCGAGGTAGGTCAGGGCACTCATACCGGAATGATCCGCACGGGGAACGAGGACAGTTTTTTCTCGGACCTGCCGCACGGGCTTTTCGTCGTCGCTGACGGGATGGGTGGGCACGCCGCGGGCGAAGTGGCGAGTGACATGGCGGTGCGGATTTTGTCGGACGAGTTGCGCGATGCGGGCGATCTTGCGGACGAGGTGGCGCGCGAACTGGTGCAGCAGTCGTTGCAGCGCGCGAACCTCGCGATCTATCAGCGTACGCTGACTGAAGTCGACAAGCAGGGGATGGGGACGACGGTGTGCGTGTTGTTGCTGCACGATTCGCACTACCTGATCGGACACGTCGGTGACTCGCGGGTGTACATACTCCGCGATGGGACGCTGAGGCAGATCACGAAGGATCACTCGTACGTGCAAGAGCAAGTCGACGCCGGCGTGCTGACGCCCGAGCAGGCACGATACCATCCCTACAGCAACGTGATCACGCGTTGCGTGGGCGCCAACACCGAGGTCCAGCCCGATCTTTACGCGGGCGACGTACGGCGCGGCGACACGTTCCTCGTCGCGAGCGACGGCCTAACGGGGATGGTGGATGACCGGCGGTTGCAGCAGCTGTTGTCGTCGCGCGCGACGGCGCAGCGGGTGGTGGATGCCTTGATCGCCGAGGCGAACGGGCGCGGCGGCCTGGACAACATCACGGCGATCGTCGTGCGCATCGTTGCGTTAGACGAAGCGGCGGGCGCGCCGGCAACGGACGGCAAGAGCGGCGCCTGACATGCCGGACACCACGGTTGGCTCCCTCGCGGAGCTCTACCTCGGCAACATCCTCTATGCATTGGAGCTGGCGGCGCTCTCCCTCGACGAACAGAGGCGGAGCGAGGATGCGGCCTTCTATCGCGGGATCGCGCGGAAGTTGGCGGAAGCGCGCGGCACGGAACGCGCGAGCGACCGCTGATTCAGGCGAGGACCGCGCGCAGGCGGTCGCTGCCTAACTGAACCGGCCGCGCCACGAACACCCGCAGCACGCGCGCCGAGCGGTACAGCTCATCGGACAACACCGGCAGATTGATGGATCCCGGCAGGCCATCGCGCGTGAGGCGATGCACGTGGCCGCCGCGGAGCCGCACGGGCAGGTCGAGCCCCAGCATCTGCGGCTTCTCCGGGAAGTCCAACAGCAGCTCACCGGGCGCGAGATCGAGATCGCGCGCCAGCGTGTCTTCGGTGGCACGCACGCGCTCGAGATCGGTGGCGATCCAGTCCCCGATGCCGTCGGGGAGATCGCCGGCTGCACACTCGAAAGCGCGCTTGTAGAGACGACGATTGCGGAGGGTGTCGAGGAGCGGCGGGCTTCCGGTCTCTTCCAAGACGTGCAAGAGTCCTTCGTCGGTGAGCGACGACAACTCGCTTTCGTCGAGCGCGCGATCGCGGATCGCATCGTCGACCAGACGCTTGTAGATCGCCGTGGCGCTGCGCACGGCGTGGTGCCAGTACACGTTCCGGTACATCTGATACTTGGCGAAGAGCAGCGACTCGAGTGCAGACAGGCCTTTCTCGAGCACGCCGATCGTGGTGCGCGCGGGTGGCGTCTCCGGCGCGGCACGAATGACGGTGAGTGCGTTGATGAGGCGATCGACGTCGATTTCGCCGTACGGGACGCCGCACATGAAGGCGTCGCGTTTCAAGTACTCGATCTTGTCGAGGTCGAGCGAGCCGGAGATGAGGCCTTGCAGTGGACTCGCGCTCTGGCCGCGGATGAGGGCGTAGACGCGTTCCGGCGCATCGGGGGCAATGGATGCGCGCAGCTCGTTGGCCACCGCACCCTTCGTGATCAGCGGGCGCGCTGCTTCTTCGTGGTGCTGCGCGCCGATTTCCTCGAGTGCGTGGGAGAACGGATGATGTCCGACGTCGTGGAGCAGCGCGGCGGCGATGACGACAGCGCGTTCGGTATCGTCGGCGACGGCGTCGAGCTCGCGGCGCTGGTCGAGGACGGCGATCGTGCGGCGCGCGAGGTGATACGAGCCTAACGCATGCTCGAAGCGCGTGTGGGTGGCGCCGGGGTAGACGAGGTGGGCGAGTCCCAGCTGCCTCACGTAGCGGAGCCGCTGGAACACCGCCGTATCGATGAGCCGTCGAGCGACGTCATCGAGGACGATGGTGTTCCAGAGCGGATCGCGGATCGACGTCACACGTCGATCATGTGCCTTTGGGACCTGCGCCGCGGACGCCTTCGGAGACCGAGCTCGCGAACTGCTCGAAGTTCTTGGCGAACATCGCGGCGAGTTTCTTGGCCTGTGCGTCGTACGCCGCCGGATCGGCCCACGTGCGGCGCGGGGTCATCACGTCGGACGGGACGCCGCGCACGGCCTGCGGCACGGCGAGGCCGAACACCGGATCGGTGACCATCGGGACGGAGTCGAGCTCGCCCGAGAGCGCGGCGCGCACCATGGCGCGCGTATAGCTCAACTTCATTCGCGATCCGACGCCGAACGGGCCACCGCTCCACCCGGTGTTGACGAGCCACACGCGCGACTTGTGTTGGTCGAGGCGTGCGCCGAGCATCTCGGCGTACTTGGTGGGCGGCCAGACGAGAAAGACGGCGCCGAAGCACGCGCTGAACGTGGCTTGCGGCTCGGTGACGCCGCGCTCGGTGCCCGCGACCTTGGCCGTGTAGCCCGATAGGAAATAGTAGAGCGCTTGATCTCGCGTTAGGCGGGCGATGGGCGGCAGCACGCCGAAAGCGTCCGCTGTGAGCAGGACCACGCTCTTGGGGTGTCCACCGCGGCCGCCGGGCGCGTGGTTGCGAATGTACGGCAGCGGATACGAGACGCGCGTGTTCTCGGTGAGCGACGTGTCGGTGAAATCCGGCTTCAACGAGTTCGGATCGAGCACGACGTTCTCGAGCACCGTGCCGAACATCTGGGTGGTGCGATAGATGTCGGGCTCGCTGTCCTCGGTGAGGTTGATCGCTTTCGCGTAGCAGCCGCCCTCGAAGTTGAAGACGCCCTCGTCGCTCCAGCCGTGCTCATCGTCGCCGATGAGTTGGCGTTCGGGGTCGGCGGAGAGCGTGGTTTTTCCGGTGCCCGAGAGTCCGAAAAAGAGCGCGCTGTCGCCCTGCTCTCCGATGTTGGCGGAGCAGTGCATGGAGAGCACGTTGGACTTGGGCATGAGATAGTTCATCACGGTGAACATCGCCTTCTTGAGCTCGCCGGCGTAGCGGGTGCCGCCAATGAGGATCTGGCGCGAGGCGAAGTCGAGGACGATGAAGGTGCCGCTGCGCGTGCCGTGCTTGGCCGGGTCGGCTTGCATCTCCGGGGCGTGCAACACGCTGAAGTTAGGCACGAACGTGGGGAGGTCGGAGCGCTCGGGGCGGATGAACATGTTGCGCACGAAGAGCATCTGCCATGCGTTAGGCGAGACGTACCGCACGGACAGGCGGTGTCGCGGATCGGCGCCGGTCCAGAGATCCTGCACGAACAACTCTGATTGGGCGGCGAGGTAGGCGCGGACGTCGGCCAGGAGTTTCTGGTAGTTCTCGGACGAGAAGGGGCGATTCACATCACCCCACCACACATCGTGTTCGGTGTTCGGTTCCTTGACGAGAAACTTGTCTTTGGGCGAACGGCCGGTGTGGGGCGTGGTAATGCCGACGAAGGGTCCGCGGTCGGCGAGCCTGCCTTCATCGCGTCGCACGGCAGCCTGGACGAGCTCGGGTGCGACGAGATTCCAATGAATGGTCCCCTTGGGCGTCAGGCCGAGTGCTTCGAGGCCCGTTTTGCCTTTGCGCTCGCGCGATTCAGCGCGGGGGGTAGTTTGCGTTGCCATGTCGTGTCGTCTCTGGTGCAAAAGGAAAGTCGGGCGTCGCTCCGTGCTCTGCACGGAGCGGGCCTAAGCGCCGCCTGGATGCACATGCAAGTTGCACCGGATGTTACCGGTGCTCAAGCAGCATATGCAGGGGTGTGCGGGGCGTCAATCGCACGCGGTTACACCTGCAACCGGTCGCCCTCCCGTGACACGAGCGCGTACAACGCCGGCATGAGGAACACGCTGATCAGCAGGCGTGAGAAGAGTCCGCCGACGATGACCAACGCAAACGGGCGTTGCGAATCCGAGCCGACGCCGTGCGAGAGCGCAGCCGGGAGCAGGCCCAACGCGGCGACGAGGGCGGTCATCATGATGGGCCGGAGCCGCAGCACCGCTGCGTCACGCGTCGCCTGCAGGATGCTCACGCCACCGTTGCGGAGCTCGTTGGCGTACGAAATGTAAACGACGGCCGTTTGCACCGAGACGCCGAACAACGCGAGGAATCCGATTCCCGATGAAACGGAGAACGGTGTGCCGCTTATCAGCAGTGCGACCAACCCGCCCACCGGCGCCGAGAGGATCACGCCGAACACGGTGATGAGCGGGAACTTGAAGTTGCCGTACAACACGAATAGCAGCAGGAAGATCACGAACAAGGTGAGCGGCAGGATCACGCGCAGCTGAGCGCGTGAGGCCGTGTACTCTTGGTACTCGCCGCCCCACACCACGCGATATCCGGGCGGCATCGACACCGCCTTGGCGACTTGTCGTTGGGCATCCTGCACGGCGCTCGCGAGGTCGCGGCCTTCCACCGAATATTGAATGCCGATGAACCGGCTGTTGTCCTGCCGATAGATGAACGACGCTCCGTTAGACACCCGGACATCGGCCAGATCCTTGAGCGGAATCTGCTCGCCATCCGGCGCGGCGACGAGAATGCTTCCGATCTCTTGCGGGTTGCCGCGATACTGCGGACCCAAGCGGACGACGAGATCGTAGAGGCGTTCGCCCTGCTCGACCTGCGTTGCGATTCCGCCGCCGACTGCCGCTTCAATGAGCGCGTTGACATCGCCGGCGTTGATGCCGTAGCGCGCGATCTTGGCACGGTCGACGGTGACGGTGAGTGCGGGCTGGCCTAACTCCTGGACCAACGTGAGGTTGCCGATGCCGCGCACGTGTTCGAGCACCTGCTTGATTTCTTTGCCCTTTGCCTCGAGGACATTGAGATCGGTGCCGAACACTTTCACGTCGAGCGCGCTCTTGAGACCCGTCTCGGCTTCATCGACGGCGTCCTCGGCCGGTTGCGTGTAGTTGAACGTGATTCCGGGGAAGGTCGATAGCTTCTTGTCGATCGCGTTGATCAGGTCCTGCTTGCTGTGATACGGGCCCGTCCATTCGCCGTACGGTTTGAGCCCAACGTAAAACTCGGCGTTGAAGAAACCGGTGGGATCGGTGCCATCGTCGGGGCGGCCGTGCTCGGAACCGACGACGGTGACCTCGGGGAACGAACGCAGGATCGCGCGAATCTTGGGTACGATCGCCGCCGATTCGTCGAACGAGATCGTGTACGGCATCGTGGCGCGCACCCAGAGCGCACCTTCGTCCAGGTGCGGCATGAATTCGGCGCCGATCACCGGAATGAGGAGCAGCGACACCGCGAAGACGACGGTCGAGACGATCGTCGTGAACCAGGGGCGCTCGAGACACGCATCGAGTGCGCGCTCGTACAGCGCCTTCACCCACTCGAATGCCTTGTTCCGACGCTCCTTCACGCCGTGCCGGAGCAACCACGAGCACAATACCGGAATGAGTGTGAGCGTGATGAACAGCGAGCCGATCAGCGCGAAGATGGTCGTGTCGGCCATCGGGCGGAACAGGCGGCCGGACGGACCGGCGAGCACGTAGATCGGCAGGAATCCCGCGATGATGACGGCGACCGCGTAGAAAATCGGCCGGTCGACTTCGGCCGCCGCGGCAGTAATCACCTGCATCAGGTTGTAGGTGGTGCCGTATCGCAGCGCGAGCTGTCGGTGGATGTTCTCCACCATCACGACCGCGCCGTCGACCAGGATGCCGAAATCGATCGCTCCGATCGACAGCAAGTTCGCCGGGATGTTCTTGATGTCGAGCCAGATGAACGCGAACAACAACGACATCGGAATCGCGACAGCGACGATGAGCCCCGACCGAATGTCGTACAGAAAGAAGATCAGCACGACGATCACGAGCAGGATGCCGCGGACGAGATTGTCCTCGACGGTGCGCGTGGTGAGGTTGACGAGGTCGCTCCGGTCGTAGAAGGGCCGGATGCGGACGTCCTTGGGCAGGATCGAGTCGTTGAGCTGCTCCGTTTTGGCTTCGACGCCCTTGAGCACGGTCTGCGTCTGCTCGCCGCGGCGCATGAGGATCACGCCTTCCACTGCGTCGTTGGTCTCGTTGAATCCGAACTGGCCTAACCGTGGCGCGTGGCCGATGACCACGTTGCCCAGATCTTTGACGAGGATGGGCGTGCCGTTGTGCACGGCGACGACGACGTTGCCGATGTCGTCGAGCGTCCTGATGCGGGCGAGGCCACGGACGTAGTAGAACTGGCCGCCTTCCGAGTAGAACCCGCCGCCCGCGTTGCCGTTGTTGTTGGCGAGTGCCTGCTGCACGTCGGGCACGGTGAGGCCGGCGCCGGCGAGGCGAGCCGGATCGATCAACACCTGGTACTGCATGGTCTCACCGCCTAACGGCGAGTCGTCGGCCACGCCGTTCACCGACTTGTACGCCTTGGTGATCACCCAGTCGTCGATGTTCTTGAGTTCCATCGCCGACCGGTCGTTGCTCTCGAGCACGTACCGGTACACGAGACCTGAAGGGGATGAGTGCGGCGCGAGGCTCGGCGTGACGCCGTCGGGCAGGCTGAGATCGCCGAATCGCTCGAACGCTTGTTGGCGCGCGAAATAGTCGTCGGTTTTGTCCTCGAAGGTGAGGCGGACGTCGGAGAGTCCGTAGAGCGAGATGGAGCGGACGATTTTCAGGTTGGGCAGCCCGTTCATCTCGACTTCGATCGGCACAGTGATCAGGCGCTCGACCTCCTCGGACGCGTGGCCGGGCCACTGCGTGATGATCTCGACCATCGTCGGCGAGAGATCCGGGTAGGCGTCCACCGGGAGCCGGCGAAACGACCAGATGCCGGTGCCGATGAGCAGCAGCGCCAGCAGCGAAATGAGAAACCGCTGGCCGAGCGAGGCGGCGATGAGCCGGTTGATGTACGAGGGCCGCGCGTCGTCTCGGTTCGGCGACGCGGGCGATGGCTGATCCGTGGGAGCGGTCATTGGCTCTGCGCGAACTGGAGGAAAAGCCCGCCTTCGGACACGACCTGGTCGCCGGCATTGAGGCCCGACGCGATCTGGTACTGCTCGGCGAGGCGTTCGCCTAACGTTACCGACCGGCGCTCGAACGCGCCGTTGGCATCCTGCACGTACACGAACGGATTGTTGTCCTCATCGCGCAGCACGGCGGCGATCGGGACGAGCAAGCCCGTGTGCTCGTGGTGCGAATGGACGGTCACGCGCACGTACATGTCTTTTTTGAGCAGCCGCGCCGGATTGGGTACGACCACGCGCGCGGCGGTGGCTTTGGTGCTGGAGTCGACCTCGGCGGCGATGTTGTCGACGGCGCCGTGGAACACGGTTTGCGACGCGTTGGTCACGACATCGGCCAGGTCGCCTAACCGAACATCGGAGAGGTCGGACTCGAACACGTTGGTCATCACCCACATGCGCGACAGGTCGGCCACGGTGAAGCACGGCGTGGAACCGGCTTGGAGCAATTGGCCCGGCGTGACGAGTCGTTCGACCACCGTGCCGGCGAGCGGTGCGCGGATCGCGCCCTGGACATTCGCGACGGGCCGGTTGTTCTCCAGCGCCTGGATGGTGGTGTCCTCGACGCCGATGGCGCGCAATTGCTCGAGCGCGGCGTCGCGGTCGGCGACGGCGGACACGGCGTCGGTTTGCGCCTGCTCCATGTCACGGCGCGCGATCGCGTCGTTCTTGAACAACTGGACATCGAGATCGGCGATGTGCTGCAGGTTGCGCGCGTTCGCCGCCGACTTCCGGTAGTTGGAGACGGCCGCGGCGTAATCGGGCGACGAGACGTAGGCCAATGCTTGGCCGCGTTGGACGACATCGCCGGGCTGCACCAGGATGCGCGTGACCGGTCCCGAGATCGGCGCCAGCACCTGCGTCGACTGGTCGCCGTCGAACGCCACCGTGCCGGTGGCGTAGACGAGCGGCTGGTAGTGCGTCGGCTGAACGGTGGTGATCGAGATGCGCTCGCGTTGGGCCGGCGGCAGCACGAGCTCGCCGGTTTTGGCCGCGGGTGCGTTGCCGTACCCGGGCGCTTGCGCGTCGGATTTGGGCGGCGCGTCCTTGGCGCATGCGACGAGCAGGGCGGAGACGAGCACGACGGCGCCGGCCGTTAGGCGAGCGCGGGGACGGGTGAGCGGTCGTAGGTCAGTCATGCGGGACTCCGGATGGTACGCTCGGGAGTGGCGCGCCAACGGCGAGCTCGAGCTGCGCGATGGCATCGTTCACGGCGCCGAGGGCGTCGGTGTATTGTGTCTGGGCATCGAGCAACGTGCGCTTGGCGTCGAGCACCTCGAGCGCCGAGGAGCCGCCAAGGCCGTAGCTGGTGGACGCGATGGTGTACGCTTGTTGGGCTTCGGGTACGAGCTCGTCGTGCAGATACTGCGCTTGGTGGAGCGCGGTGGCGGCGCCGGCATAGGCGACGCGTACCTCCTGATTCACCTGCGCGATCAGGTCGCGGTTGGTGGCGGCGAGCTCGCGCTCGTGATGCTCCGATTCCGAGACCTCGCCGCCGGTGTGCTGCCAAAAGAACAGCGGGAAGCCGATGCCGATGCCGGTGTCGTACGTGGCCGGCGTGCCGACGACGTTGAGCCGCGTGACGCCCAGGCTGATGTCGGGGAGCCAGAACTCCTTGGCGAGCGTCGTGGCCGCGCTCGCACCGGCGCGCTGGGCCGTTAGGCTTCGAATTTCCGGACGAAGGTCGGCGGCGCGCTTCTCGAGCATCGCGAGCTCGGGCAGCGGGGGCGGAATCTCGAGCGAATCTGCCGGCGCGATGTTGGCGCCTAACAAACGGCCCATGAGCCGGTTGAGCGACGCACGCGCGTTGGCGACGTCGCGCTGTCCCGAAATGAGATCGTTCTGCGCTTGCGCGACGTCGACCTTGGCTTTGATGACGTCGAGCTTGGGGCTCGTGCCGCCCTCGAAGCGCGCTTCGGTGCGCGTGAGAAAGTCCTGCGACAATTGCTTGGCTTGCTGAAAATCGTCGAGGTGGCGGAGCGCGACGAGCAACGAGTCGTACGTTTGCGATGTTTGCGACGCGAGTTGCTGGCGCAGTTGCAGATACGACAGCCGCGCGGTTTGCACGTCGGCGCCCGCCACCTTCCCGCGGAGTCGAATCCGGTCCGGAAAGGGAACGGTGAGGTTGAGCGCGTAGTCGTGCTCGTTGGCTGTGCTTGGACTGACGGCCCCCGACTGTCCGACGATGGTGGCCGAGAGCGACGGATCGGGAATGGCTTCGGCTTCGGTGACGCGAGCGCGGGCCTGTTCGGTCTGCTCGCGCGCGGCGATCAAGGTCGGGTTGTGGGCCAGGACGGAGTCGATGGCTTGTTGGCGCGTGAGCACCAATGTTGGGCCGGTGTCGGTCATGATCGCTGGCAGCTCTTGGAGAGGCTCGCCGCGAATGCGATTCATCTCGTTCGTGATGCGGGCTGAATCGGCGCCGGAACTGTCGGTGCGCGCCGAGGAATCGGCGCGGCTGCGTGGCACGGGCTGCTGCGCACGCAACGCGACGACCGACACGAGCGTCAGCGCTCCAACGATCTTCCCCACGTGCATGTGCCTACCTCGTCCTGGTGTGACCGGATGGCGGCGAGCGCCGATGTCATCCGGATGAGTCGCGAGCAGGGCGCGTCGGCCGACGCAACTTGTGCGTCGGCGACTCGATGTCCCCGTTAGGCGAACGCGGCGTCGGCGGCCGGCGGTCCGCATGGGCGCCGACGTGCCGGCGTCCCGACTAACGGGACGCGACGAGGAGGGGCGGGGGAGCGCGGGGGGCGTGCGGCTCGATGCGCCGCACGCCTGAAACGACGGTGCCGAGCGCGACGCGAAGCGCCGCGCCGCGATGCGTGGCGGGCGCCGGCGACGCGACCCGCGACGGCATGCTGTTGGCGCCGATCTGCAGCGCCACGCACGCCGGACAATCGTTCGGATTGTGGCTGTGGTGCAGATGGATGCCCGCGTCTTCCACGTGTGCGGCGGCACTCACCGAGGCGTGTGCCTCGGCGGTCGGCGCGATAGCAACCGCGACGATCTGCGCGACCAGCGCGAGCACACTCGCGAGGCGCGTCAGGCGCGATCGGCGCGAACGGAAGGTGGCGAACACACCAGTCATACGCACAAAGTAGCGGGGCCGCTGGTTCGTGTCACGCGGAGCTCGCTTGCCGGGTGCGGTTGGCGAGGACAGGTCACGGCTGTGGCTTGAGGATGTCGAGCGGGTCTACGGGGCGTCCTTCGGGGCGCATCTCGAAGTGCAGGTGCGGGCCGAGGTCGGGATCGGTGGAGCCGACGTAGCCAATGACATCGCCTTTGCCGACGACGTCGCCCTTCTTGACCGTGACCTTCTCGAGCGATCCGTACACCGAATAATCGCCGCCCGGATGCTCGATGATCACCGTGAGGCCGTACGTGCCGAACGGTTCGGCGACGCGCACCTTGCCCGCGGCGACCGCGTGCACCTCGGTGCCTTCGGCGGCCTTGATCCCGATACCGTTCCAGCGAACCGTGGTGTTATTTGGGTTGACGACGCGTCCGAAGTTGTAAATCAACTGGCCGTCCACGGGCCAGTCGAGACGATTGGCGCTGCTGCGGAACGCGGACGCCGCGCGCGGTGCGTTAGGCGAAGCGCGCTCGGCGCGCACGCGGGCTGCCTCGAGGGACGCGATGACGTTGGTGAGCCGTCCTTCGTCGCTCGCCACTTGCTGGATACGGCGGTCGGTGAGGCGCGCGTTCCGTTGGGCTTCGTGCAGGCTCGCGGCCTGCTGCGCCTGCAGGTCGCGCAGGCGCTGCTCTTCGTCGGCCTTCTCCTGGCGGTTTTCCAGCATGTCGCTCTGAAAGCGTACCAGGTTGCCGCGCTGGCGGTCGATCTGGTTTCGCAAGTCTTCCACGCGGTGCACGAGCACGCGGTCGCGGAGCGCAATGAGGTGCAGATACTTGTATCGCGCGATGAGGTCGCCAAAGCTGTTCGCCGAGAGCAGCACTTCGAGCGAGAAGAGCGGGCCGCGCTTGTAGATGTCGACCAATCGGCGCTGCAGGATGACGCGCTTGAGGGTGAGCTCGTCCTGCGCGTCGACGAGATCGGATGTGGTGCTCGCGACCTCGGCGTTGATCGCGTCGAGTTGGGCGTCGAGCGAGCGGACGACACTGGCCGTCATGTCCGCTTCGCGGTTCAGGTTGTCGACTTCCTCGGAGAGATCGTGGACGGTGTTCCGCAGCGTCTGGCGACGTTGCTCGAGCTGCTCGCGCTCGGCGCGCAGGGCCTGGAGCTTGGCGCGCTCGGCTTTGAGGCGGGCTTCGGGGCTGTCGGACGGTTGGGCGGGCGCGGCCTGCGCGTTGGCGACGCGCGGGACGGCCGCCGCGGCCGTGCACACCAGCGCGGCGATCGTGAGGCGCCGAACGCGCGCCAGCCTTGCGTTAGACATCCCGCAAGTGGCGGCCCACCGACAGCGCGCTGCCGAGCAGGCCGATCACGCCTCCGGCCACCACGCCTAACGCAGCCGAGCCCGACTGGAAGAACGTGCTGTCGATGCCTAACGTTTGGTTGATGAGCCGATACGCGATCCACGCCATGGCCAGGGCGAGCAATCCGCCCACGACCCCTTTGACGAACCCGTCGATCAAGAACGGCAGGCGCACGAACGCGTCGGTGGCGCCCACGAGGCGCATGATCGAGATCTCGCGCGCACGTGCGAGCACCGTCATGCGAATCGTGGACCCGATGATGATCACCGCCACGCCGGCGAAGGCGATGCCGAGGACGAGTCCCGTGGCGCCGGCGATGTTGCGGATGTCGTAGAGCTTTTGGACCCACTCTTCGCCGTAGCGCACATCGTCGACGAACGAGTACGTCTTGACGCGCTCGGCTACCTCGCGCACGGTGCGAGGGTCCCGATAGCCGGGCTTGAGCCGGATCTCGAGCGATGCGGGGAGCACTGCGGCGTCGAACACGTCCTGGAACTCGCCCATCTCTTTGCGGGCGCGCGCCAGCGCCTGCTCGGGCGTGATGATGTCGACGCGCGCGACTTCGGGGAACGAGGCGATGTCGCCTACCGCGGCGGACACTGCTTCGATCGGCGCGCCGTCGGCCAAGAAGGCGCGAATCTCGACCCGCTCTTCCACGTGCTTGAGCGCTTCGCTCACGTTGAGAGCGACGAGGCCGAAAAGGCCGAATGCGAACAGGCTGAAGGCAATCGTGAGCACACTCAACACGCTCAGAAGCGGCGCGCGCTTGAGGCCTAACGAAACTTCGCGCAGGGTGAGGCGCATCAGACGGCGGCCGGCGGATGGTCGTCGGGCCGCGGCTCGGCGGAATCGAAGACGATCTGGCCGCGATTGACTTCGATCACACGATAGTCGGATCGCCTAACGAGCTCGAGATTGTGCGTCGCCATGAGCACCGCGGTGCCCGAGGCGTTGATGTCGCGCAAGAGCTGGAAGATGCCGCGCGTCGCGCGCTCATCGAGGTTTCCACTCGGCTCGTCGGCGATGAGGAGCACCGGATCGTTCACGAGCGCACGGGCGATGGCCACACGCTGCTGTTCGCCGCCCGACAACTCGCGCGGGAAGCTCGTGCCCTTCGATGCGAGGCCAACCTGCGTGAGGAGCCGCCCCACCTTGGCCGGTATCGCGTCGCGCGGAGTTCCCGTCACCTCGAGAGCGAACGCTACATTCTGCTCGGCCGTGCGGTCGTCGAGGAGCCGAAAATCCTGAAAGACGATGCCCAACCGGCGTCTGAGCTTGGGGATTTCGCGCCGCTTGATGTCGCTCGACCGCATGCCGCCCACACGGACTTCGCCCGTGGTGGGGCGTTCCTCCATGTACACCAACTTGAGGATGGTCGATTTGCCCGCGCCGCTGGGGCCGGTAAGAAACGCGAATTCGCCCTTGGCGACGTTGAACGACGCGTTGTTGAGGGCGACGCCGGTGCGGGGATATTCCTTCGTGACGTGCGAAAAGCGGATCACTGGCTGGCAGCTGAAGGCTTGGACGAGACTCGCGACGGGCTGGCGCCCTTCTTACGGTGCCGCAAAGGATCAGCTCGCTCAGCGGGATGCGGGCGCCGTCTTCCAATCCAATGACTACACACCGTTGTCATCCGTTACGTCATCATTTCAACGCCTGAGTCATGTCGGCGATGAGGTCGTCCGCGTCTTCGATGCCGACGCTGATCCGGACGAAGCCGTCAGGGATACCGATCGCCGCACGCTCGGCCGGCGTCATAGCCGCGTGTGACGTGAAGCGGGGCTCCGAAACGAGTGAATCCACGCCTCCCAAACTGGGTGCGTGCGTCATCACTCGAAGACGGCTGATGAACCGTTCGGCCGCATCGCCACCTCCTTCGAGCTCGACCGCCATCATGCCGCCGAACCCATCGAGCGTCGCACGCGCTACCTCGTGATCGGGGTGCGACGGCAGGCCGGGGTAGTGTACACGGGCGAACTCGGGCCGTTCCGAGCACCACTGGGCCAGACGCATCGCGTTTTCGTTGTGGCGGTGCAGCCTAACGTCGAGTGTCTTGAGACCGCGCTCCAAAAGCCAGCACGCGAACGGATCGGGCGCTTGTCCCCACACCATCATCTTTTGTCGGACTTCCTCGATGTAGGAGGCCGTGCCCATCACGGCGCCGGCCAACACGTCGTGATGGCCGTTCAGATATTTGGTGGCCGAGTGAATGACCACATCGGCGCCGTGCTCGAGCGCTCTGAAGTTGACGGGCGACGCGAACGTCGAGTCGACAACGAGTGCGAGCCCCATCTCTTGCGTCAGGTAGCTGATCGGCCGCAAGTCGATGACGCGGCACGATGGATTGACGGGCGTCTCGACGAAAATGGCGCGCGTGTGTTTGCGCACGCGCTTGCGCCACACGCGCGATTCCATCGGATCGACGAGCGTCACCTGAATGCCCATCGACTGGAATTCGCGTGTGAACAATCGGTGCGTGCCGCCGTAGATCCATTCACTGGCGAGCAGGTGATCGCCGGGCCGTAGCAGCGCCAGCATCGCGCACGTCGTGGCACCCATGCCGCTGGCGAGCAGGAGCGATGCTTCCGAGCCCTCGAGCATGGCGAGACGTTTGTGCAGCAGCTCGGCGTTAGGATTGTTGCCGTAGCGCGGGTAGCGCAGACCGGCTTCGGTGCCAACTTCCTGGACGAAGTTGACGGACTGATAGAGCGGGGTTACGACCGGCGTGTCGGTTTCGTGGGCATCCCGTCCACCGTGGACCGCAACCGTCGAGAATCCCTGCCGGCGTCGGCGAGGCATCATATTGGCTCCCCCGTCACGCCAGCATTCCGCGGCGCGGCGGGCTATCGGTGTCCACCTTCACAACTGTGACTATCTCCGAGGGCGACGCACCGGCGATGTCGCGCAGCACCACATCGCCGCGGGGCATCTCGTCGTCGTAGTTCAGCGTGGCCAGCTCGTGACGGCGAGGCCCGTGCACCCACACCAACTCTCCATCCATCATCAGGCGACGACGCGCGTCGTCGGGGTGCATCCAGATGGCCGACCCGCGGTCCGTGTCTCCACTTCTCGTCGCGATCAGGCGAATGACGCGTAACGGTGCGTTAGTCCGCTCCGTCACGCGGTTCCGCCCACGGCGACGTAGCCTTCGTCGAATCGCATGACGAGACGCCGACGGCAGAGCGCGTCCAACACTTCGCGCACTTGATCGACTTCGAAGCCTGTCTCTCGCGCGAGATCGGCGGGGACGGCGCGTCCGAGACGACACATCGCTTCCCACGCGCGGCGCTCGCGATCGCCAACGGTGCCGACGAGCATCGTGGAACCCTCGCTCGACTGCGCGACGATCGCGAGTCGGTGCCGGTCGAGGACGGTTTCGATGGCGTCGAGATGCGATTCGCTGATGCCGCGAAACAGGAAATACGCTTCGCGCGGCGGAAGGTCGTCGGGTAGCGACGACGCATACCGCATGAGGAGCTTGGCCACGATCTCGTCGGCGCACGAGTAGTCGAGCAAGCCGACGAATGAAAAATCGATGACGGTGAGGGTACGGTCGCCGAGATCGGCCAGTTGCTTTTCGATCCCATCGCGTACCGCAGCCCCGGTTGGGCGGGTGACGAGGTCGGTATAGAGGTCGCACACCGTGCGACGCAAAACCGAGCTGAGGTCGATGTGGTTGATCACCTGTCGGCGATCCGCTCCGGGATTGTGATTTGCATTTGCGCTCCCGGAAAGTACGGGAGCTTCTCCTCCAAGGGAACGTCATCATCCCAACTCGGCACGATCGCGATGCGGGCGGTGCCCGATCGGACGGAGAGCTTGCCGTCCCAGCGACCAATGTAACGACGAACGCCGGCCAACCCTTGGCCTCGTCCCGGATCTCGGAATCGACTCACGCCGCGAATGACTGCTTCCTCGAGGGCCATGCCATCGTCCCATCGATCGCCGCGCGGTCGACCCTGCGCCGTCTCGAGCGACTGGCGAAAGCCAACTCCGGCGTCGCACACGGCAATCACCACGACGCGACGGCCGAGTCGCTTTTGCCAACGGTACGTTTGCACGGCCACCCAACCGCCGCGTCCGGCGTGCTCGACGATGTTTTGACACGCTTCGCTGAGCGTCATCGCGAAACCCATCGTCGCTTTGGCGTCGATGTTGAGCTCTTTGACGAGAATCGCCTGCGACTTTTGCTGGATTCGCCCAACGACGTCGTGGACGTCGTCGCTCTTGGCGACGGGTGTGATCTCGAGCAGGACCTCGGATTCGGTGCTGGCGTGCGGTCGCGGAACGGTTCCGTGCAACTCGAAGGCGTCTTCGGCAAACTTGAAGAATCCGGTGCGCGACCAGTACGAGCTCGTGTCGTCGGACTCCGGAACGTACAGCGCGGGACGTTCGGCGCGCGTTTGGGCAAGGGTGAGGAGCGCCGTGAGGCCATACGGCGATGCCCAACGCGTGTGTCGCGCGTCGAGCAATACCTTCGCATCCTGGGGCACCGCGGCCAACTGCTCGAGCACCGTCTCGAACGTCTTGTCGTCCAGCGATGGCGGGACGTTGAGAACGGTGGTCATTGAGTGATGAGCTCTCCGCGCAGATGAGTGCTAAGTCCGGTAGCACCGCGATACTCCGCGTTGCGTACCGCGGCGCGGTGTGCGACGCGCATCGCGTCCGCCAAACTATCACCAGCCAACAAGCGGGAAAAGTAGGTCGCGCCCCAGACGTCGCCGCATCCGGTGGGATCGGCGCGCTCCACGACGTAGGGCGGCGGAACGAGTGCCGTGCGCACGGGTCCGTTGGCCGCACCGATCGATGGACGCAGGCCGAGATCGCTGAGTCGATCGAACGCCGCGTCGGCGAAGTACACGGCGCCGCGGCTGCCGAGCGTGACGACGAGCGAGCGAACGCCGGCCGAAAGCGCGGTGGCGGCGAGCGCCATGGGATCGGCGGCCATCGCGGTGACTTCATCCTCGTTCACTTGCAGCATGTCAAAGCACCGGCACCAGTCAGCGACGCGGTCGAGCGGTTGCAGCGCGCGCCAGCCGGTTGGCAGGACCGACATGACGAGCATGTGCAGATCACAATAGATGGGTCCGCGAAAGTGCTGGCGAATGAGCTGACACGTCTCGAGGTCCAGCTCCCATCCGCTCAAGAAATTGATGTAGAGCGCATCGAGGCCGGCGAGCAGGGGCTTGAGCCCCAGCCAATTCCATCCCGGGATGCCGCCCGTAAGGCGCTCGGAGCGGCGCTCGTTGGTTTCGTAGCGGAGTTCGACGCGGTTGTTCGGATACGGCACGCTGATGAGCGCTGCGTTAGGCGCGGTGTGTCTGAGCGAGCCCATGAATTCGCGTGCCCGGTCGTCGAGGTCGTGCCCAACTTTGATGAGCGGCACGATTTGCCAGTCGTCGCTCAATGCGGCGTCGAGCCCGCTGAGCGCGTACGTAATGCCGCCCCATTCTTCGACGGGCGCTTGTCGGGGATCGCGACCGTATATCGTGTCCCAGACGAACGTCCCGATGACGCCGAGGGAAGCGGCGGCGGGCGCCGCCTGAGGCAAGCCGGCTGGGCCGTGGGGGAAGCCGCGGCTTGCGCCGCCTGGGGGAAGAGGGGATCCGTCCTTACTCATAGTGATTTCATGTGCCCGCTTCCCTCAGCCGGCACCAGCCGGCGCTCCCGTCAGGGCTCCGCCTGCTTCCCCCAGGCGGCGCCAGCCGCCGCTCCCGACGCCGTCTCACACTCCGCCTAACTTCTGCTGCTTGAACGTGGCGACGGCGCCGACCATACCGGCCGTGCCCTCGAGTGTGCCGGGGACGATGCGGCACGCGGCAACCGCCGGACGAAAGGCGCGGCGCTTCACTTCGGCGCGAAGCGGCTCGAACAAGCGATCGCCGGCGCGCGTCACGCCGCCGGTGATGACCACGACATCGGGGTTCACCGTGTTGAGCAAGTTGGCGATGCCGGTGCCTAAAAAGCGAGCGGTGTCGCGAACCACCTCGAGCGCGAGTGCGTCGCCGCGATGCGCGGCTTCGTAGACGGTAGCCGCGGTGAGGAGATCGAGGTCGCCCTTTACCATCTTATGGAGTGCGGACACCTCGTCGCGTTCGAGCGCTTCGCGCGCTCGAAGGGCGATCGCGGGACCGGACGCGTAGGCCTCGAGACATCCATAGTTGCCGCATCGACAGTAGCGGCCTGTGGAGTCGATCGTGGTGTGACCGATCTCGCCGGCGACGTCGGACGATCCGTGAAACAACCGACCGTCGATCACGATGCCGCCGCCGATGCCGGTGCCGATCGTGATGCCGACGACGTTGCGTCCGCCCTGTGCCGCGCCGCGCCACCATTCGCCGACCGTCGCGCAGTTGGCGTCGTTGTCGAGCGTCGCGGGCAGGCGGATGCGATCCGAGATCGCGTCGCGGAGCGGGAAGTCGCGCCAGCCCAAGTTAGGCGCGACGACGACGACGCCGCGCTCCCGGTCCAACGGACCGGGCGCGCCCACGCCGACGCCGAGAAAATCGTGCGGTTGCGCGCCGTGCTTTTCGATGACATCGGAGATGACTTGCGCGAGCATCGACACGATGCGGTCGACGACGGCTTCGGATCCGCGTTCGGCGTGCGTCGGCTCGGAGCGGACGGCGATCTCCCGGCTTCCGTCTTCGGGCATCGCGCCGGCAACGATGTTCGTGCCGCCCAGATCAACGCCGAGGATGTACCTGGTTCGGACTTTGGTCATGGACTCGCGCCTAAGAAGGTTGACCGGCGGGTTCCGCGAAAACTAAGCGGAATCAGCGCGCCGAACAGGACGGCGCTATCGCGTTGTCGCGGCGGTGATCACGTCGACGGCCGTCTCGACACGCGTCACGTCCAAATCCTTCATGCATCGCCAGTGGCCGAGCGGGCAAACGCGCGGTCCGTGGTGATGACACGGACGGCACGCGAGGGTCTCGACGCCGAGCGTCATCGAATGCGGTGCCAGCGGTCCGAATCCGAATTCGGAGACGGTGGGTCCGAACACCGTGACGGTGGGCGTGCCCATGGCCGAAGCGAGATGCTGGGGTAGCGAGTCGTTCGTGACGAGGACCTGGGCGCGGCCGATGAGCTCCGCCGACGCCAGGATGGTCAGGCGTCCTGTCGCATCGAGGGTGTCCGCGCCGGCGACTCGAGCGATCTCGCGCGCGAGGGTTGCGTCATCGGCGCCACCGATGATCGCGATGCGGAATCGCGTCGCGAGATGCTCGGCGAGCTCGCGATAGTAGGGCCATCGCTTGGTGCCCCAGATGCTGCCTGGGGCGAGTGCTGCGAGTGGACGGTCGGAGCGATGCGTAGCGAGCAATTCATCTACGGTGCGGCGATCATCATCGCCCGGGTAGAGGCGCGGGGTGATGGCGGCGGCGCGGGCGGACGCGGGACGGCCGTCGGCGAGCGAGAGGAGTCGCGCGGCGTGATGGTCGCCGGTGCGCCTCGGTACGCGTGTCGTGTAGAGCAGGCGGCCGGCGGCGTCGTCGAAGCCGGTGCGCATGGCGGCGCGCGCGAGCGCCGCGAGCATCGCGCTCCGGAGCGAGCCCTGGGCGAGATACGCGTGCACGCGGCGCGGGTCGTCGCCGTGCGCGCGCCAGGCCTCGCGAATGCGGCTCGCGACTCGCGTCAGGCCAAGGGCGCCGCGGTCGGCGCCGGTCTTGTCGAATACGTGGACCCGCCTAACGCTGAGGTCGTGCGCGAGCAGGGGCGCCGACGCGCGCGTGACCACCACGTCCACCGATCCGCGCCGCGCCAACTCGGCCAGGAGCGGCGTGGTGAGCACGGTGTCGCCGAGGAACGATGTTTGGATGACGAGGGAGGTGGACACCGTTGGGCGGAGTCACTCCACCTGCAATACCGCGAGAAACGCTTCCTGCGGGATCTCCACAGAGCCGACCTGCTTCATGCGCTTCTTTCCTTCCTTTTGCTTCTCGAGCAGTTTGCGCTTCCGCGTGACATCGCCGCCATAGCACTTGGCGAGCACGTTCTTGCGCAGCGGCTTGACCGTGGTGCGCGCGATCACCTTGGATCCGATCGCCGCCTGGATCACGACCTCGAACAATTGGCGCGGGATGAGTTCCTTGAGCTTGTCCGCCACCTTGCGGCCCCACTCGTATGCCTTGTCGCGGTGGATGATCACCGAAAAGGCGTCCACGGGATCGCCGTTGATGAGCATGTCGAGCTTCACCAGCTCGCTGGTGCGATACTCGAGCATCTCGTAGTCGAGGCCCGCGTAGCCGCGGCTCACCGTCTTGAGCTTGTCGTAGAAGTCGAGAATGATTTCGCCTAACGGAAACTCGAAGTCGAACTCGACGCGGCTGGCGTCGAGGTAGCTCATGTTGCGGTACACGCCGCGGCGCTCGGTGCCCAGCGCCATGATGGCGCCAATGTAGTCGGCCGGCGCCACGATGCGCGCCTTGACGAAGGGCTCTTCGATGCGGTCCACCTCGGAACCGTGCGGCATCGTGGACGGATTCTCGATCAGGTCCATCGCGCCGGTGGTGCGATACACGTGGTATTCCACGTTCGGCACGGTGGTCACGAGATCCAGATCGAATTCGCGCTCGAGCCGCTCCTGTACGATCTCCATGTGCAGCAGACCCAGGAATCCGCATCGGAACCCGAAGCCTAACGCCGTCGACGTCTCCGGCTCGTAGTGGAGCGACGCGTCGTTGAGCTGCAGCTTCTCGAGCGCGTCGCGGAGCTCGGGATACTGGTTCGCGTCGGTCGGATAGATCCCCGCGAATACCATGGAATGGATGTCCTGGTATCCCGGCAGCGCGCTCGCCGCGCGGTTTTCGGCGTCGAAGATCGTGTCGCCCACTCGCGTCTCCTGCACGCGGCGCACGTTGGCCACGACGTATCCCACTTCGCCCGGCGAGAGCGACGGGCTCTTCACCTGGCGCAGCTGGTTGTATCCGACTTCGTCGACCTCGTACGTTTGGTCGCTCGCGCCGAACGCGATGCTCATCCCCGGGCGCAATACGCCGTCCACGACGCGAACGCTGGGGATGGCGCCGCGGTAGCGATCGTAGTACGAGTCGAAGATCAATGCGCGCAGCGGCGCCGCGGCATCGCCCTCGGGCGGCGGAATCTTGCGCACGATCTGCTCCAGTAAGGCATCGATGCCGAGGCCTTCTTTCGCGCTCACGAGAAGAATGTCATCCGGGTCGGCGCCGATGAGATCGTGCACCTCTTGCTTGCGACGATCCGGTTCCGCACTCGGCAGATCGATCTTGTTGAGCACCGGCACGATTTCGAGTCCGGCGTCGAGCGCGAGAAAGAGATTGCTCAGCGTCTGCGCCTGGATGCCTTGCGATGCGTCGACGACGAGGATCGCGCCCTCGCACGCGGCGAGTGAGCGCGATACTTCGTACGTGAAGTCGACGTGTCCCGGCGTGTCGATGAGGTTGAGCTCGTAGTCGCGACCATCGCGCGCGTGATAGGTCATGCGCACGGCGTTGAGCTTGATGGTGATGCCGCGCTCGCGCTCGAGGTCGAGCGTGTCGAGCACCTGTTCCTTCATGTCGCGCTTTCCCAACGTGCCCGTGGCTTCGATCAACCGATCGGCGAGTGTCGATTTGCCGTGGTCGATGTGCGCGACGATGCAGAAATTGCGGATGTGGTCTTGTTTCACGGGCCAAGGCCAGACGGGTGAACGCGAAATATAGTAGGCCGACGGCTGCGGCTGGTCTCGGGTTGCGAAGATTCGGCTACCAGCGAGCGGCAACCGGCCGCTAACTTGCACGTTCAATGTCGACGACACGTCCGGATCTGCTCGACCCGTCCACGATCGCGGCCTTGGGCCGCATCGAAATCGTGGCGCGCTGGATCGTGGACGGGTTTCTCACCGGTTTGCACCGCTCGCCGCGAAAAGGGTTTTCGGTGGAATTCGCGGAACATCGCCCGTACCTGCCGGGCGATGAGCTGCGCTACGTTGATTGGAAGATCGCCGCGCGTGCCGACAAGTGGGTCGTAAAACAGTATGAGGAAGAGACCAACCTTCGCGCGACCATCGTGCTCGATGTGAGTCGCTCGATGGCGTGGAGCGGCGACGAGTCGCGCCTCACCAAGCTCGCGTACGCCGAGCGGTTAGCCGCCGCGATTGCGTTGTTGTTCTTGCGCCAGCGGGATGCGGTCGGTCTGGTCCGATTCGACGACGCGGTGCGCACGTCGGTGCCGCCGCGAGTGCGCACCGGGCAGTGGCAGCGCATCGTGGCGGCGCTCGACGATCCGGGAGCAGGGCGCGCATCGTTCGCGCCGGCGGCGTTGGAGCAGGCGGGCCGGCTCATTCTTCGGCGCGGCATGATCGTGCTCATCTCCGATCTGCTCATGGATCCGCCGGACGTGATCTCGCGCGTCCGGGCGCTGAGGCATGCCGGACATCACATGGCGGTACTGCACGTGTTGGATCCGGCGGAGCGCGACTTACCCGCGCGCGGCGACGCGTTGTTCTTCGATCCGGAGAGCGAGATCGAGGTGCCGGCGGTGTCGACCGACGTGCGCGCGGCGTATCGCGAGACGGTGGACCGTGCGTTAGGCGAGTGGCGCGATGCGTTCGCGGGCGTCGGCGCGGCGTACGAGGTGGTGACCACCGACTCGCCGTTCGGCGTGCCGCTGCGCCGGGCGTTTGCCGTTAGGCAGCGCCTGCCGTGATCGACTTTCTCTCGCCGCTCTGGCTCGCCGCCGCGGCGGCGGCCGCGGTGCCGTTGCTGTTGCACCTGTTGCGACGACGGATCGGCGCGCGCGTCGAGTTCCCCGCGGTGCGATACCTCGCGCGGGCGGAACGCGAGCACAGTCGGAAGCTCAAACTGCGCAACTTGCTCTTGATGCTGCTGCGCATGGCGATCGTGGTGTGTATCGCGGCCGCGGCGGCGCGACCGGTGGTGCGTGTGTCGGGCGCCGGACACGCGCCCACCGCGCTGGCGCTGGTGTTGGACAACTCGCTCAGCACGTCGGTGATCGTGTCGGGGCATCCGGTGCTGGACGACTTGCGCGCGCGCGCGGCGCAGGTGGTGCGCGGTGTGACGGCCGATGACCGCGTGTGGTTGATCACCGCTGATGGCGTGGTGCGCGGCGGGTCGCGCGCGGCGATTCTGGATGACATAGCGCACACCGAGCCGTTGGCCGGCGCGGGCGACCTGGAGGACGCGGCGACGCGCGCGAGCACGCTGGCGGCGAGCGCGGCGCTGCCCGAGCGCGAGGTGGTGGTGGTGACCGACGGGCAGGCCACGGC
>DATEHK010000019.1:0-7890 GCA_035279625.1 Gemmatimonadaceae bacterium
CGCGGATCCAGCCGCGGGCTTCCATGCGATAGAGGAGCGGGTAGAGCGACGCGACGTGGAAGGTGAGGACGCCGCGCGAGCGGGAGGCGATGAGCTTGCTCAAATCGTAGCCGTGTCGCGGCTGGTGCTCGAGCAGCGACAAAACGAGGAATTCGGCGCTGCCCTTCTTGAGCTCGGGTGTCAGCATGGGGGAGTTCAATATGTGGTGGTACCACATATTGGCGCGAGCACCACGGCCCGTCAAGACCGCCGCGTGATCAGGCGTCGAAAGCGGTCAACGAACCTGCTGGTCGATCAGCGCCGGCCGGTCCATCAGTCACATCGCAACGCGTCGGACGGGTTGAGACGCGATGCCCGCCGTGCAGGCACATAACACGCCGCGACCAATGTGACGCACACGACCGCCAACGCGACTGCGGCTCCCCGCGCGTCGCCCACAGAGATACCCGGGAACTGCGACTGCAATACTCTGAGTGCCGTCGCTCCAATCGCCGTGCCGAGCCCGGCACCGATTGTGGCGATTCGCATCCCTTCGCCAATCACCATCGACAGTATGCCACGCGGCTCGGCGCCAAGTGCCGCACGGAGTGCCAATTCGCGGGTGCGCTGTAAGACGCCCTGAGCGATCACGCCATACAACCCGATAGCGGCCAGCAGCAACGCGATCATCCCGAAAACGCCGATCCAGGCGCTTGCGACGCGCTGCGGATCGAGCTGCTCGTCGATACTGCCCGTGACGGCGTTGGTGTACACGGGCACGCGAGGGTCGGCGGCTGTCCCGATCCGCCGCGCTATGGCGTCCGCTGGCACTTCTGGGTTTCGGCTCCGCACGACGAACCTGAGATTCTGCCCCGGGTGTTGCGCGACTGGTGCGTACGCAACCCGAGCCTCGTCGTCAAAAATGGATGTAAATCGCACGTCACCGGCGACACCGACGACACGCATCACCGATCGTCGCGTATCACCGGGCACCGAATAAGAGAGTACCTTGCCCAGCGGGCTTTCGTTAGGCCAGGTCGCGGTAGCCAGGCGGCTGCTGACGATTACCACGGGTTCGTCTCGATCGTCGTCGCTCTCGCGAAACCCGCGGCCCATGACGATCGGCAACTGCATAACGTCGAAGAACCCCGGCGATACCACGTCGAGATAGGCTCGCGTTCCGCGGGCCGGAACGTCGCCTAACCGTATGCCGGGTGGCGGCGCCTCACCAGCGCGGAAAACCCAGCCGGCTCGTGCCCATTCCGAGGGCGGGACCACTGACGCTGTTGCTGCGCCGGCGAGCGATGGCTCGGCGGCTGCACGGCGCAGCCACTCGCGGCGGTACGCGATCATCTGCGCGCTGTCGAACTGTACCTGCCAGAGATCCGCACCCACCACGGTGAGTCCGCGCGCGTCGAAGCCGGGATTCGTGGCCAACGCCCGTCGGAATGTGCTGAAGACGACCGCAGCCGACGCGAGGATGGCGAGCGACGCCGCGATCTGCAGCGAGACGAGCGCACGCTGGCCTAACGACCGTCGCCGGACAGCGCCGGCCGCCCCATCCTTGAGCACGGCTCCGGGCGCCACGTGCATCACGTGAACGACAGGCGTGATGGACACGACGAACGCGGTGAACGCCGCCGCCGCGAGGGCGACGATGAGCACACGCCAGTCCAGTCGCACGTCGAGTCCCACTCGAGGCGGCATGCCGGCGATGTCGCCGATGAGCCCCTGCGAGCGCACCAGCATCTGCGCCATGCCGATGCCGAGCAGTGCGCCCGCGGTCGATAGAACGCCTGCCTCCAACAGCTGACGGGCAATGAGTGACAATCGCGAGGCGCCTAACGCGAGCCGCGTCGCCAGCTCGCGTCTCCGCGTCGCAGAGCGCACGAGGGAGAGGTTGGCGACGTTGGCGCAGGTGATGAGGAGCAGAAGGCCGACGGCGACGGCGAGCAACCGCGGGAGTTTGGCAAGGGCGACGCGCTCCTCGACGGTCATCCCCGCGCCGGGGGAAACGCGGATGTCGCGGCCCAAGTCCACCGGGTAGGTTGCCGCGAGTCGCGCGGCGACCAGCGAAGCCTCGCGCCGCGCATCGCCGACTGTACCGTTAGGCGCGAGACGGCCGATGAGACGAATGTACGCATCGCCGCGATTGTCCAACCCCGGCGTGCTCACCAGCGTCGGCAACGTGGTGATCGGGATCCAGAGCTCCATCGGATGCATCAGCATCGCGCCGATGAAGCCCGGCGGCGCCACACCGATCACGGTGAGCGGATGTCCGGCCAGGTCGATGGTCGAGCCGATCACGCTCGGATTGCCATCGTATCGCTCGCGCCAGAGATCGTAGGCGAGCACGACCACCGGGTTCGCCGACTGTTCATCGGACGGTTGGATCAAGCGACCGGCGGCCGGTTGGACGCCGAGTACCGCGAAGAAATTGCCCGTGACATAGCTGACCCAGCTCGACTGGCGTGCGCCGTGTTGGTCCTGGAGGATCATCGGCGTCCCATCGAAACCGGTGAGACCCGAGAGAGAATGCATTTGCTCGGCGAGGTCGCGGTAGTCTGGATAGCTGAAATCGTAGACGAACATTGCGCGCTTGATGGGCTCGAGACTCACCAGCGTTTCTGGTTGGCTGACGGCAGGTAGCGGCCGAAACAGCGAGCCCTTGATTACTGTGAAAATCGCGGTTGCGCCGCCGATACCGACGGCGAGGATTGTTGTTGCAACCAACAAAAACACGGGCGCGTTCCGTAAGGCGCGAAGCGTGAATTGCAGCTCGCGCACGGCCGCCGCGACGCCGGCACCGATCCAGGCGTCGCGCGTCGCTTCCTTTACCTGCTCGATGCCGCCGGTCTCCACGAGCGCCCGGCGGCGCGCAGCGTTAGGCGATATGCCGCCGTGCTCGTACTCGGCGGCGAGGAGGTCGACATACGCATGCAGCTCATCGTCGAGCGAACGTTCGGCGCGGTGGCGCTGCGCTTGCGTGAGCCAGAGACCTCGAATGCGAGCGGTGATGCGCATCGTCAGCTCGACTCGAGTGCGGTACGCATCACATGGACAACGCGCGCCCAAGAGTCGGACTCCTGGGCGAACCGTCGCCGGCCAGCGGCGGTGAGCCGGTAGAATTTCGCGCGGCGCCCGTTCTCGGATTCACCGTCACTCGCGGCGAGCCAGCCGCGCTGCTCGAGTCGATGCAGTGCCGGGAAGAGGGAGCCGGGGCCAATTGTATAGGCGCCCTTCGTGATCTGCTCGATACGGCGCGCCACGCCAAGGCCGTGGAGCGGCTGCAGGCTCAGCGACTTGAGGATCAGAAGGTCAAGCGTGCCGAGGAGGAGCGGAGTGTCCTGTGGCGGATTCATTGTCTCGTATCGACGGTCGATACGAGACGATGCGAAGAGCTGTGCAGAATGTCAAGGCTCGGTGGCGCCGGCGTTCGGTGCGCTGCCCCGCGCGCCGGCTCGAGCTCGGCACGCGAGGACTCGACCTGTGGAGCGAACCCCTATTGCGCCGCGCGGATCGCGAGCCAGTCGATCACCGCGCTCTCGAGCGCGACGCGCTTGTCCGAATACGAGTGGTCGGTGGGTTCGTGCGCCGTCGTGATGGTCGTGTTGCCGAGCGCGCGCAGCTGCTTGACGAGTGCGTCGCCTTCCGGAGCGAGCCCGTCATCCGAAGTGACGACCAGCATCGGCATGTGGGCGAGCCCGGGCGCCGCGTCGGCGAACGTCCAGTGCGACTTGGCCGCGCCGGCCGCGAGATCGTCGGCCATGCTCCGCGCCGTGACGCCGGCGAGCGCTTCCATGTTGTCGGCCATCACCGCGACCAGCTTGTCGCGCGGTAAGGCGGCGTCCCGCCCCATGTCCGCCGCCGAGATGAGCACGAGACCGTTCAGCTCTGGGTGGTGCGCCGCCGTGAGGATCGCGACCCACCCGCCCATGCTGTGGCCGGCGATGACGACGTGCCTGGTGTCGATGCCTAACTGACGGGCGTTGGTCGCGTCGGCGAGAAACCAAAGCACCGCGTCGGCGTCCTCGAGATTGTTGCCGAAGCGGAACGTGCCGGGGCTGCCCCACGATCCGCGATAGTTGAACGTGATCGCGTTCCACCCCGCGCGCCTAACGGCTTGCGCGAGGTCGAGATTCTTCTCGTTCCCTGGCAGGCCGTGCAGCAGCACGAACGTGGGATGCACGCCCGCGCCCGAGGCGAGATACGCCACACCGTTGATGCGCACGCCGCCCGACGGAATGTGTAGGACCTCCATGCGCGCCGGATGGGCGGAGTCGCGGGGCGGGTCGGTGGCGATCGCCCTGGGCGTTTGCGCGGCTGCGGATGATACAGCCAGGAAAAGCGACGCGGCAATCCAGATGGTTCGCATGTGTTAGGCGACGGAGGTTTGGGAGCGGACAGCCACTACGGCGTCGAGTCCGCGTCGAAGTTCCGGATGATATAGATGTCGCTCACCGGGTGCGATACCTCGCCCACCCAGCGTCGTCCATCGCTCGATATCGCGCACGCGCACGGATCGGGTGCGAAGGGCAGTGGACTCACGGACTTGGCCATGCCGCCGGCCACCGGCATGCGCCACAGCATTGGCCGGCTTTCGCCGAGCGCGAGCGCACCGAATTGGATCGATCCGTCGGCGGTCCATTGGAATGGATCGATGCGCTCGCTCCCGAACTCGAACCAGCCGATCAGCTGCGCGCGACCGGTCGCGGCCGAAATGCGGTAGAACGCCTGGCGCGCGTTGGCTTCCCCCGACTCGGTGTCGGGCCGTACGCCCAGAAACGCGTACGCATCGGCGTTAGGCGACGCCGCGACGGCGTACGGGTAGCCGACCGTGTCGGGGAGGGCGAGCCGGCCTCGCTCGTGCCCCGTTCCATCGAACAGCCGAATCGCCTTGGCCGCGGCGTCGACGAACGCGATTCCGTCCGTGCCGTTCTCGGCCACCGTGCCGGTACTTGGCAAGTCGGCGAAGGGCGACGCGCGTGCGGTCGCGACGTCATAGGCAGTGAGTCGCCCTCGGCCTCCGCTCACCGCGGTCTCGACGATCACGCGGCGTCCGTCGAGCGTCGGACTCCACGTCATGACGTCGGGCAGCGCCGGGGTCAGGGCGCGCGGCGACTCGGTTCCCGATGCCTCGAACGACTCGACAAATAGCTGGATGCGCGGCGCACCCGGACCGGGCACGCCGGCGCCGAAGACAATGGTCCGGCCGTCTTTGACGAGCGTTGCCGCAAGGAACGCGGACGCAGACCGGATGAGCCGCGCCGGTCTGGGCGGCGCGTTAGGCACCTGCCGTTCCATCGTCCACAGCAGGTTTTGGCCGGCCTGGCTGATGCGAAACGCGAGGTCGTGCCCATCGGCGGAGACGCTGAACGCCGAGGCGCCACGCTCGCCCGGCGTCACAACGAGGGTGTCGCGCTTGCCTAACTTTCCCGATGCATCGACCGCGACGCGGAGCAGCGCGCCCTCGCCGCGTCGCGACAGCACGTACACCAGGACGGATCGCGCCCGCGTTGTCCAACGGAGCGTGAACCCTGCCGATTGCGGAACGGACGTCGTATCGATGATCGCGCCGCTCCGGTCGTACACGGCGAGCAGCACGTTCTCGGCGCCGCGCAGCCCCCACAGGACGGCGACGCGACGGCCGTCGGGCGCCACGCGCACGTCCACGATCTCGCCGAGCTGCCCTGTAGACGTTGGACGCGTGCTGTCCACGGACTGCGTCACCGGCAGCGCGATCGTGCGGAAGCGCAACGCCGTCTGCCCGCGAATGGCGGACGCGACGAACACGCTGTCACCCGCCGGCGTCATGTCCCCGCGTCCGGCGCCGACGAAGGTGAAGGGGCCGCCTAACCGGGACATCACGTAGAGTCCCGACGGCTGCCCGGGCCCCAGGGCGGGGGCATCGATCAGCAGCCACGAACCGTCGCGGCTGTAGGCGGTCGGATAGGCCCACCCGATGTCGGGCATCAGCTCGCGCTCGACGTTGCTCGCGAGATCCCGGACCTCGAGGCCGTTGCGGCAGCTCCCGTCCGCGGTGCACGTCTGCTCGACGTACACGAGCTCGGTGCCGTTAGGCGAAAGGATCGGCCATCGCGCGTGGCCGGTGCTCGTTACCTGGATGCGGTCGTACGCAACGGGCGCCGCGGCGGGTGCCCGCTCGCCGGTCTCGCCGCGCCGGGCGAAGCGAATTGCTAACAATACCAGCACGGCGATCATCGCCAGCACCGCTCCGCCTAACGCCGCCGAGCGACGGGTGCGGCGGCGGCTCGCCGTCGGCGAAGCTGTCGAGGTGCCCAACGCGGCCACGAACTCGGCGGCGGTCTGGTACCGGTCCGCCGGCACCTTGGCCAACGCCTTCGTCACCGCGCGATCGAGCGCGTCGGGCACGGTGTCGCGCAGCACGCGGACGCTCGTCGGGCGTTCGGTGATCAATTTGGCGATCACCGCCTGCACCGTGGCGCCCGTGTGCGGCGGCTCGCCGGTGAGCATCTCGTAGAGCACCGCGCCCAGGCTGTACACGTCGCTGCGCGCGTCGAGCGTGCGATCGCCCGTCGCCTGCTCCGGACTCATGTATTGCGGCGTCCCCAGGCTCGTGCCCGATTCCGTTAGGCGGTTGCCGCCCGCTTCGCGCACCGCGAGCGCGATGCCGAAGTCGGTGAGCATCGCCTCGCCTTCCAGGAGCAGGATGTTCTCCGGCTTGATGTCGCGGTGCACCACACCCTGGCGATGCGCGTAGTCGAGCGCACTCCCAACCTGTCGCGTGATGGCCACCGCGTCGTCGATGCCGAGCTGCTTCTCGCGCGCGAGCCTGTCGCGCAGGGACTCGCCGCGCACGTAGGGCAGCACGTAGTAGAGCAGTCCGTCGGCCGCGCCCGAATCGATGAGTGTCAGGATGTGCGGGTGGTCGAGCCGCGCCGCGATGCGGATTTCCTGCAGGAAGCGCTCGGTGCCTAAGACCGCGGCCAGGTCCGGGCGCAGCACCTTGAGGGCCACCTCGCGATCGTGCTTGAGATCGCGGGCGAGGTACACCGTCGCCATCCCGCCCGCGCCGATCTCGCGCTCGACGCGGTAGCGGTCGCCTAACGCTGCCGACAGCTGGGGGATGGTCGTCATGAGATGCGCGCTACCGCCTCGGGAATGCCGACTAGATCACGAGCCAGGTAGCAAGATGCGTCCACGCGGGGAATGACACAAATCCCCAGATGCACGGCGGGCCGGCGGGCACGAGATTCGAATTCGGCCGCACGGACTGCACGCCATGACGGGGGAGCGCGCCCAACAACGCGAGAGCAAGGAGCGCGAATGCAGAGGTGGAACGACACGCGATGCGCATTGGCGAGACAGGTTGGGGAGGCCGGGCAGGACAGCGCGATGCGTGTACGATGAACCGGCCCCGCTATCCCGGCGCTATCCCGCCGTTACCCGTTGCGTCGCTCTACCGTATTCTCTCCATTGCTGTGATCGCCTTGCGGACGGCGACGAGATTCGAGCGAGCCGGTGTATTTCTGTCCGCGGACCCGACGGTATATTGGTGCCCACGTTTGCGGCACCGCGCGCGCTGCTCGCGTGGCGGCGCGACGTCGTCGAGCGGCGACCGGTTAGGCGAAATTACAATCAGACTCACTCATGAACACATTCGTTCAGGATGCGCGTTACGCGGTCCGGACTCTCCTCCGGTCGCCGGCCTTCGCCGCCATTGCGATCCTCACCCTCGCGCTCGGCATCGGCGCCAACACCGCCCTCCTCTCGGTGGTGAACGGCGTGCTCCTCGACCCGCTGCCCTATCCCGACCCCGGCCGCCTCGTCGCCCTCTACGGCAAAGCCCCGGGCGCCGACCATTCCCCCATCTCCTATCCCAACTTCCTCGACTGGCAGCGCGATACACGCTCGTTCTCGTCCATCGCC
>DATEHK010000020.1:0-80526 GCA_035279625.1 Gemmatimonadaceae bacterium
CGCCTGCCGGGACGCACCGGATTCGCGTTCGCCATGCTCGCCGCCAGCACGCCGCGCCCGAGCCGCTCGTACGTGCCGCGCGCCGCGGCGACGCGCGGCACCGTCGCCGTCCTCCAGGGCTGCGTGATGCGCGGCCTCTTCGCACACGTCAATCGCGCCACCGAGCGCACGCTCGCCACCAATGGATATCGTGTCGTCCCCGCCCCCGCCCAGCGCTGTTGCGGCGCGCTCCACGCGCACGCCGGCGATCTCGCCGGCGCGCGCGCGCTCGCCCGCCGCAACATCGCGGCATTCGAGCAAAGCGGTGCCGAGTTCATTGCCGTCAACGCATCCGGATGCGGACTCATGATCAAAGAGTACGGACATCTCCTCGCCGATGACCCGGCATGGGCCGCACGCGCCTCCGCCATCGCCGCTCGCGGACGCGACGTGAGCGAGCTCCTCGTCGCTGCAGGTCCAACTCCGGGCGCACCGCTGCAGGAGCGCGCAGCCTACGATGCACCGTGCCATTTGGCGCACGGACAACATCTCACGCGCGAACCGCTCGCCGTGCTGTCTGCCATCCCGTCACTCGACGTCACCCCACTCCCCAACGCCGATCAGTGCTGCGGTAGCGCCGGCCTTTACAGTCTCGTCGAACCGCGTCTCGCCCAGGATGTGCTCCAACCAAAGCTCGTCGAGATCGCAAGCGCGGGCGCACCGCTCGTCGCCACCGGAAACCCGGGCTGCATGATGCACATCGGTGCAGGCATGATGCGCGCGAAGATTCCCGCGCGCACGATTCATCCCGTTGAGCTGCTCGACGCCGCCTACGCCGCCCAGGCCCATGGCGCGGCGCCGCTGGAACGTTAGGTTAGCAATATGTTGGATGCCGTTCGCCGTATGCTCGACGACCCCGCGGCCGTCGTCGAGACCGGACCGCTGCTCGCCGCGATCCGCTGTCACGAGTACGTCCTCGTCGCATGACCGCCGGCTCGATCGTCACTGGAACCTTCCCCGCTGTCGGCGATGTCGGCGGACATTCCGTGGTCATGCACTACGGCCACATCGCCGGCGAATACGCGGCCTTGCGCACGTCGGCCATGCTCGTCGACCGCAGTGCGCGCAGTCGCGTCCGCATCTCGGGCGACAAGGCACCGGAGCTCATCGCCGGTCTCGTGACTAACGACGTCATGGCGCTGCAGCCGGGGCACGGCCAGTACGCCGCCGCACTCAACCCCAAGGGCAAGATCGTCGCCGACGTGCGCATTTTTCGCTTCGACGACCATTTGCTCATCGATGCGCCGCCCCGCGCCCAACCGGGCTGGATGGCGCTCGTACGAAAGTACATCAACCCGCGCATGGCGCCCTACTACGACGAGTCCGGCCTCACGCGCGACCTGGGACTTTTCGGCGTGCACGCGCGGCGCGTCGTGTCCGATGTCACCGGCCTAACGGGAGAAATGCTCGGCGCGCTCGTGCCGTACGCACACCTCCGCGTGCCGCTCGACGGCGATGCGGCCATCATCGTCGCGCGTGTGCCCGACCTCGAGCTCGAAGGCTACGAGCTCATCGTCCCCGCACCGGCGTACGCGGGTCTCTGGCAACGCGCACTCGCGGCCGGCGCGATGCCCGCCGGTCTGCTCGCGTGGGAAATCGCGCGCGTCGAAGCCGGCCGCCCCGAGTGGGGACTCGACATCGATGAGTCCACCATTCCACAGGAAGCAAACTTCGACGAGCTCCACGCCATCTCGTACACGAAGGGCTGCTACGTTGGGCAGGAAGTCGTGGCGCGCGTGCACTTTCGCGGTCACGTCAATCGGCACCTGCGCGGCATTCGCTGCGGACATCACGAGCCGCCGCCGGAGCATGCCGCGTTGCTCGACGATGCAGGCAAACAAGTCGGCGACGTGCGCACCGGCGCGCTCTCGCCACGACTCGGTGCGATCGCGCTCGCCATGGTGCGTCGCGAGGTCGCGCCCGGTACAACCCTGCGCGTGCAATGGCCGCCGCCGGCGTCGCCCGATCCGCACGCAGAAGTGCAAGCGGAATTGTTCGCGCTGCCGTTTCCGCTCGACTGAAGCGCGGCGCACCATGCAAAAAAGGGACGCTCCGTAAGGCGCGCCCCTCTTCCGTCGTACGTCGCTCGCGAATCGCGAGCGTCCGTCCGTTAGTGCTTCGTGGTGTCCTTCTTCGTCGTGTCCATCTTCATCATGCCCGTGTCGTGCTTCATACCGGTATCCGTAGCGGCAGGAGCCGGGGCCATCGCCGGAGCGGCGGTGGTGTCCGCCGACGTCGCGGGCGCGTTTTCCTTCGCTTTGCAGGCTGCAAGCACGAGCGCAGCGGCAGCGAGGACGGCAAGGCGCTTCATTTACAGTCTCCTTGTGGGGGCCAGTGGCTGATCAACCTTCGTCCGAGCACGCGCGCTGCAATGCAAGAGACGAGCGGCACTTATTCTACTCCCTGCGATCGGCGTGTCAAGGGATTCGCCGAGTGGCGCGCCCGACGCTCAGACGCGCGTAGCGCCCCCATTTCGCGCACGCGGCCGAGCGCGGGACACGCCACTCAACTGGTCCTCAGAACGCTGCACGTCGTGGGCCACTGTGCCGCTTCTATTCAGGTTTAACATTAAGCGTCTCAAACAGTTGGCATTGTTGGCGCTTCCGCGCGCTCGACCAACGCTCGGCAATCCTACGGACTCTGGCTCCCGACGCGGGCAGTCGACATGTTGCAGAGTATTCCACCAGCGCACTCTTCGCTCGTGATGTCGTGACCGCGCCCGCCCAAGATCCATCGGCCCCACGCATCGTGCGCGGCGCCTGCCCGCACGATTGCCCCGATACGTGCGCCATGCTCGTGACCGTCGAGAACGGACGAGCCGTGCGCGTCGCCGGCGATCCCGCGCATCCATTCACGCAAGGATTTCTCTGCGCGAAGGTCAATCGCTACGTCGAGCGCACGTATCACGCCGACCGCCTTACGCAACCGCTCCGTCGTGTCGGCGCGAAAGGCCGCGGTGAATTCGTTCCCGTTTCCTGGGACGACGCGCTCGACGAAATAGCCGCTCGCCTTACGGAGATCGCGCGCTCGGCCGATGGTCCGCAATCCATTTTGCCGTACTCCTACGCCGGCACGATGGGCGTCGTGCAGGGATCCTCGATGGACCGCCGCTTCTTTCATCTCCTCGGCGCGTCCAAGCTCGATCGTACGATCTGTTCAATGGCCGGCACCGTCGGCATGCGCATGACCGTGGGCGCGAGCATCGGCGCCGATGCGGAAGGCATCCCCGAGAGCGATCTCGTGTTCCTGTGGGGCACCAATACCCTCACGTCGAATCCACATCTGTGGCCGTTCGTGCTCGAAGCGCGCCGGCGCGGTGCACCCATCATTGCCATCGATCCGCTGCGCACACGCACCGCGCAGCAGTGCGATGAATGGATTCCCATTCGGCCCGGCACCGATGCCGCGTTGGCCCTCGGCATCATGCACGTCTTGTTCGCGGAGTCGCTCGTCGACCGCGACTACCTCGAGCGCTTTACGTTAGGCGAAGACCGCCTGCGCGCGCGCGCCGCCGAATATCCACCGGAGCGCGTCGCCGCGATCACCGGACTGCCGGCGAACCAGATCGTCGACCTCGCCCAACGCTACGGACGCGCGCGCGCGGCGTTCGTGCGCATCAACTACGGACTCCAGCGGCACGCCGGCGGCGGGATGGCCGTGCGCACCATTGCCTGTCTGCCCGCGATCACCGGCCACTGGCGCCGTGCCGGCGGCGGGGTGCAGCTCTCCACCAGTGCCAATTTCACGTTCGACAAAGCCACGGTCGAGCGCCCGGATCTCTCGCCGCCCGTGCGCACGATCAACATGATTCGGTTAGGCGAAGCACTCACGCAGCCCGACGCCGGCGTCGGCGGACCGCCGGTGCGCGCGCTCGTCGTCTACAACTCCAATCCGGCGGCGGTCGCGCCCGATCGCGGCGCCGTGCTCCGCGGACTCGCGCGGACCGATCTGTTCACCGTCGTCCTCGAGCACTTCCAGACCGACACGGCCGATTGGGCCGACATCGTGTTGCCCGCAACGACGCAGCTCGAGCACTGGGATCTGCACCTCGCCTACGGGCATCACTATGTGACGCTCAACCAGCCATCCATCGCCCCTGTCGGCGACGCCAAGCCTAACAGCGAGATCTTTCGCCGCCTCGCCGAGCGCATGGGCATCGATCATCCCGCCATGCGCGACGACGACCAGACGCTCATCCGGCAAGCGCTCGAGGGCGCCGGACGCAACCTCCACGGCGTGACGTTCGATGCGTTAGTCGAACGCGGATGGATGCGCCTCGCCGTGCCGCGTCCATACCTGCCGTTCGCCGACGGTGGATTCCAGACGCCCAGCGGCAAGTGCGAGTTCGTTTCCGATCGCCTCGCGGCTATGGGACTCGATCCCCTCCCGACCTACACGCCGCCGTACGAGTCGCCCGAGCGCGCGCCGGAGCTCGTCCAACGATTCCCGCTCACGCTCATCTCGTCGCCCGCGCACCAGTTCCTCAACAGCACCTTCGTGAACATCGACGTGCTCCGCCGCGGCGCGCGCGAGCCCGAGTTAGTCATCCACCCCGACGACGCCGCGCCGCGCGGCATCGCACCCGGATCGCGCGTCGTCGTGCACAACGATCGCGGTGAGTTTCTTGCGGTGGCACGCGTCGAGGACACCGTGCGTCACGGCACCGTCTGGGCCCCGTCGGTATGGTGGGGAAAATTCACCACCGATGGCCGCAATGCCAATCACACGACGTCCCAACGGGAGACCGACCTCGGCCACGGCCCGGTGTTCTATGACAATCTCGTCGAGGTGACTCCCGCGGATTGATCCGGACCCCTTTCCGTCGCTACCCCTGGCGGCGAGCCCGGTCCGGCATGTACGCTGCACGTGGGACCGATGTCGTTGCCGATGGCATCACTCCCCAACGTTCGCCCCGAAGGCATGGAGAAGGTCGTGTCGCCTCATCCCGAAACGCTGGGCGCACTCAAGCGCTCCACGTACGCGTCGTCCCACGCTGTTGCGCGGTCCGTCAAAGACGAAGTGCGCGACAACCTGTTGCGCCGTCTAACCACGCGCACTCCGATGTTCGAAGGCGTCCTCGGATACGACGACACCGTCGTCCCGCAAATCGTCAACGCGCTGCTCTCGCGGCACAACTTCATTCTGCTCGGCCTGCGTGGCCAAGCCAAGTCGCGCATTCTGCGCTCCCTCGCGTCCCTGCTCGATGACGAGATGCCGATCGTCGCCGGCAGTGAAGTGAACGACAATCCGTTCGCGCCCATATCGAAGTACGCGCGCGCGCTGTTGTCTGAGGCCGGCGATGACACGCCCATAGCCTGGGTCGGCCGCGACGACCGCTTCGTCGAGAAGCTCGCCACCCCCGACGTCACGATCGCCGACATCATCGGCGATGTCGATCCGATCAAGGCGGCGCGCGGCGGACACATTCTCGCCGACGAGCTCACGATGCACTACGGCATGCTCCCCCGCGCCAACCGCGGCATCTTCGCGCTCAACGAGCTGCCCGATCTCGCCGGCAAAATCCAGGTGGGGTTGTTCAACATCATGCAGGAAGGCGACGTCCAGATCAAAGGCTATCCCGTTCGCCTAAAACTCGACGTCCTCCTCTGCTTCACCGCCAATCCCGAGGATTACACGGCGCGTGGCAAGATCATCACGCCGCTCAAGGATCGCATCGGCAGCGAGATCCTCACCCACTATCCCGAGGACGTCGAGCTCGGGATGGCGATCACGAAGCAGGAAGCATGGACCAAACGCGGCGGACTTGCGGTGCGCGTGCCGGACTTCGTCGCCGAAGTGATCGAACGCGTCGCGTTCGAGGCGCGCACGGATAAGCGCATCGACAAACGCTCCGGCGTGTCGCAGCGCATGCCGATCACCGTACTCGAGAACGCCGTGTCTAACGCAGAGCGCCGCGCGTTGGCGTTCGGCGAATGCGAGGTCGTGCCGCGGATCACCGACATCTACGCGGCGCTTCCGGCCATCACCGGCAAAATGGAATTGGAGTACGAGGGAGAGCTGGTGGGCGGACACGCGATCGCCGACGAGCTGATTCGCCGCGCCGCCGACGCGGCGTTCCAATCGCGCGCCGGCGGCGTGAACACCGACGACATCGTGATGTGGTTCGACCGCGGCAACGCACTCCAGGTAGGCGAGGACCTCGGCGCATCGGCCATGGTGCGCGCGTTCGAGCGCGTGCCGAGCATCGTCGAGCTCGTGCGCGATACAGGCCTTGCCGCGCAGGGCGACGACGCGCTCACCGCCGCCGCGTGCGAGCTCGCGCTGGAAGCGCTCGTCGCCCGCAAGAAGGTCTCGCGATCCGCCAGCGGCCACTACACGCGCGCCCAACCGCCGGAGCGCCGACGTCCGAATCAGGATCTCTTCGGCGGCGGGATGATGACGTGATCGACCGCCAGTCGCCAACTCCGACCGCGCGCCGCGCTCGCGCGCCGCGACAGGCGAACGCCGGCGCGATCACCGTCCGCACGGCCGGCATGTCGGACCTGCCGCTCATCGTCGAACTCCGGTTAGCACTGTTGCGCGAGCACGGCGACAATCCGATCTACGAGCGGCTGCGCCCCGATGCGCCCGATCGCGCGCGCCGTCTCTTCGCCGCCCAACTCCGCTCGCCCGACGAAGTGATTTTTCTCGCAGAGCTGCAGGGCGAAGTCTGCGGCATCTTGCGGTGCATTCAGACGGGCGGTTTGCCGCTGCTCTTTCCGGCCACCCACGGCTACATCTCGTCGGTGTACGTCCTGCCGCGCGTCCGACGGCGCGGAGTGCTCCGCGCGCTGCTCGAGGCCGCCATCGAGTGGTGCGAGTCGCGCGGGCTCACCGAGCTCCGGTTGCACAACGCGTCGGACAACGCGGTCGCCAACGCCGCGTGGGATGCGCTCGGCTTCCGCGTCGTCGAGCATCTGCGCGTTCGGCGTCTCGCCTAACTCTCCTCCGCCAGGCGCGTAATGGCCATCATCACGGTGTCGCGCATGTACGGCTCCGGCGGCTCCGAGGTCGCCGAGCGCATCGCCCATGAGCTCGCCTGGCAGCTGCTCGACAACGCATTCGTCGACGAAGTCGCCGCCCGGTTAGGCACGCCGGCCGCCGAGGTCGAAGCCCGCGAAGAGCGGGTCCCGTCGCTCGCCCAGCGCCTCGCCGCCACGCTCGCGTTGGGCGCGCCCGAGATTCTGCCCGGCCCCGTCGATGCCGCCCTGCCGCCCAGCGAAGAGCGCCTCATCGAAGTCACCGAGCGCATCATCATCGACGCCGCCGGCCGCGGCCACTCGGTGATCGTCGGCCGCGGCGCGCAATCGGTGCTCGCCTCGCGCGAGGACGTGTTGCACGTCTTCTGCTATGCGCCGCGCCCCGCCCTGATCGCCCGCGCCGCCCGCCGCCTCGCCATCACCGAGAAGGAAGCCGAAAAGGTCGTGGACGACACCAACCGCCAGCGCGAGCACTACGTCCGCACCTACTGGAAGCGCTCGTGGCTCGCCCACGAGAACTATCACCTCTGCTTGAATACCGACTGGCTCGGACTCGATGGCGCCGCCGACATCGTGGTCCGCCTCGCCCGCCAGAAGTTCGCCACGCCCGCCTAACGCAGCGTCAGAGACGCTTCACTTCCGGCCGTATCCAGAGCACCCAGGCCGCGAACGTCAGCAGCACCAGCGCGCCCCCGCCGACCGCCACCGGCGTGCCCGCCACCTGTGCGACCGTCCCCGCGAGCAGCGACCCGATCGGACCCATCCCCACGAACACGAACGCGTACGCCGCCATCACGCGACCCCGCAAATGATCCGGCGTCAATGTCTGCAACAGACCGTTCGCCAACGCGTTGTTCTGGATCATCGCGAACCCCACGAGCGCCAGCAGCGGCACGGATAACCACAACGTCCGCGTGAACGAGAACAGAAAAAGAAACCCGCAGAACGACACCGACGCATACGCCAACCACTGACCGCGACGCGCGCGATGCCCCACCATCGCCAGCGACAACGCGCCCAGAACCGCGCCGATGCCGACCGCCGCCAGCAACGTGCCGTACGTTCTCGCGTTTCCGTGCAGCACGTCTTGCGCGAACACCGGCATCAGCACCAGAAACGGAATGCCGAATATCGAATACACTGCCACGAGCATCATGAGCAGCGTCACCGGCCTCGACCCCGTCATGAACCGCAGCCCCTCGACCAACCCGCTCATCGGCCCGCCCGCCGCGATGCCGGCGTTGCGCGCCGCGCCGCGCTCGTCCTGCGGCGACAGCCGGATCATGGACAAGCCGATCAGCACCAACAAGAAACTCACCGAGTTGATCGCGAAGCACCAGGCGAGGCCTAACCGATCGATCACGATCGCGGCTAACGCAGGTCCGATCACGCGCGCCACATTGAACCCGCTCGAGTTGAGCGCGATCGCGTCCACCACGTCCTCGCGCCCCACCAGCTCGATCATCAACGACTGGCGTGCCGGAATGTCGAATGCGCTGACCGACCCGGCGACGAGCGACAACAACACCAGCCACGCCACCGTGATGTGACCCGACCAGTTGAACCACCACAACACCGCGGCCTGCACCAACAGCAGCGACTGCGTGGTTTTCACCATCCGCAGTTTCGGTCGCCGGTCCACGACCACGCCCGCGTACAGCGTCAGCAGCAATACCGGCAGCGAACCGGCCGCCGCTACGGCACCCACCATGAACGCGCTGTTCGTCAGTTTCAGCGCGAGCCAGCCCGTGGCCACCGACTCCATCCACGTCCCGATCACCGAACCCGTCTGCCCGAACCAGAACAGACGGAAGTTCCGATGCACCATCAGCACCCGGATCGGATTCCGATAGCGCGGCACCGGCGCCACGCTGGACGGAGTCACCGACCGGCTGCGTTCTTCCAACCTTGGTTGAATGGGCGTCACCGAAACGCGAACGTCGAATGAAGTGTTAGATATAGAGGATCGGCATCGCGTTGCGTCACCACCGTGCCCCCCCACCGCTCGCGATGCTTGATCTTTCGCCCAACTGATGGCAAGGTGGCTGCATGCGGTCGCATACGTATTCGAAGTTCAGCCCCCAGATGGCAGACGCCATCGACCTCCAATCCCTGCTCGACAAGCTCGCCGATTTCCTGCTCCAGTCGGGATTCGCCGGAGGAAAAATGCAACATCCATATTGGGGCGAATTTGGCGGCGACGCCGATCGCTCCATGGAAGCGCTGCGTGAGGCGATTCTCAACGCGTTGATGGATAGCGGACAGTTTACACCGGAGATGCTCGAAGCGCTGCGCGGTGACGCCGATGACGATGGCGAGAGCACCACCAAGCTCGCCAAACTGCTCGACGAAATCGTCCAACGCCTCGTGCAAGAGGGCTATCTCAATCTCGAGGCGCCGCCGCAGATGCCCGCCGGCCACCAAGAGGTAACCGGTCCTGGCGGACTCGCGCGCGCCGCCGCGCGCGATGTCCAGTTCCAACTCACCGAAAAAGGCATCGACTTCCTCGGATTCAAAACGCTTCGCAGCCTTCTCGGCTCGCTCGGGAAGTCGAGCTTCGGGAGCCACGACACACCGTTTCTCGCCACAGGTATCGAAGCCGATGCGTCGAGCCGAACGTACGAGTTCGGCGACACGATGAACCTCGATGTGAACGCGACGTTGCAGAACGCGCTCATTCGCAACGGCAACCTCGACGTCCCCATCGATCTCGACTACTCCGATCTCATGGTGCGGCAGGCGGAGTATCGCTCGTCATGCGCGACCGTGCTCATGCTCGACACGTCGCACTCGATGATCCTGTATGGCGAGGATCGCTTCACGCCCGCGAAAAAAGTCGCGCTGGCGCTCACACACCTCATCCGCACGCAGTTCCCCGGCGATACCCTCCGCGTCGTGCTGTTCCATGACTCGGCCGAAGAGATCCCGCTGGCGCGGCTCGCCCACGCGCAGGTCGGTCCGTACCACACCAATACGGCCGAAGGTCTCAAGCTCGCCCGCCGCATCCTGACCGCGCAAAAGAAGGACATGCGCCAGATCGTCATGATCACCGACGGCAAGCCCAGCGCGCTCACGATGCCTAACGGGACGATCTACAAGAACTCGATGGGCCTCGACGCGCTCGTCGCCGCGCAGACGTTGCGCGAGGTGGCCGACTGCCGCCGCTGCGGCATCATGATCAACACCTTCATGCTCGCGCGCGATCGCGCGCTCGTCGAATTCGTGAAGCGCGTTGCCGCCATCAGCCGCGGCAAAGCGTATTTCACCAACACCATGACGCTCGGCCAGTTCATCCTCATGGACTTTCTCCGCCGGAAAACCCGCAAGGTTTCCTGAGCGGTTCGTCCGCATCGAACCGAGTCGTTACATCACGCTCGCCACGGCGTCCTCTGGCCAGACTCCTCCTGGCAGACGCTTTCGTGCCCGCCCCGTCCCGAGATGAAACGGCCCAGCGCCGCCCCCCCGCCAGTCGCTGGGCTCGCGCGCTCACGGTGCTCTCCGCCCGCTTCTCTCTCCAACCTCGTCCCCGCAGCACGCGACCCTGGCCCATCCTCGTAGCTCTGGTTGCGTCGCTCGTCCTCGCCGTCGTTGCTTATCGGATGATCCGGCCCGCGTCGCCTTCAGTCACGACGGTCTCCTTCTCTGAGTTGGCCCAGGCGCTCGATCGCCATGATGTCGCGGAGCTCAGAGTAGCGGACGGCGGTGAGCGACTCGTCGCGACGTTGCACGCTCCCGAGTACCGCTCGTCGCGGATTCAGGCCAACGTGCCCGAGCGAGCGGTCTCGCTCGCCGACCTCCAGGAATGGAGCGCGCACGGCGTCCGGGTCACGGTCGAAGAGGGTGGCTCCACCCCCGCGGCCGACCTCGTAATCCAGATCCTGAGTCTCGTCGTGATTCTCGGTGTGGTCGTGTACATCGTGTATCGGCAGCGTGGTGCGGTCGCATCGCCGCGCTTCGCGGTCACGCCACCGTCGCGCCACCTCACCCTCGCCGACGTCGGCGGCGCACGCGAAGCCCGCGCCGATCTCGGCGACGTCGTCGCTTATCTCGCGAGCCCGGACCGGTACAAGGCCATGGGTGCCCGCTGTCCGCGCGGCGTCTTGCTCGTCGGTCCGCCTGGAACGGGCAAAACCCTGCTCGCCCGCGCTATCGCCGGTGAAGCCGGCTGTCCAGTGATCGTGGCCGCTGGATCCGACTTCAACGAAGTCTACGTGGGCGTCGGCTCGCGCCGCGTGCGCCAGTTGGCCAAACGCGCCCGCGAGCAAGCGCCCTGCATCGTATTCATCGACGAATTCGATTCGCTCGGCGGACGGCGCGGACGGCCTAACCGATCGGGCGAGGAAGAGGTCACGCTCAACCAGCTCCTCGTCGAGATGGATGGGATGGAGGCCAACGACGGCGTCGTCTGGATGGCCGCGACCAACCGGGAAGACATGCTCGACCCTGCCGTTAGGCGGCCGGGTCGCTTCGACCGCATCGTCGAAGTCCCGCTCCCCACGGTCGGCGATCGCGCCGAGATTCTGCGCGTGCACGCCGCCAGCCGGCCGTTCGACTCCGACGTCGATCTCGAGCGCCTGGCTCAACTCACCGTTGGGCATTCGGGCGCCGACCTCGCGAACCTGCTCAACGAAGCCGCGATCATCGCCGTGCAGCACGACTGCGACCGCATCACCAACGCGCACATCGAGCAGGCCCGCGACAAGGTGCTCCTCGGGCGCATCCGGTCCGGCGTTGTGGTGGGCGAGGCTGAACGGCGCCTCATCGCGATTCACGAGGCCGGTCACGCCATCGTGGGACTCGTCGCGTGCCCGGACGACCGGTTGCACAAGGTGACCATCGAACCGCGCGGCCGCTCGATGGGCGCCGCGCACTTCGCGCCCGAGGCGGATCGCCACGTCCATCCGCGCTCCTATCTCGAGGGCGTCATTGCTAAAGCACTCGGAGGACGCGCCGCCGAGCTCGTGTTTCTCGGACCGGACGCCGTCACGACCGGAGCCGGCGCCGACCTGGTTCAGGCGACGTCCATCGCGCGCCGCATGGTCGCCGAGTTCGGGATGAGCGACGAGGTGGGACTCATTAGCGCCGACCCCGCGGCGCAGGGCGGTCCGCCCAGCGCTCAGCTGCAAGGCGAGGTCGACCACGCGATGCGCACCCTCATTTCGGCGCAAGCGCGACGGGCCGAGGCCATCGTGCGCACGCACCGGGATGCCGTGGAAGCCCTCGCCGCAGCCCTGGTCGAGCGTGAGGTGTTGAGTGCGGTCGATGTGTACCAATTGGCCGAGGCGCACGGCGTGATCCCGGCGCGCGTTACCGCCTAACGGACTAGCGGGCGCTCAGAGGCGCGGCGCGATCGCGAGATCCAACTCGAAGCTGAACCGCGTCCCTTCCGTAGCGCTGCTGTCCACCTGCAGCGCGCCGCCCAGGGCTGCCACCAGCTTGCGGCAAATCGACAGCCCGAGCCCAGCGCTCGAGAACGTGTACTCTCCGGCATTGCGCCGCCGCCGGAACGTCTCGAAGAGACAGCTCATCACCTCGGGCGGAATGCCGCGGCCCGTGTCCTTCACCGAGAACGCCAGCCGCGTACGCGACAGTTGCTTGGCGGTCAGCTCGACGTGGCCTTCGCTCGTGAACTTGAGCGCGTTCGTCGTCAAGTTGAGCAGCACCCGGTTGAGCGCGCCCGGATGGCCTAACCGGAAATCCGCGTCCGGCGTGTTGAGCCGCACCGTTAGGCCCTTTTCCTCGGCCATCGGCAGCACGATGTCGCGCACGGAGCGCATCAGATCGGCCACGGAGAATGGTACCGGCGCCGTGTCCACCAACCGGTCGCCGCCGCGCGCCAACTCGATCACGTCGCTGGCCATACCGCTCAAACCGAACGCAGCGCTGTAAATGAGACCCAGCTGACGCTCCTGCACCGGATTGACGACGCCGCTCTGCGCCTTCCGAAGCGTTTCGGCCAAAAAGAGAATCGACGCCAGCGGCGACCGAAGATCGTGCGCCACTTCGACGATGAGCTCGAGACCGCCCGCGCCCGAAAGCCGCGACGCAAACCGGTGCGCCTCGTCCCGATCCAATGCCACCTGCACGTCTTCGAGCGCGCTCAAGAGCCCCATGATGTCGGCGGTCGGCACCGGCTCGCGCATGGCGCTCAGCTCCGCCACCAACGCCGCACGCAGCAGGTTGAGCACCTTCTGCACGGGTACCGCGGGCGCTGCACGCTCGAGGAGCGGCGACTCGCCCGCGGCCGCTTGGGCGATCGCCGCCTGCAACGCCTCGAGCTGGAAGCGCAGATCGTCGGCGTGCGTACCCTGTTCGACGGCGCCAGGCGAGGCCGCGACGTGATCGGCGGCGCGCCGCAGCGCTTCACGCAACGGTTTCGCGATACGCAGATCAGGGGCGGCAAGAGACACGACGGGCGACACGGCACGCACCACGCCGCTGCCACCCGATGATCGCTCGACGCGTTCCGGTTCCCGCGCCGTCGCGGTCGCGCGCGGAGCGCGCGATTTCACTCGCCCGAACCAGTCAGCTCGTCACGCCGCACGTTGTGCTTCTCCATGAGACGATAGAGTGTCGTGCGGTCGATGTTCGCCAGACGAGCTGCGCGAGACATGTTTCCGCCCGCGCGCGCCGACAGGCGCGTGAGGTATTCCTTCTCGAACTCCGCGATCAATCGATCCTTCGCTGCGTGATACGGCTCGTCCATCATCGACATCGGCAACGAACTCTTCGCCGCCGGAACTGGACCGTCATCATACACTGGTATATCAGACGGTTGGATCGGCTGTCCTGGCTCACTCAGCACCGCAACGTGCTCGATCGCATTCTGTAACTCCCGCACGTTGCCCCGCCACGGACGCGACCGCAAGAAGTCCAACGCGCCGTCGGTCAACTTGGGCTGCGCGTCGCCCGGCAATCGATGACGCGCCCAGTAATGCGCGAGGAAATGATTCGCCAGCAGCGGAATATCTTCGAGTCGCTGGCGTAATGGTGGCAGCTTGATCGGCACCACACGCAGCCGATAGAAGAGATCCTCCCGCAGCACCGCCTTGTTCACCGCGTCTTGCGGGTCCCGATTGGTCGCGGAGATGAATCGAACATCGACAACCGCGTCCTGCTGCTCGCTACCCACTCGCCGCACTACTCCGTCCTGCAGCACGCGTAACAGCTTCGCCTGAATCGGGTGCGACATCTCCGTCAGCTCATCCAGAAAGAGCGTCCCGCCGTTCGCCGTCTCCAACAAACCGGGCTTGTCTCGATCGGCACCGGTGAACGCGCCTTTGCGATGGCCGAACATCTCGCTCTCGAGCAATGGCTCCGGTAAGGCTGCGCAGTTGATCGGCACGAGCTTCCGACTCGCGCGCCTGCTATGATGGTGAATGAACTGGGCGATCACTTCTTTGCCCGTTCCGCTCTCACCAGTGATCATCACCGATGCGTCCGTCGACGCGACTTTCCGCGCGAGCTCCACCGCCCGTCGAAACGCCGGCGACACACCCAACAACGTGATCTTGTCGCTGTTGCCGCTCTGTTGTACCAGCTGCAAACGAAGGTCGTTGGTCTCGCGCGCGACCATCACGGCGTGCGACGCCCGCCCAACGAGAACCTGCAGGTGCGTCGCCGAGAACGGCTTCGGCAGATAGTCCCACGCTCCCGACCGCAACGCCTCGATGCTCGATGTGACGCTCGGATTCCCCGTCATCACGACCACGATCGTGTCGCGATGCGTCTCCAGCGTCGCCTTGAGTATGTCGATGCCCGATACCGGAGTCAGATACAGATCGACAAGCACAATGTCGAACTTGCGGCGACGTACCATCTCCATCGCCTCGTCGCCGCGCCCGACGAACGTCACATTGTAGCCGTCGAGCTGCAACACACTCGCGCAGCCCTCGCGCAGCGTGCGATCGTCATCGACCACCAAGATTCGTATGCTTGCCTTCACTTCGGCGGGAATCGATAGTGGATCGCGCGATGCTGCCTCCGGGGCCTGCGTCGGCGCCGAAATGTTTTCCGACTCTTCAACGAACGGCATCGACATGCGACAATCTCCTCTCTTGAACTCGAGCCGATCCCCGACGGGCCAGCGGTGAAGTTCCGTTGGTCACCAGCAACATCGTCTGTAATCGCTACGCTACATCGCTGTTGCCACTGGTCTACATGATGTAGATCACACAAAACGCCCAAAGGTCACACAGGCGGACTCAAGCTAAGCTCTCATTGGGTTGGAAGCACGCTCGACTGGATCCGACCTGAGTCGCCCAGACTGGGTACGTGCGAGACAACGTCTTGTCGATTATATACATATGCCCACGGACGACCATCATGTGGTCGCCCAGGGCAGGTGGGTCGCCTCGGCGGTCAGCCATAGAACGCGAACGCAGCCTCTCCGGTAACGCTCCACCTCACGCATTCTCGCAGACAAGCCCCCTCAGTGGCGAGCACAGGAGCACGGCCTGTGATCGACCGCACTCACCGGTCGCCGCGCTTTGGCACATAGTTGATCAGCTTCTGCGACCGTCACACGGTCGCTGTCCGCTGCCTCCGTTTGGGCCTGGATTTGCATCCGCTCTACGCGTCGTGCCGAATTCGCGAACAAAGGTTCGTTGAGGCTTGATGACCGTAGATCAACACTGGAGAGTCGGTACCGAATGACCGGCAACTACATCCCTTCGAACCTTCCCGCCGAACGCGGGCAGGATCCGAATTTCCCGGCCTTCCCAGCCCAAGGCTGGCCGCCTGCCTGGGGCGCCGCGAACGTCGACGAAGCCGGCATCCCCTGGGGACGCTACGTCGCCGCACTCAGGCGCTATAAGTGGCTCATCATTGTGCTGGTTATCGTTGGTGGCGCGGCCGGCGTCTTCGTCACGAAATTCCTGCCGCCCGAGTACGCCACGCAGGGACAGCTTTGGATCAACGACAACGGTGCCGCACAGCGCAGCGAGACGCCCGGCCCAGTTCAGGGTGACGAGCTTCTCGCCGCCGGCGCATGGGCCGATCTGCTCAAGAGCTCGACCATCATGGACCGCGTGGTCAAGCGTATGTCGCTGTACATCTGGCCCGCTCAGCTCTCTGACTCCGCGGCGCTCGACGGTTTCCAACCCGGCCCCGGCTTCCGTGCGGGGACATACGCGTTGCGGGTCGACTCAGCCGGACACAAATACGCACTGCTAACTGACCAAGGCGTGCAGCTCGAGACGGGCACCGTCGGCGATTCCGTTGGACGAACACTCGGGTTTCTTTGGAAGCCGCGACCCGCGACACTTGGCCGCGGTCGCACCGTGCAGTTCACTGTCGCCGATCCTCGCGACGTGGCCGTTGGTCTGCTCGGCCGCATGGACGTCACGCTGCCGGAACGAAGCGCCTTCCTCAAGGTGTCGATGACGGGGCGAAGCCCGCGTCGTACGGCTGCGATCCTGAACGCCGTGATGGCCGAATTCGTCAGCACCGCCGGCGAATTGAAACGCCGCAATCTCGAGCAAAGCGCGGCGATGCTCAGTGACCAGCTCGATACGGCACGCGAGAACCTTCGGTCCGCCGAATCGGCCTATCAATCGTTCCGACAGAACTCCATCACGTTGCCGCAGGACGCTGGTCCCGGCGTCGGTATAGACCCGGCCACTGCCGCCGCGGTGGGTGGAGGCAATCCTCCCGGCGGCGGCGTGGGTGCGCCTAACGACCCACTGGGCGGAAACGTCGGCGGCGGCAACCCGGTAATAGGAAACTACTTCACCGACAAGGCGCAGCTCGACGAGCTCCAGCACGACCAGGCCGCGCTGCAGCAGTTGCTGCAGAATCCGAATGCCATCACCGCAGATGCGTTCGTGCCGATTCTCACGGCGCGTCAATCGCCGGAACTCCAAGGCGCGTTGACCGAAATGGCCAAGCGCGAGTCCGCCTTACGTACCGCGCGCGAGGCGTACACCGAGCAGCATCCGACGGTGGTGACGCTGCGGAATAGCGTGCAGGTGATGCGCACGCAGACCATCCCGACGATACTTCGCGGTCTCATCGCGCAGATCCAGTCGCGCGAGACGGACTTGCAAGGACAGATCACCACCGCCGGCAAACAACTCAAGGCGATCCCGCCGCGCACTATCGAGCAGATGCGATTGGAGCGCGACGTGAATTCCAAGACGCAGCTCTTCTCGATGCTGCAGGCGCGATACGAAGAGATGCGTCTCGCCGAAGCCAGCGCGATTCCCGACATCAGCATTCTCGACACGGCCGTCGCGCCGCTGCTGCCCACCAAGAACACGACGCCAAGCATCATCGCGTTCGCGATCGTGGCGAGTTTGGGTGGTGCACTCGGGCTCGCGCTGCTGTTGGATCACACCGATCCTCGCTTTCGCTATCCCGAGCAAGTCACGAGCGACCTTGGCCTAACGATCTTGGGCGCGGTGCCGGGCATCAAGCGTGCACGGAGCGGTGAGCCGAATCCCGAAGAGGCCGCGCAGGTGATCGAAGCGTTCCGAACGATTCGAATGAGCCTCACGAACTCGTACGCTGGATCGGGTTCCATCGCGCTCGCGGTGTCCAGCCCCGGCCCCGGCGACGGCAAGTCGTTGGTTTCGTCGAATCTGGCGCTGTCGTTCGCCGAAGCTGGATATCGCACCGTTCTCGTGGACGGCGATACGCGCCGCGGCCAGCTGCATGCGATGTTCGGTGCGAACCGGCGTCCGGGATTGCTCGATTACTTGGGTGGCGACGCGCCGCTCGAGACGATTCTCCGGACGACGACGCATGAAAAGCTGGCGCTCATTCCCTGCGGCACGCGGCGCCACCGCGGTCCGGAATTGTTGCACTCGCAGGCCATGCTGCAGCTCATGGGCGAACTGCGAGCGCGGTACGATGTAATTCTGATCGACAGTCCGCCGCTCGGCGCCGGCGTCGACCCGTTCGTGTTAGGCGCGGCCACGGGCAATTTGCTCATGGTGTTGCGCACGGGCACGACGGACCGCCGCATGGCGGACGCGAAGCTCAAGCTGCTCAAGCGCCTGCCGATCCGCCTGTTAGGCGCGGTCCTCAACGACATTCGTGCGCAGGGCGTCTATCGCTACTACACGTATCTCTACGGATATACCACCAGCGAGGACGACGAGTTGCCCCAGTTGGCGCCGCAGGTGGGCGAGCTGTCGGGGAAGAACTGAGCAGCGCCTGACTCGATGAAAACGGCCGGCCACGGATACCGTGGCCGGCCGTCTTTCATCCGAGTGTTGAGAGCGCCTACATGTACCCGTCGCGCCGCAGCGACTCGAGGCCGCCGCCATCTTCCTTGTCCTGCGCACGGCCCGACCGCTCGGCAATGTGCGAGAACTTGCCCGTGCGCAACTCCACGATGATCTCGCCCACGTCGCGCGCATCCGACTGCACCTTTTGCGTGCACGGACCGCATCCTAACGATCTGTAACGCGTGCCGTCGCCGTGATTGTAGTACAAGGAAACAGTCGGGATCTGTTCGCGCCCGATGTACTCCCAAATGTTGAGCTCCGTCCAATCGAGCAGCGGATGGATGCGGACGTGCGTCCCCGGTGCGAACTCCGTCTTGTACTGGTTCCAGAACTCGGGTGGCTGGTCCTGCACTTCCCACTCGTTTTGCGTCGTGCGCGCGGAGAAGTACCGCTCCTTCGACCGGCTTCCCTCCTCATCCGCACGTGCGCCAACGATGACGCCGGTGAACGGTTCGGTGTTCTTCTCGCGCTCGTAGGTGCGCGTCGTGTGGTTGAATCGATATCGCGGGCCTTCGCCGCTCAGCGTGCGACGCAGCGCTTCCGTCTTGAGCAGGCCGCAACAGGTCAGCCGGTCCACCGCTCCGTCCGGAAACGTGCGACGCTCGGCTAACGCAACCTCGTTTTGCCCGTACATGAGATTCAGATGCCACTCGGCCGCCAAGCGGTCGCGGTAGGCAATCATCTCGGGAATCTTGAATGACGTGTCGATGTGCACGAGCGGAAACGGCACGTGGCCAAAGAATGCCTTCCGCGCCAGCCAGAGCATCACCGTACTGTCCTTCCCGATCGACCAGAGCATGCACAGCTGGCGGAAGTTCGCGTACGCTTCGCGCAGAATGTGAATGCTTCGATTCTCGAGTTGCTCCAAATGATCCATCACTCACTCCCGATCCGCGATCACAGATTCCCGCGAATCCGATTCATGACTCGCGCACCCGAGTCCTCGACGGTCCCGTTGCGTGTGTCGATGGTGACGTCTGCCTTCGTCGGCGCTTCGTACGGATCGTCGATTCCAGTGAAGTTCTTGATCTCTCCGCGGCGGGCCCGCGCGTACAGCCCCTTCACATCGCGGCGCTCGCACTCCTCTAACGGAGTGGACACGTACACCTCGACGAAGTTCCGGCACAGGCCACGCACGAACGCGCGCGATTCTTCGTACGGCGAGATGAACGACGCCACGACGAAGACACCGTTCTCCTCGAGCTTGCTGGCAAGGTACCCCACGCGCCGGATATGCTGGTCACGTTCGGTCCGCGTGTAGCCCGTCGTCGGGAAGAGATGGCGAATCGTATCGCCGTCCAGGTATTCGACATGGATGTTCCGGCGCTTCAGCTCCGCATGCACCCACTGCGCGATCGTCGTCTTGCCCGAGCCGGAAAGGCCCGTGAACCAGATCACCGTGGGTGTGGGCTCGTGCTTGCCTAACGGAATACGCTCCCACAGGCGCTCGTGAAGCCAGAACAACAAGATCTTGCCGACCAGCTCCACGACCCCCACGAACAGCGCGACATTGAGCCGCTTCGTGAAAACGTATACGATGATCGCGGTCGTGAGCGTCCCGAACAAACGCCACGAGAATGCCTTTGCGATCGAGCGGACGTTCGTGTCACGATGCATGGTCGCGCCGGATTGCATGGATCACCGCGATCCCCTTACTCACCGAGAACGAACGACCCATTGCGTAACTCCCGCTTATTGTACGTGAAGGATGTCGGGCGCGGACCACTGCGCCCCGATTCGCGATAGATGCTGTCGCCCGCTGCAACGTCCCACTCCATCGTTGGGCCGAAGCGGGGATACAGGTCCGCACGCCCATCCGCGACCCAACAAAACTTGAGCGAGCTGCCAAGTGGTATGCGGTGGTCCACTTGGATCGTCGCCAGATAGGCCTCGAGCTCCGCCGACGGATGCGAGCGACTCTGCACGATGATGCGCCCATTGGATGCTCGACGCTCACCACTGAACACGCGCTCGGCGTTCGCGCCGCCTTCCTCGCGCCATGTCCCCGCACCGGCGCGCGCCGAATACAGGAGGTCGATGGCTGGTGCAAACACCACACCCATCGTTGGCGCACCACCTTCGATCAAGGCGATGTTGACCGTGAATTCGCCGATCCCCTTGGTGAATTCCTTGGTGCCATCCAATGGATCGACCAACCAAAATCGTTTCCAGTCGCGGCGCTCTTCGTACTCCGGAATGTCGCCTTCCTCGGATACCATCGGTACATCCGGCGCGATGCTCGCCAACCCGTCCGCAATAACCGAGTGCGCGTCGCGGTCCGCCTGCGTGAGCGGAGTCGCGTTTTCCTTCCACGCCACGGCCTGGCGCGTTTCGCTCGACCCGTAGTGGCTGAGGATCGCGCGTCCCGCATCGCGCGCGAGCAGGCGAATGTCTTGGATGAGTCGCTCGGCGCTCACCATGCGCGGTACACGATCCCCAGATCCTTGAGCCGCGCTTCGATCCGATCCAGTGCTTCCGCATGACCTTCCGCGTCGCTGACGTACAGGTTGCATTCCAGGTCGGTCGTCATGCGGTCGCCCACCCAGATCGTTTCGATGCGCTCCGGCTCGACCGCCGCCTCGATGACCTCGAGATCTTCCGCCGTGAGTTCCGCCGCCGTCACGATCAGAATCATCCCGGCATCGAGCATGATGTTCGCCACTTCGCCTAACCGACGGATGTGCTCCAGCCGGTTCTCGCGCTTGCGCTCGATGTCCGCATCGACGCCGTACAACACGCTGCCGATGCCGAGGAAGTAGACCACCTTCCCTTGGGCGAAGAGTCTGTCTTCCAACTCTTTCGCCAGCGCTTTGCGCTCCGTCTCCTGGTCGCCCGTGATGAGCAGCAGCGTAGGGCGCTGGTTGAATCGCTCGGCGCGACGCTCGAGCGCAATCGATCCGCGCTCCCATTTCGAGTTGCGCACTCGCACTTTGTCGCGCACCCAGCCCTGTTGGTCCGGCAAGGCTTCGCGGACGATGCCGCCGCCGCGGATGTCGTATTCGTCGATGATGACGAAACGGCTGGTCACCGGCAGGTCGCTCGCCAGATCGAACGCCACCGCCTTGCCGATCTTGAGAACGCAGTCGGCGACGTCGTGCCGCTCCACCTGCGTTGCGTTAGGCCTGGCCGCCAGCGTCGATGCGTCGATGACTCGATCCACCGCCTCGAGGCGCATCGAGACGCGCGCCGTGCCCATCTTGAGCGCGTACTCCTTGCGCATCTCCAGTGGCCGCTGGCCCAGCCAGAAAAGACTCACCCGCAAGCGCGTCGTGACATGAGGCATCGGGTCGGACTCGCGCACCGCGAGCTCGCCCCGCGACACGTAGATCTGCTCCGTGAGTGTGAATCCGGTCGCGCTTCCCGCCGACGCGTTCTCTTGCGTTGGGCGGTTGAATGCCTCGATCGACTTCACCCGGCTGCGTTTCCCCGACGGCAGAAATACGATCCGATCGCCCACCGCCACCTGGCCGGCGTCGACGGTGCCGGCGACGATCCGGCGGTCATCGCCCTGACCGGTGAACTTGTACACCTCCTGGACTCGAAGCCGGAACGGAAGCCCAACCGGAGGCGCCTCCGGTTCGAAGGTGTCCAACGCTTGCAGCACCGTTGGGCCGTCGTACCACGGCATGCGCGTCGACCTGTCGGCCAGGTTGTCGCCGTCCCGGCCGCTCACCGGGATGAATCGCGCCGGCGTGATGTTCACCTGTGCCAGGAACTCCGTGAGCGACGTGACCAACCGATCGTACTCGACCTGCGCAAATCCGACGAGATCCATCTTGTTGATCAGGACCACCACCTGTTTGATGCCCAGCATCGCCAGCATGTAGCCGTGGCGACGGGAGTTCTCCTGCACGCCCTCCTGCGCATCGATCACGAGCAACGCCGCTTCTGCACGCGATGCGCCGGTGATCATGTTCTTGAGGAATTCGATGTGCCCCGGCGCATCGATCACGATGTATTCGCGTCGGGGTGTTCGGAAAAACACCCGCGCTGAGTCGATCGTGATGCCCTGCGCCCGCTCGTCGCGCAGCGCGTCGAGCAGAAATGCGTACTCGAACGGTTTGGCCGTGCGTGCGCAGAGTTCCTTGACTTGCTCGAGCTTCCCGTCGGGAAGGGAGTGACTATCGGCGAGCAGTCTGCCGATGATCGTGCTCTTGCCGTGATCGACGTGACCGACGATCACGATACTCATGCGCTCCTCGGCGGCGTTCTTCGTCATGCGAGGCAGTTGGGCGAGTCATAGTTGATAGGTGGAGCGGCGTCGATTCCTCGACGCGCCGAACGGACGCGCGCCACTACCGCGTGGCTGGCGCGCAGCGTCAATAATAGCAATGTTCGTGCAGGCGTTACTTGCGGAGTGTTACAGAGCAGACCGGATGGGCACTTCTTCGAACGCCCGAATGGGCGAGCCGGATTCCTCGGTGCGCAGATATCGGAGGGCCGTGGTCGCGCGCAAAAGCATTTCGACCGCATCCACGGTAGACTCTGAGAAATCTGGAACAGCGCAGTAACCCGCCCGGATCCTGAGCTTGAGCGCCGCGTGACCAATGGACGTCGGCTCCGCATCCATGGCTTCTTGGATCCGCTGCATCATTCGCACGGCGCCTTCGCCGGCCGTTGCCGGCGCGATGATCGCAAAATCGGTTGGGCCTAAACGCCCGATCGCATCCGACACGCGCCCCGCGCGACGCACGAGCGACGCGAGATACTCAATCACATGTTCGGTGTCGCCGTTGAGCGGACGTTCCTCGAGATCCGGCGACTCGGCGACCGGCGCAAACGCGACGCATGCGATGGGCGTCTTGAGTCGCTGCGCTTCGGCGGAAATCTCGCGCGCGCGGCGCACCAGTCCGCGCATGTTGTACAGACCCGTAGTCGGATCGAGTAGGCTTTCGGCCCGCAAACGATCGGCTTCGCGTTTGCTACGCATGAACGCGTCGAGCTTGAGTAGCAGCACTTCGCCGTCGAGCGGCTGGCTTACGAACTCCCATGCGCCAGCTTGCAACGCAGCGAGCCTCTGGCTGCGCTCAGCCGGACCGGACGTCGTGATGATGATTGGAGTGGACGCGTTGAAGCGAACGTCGTCCAACAGCTGCCGGCACACGTCCGCGCCATCCATATCAGGCAAACGGACATCCATGATCACGAGATCAGGCTGCGCACTGCGCGCCAGGTCGAGTACTTGTTTGCCAGTGTACGCCCGCAGTACGGCGTAGCCGTTGGGCCCCAGGATGCTCTCGAGCGAACGCGCCGACCATTCCTGGTCGTTCGCGAGCAGCACGAGCGGCGGACGAGACGGCTTCTCGTTTTCGGACATACTCACCGGATACGGGCGTCGTCTTGCCCGGCGGGTCGTTTGGAGAGGCACCTGAGGGAAGCGGTGTTAGTCGTGGCCCGACCATGCAGAACTCATGCGGAGGGGAAACAGCAGTGCTAACTACTTGTATACCAGATTGTTACGCTAGCATGAGACCCGGCTTAGCGGCGAAATTTGCCGCGCGGGTGCCACAAGAGCGATGTGAGGGTGAGACGGCCAATAGGACCGCTCCAAACGAGCTCTAGTGCTAGGGGAGCGCCTCGTCATCGTTGACGCAGCCGTCCAGTTTGCTGAGACTTTGGCGCGTCGGCCCGGCGATTGGAATGTGGAGTAGCGGCCCGTGTTATGTTGTACTCCTGCCACAAAACCTGCACCAACTCATCCCGCTTCATCGAGCGGCGCAGTTCATGAAATGGAAGTCGCGCCCACAGATTGGCCACCAACGACCTTAAAAGGACGGCTAGCACAAGTGGTGCAACGTCGCCGGAGGACTATGCCATCGCACTTGGTCAGGGAGCTTCAAGACCACGCATGCCGACTCGTCCGCTTCGTCGCCTGTATTGCGACGTCCGCAGCCGCGGTCGGCTGTCTTTCAGCTCATCAACAGCCAGCAACGCAACCGCAGCCGGTGGTCCAACGTGACACGGCGCACACTGTGCCGACGCGCGCCGAATTAGAGTCAGAGGCAGCGGCACTCGAACACCAGGCGCAGTCGGCGAGCGATGCCGCGACTCGAACTGCGGACCAGACACAAGCGGCATCGATTCGGCAGCGACTGCGCGATGGCGATTTCCAAGTTGGTGACCGAATTGCGATCGTCGTCAGAGGAGATTCGACACTCAGCGATACTGTTGCCGTTCGCACCGGAAGAACGATTCAATTGAGAAGTCTTCCTGTCATTCCGTTAGCAGGAGTATTGCATTCGGAATTGCAGGATTACTTGACGAAGCAGATGGCGCAGTATCTCAAGAACCCGACGGTGTCAGTTACTCCGTTGGTACAGATTGCTGTTGTTGGTGATGTTGGTCATCCGGGATTTTTCTGGGTGCCGGCTGACCTGACGCTCACCGATGCGATCATGCTCGCTGGTGGTCCGACGCAAGCGTCGGATTTGAACGGAACGAAGATCCTGCGTGACAACAAGGAACGGCTATCGGACAAGCAGGTGCAACGGGCCTTTGCATCCGGGTCCACGCTCGACGAGTTGGACATGCGTGCGGGTGACCAGATCACCGTCCCGGACAAGCCGAAAAAGGATTGGGTGAGAATCTTGCAGGTTACCGGCGCACTGGCTGCGATAACCGTGAGCGTCATAGCCCTTAGCCGCCACCATTAGCAGATATGCTTTGGGAAGACATGCCGGACTCTTGGAGTAGCGACGCGATGATCGTGCGGGTCAACGACAGACGGCGCACGCATCACGGTCCAACGGAACGGGCGCGGCGGAACACATCGTTCGCCGCGGCGGTGCCGTTGGCGGACGTTGCGCGGCCGATCGAGCTCGTCCGCGAACGTGCGGTCGAACGCCAGGCGCGTCGCGACATCCAGCCGCGGACGCGTTCGGAAGTGCTGAACCGGGCAGTGAACGTTCTGCTTGCTGCCATTGCGTTGGTCATCCTTGCCCCGGTGATGTTGTTGGTGGCAGCGGCCGTCAAGCTGACGTCCCGGGGCCCCGTGCTCTATTCGCAGACGCGTGTCGGACTCGACCGCCGCCGCGCGCGCGTCGACGCTCTGTACGAACGCCGGAAACAGGATGCGGGTGGCCGCATCTTCACGATCTACAAGTTCCGGTCGATGTACATGGACGCGGAGCAGCAGTCGGGCGCTGTATGGGCAACGCGGGATGATCCGCGAGTCACGCCGGTGGGCCAGTTCCTTCGCCGCGTACGGTTAGACGAATTGCCGCAACTCGTGAACGTGATCAAGGGCGACATGAACATCGTCGGCCCACGACCCGAGCGGCCGAGCATCTTCGCACGGCTGCGAGAGGACATCACGGAGTACCCGCTTCGTCAGCTCGCGCGCCCGGGAATCACGGGATGGGCGCAGATCAATCACACGTACGACTGCACCGTGGACGATGTGCGGACGAAGGTTCGCTACGATCTCGAGTACCTCCAGCGCCAGTCGTTGGCGGAAGATTTAAAGATCATGGTACGCACGGTGCCGGTGATGCTGTTCAGAAAGGGGGGTTGGTGAGCGGTAGGCGCGCTCCCGCCTAACGATAGGCCGGGCGAAAGACGCTCGGACAAAGACGGCATGACGATCGACGGAGGCGACGCCCGCGCAGTGCGCGGCCGTCGCCCCTAAGCATTCGGTGACCGCCGCAGGTCACGTCGCCGTCGGCACCTGCGTATCGGGAGCGCCGCGACGTCTCGTTGGCTCCCACATGGCGCTTCTGCTGCCGGTGATTACGCGCCACCACGCCACCGTCCCGGCAGCGTGGGACGCGAGCACGAATGCCGCCCACGAAAAGACGCGCGCCGGGCCACGCGCCGCTCGGCCCAACACCAGGCCGATTGCGCCGCACACTACTCCGGCGCCACCGAGCACCAGCATTGAGAGGGCAAGCGCCGAGCGCACACTCAAGATTCCTAATGCCAGGAGCGCGAAAGGAATGAGCAGGTAGTACAGCCAGCGAAAGAGCTTGTGGCTGGTCAGCATAAACGCGAAGCGCCCGTAGCGAAACGGGTTGAGCAGCGCGCGTTTGAACCAGAGTGTGTTTAGTCCTCGCGACATTGTGCGAATCTTGCGGCGATACTCGGAATCGAGCGACGTCGCGCGTGGAACCAACGCAATTGCTTCGCCCACCGAGACGGAGCGATAGCCCCGTTCACGGGCGATGAGCGCGCACGCGAAGTCGCGGCTCAAGTCCTCGGGAAACGTCGTGTCATGAAGTGCCTTCCGAATGCCATAGAAGCAGCCGCTGGCGCCGACAATGGAGCCCACGCGCGTTTCCAAGGAGCGGATGAACATCTCGTAGCCGACGTACCCGGATTCGCCACCGGTCGCATTGTCCTGCGCCGAGCTCACGCTCGCATCGCGTCCCGATGCGACGCCAACGGTCGGGTCTTGAAACGCTGCAACGAGCTTCTTCAGCGATCCACGCGGGATGCGTATCGACGCGTCCGTGTTGACCAGGATCTCGCCACGACACACAAGTGCAACGGCATTCTCAGCGGCGCTTTTCCCCCTCCTCTCCGGCATTCGCAATAGCTCGACGCCGCGCGGAGCAAACCCGCGGACGATGTCGTCTGTCCGATCACTGGATGCGTCAGAGACAACGACGATCTGCACGCGGTCGGCCGGATAGTCGACTTGGAGCAATGCTTCCAGTGTAGCGGTGATCGAAGCCTCTTCGTTGTAGCACGGCACCGTGATGCTCACCGACGGCCACGCCACCATTGTCGGCCAGCTGGTGGGCTGTTTCACGAGACGCGAGGCCGTATATAACAGCAGTGGATACAGTGCGTACGCGTACACGCAGCACGTGACTGGCGCGGCAACAACGATCCAGGCAACGAGGTGCACGAATAGCCTCAAGTTTCAAGAAGAGTCCGATACACGCGCTCGTACTCGCTTATCCACTTGGTGTGCGCGTCGGCGGACAACATCGCTCCGGCGTTCGGGGTACGCCGGCGCGCGCTATCGGGCGCACTCTGCACGAGTCGAACCGCCGACGCGATCTCGCGAGGCGAGAGTGGTTCGACGAGGTACGCCTCGTTGGCACCGAACAGGTCGGAAACACCGCCTACGCGGGTCGCGACGATAGGAACGCCGGCTGTCAGGGCCTCGATCAGGACGATTGGCGTGCCCTCCGTCCTCGAACTGAGGACGAATACGTCGAAGGCGGAAAACAGTCGGCCCGCGTTGGGGACGCTCCCTACCCAGCGAATTCGGTCGGCGACGTCGAGTGATTTGGCTTGTGCCTCGAGGCGGTGCCGTTCGGGGCCGTCGCCAACAACGCACGCGCGTACATCGCTATGTACGAGCTCAGCCAGCGCGGCGACGAACACGTCGGGCCCCTTCTCCGGACTTAGCCTGCCTACCCAGCCGATGACGAAGTCTTTCGGGCCCAAGCCGAGTGTTCGGCGGGCGTGTTCTCGCGACGCGGGCGCAACACCGTCGTCTGTCGCATTGGGGATGACGTGGACACGTTCCGGTCTAACGCCAACGGTAAGCAGTTTTCTGGCAATCGGTTGCGAAACAGCAACGACAGCATCGAAGTGGCGAAATGCTCGTCGTTGAATCATTTCGTAGAGTCGCCCGCGGATGCCATAACTTGTGAAACCGTGAACGGTGGTTACTGTCCTTATTCCAGCGCTCATGGCTGCTGGCGCATCAATTACATCCGGCCGATAACCGTGAGTATGGACTATTGACGGTGTTAGCTTCGCGCAGAGGGCCCGAACAGCCGCGCGTTCTCGCAGATACGAGCGCCCGCCGGCTTCGACGACGTGCGTGCTGATCCCATCCGCTGCCAGTGCGTCGACAAAAGGACGGTCCCGCGTCAGCGGCTCATGGATTGCCACGACGTCGACGCGGCACCCGACCCTGTGCTGACCGCGAGCGAGGGACCGTATCACAGATTCCAGTCCTCCATACGGTGCTGGCGCCGCGATGTGGAGAATATGCAAATCGGGGATCCCGGAGTATTGGGCCTGGCGCCGCCTTCCCGCGACGCGCCCGCGGCGTCAATTGTATTTTATGTCGTGTTGCGAGCTTTGCTTCACCACGATTCTTGAGATGTGTAGGTACCTCGACGGTCCGCGTCCAGCTCTGGACACAACTCGAGAAGGGCGCGTCGCGACCATCTCGTTGACACATTCTAGCTAATGTCGCAGGAGAGAAAGAGGGAAAACGGCATAGTCTCGATGACGTCGATCGCCGATCGGAAGCGCCTTCTTCTGTCCACCTCGGATCAGCATGTGAGAGTTCAATCCCCCGACATAGGGATCATCTCGCTTGCATTGGACCGGTGGGGCAAGAACTGGAAATCACGCCACCAGATTCTCACGAGGCTCGCCAACCACTTCCAAGTGACCTGGTTGAATCCGGCCCCGGAGTGGCGGGAGGCAATTCGGGCGCGTCGGCTGCGGAGCCAAGAAACGACTCCGGCCGGCTCTGCGCCGAGCTTTGTGGTGCGCGACAGCTCGCCTCTAACTCCGATGGTGTACAGCCCGCGTGTAATCGGCGATGCGCTCTTTGCAGCCAGGTTGCGCTCGGCACGGGCTGCGCTCAAACGTCGCGGATGCCGCCGAATCGTGCTCTATGTCTGGCACGTCGACTTCGCGAAGGCGCTGAAGCGCGTGCCACACGATTGGAGTGTCTATCACATCTACGATGAATACTCGCACTCCGAAGTCGAGCAGCAAATCGGTAGTGCAGAGGACGGACTCATTCGCGCCGTGGACCAAGTCATCACCGTTTCGCCCACCATGTTCGAACGAAAAGGTAGGCTCAACTCGAACACGGTGCTCTTGACCAACGGCGTCGATTACGACGCCTTTGCGCAACCAACGGCGGAGCCGGAAGATCTCCGCAACATTCCGAGGCCACGCATTGGCTATGCTGGGGTCGTCAAGCGTCAACTCGATTGGGAGCTGATCTCGGCGTTGGTGGCGCGTCGTCCCGATTGGTCTTTCGTGTTCGCCGGCGCGCGCGCGCCGCACCCGGACATCACCGAGACGCTCGACCGCCTAACGAAGCTGCCGAACGTCATGTTTCTTGGAATGAAGGCAGTTGATGCGTTGGCGCAGTATCCCCAACACTTCGATGTCTGCGTGATGCCGTATCGAGAGAACGATTACACGAAGTACATTTACCCCCTCAAACTCCACGAGTATCTGGCGTCGGGACGGCCCGTCGTTAGCATTCCGCTGCCGGCACTGGCGGGGCTCGAGCGCCACGTGACCGTGGCTCAAGGGCCCGAAGACTGGGAGCGAGCGATCCAAGTCTCCCTGGCACCCGACGCCAATGCGGGGCGGGCAGAGCGTCAGGCGGAGGCACGGCGTCACGATTGGGCGACGATAGCCGACGACATCGCGACCCTGATCCGTCGCGGATTGAACGCTGGCACGGCGCCATGACGCTGCCTCACCCGTACTTCGAAAAATCGTCAGATGCCCCCGTTGGGCGCAGGCGGTTGTTGGTGATCAGCTATCGCTTTCCCCCGGACACGACGATCGGCTCGCGCCGGTGGGAGAAACTGGCGCACTTTGCCGTCACGCGCGGGTGGTCGCTCGACATCCTCACGCGGCAACCAGCCGTAACCGAGGGCGATCCAGCGCGCATGAGTTCGCTGCCGGCCGGTCTTCGCGTGTACGGCGTGCCCCAGCCGCGACTGTGGCTGAAAAGATTGGAAGATTGGGTTTGGCGCATCTACCGCGACGTCCTGCCCCGTGCACGCCGGCGGAATGATACCGCGCAGGGTGACGACGGCGCCGCTCCGGCGCCTACCGAGCGACCGCTCTCGCTCGACAGGCGTGACATTCGCTGGCACCCCACGCGCGTGCGAGAGCTGCTGCGTCTCTACTGGGTGTTGGTCGAACAAGCGCACTACGCGGCGTGGGCGCGTGGCGCCGTAAAGTTAGGCAATCAGCTCGTCGCTGCGGAGGAATACGCCGCGGTGATTTCGTCGGGCCCGCCGCACATGTCGCACGAGGCCGGCCGCAGTATCGCCGAGCGACACGACCTGCCGTTCGTGATGGACATGCGCGATCTGTGGAGTCTCTCGCCGCGACTGCATGAGCACGTGGCGAGCCCGATGTGGTTCCGCATTGCCGAGCGATACGAGCGCCGAGCGGTGACGAGGGCGTCTCTGATCGTCGCGAACAACGAGCCGGCACGTCGAGCTCTCATGCAAGCGTATCCAGCGGCGGCCGACCACATCATTACGGTCTTGAACGGCGCCGACGACTATCCGCTGCCCGCGACGCATCACGATGCGTGCTTCCGCATTCGGTTCGCGGGGACGATTTACATCACGTCCGACGTGGCCACGCTATTGAGCGCAGTCCGCATGGTGATCGATGACCTGGGTCTCGGTCCCGACGAGCTGCAGGTGGAGCTGGTCGGTCCGATGGACAATCCAGAGACCGCAACGATCGCGGCGCTCGCGCGAGCACGGCACGTCGAGAACTACGTCTCCGTTGGGCCGCTGCTGTCGCATTCGGCGGCGCTGGACTTTCTCGCTGGTGCGTCAATGCTCGTCATCTTCTCCGGTTTCGGCGCGGTGACGCTTCCGGCGAAGACGTTCGAGTACGTGCGATTTTCGGCGTGGATTCTCGCCCAGGGAGAGTCGGGCAGCGCGCTCGACCTGATGCTGCAGAACACCGCGGCCGACGTCGTGCCTCCGTCGGACGCTACCGCGACGGCGGCGGCGATTCGCCGGCGCATCGAGCAATATCGCGCAGGCGTGCGGCCATCACCGGTGGTCAGCGACGATCGATATAGCCGCGCCCGGCAGGCCGACATTCTCCTCGACGCGCTGGACACGGTTACGCACCGTTAGGCACGATCATGTTCGACGCAGTCGACGGGCGATCGCGTCCTGCGTGCGCTCGAGTTGGTCGAACGCCCAACGCGCCGCGCTCAGACAGGCGAGGCGAGCACCGCGAATCGGGACGTCCGATCCGAATCGCATCGTTCGTCCCTCATTGTCGAAGCGACCCGAACGCAGCGCGTCGATGACGCTGCCATCCGGCGAAATCCGCACACGGGTTTCGCGATCGTTGCGACGATCGTGTTGATCGAGGCCTGCAATACCGACCACCTCCGGACGGCGCGATTGAATGTCGTGCAGGAGTCGAATCGCACGAGGATCCGGTAGATAGCGCGTGTTGTAACTCGCGTTCCACACCTCGATCGCGCAGATTCCGGCGCGTACCTCGGGCGGCACGTGGTAGTCCGCGAGCACCGGATGCGCCACTATGGTAAACGCGGTCGTGGGAGCGCAATCGCGAACGAACGCGGCGGGTGTCTCGGGGGCGATCCATCGATCCAGTCCGATTGCGAGCAGGTGCAGTCCCGGAAAGCCGGCGAAGCGAAACTCCAGACCCGGGAGCAACTGCACGCGGACGTCCGATTGCTCGCGACACTGCGACACGTATGCGGGCCACTCCTCGGCTGACAGATCTTCGGCGTGATCCGTCAATCCCACGACGGAGATGCCGCGCGATCGTGCGAACTCGTGCAAGTCCGCCAGCGAGTCGCGGCCATCGTGCGAGTGTGCGCTGTGGACGTGGAGAATACCAACCCTATTGGTGTCGTTCACTCGATGCTCGCGTTGTCCGGAGCCGCATTGTACAAAGCCTCATAGCGATCGCCCATGGACTCGACGCTGTACGCGCTGGTCGCGCGCCGCCGCGCCGCGGCGCCTAACGCCAAGCGTCGGTCTGGATCGCCGATCAGCGTCGCGAGCGCGGACGCCATTTGTGCCGGGTTCTCGGGCGGAACGAGGAGTGCCTCGACGTCTCGCCTGACGACCTCGGCGATGCCTCCTACTTCGGTAGAGACGATGGGAAGCGACGCGCCCATGGCCTCGATCAGTGCGAGCGGAAGTCCTTCGGACCGCGAGGGCAGGGTGAAGAGATCCGCCGCGGCGAGCAAGTCGGGCACGTCGGACCGCAGGCCGAGCAGTTGCACGCGATCGGCAATGCCCAGGTCGGCGGCGAGCTGCCGCAGTGACGCCTCGGCCTCGCCGCGGCCGGCGATCGCGACGGTCCACGCCGACGCCGCGGCCTCGTTGGCGATCCTCGCGAAAGCCCGCAACAGTACATCGTGCCCCTTCACGTGGTACAAGTTGCCCACGGCGAGGATGAGTCGGTTCGCATCACCAAGGCCCAACGCGGCGCGCGTGCCCGCGCGATGGCCGGCCGCGAACGGGATTCCGTTAGGCACAACACGCACGCGGTCGGCCACCGACGGCAGCGTGCGCTTGAGATCATCGGCCGTCGCGTCCGACACGCCGACCAGCGCCCGGCTCCGGGCCGCCGCCCAACCGAGCGCGGCGCGCCGGCGCCAGCGTTGGGCGTAGTATCGCCCGCCGTGCATCGTGATGACGTGTGGCACAGAAAGTGAATTCGCCGCGAACCCGCCGTAGACTCCCATGGTGAATTCATGGCTGTGCACCACGTCGATGCGGCGGTCGCGGAGCAGCGCGACGAGATCCCGCCAGCAGCGCACGTCGACCGGCGAGCGCAGCATGAACGTGGCCGGCTCGAATCCACGCTCTCGAAATCGCTCCGCCAGCCAGCCGGATCCGGCTTGCGGTCCGACTGGGAGAACGTAGTGCCCGCGTCGGCGAAGTTCGTCGGCCAGGTGAAACAACATGACTTCGGCGCCACCTGGTCCATCGCTTTCGAGCATCAGGGCCACGCGACGTGGAGCCGGGGCACTCACGGCCGACTGAACCATTGACGAGTCTCGCGGAGGAACGGACGTGGATCATCGACGCGAAAGACCTCCTCGCGTTCGAAGCCCAGGCGCCATTGGAGGAATTCGATTAGCGCGCGCCGTCGACTCGGCATCTGCCCGTTGAACGAGTCATCGTCCGCCGAGCGAAATCTCGCTATGAGGTGATCCACATCACCCCACCACCAGCGACTGCGCGCACCGACTGCGTAGGGTTCCGTGCGCGGGACGTCTTCGTGACGCGCCGCGGCGATGAGCAGCGCCGGGAAGTCGACACCCGCGTCGATCGCAAGCTGGAGTGAGCCCCAGAAGCGGCCGTTGACTTCCATTACGAAAGGTTGCCCGGTTACAGCGTCGACCTTGTATTCGACCATGGCTACTCCCCGCCAATCGAAACGATCAAGCAGGGAGCGCGATCGCTCGACAAGCGCGGCATTCGGCGCAATGCTCTCGCGATACACGCTCACGCCGCCCGAGGGCGGCTTTTCGCGAATACGCCGGTGACAAAATACGGCCCGCGTTTCCCCATCCCACACTAGGAGGAAAACTCCGACCCCCGGACCCACGATGCGCCGTTGAATCAACAACGGGAACGCTGCATGGTCTAAGGCACCGACCGCCGAGAGGAACTCAGCCTGGGACGCGACGTGCTGCACGCCTTGTTTGCGCCGCTGCCCGCTCGACTCGCCAATCGAGCGACTCGGCTTCAGTACGACGGGATATTCAAGCTCGTCCGCCGTCGCGCGGGCTTCGTCGCTCGAGTGAGCAATGCGTTGCATGGGTATCGGAAGACCGACCGATGCGGCGGCACGCAATACTTCGGCTTTATCACTGATGCGACGAAACGACTCGTCGCTCGGCATCGGGATGCAGACATCGGGAAAGTGCGCGGGCAGGATCGCGAGGAGCGACGGCTCACTCACTGGCAACAGGATGCTTACGCGAAAGCGATCAATCACGGCGCGCATCGCCTCGAGGAACGCGTCCGGCGACGTGATCGCGTCCGGCACCTGGACGTCAGCAGCCGCGAAGCGCGACGCACCAGCAAGCGAGTTGCGGCGCGCGCTGCCGACGACGACGCGATAGCCCACTCGACCGAGTGAGCGCACGATAGCGAGCGCTGCACGCTCGTTCCCGTCGGTGACGAGAACCGATGCGCGCTCCTTCATCGAACCAGCCCCGCTGCGCGCAGCTGGAATCCCGCGATGCTCGATCCCGAAGGGATGTTCACCCGCGGCACCGCAAAGGGTGCGACGGGCGGCGAATGTAACCAACCGCCCATGATGAGGAACGCTGCTTCATACTGCGCATCAGCTGCCGCCTGTTCGACGCAAGGGGAGGACAGTCCGTATGGATAACTCACGTACGGCAACACGTTGGCAAAGCGCGCACGCAGCCACTCGAGGGGCCGCGTCAGCTCGGCAGCGAGGTGCGGACCGTCGAGTACGGCGAGGTTGGCGTGGCTCCACGAGTGCGACGCCAGGGTGAGGCCGGAGATGCGTGCGGCTGACATCAGGTCGTGCAGTGCCGCACCGCGCGCATGGGCGGGAACACGCGCCGCAAGCGCGCCTTGCGAATCGACGTCGGCCAGGATGGCCGCGGCATCACCCCGATACTTAGTTAGGGCACGGTCCCGGATCTTTGTCGGCATGCCTAACGGATGCTCCAGGGCCAGCGCGTCCCACCAAAACGGCCGACCGTCGAGAAATGCCGGCGCGACGAAAATCGTGGCCGGGAGCCCGCGACGCGCGAGCTCCGACACGCCAGCCGTCACGGCGCCGGCGTAGGCATCGTCGAATGTGATCGCAGCAGCCGGCAAATTGCCGCGCGCCGTTCCAGCTGACAGGGCCAGCGGTAACGGCATGATCTCGTGCGTGCGAGCGAGCACGTCGAGCTGTCGAGCAAACGCGTCCTGCTCGAGATGCAGCGACCGATCGCCGGTGACCTCGGCTCCCTTCGGAACAATGTTGTGGTAGGCGAGGATCACGACATCGCGTCGGTGGCGACGACGAATCACGCGCTCAAGGCCGCTCCGGATGGCAACGTACTCCGCGATGGCTCGAGCGTGGGAACGCGAGATCACGGATCCGCGCGGATGGATGAGCAGTGCGCGTCGTGTCGCAGCGCGAACATGCCTAACGGGGCGTCAACCTGCCATGCCGCGGCTCACGCCCGAGGCATGCTGCAGGCGCGCGTATGCGGTCATCGCCAAGCGCCTATCCGGGGGCGCCGTCTGCATGGCGGCGCTCCGAAGACGGACGAGTTTGAGCAGTCCCAAGGATAGGCCAAACAGGAAGTACAGGTACGAGAAGTACTCCGCAGACACGAAGAAGCCCGCGATCACGAAGCCGACGAAGGATCCTAACACCATTTGCGAAAGCGTCGAAATGCGCGATCCGAGCCACGGCGGGTGATACCGCCGCGACGACGACAAGCGATTCATGTCGCGCATGGCGATCCCGATCATGGCGATGAAGACACACAGCGCCGGCACGCCGAGCTCGGCGCCGGTTTCGATGAACGAGTTGTGCGCGACGGACCACTTGAAGCCGCGTCCCTGGGCATTGGCCGCCGCGGCTTCTTCGGCGAGGCGGCCTTCGGCAGTCGGGAAAGTTCTCACGCCGACACCAAGCACGGGATTGTGCATCATGTAACCGATGCCGCGCTTCCACACTTCCCGGCGACCCGATTCGCCAGACCAATTGTAGTCGGACTCCGGGTGTAATATCGAGCTCATCATCGTCCAGTACTTCGTCGAACCGAGCCCCACCAACAGAACGACGCCCGCGGCGGTGGCAGTCATGCGGACGCGCCTCGGCAGGGCGCGGTAGCGCAAGACGATGTATATCAGCACTGCGATCAGCGCCAAGAAGCCGCCTCGTGAACCGCTCTTCACGATGCCGATCATGAACATCGCGATCGCGATCATGCCTAACGAACGCCATTTGCGCCGGTCGGGCGAACGCAGAAAGTACACTGCGAACGGAAGCGAGCAGACCATGATCAGCGCAAAGTCGTTGGCGTCGTAGTAAACTAGATCGCCCAGCCGGCCGTCCTGTCCGACGCGGAAGAACAGGTTCACGATCGTCGCGTACATGAGGGCGCCGTACACGTTTATTTTGGCGTACCACTCGATGTCCCGCTCGCTCCGCACGGACAAAGCGACCAAGCACATGAGCACGATGTTCGGCATGTAGCCCTTGATAATGAACATCGCGCTGAGTCCGCGGACGAGGCTTGTCGGTACACCTAGGCACATGATTCCCAGCAGAACACCGACGAGCGTTATCAAGGGGAACCCGAGCTGACGCAACTGGCGCCATGGGTGCCGTTCGCCTGCGTACAAAACGAGAGCGGTACCGGCTGCCAACAGAGGCAGTTGGATCTTGCTCAGAAGTGGAAAGGCGTCCTGCACGCGCCACACGTACGCAAGCAGCATCACCGCAACAGCCTTCATGAGGCGGTCTGCAGAGGGCTCCGGCCACCCCCACGCGGCTGGTGGCGCCACGCGCAGCTGTTGCTCCTGGTTGAGAGACACCGATACTACCGAAGACACGCGACTCGCTCCTGGCAATCTGAAAACGACGGATTGCGCCCTGTGTGCTGCTGAACGACCAAGGTCCAGCAATAGGCGAGCCGGATGATTGCGAGTGGGGTGCGGATGGATGTAGGTCGGAGAGTGGGACGCCTACTTCACTCTATTCAGCCCAGCGTTTCGCCTCTGGAAGTCTAGTTAATTGAGGTGCTGGCATAAATATGATCAACCCAAAGATATTGCGTCTCGACCAGCTGATCATTTCGTCCGCCCCAGATGGGCATCAACTCGAGCTGGATCCAGTGGTCCGACTCGTCGGCTCCCACCCACATGACATTGCGGTAGTCGCCAATGAGTTGACCGTCCATCCACCAAGTTGCCTGGCCGTCCCCGACACCAGGGGTGTTGGCAGTGATCACCATCTCGAGGCGATGCCACGTCCCCCGCGAGAACGTAGCCGCCGGCGCGACGTTGCTCGGCAAGTACTCTCCTGCCCGACTGTCGGGTCCGCCGTTGATGGCGATGCTGGGACGCAACGGGGCATTCCCCGAGCCGACGAGCCCGAGCACGCAGTGCGGGTGGTTGGCGATGAAGGCCTCCATGAGCTTGTTAGCCTGGGAGTTATGCCCTCGCCAGTTGGAGGAGATCTTGAGCCAGATGCTTACATACATCCGATGGGTACCGGCCGGAGTCGGAATCCAGGCAGTAACCGGTGAATAGCTAAGATTGGGGTTGCGCGGCATCCCAGCAGGGTACACGAGCTCCGCTACAGACGATGGCGAGCGGGGCGCCGTTGGGTCCGAGACGATGCTGAAGGTCGAGAGGTATTTGGCTTCGCTCGCCGCCCAACCCTCGGCGTCGGCTACGTCGCTCGAGCTCTTGGCCTGCGAATCGAATGGGCGGTCGGTGAGCGGCGTCATGTTGGCCGGCTGGCGCGACAGGTCCACCTGACTATTGCCGCCCGGAACGATGAGGGTGGCCGATCCGCTAACGCCGCCGCTGCTCGCTGTGATGGTGGTGGAGCCAGGACCGACAGCTGTTGCAACGCCATTCGAGTCGATCGTTGCAACGAATGGTTGCGAGCTCGTCCACGAGATCGCGCGACCACTCAGCGTCTGGCCGCCCGGCGCACGCACCGTCGCGGAAAATGTCGAGGTCGCGCCAAGATTCACCGTTACCGACGCGGGTGTCACGGAGACGGTTCCCGTCGGGGTCGTTAGGACGGTGGCGGTCGCGAACGATATCGCGTTGCCGCTTTGCGCCCTGATGCTCGCGATACCGACGGCCCTGCCGGTCACGCGACCGGTAGAGTCGACTGTCGCAACACTCGTGTTGCCGCTGGACCACGTGACGCGCGCATCGGGTATCGGGGCGCCTGACGAGTCGAGCACGACGGCGGCGATCGCGAGCGTGGATCCAAGCGTGACGTCGAGTGAGCTCGGCGTGAGCGAAATCGATGCGGGGGCCGGTAGCTGAACGGTGACGGTGCCTGCGCTCTGAACGCTGCCGACTGCCGCGCTTACGGATGTGGTTCCCGGCGCAAGGGCCATGACGTTGCCGCTGTCGTCGACTGTCGCGACACTCGGGTTCGAACTTTCCCAATCGACGGACGTGACGATGTTGATGGGATTACCCACCGAGTCGACCGCCTTCGCGGTGAACGCGCCTAACTGCCGGGCTTGCAGCGTCATCGATTTCGGCGCGAGCGAGAGCCTTGCCACCTGAGAGGCGAGCACGTCGGCAACAGCCGTGGCCCGGCTTGTTCCGGCGACGGCTGTGATGACGACCTCGCCCGCCTTTTTCCCCGTGACCACCCCTCCCGCGGACACGGGAGCAATAGAGGCGTCCGACGTGGTGAAGGAAACGGGCACGCCGGTGACCGGATTGCCGTTGACGTCGCGGACCACCGACGCCAGTTGGAACGACTGCCCGATGATGAGGTCCTTGGATGCAGGCGAGACCGACACCCACACGTTCGCGTTAGGCGAGCTGGCGGCGCCGATGGTGACCGTGGCGAGTGTCGTCACGCTGCCGGCTGTTGCTTGGAGCACCGCGGAGCCGGGCGCGATGCCGGTCACGACACCATGCGCGTTGACTTTCGCGACCGACGAATTGGTCAGCGTCCACTGCAACGTGATATTGGAGAGGTTCACGCCCGACTGGTCTTCGGCCGTCGCGACAAAGGCGAGGGAATCGCCGGGGGCGATCGACGCGTTCGCCGGACTGACGAGAAGCCACCTGACGTTGGCGTCTTGCGTGACAGGCGGAGCGTCCAACGCGGTATTCGATTCGACGCACCCGGTAGCCGCGACTGTGCACGCGGCGTAAATCGGGAGCAGCAGCAGCATGGGTATCGGTTGCCGCATGGGCACCTCCGTCGCAGACCGTTCGGCGGCCCAGCCAGCATGGCGACTCATGAGTCGCCGAAGCTCTGTGGCTTTGCGTCCCCGGCTTTCGCCGAGTTTGCCGTGTCCCGGGGCGATGAATGCCCTGGCAACTCTCCTGGGTAAGTGTAATTAGCCGTGCGCTCCGCTGGAGCCCCACCCATTGCTCGCAGGACGAGCGCATTTCCAACGCAGCAACACAGACGTTCTCGTGAAGCGCGATGTGCCAGTCAATCTGACGTGCGCGCGCTGCGACGCAAGGGAAATTAAATTGCCCTTGTTCATCTCTCAGCAGCGTCCAACGACCGAGATCGCGCGGATGGGTCGACGACCAAGCGCGCGGGAATGCGGAGCCATTCGATGATTTGCTCGAGATCGGAGCTGCGAACGAGAGCGTGTGTGGGCACCGTGAATAGCGCTCTCGTCAGCCGAGCGACACCCGGTGTAGGGTCGTCCCCGCCAACGAGCGAGGGACGCAGGCTCTCGAGATCCGCCAGGTTCTTCGGATAGCCGCGCAGCACACCCAAATCGGGCCGCGGGCTTCTCAGCCCGGAGTCGATGATGGCGTACCGCAAGTACCCAGGCCGCGCTTTGTCCACAACGGCGACGGCGCCGACGGCGCCGCCTTCTTCGACGGCACGCGCGAGCACGTCCGCGACGCGACGCCGCTGCGCGCTCTGTTCTGGTGCTCGCTGCACGAGCGTCGCCGCCACAACGGACATGGATCGCGGCTCGTGCGCCGCGTGGTAGACGGTTTCCCCTAGGTGCAGCCATGGAATGCGAGAGGGCACGCCGTAGGCCCACGGTCGTCCGAGTATCCATTGGGCCGTGCTAACGAACAGCTCCGACCATCCGTGGCGCGGCGTGCCAAGTACGGTCGCGGCGTCGGCTGCCGCCCCGTCGAAGCGATCGTCGTTCACGAGTAGCGCGCCGCCGCGACCGCCCGTCACGCCCTTGCCGCGTCCAAAGCTGAGAACCGACAGCGCACCGAAGGTGCCTAACGGATGGCCATCGTAGGTGGCACCGATGCCTTGCGCCGCATCTTCGACTACCGGAACGCCATAGCGTCGCGCGAGCTCGAGCACGCCGTAGAGGTCCACGGGATAGCCGTAGAGATGCGCGACGAGAACTGCGCTCACACCGCGACGGAGGGCAGCATCCAGCGAATCGAGGTCGGGGCTCAGCGTATTCGGGTCGACGTCGTAGATCCGCGCTTTCGTCTTTGCGAACCTCACCGCGGCCGCCACGTCGAAGCACGCGTATCCCGGTATCGCGACGGCGTTGCCTTTTCCGACGGCCAGGCGCAGAGCCAGGACGAGCGCCGAGGTGCCGCTATCCGTAAGCAGCACGCGAGGCGTCGCATACGCTTTGCGGAGTGTGCCGGCGACCTCACGCAGTCGCGCACGCGGCCCGATCGCGGCCGCCACCGCAGCGCGGGAGAGACCGGCGAGTGTGATCGGCGAATGAACAGGAAGCTGTTGCCGAAGGCTCACGGGATGTAGCGCACAATGCGCGGGCCGATGGCCGTGGCGAGCGTGGTTGGAAGACGGCGCCAGATTGCGGGGCCCCAGGCGTAGCGCGAATCGTTAGGCGAGGGCGTGTGCGCGTTTTCTCCGCGACCGGCAAGGCCGTACCACCAGAGCGGTTCGTCGCGCGCGCCCCACTGCTTCTTGAATCGATGGGTGCCCGAGTCGGGCGAGCAGCGACCGAAGTTGAACGTCGTGATGCCTTCATGGATGGCGCGTTCCATGAAGTTCCAATAGAGAAGCATGTTCGGCGCGGACTTCTTGTACGCGACGAGCGACGATGCCCACGTCATCTCGACTTCCCCGCCCCACGTGAACGCGCATCCGGCCGCGACGGGAATGTCTCTCAAATATGCGCAGCCGAACCAGCAACTCTCACCGAATTCCTGCGCGATAGCCTCGAACAGCGCGCGCGACTGTGTCGGCGTGCCAAGATCTCGCATGTGCTGCGAGAAGACGCTGAAGAACGGCGCCACCTGATCCGCGCCAAAGCGCACAGTGATGCCATCCTTCTGCGGTCGCCGGATTTGACTGCGAACCTTTGCATCCAAGGCACGCCACAGGGCTCGATCGTCGGCGGGCATGTCGAGCACGAGGGTGATCTTCCGGTGGGATGCGGGCATCGACAACGGGAGCGCATAGCGGCTGCGCAACTCGAGCACGCCCACTCCGCTGTCGTGGGCCAGTGTCACGGCGGCCTCGGCGAGTGCCTGCACGGCGGCGGCGCTGCCTAACGGACCGCCGTAGTTCAGGAACGGCATCGAGACGAGAAAGTGTCCGAAGAGGACGCTGCGGACGCGGACCAGCGGCAGCACGCCCACCAACGTGCCTTGGTCGTCGCGGGCGGCCAAGTAGATGCACTCGTGGCCAAAGACCTTCTCAATCACGCGTCGCCAGCCGAAGCGATGAAAGTGCGTCCAGCCTGGCGCAGACTCCATGAACCGATCCCACTCGATCGCCTCACCAGCGAACGGAGCAACGCGAATCGTGGCGGCGGAATCGACCGTCATGAGACAGGACGTGTCATCCGTGGACGCGCGCCTCCTGCGCGCCTGCGTCGTCGCTCGTCGTCGCTGGCCCGGGCTCCTCGCTGTGGCGTTCGGTGCGCTCCCAACGCCCCCGACCAATCATCGTGAGTGAGGAGAGCTGCACGATCAAGCGCCAGACCAAATACAGTGGCAAGTAGCTGAGCGCGCGGACGGTGGGCCAGGGATCCGGCTCGAGACGGAGCGCGAGAACGGCGTAGATCGCGAGGCGGAAAATCGGCAGCGTCAGCAGAACGAGCAGCACCACCATCGCCGGCAGATGGAGCGCCACAATCGCGATGGCGAGGGAGAGCGAGATTCCTAACGCCACGACCGGCCCCGGGCTGCTCAGTTCGGCCAATGCGTCGAGCTTTTGCCACACGCCGATATGACGCGAGCGAACGATATGTCCCGCACATGCGAACAACACATCGAACTTGCCCGCCGCCCACCGGCGGCGTTGCTTGCCGCTTTGACTCAGCGAGCGCGCCTCTTGGACGTAGGTGCGCGCCGCCGGCACGTTCTCGATGTCCACGCCGCGGGCCGTGAGCAGCGCGTACTCTTCCCAATCCTCGCAGATCGAAAACGCCTGCCACCCCTCGGCGCGCAACGTGTCCATTCCTAACACAAGGCCATTGCCGAATGGTACCGTGAGACCGGCACGCCGCTTGAGCGCGTTCATCAACCGGAAACGCATCACTGAGAACGTGGCGCCGAGCACGGTGAGCGCGCTTTCGCCACGGTTGCGGATGTCGATGTACGTTTGCGCGGCGCGCGTACGCAGTGAGTCGACGTTTGCGACCGCCGTCGCGAACGCCGAATCCACGATGCAATCCGCGTCGATGATCACCATCGCGTCGAACGGCGCGAGATCGATCTGCGCCAGCGCCCAGTCGATGGCGAACGGTTTACCGAGTTTGGTCGTGTCGCGTCGCTCGAGGCAGCGGACGCCGCCGGCGTTTGCAACCGATGCAGTGCCGTCGGTGCAGTTGTCCGCAATGACGACGACTTCGTAGCTGGCGTTCGGGTACTGGAGCGCCTGCAATGACGCGATCGTAGCGCCGATCAGCAGCTCCTCATCGTGCGCCGGCACCAGGAACAACAACGCCGGTGTGCCATATCCGGACGGTGGTCGCACCGGTCGGGCGATCATGACTACCAGGCTCATGAGATCAGACAGCACCGGCAGCAGTAGCACGACGGCGACGATGCCGATGAGGCACGAGAGAACGATCATCGTATGCGCAGTATGACAATCTTCACGGCCACACATCGCGGGCGAAGGACGCTGATTGCAGCACCGGATACGCGCCGGGCCGTCTCATCGGTTGCAACCAGTGTTGAAGCAACTTCAGTGCTATAGTGAGTTTGGACAACTTCACTCCCGGTATGCCGGCATATCCAGCCTAGACAGCCGGTCTCGCCGGGACCGAGCCTTGCGAACGCTTTAATGGAGTCTCGGCCACCTGACGCGAGCCGTTGACTGGCAAGACTTGGAGGACGTGACCGACCCGTTTCTCGAGGCTCCTTCTTGACGAGTGCCGCGTCACCAAACGTCACGCCAGCGCCACACTCATTGACGCATGGCAGCGTCAGTATCGGGGTGAATTATAGTCAATTCTCCCCGAGTAGCGGCCAGATAGCGGGCCACGTCCCGGACTCGGTCCATAGATTGTATGACAGGCGAGCAGCAGGCGAACTGGCAATCGTAGAGGGTGTCCCTTTCGCGTCCGCTCTTACACGTGAGGCGAATCACTGATGTGCGGCGTAACTGGGCTGCTAACGAACAGGGCGACCGATGCCGCGACGCTCGCGACGCAGGTGCGTCGCATGATGGATCCGATCGCGCATCGAGGGCCGGACGACGAAGGCATTTGGGTTCGGCCAGAGGCGGGAGTCGCGCTCGGGTTCCGCCGACTCGCCATCCTCGACGTTTCCGAGCTGGGGCACCAACCGATGTCGTCCGGGTCGGGTCGTTTCACCATCGTCTTCAATGGTGAGATCTATAACTACCGCGAGCTGAGACGAGAACTCGAGCAAGGTGGCGCCCGATTTCGTGGAACATCGGACACCGAAGTAATTTTGGCGGCGTTCGAGAGATGGGGTGTCGGCAATACCGTGAGGCGCTTTGCGGGGATGTTTGCCATAGCAGTGTGGGACGAACGCGAGCGCGCGTTGACGCTCATTCGCGACCGACTCGGCATCAAGCCACTGTTCGTGTACTCGAAACACGGTCTCGTCACATTTGGCTCGGAGCTCAAGGCGCTCGTTGCTGGTCCGGAGTTCGACCGCGACGTCGACGTCGATTCGGTCGCGCAGTACTTGCGCTACCTCTACGTGCCGGCGCCGCACACGATTTACCGACACGTGGTGAAGTTGATGCCCGGAACCATGCTCACGATCCGAGATGCGGGCGCAGCACTGCCGGAGCCTGAGCCGTTCTGGTCAATCGCCGACGTGGCCGAGAGCGGCCTAACGCAGCCGGTGCCCGGTGCTCGAGACGAGGCATTGAACGAATTGGAGGCGCTGCTCACGCGATCGATAGACCAACACATGATTGCCGACGTCCCGCTCGGCGCTTTGCTTTCGGGCGGCGTCGATTCGAGCACCGTGGTAGCGCTCATGCAGCGCGCTTCGAGCCGTCCGGTAAAGACATTCTCGGTGGCATTCGATTCGCGCGTACACAACGAGGCGCCCCAAGCAGCGCGTGTCGCCTCGTTCCTCGGCACCGACCACACGGAAGTGTTGGTGACGGGACAGGAAGCGCTGAGCGTGGTTCCGCGTCTGCCTGAGATGTTCGACGAGCCGCACGCCGATACCGCGCAGATTCCGGCGTATCTAATCTGCGGCGTCGCGCGGCAGCAGGTGACGGTGGCGTTGTCCGGCGATGGCGGCGACGAGTTGTTTGGCGGCTACAACCGGTACGTGCACGGCGAGCGGATGCTCGAGCGCGCCGGACGCGTTCCTCGGGTGGCGCGTCGGGCGGTTGCCGCGAGCATCGGCGCCCTGTCCGCCGAGAATTGGGACCACGCACATGGTATGGTTGCGCCGCTACTTCCACGAGGGCTTCGGCATCGCTTGCCCGGCGACAAGCTACACAAGGTGGGGCGCCTGTTGCGCTCGGAGAGCGTGGCGGGGATGTACAAATCGCTCGTGTCCGCGTGGCAGGATCCCGAGGTCGTCGTCGACGGGACCAACGGACGCGAGGATCCGGTCGAACACGCGCTGCTGGCAGCCCGTCCGGTGCGCTTGCTCGATCGGATGATGCTTGCGGATCAACAGACGTACCTGCCCGATGATCAGCTCGCGAAGATGGATCGCGTGAGTATGGCGGTGAGCCTCGAGCTACGCGTGCCGTTCCTGGACCATCGCGTCGCGGAGTATTCGTGGCGCTTGCCTGCTTCGCTCAAGGTGCGCGACGGGACCGGAAAGTACCTGCTCAAGGAGTTGCTGTACCGCCTGGTCCCGCGCGAGTTAGTCGAGCGTCCGAAGCAAGGCTTCTCCGTCCCGATCGAAGGATGGCTGCGCGGCCCGCTGCGCGAATGGGCGGAAGAGTTGCTGCATCCGTCGGCATTAGCGCGAGACGGGTTGCTCGTGGCCGGCCCCATCCGGGAGCAATGGAGCGCGTTGAAGGCCGGGCGATCCGAAGGGGCGCTGGCGACGTGGTCCGTGCTCATGCTGCAAGCCTGGCGCGAGCGTTGGGCGGCGTGAGCCGCTCCGCCCTCAGTCCGCGTTCGACATCTTCCTGCCTAACGTCCGAACCGACAAACTCGGCAGGTTCAGGCATCGGGCGACGGATACGAACGGAAACTCGGCAAGCAACTGCTCGAGGCGTGGCAGCGTCTTCGTTAGGCCGCCATAGTGGCGGCCCTTCGTGATCCAGTTGACAGGCAGCCGCGGTTGGTCGGGGTCGAGCTCCCACGGGTGCAGATAGAACGTGGCCGGGATGCCCGAGTCGCTATGCTCCCGCAAGCAGCGGCGAATGATACTGAACGGGAAGTGGCGCAGGTATGCGCCGCCCGCAGCAGGGATGCGGGCGCCATACAGCGGGGTGGTCGCGAGCGGCAGTTCGCAGAGCGAGCCCGATTCACGATGAATGACGTGCGGGACAACCGGCGCGCCCCGGTATCCGTAGCCAGGCCGGCGGATCGGGAACAGACTGGAGTCGTACCGATATCCTTCTTCGATCAGAACATCGAACGCCCATTCGAATCCGGGTCTGATCGAAAAGTTCGGCGCGCGGAAACCAGCCACGCGCGTGCCGCACACATCCTCCAGCACAGCTCGCGAAGCGCGAAGGTCTTGTCGGAACTCTTCCGGTGCGAGCGAGTCGACGCGACGGTGCCAGTATCCGTGCGAGGCAATCTCATGACCCGCCTGCGCGATACGCCGAACCACTCGTGGATGGTGGTCCGCGATCCAGCCAAGAGTGAAGAACGTGGCCGTGGCGCCGTGTCTCGCAAGCAGATCGAGCAGGATATCGACGCAGGCGTCGATGCGGCTCGGAAAGCTGCTCCAATCTTTGCGGGAGACGACCGATTCGAACGCACCGACGTGGAAATACTCCTCCACGTCTACCGTAAAAATATGCTCCACCTGGGCGCGCACCGAAGTTATGGCCACTCGCAGACAAATTCAGTTGATGATATCAATGGGCGCGTCTTTCGAAACGCGGCCGAGGGCGGGCGTCTCCTGTTGCAGGTAGGGTGCCACGCTTACTGACGTTGGACAAGATCGACACTCGCCGTTAGAAGGGGCAGCAACCGGTAGTTACACGAAATCTCCAAACCGTAACGAATCCACATTACGCATGGTGTTGAAATCGCGTCGCGCGGTTGGCCGTTTGGTGGCGCTGTCGGGGTTCGCGTTCATCGCTGCGATGACACTCACTCCTCAGCCTGGTCCGCCCTCCTACAGGCCGAGTTTGTGCATTTTCTGCGGCGACGCCGCCGTTCAAGATATCATCCTTAACATCATTCTGTTCGTGCCGTTCGGATTCGGAATGCGGTTAGCCGGGTTCGGTCGCGGGCGCGCCATTATCATCGCCGCGTGCACCACGATCACGGTCGAGTTGTTGCAGATGCACATTATTGCCGGACGCGACTCCAGTCTGGGCGATGTCATCACCAACACGATAGGCGGAGCGCTGGGGGTCTATCTGTCCGACGCGTGGCCGCGATGGATTTTTCCATCCGTGCGTCGCGCGCGCGGACTTACTTGGGCGGGGACAGCGATCTGGCTCGCGATCGTCGTTGCCACTGTGTGGGGCCTGCAACGGTCATTCCCGGAAGCACGGGTGTGGGGTCGCTGGCGACCCGAACTCATGCAGATGGATTCCTTTCGAGGAACCGTGCTAGCCGCGGATGCAGCCGGCTACGCGTTCCCGCCCGGCGGATCCGGAGACGACACCGCGTTCCGTGCTCGCCTGATGTCGGACAGCGTGCTCGTCCGCGCGACGGTGATTGCCGGACCACCAACGCAGCGTGTGGCGCCGCTTCTGGACGAAGCGGATCCTCGAAAGACAGAAGTGTTCTTGCTGGGCCAGCGTGGACGCGCACTCGAGTTCTCGATGCGAATGAATTCCGATCGCGCGGAGCTTCGCAATCCAGTCATCAAGTTGGAGGACGTATTCCCCGCCCGTGTAGCGCCAGGCGGCGTGCGCGATACCGTACGTGTGGCCGGCGGCATCGTGCGCGGCGCGTTAGTTGTCAGCGCGAGTTCCAATCGTGGCGGCACCCGCAGGGATCGCGTCGCGCTGACGCCGGGCCTCGGCTGGAGCTTCCTCATTCCATGGGGCTACGCACTTGGCGCGGCGACTCCGCTCCTGTCGATGCTTTGGTTGGGTGGGTTGCTGACTCCGATCGGGTACTGGGCGGCAAGGACGACGCGCGTTGCCGAGTCGATCGCCCTAGTCGGCGTTTCGGCGGTGATGGGACTGGTGGTCGTGCCGCTTGCAATGCACGCGTCACCAGCGGGGTGGATCGAATGGGTCGGCTGTGCCCTGGGCGTCGCCATCGGTCTGTTGACAGGCAGGTTAGGCACCAGACGCGTCCGAGGACTCGTGTGCCCTTGACGACTTCGTCGCCCGGCCCATTCTTCGCCAGGTGACCACATTTCTGGTAGGATTCGACCTGTTGTTACTCGGTGTGCGATGGGCGCTGTTGGTGCTCGCCGCAACACTGTTTGTTGTGTTCGGTATCGATTGGCTCGTTCGTACGCGCCGCATCAATCCGTTTGGCGCGCCGGCGCGCTTCGTACGCAAGGCGGTGGACCCGTTTCTCGCTCCGGTTGAGCGACGAGTCGTCCGCGCGGGCAGCTTGCCGGCGAGTGCGCCGTGGTGGGCGCTCGTCGTCGTCGTAGTTGGCGGGATACTGCTGATCGTGTCGTTGCAGTTCGTGCGACGAATGATTGTGACCGCGGCGATCTCGCTGAATGGTGGTCCGCGCGGCCTCTACGATGTACTGGTGAGCTGGACGTTTGGCCTGCTTGAGCTGGCCTTGATAGTGCGTATCATCGCCTCGTGGTTGGGCATAAATCCGTACCGGCCGTGGATTCGCTGGTCTGTGTCGCTCACTGAATGGCTGCTCAAACCACTTCGATCGGTCATTCCGCCATTCGGAATGTTGGATGTGTCTCCGTTGGTGGCCTACGTGATACTCGTCGTGCTGGAGTCATTCATGCATTCCATCGGAGCCGCGTAGCTGGCGCGAATCGGTGAGGCGGACTGGAGGCACCGGTTCTCTGGCGAGCGAACCGACTACCCAGAGGAGACCGATGTCGAGTATCCTCGTAGTTGGGCAAGACGAGGCGTTGCTGGAAGGGTTGGCGCAGATCCTGGCCCATGAGGGCTTCGCAGCACAAACCGCGACAAACGCGGCTGACGCGGTGGACTTGGCGGCGAGCCACCGGCCGCTGGTTGTAGTGGTCGAGCGCAGCATTGCGGTAACAGATCCCGAACTGGGTCGCTTGCCGCTCGATGCAGGCGGGGCCTTGCTGATCTATGACACTGGAGAGCAACTGTCTGAACCACTGCCGTCGTCACTGCAGCGACTGGTGCTCGCTGAGCTCACGCTGCCATTGGAACGACATCGCCTGATCGCGCTGGTTCATCGCATTGAGGAACGTGTTCAGGTGACGGGCAGACGATCGGTACCTCCAACGGAACGTCATGCGGAATAAGCACGTCCGACCCCCCGTGTTCATCATTGGCGTTGGTCGGAGCGGGTCGAGCGTATTTCATCGTACGCTGTGTCAGCACCCGCATGTGGCGTGGCTCTCCCGACTATTGGAATGGGCGCCACGCAGCGTCCAGCGCAATCGGTTGCTGATGCACGCGCTCGATTTCCCTTGGGTCGGCAACTGGCTCGCCAATCACTTCGAGCCGTCGGAGTGCTACGCGTACTGGGATTCGCTCTACCCGGGATTCAGCGAGCCGGTTCGCGATTTGGTAGCTGACGATGTGTCGGTGGACGTGGCGCCGAGAATCATCCAATCGTTTCGCAGACAGCTCACTGATCGGCGATCGCAGTTGGTGGTCAAGATTACGGGTTGGTCGCGGCTCGATTTTCTCTATCGTGTTTTTCCGGACGCGCGCTTCATTCACATATTGCGCGACGGCCGGCCCGTCGCCGCGTCATTCCTAAGAGTGGATTGGTGGGACGGATGGCGCGGACCGAATCAGTGGCGATACGGTCCGCTTACGCCGGCACAGGACGATGAGTGGCGCCGTCACAACCTTTCCTTCATCGCGCTGGCGGCGATTCAGTGGAAAATCCTCATGGACGCGATGGAGTCGGCGAAGCGCGCGTGTCCTCAAGCCGCGCTGCTGGAGCTGCGGTACGAGGACTGTTGCGACGACCCGATGTTGCTGTTCCGACGGGCAGCGGAGTTCTGTGAGTTGCCGTGGTTGCCGCGCTTCGAGCGGGCGGTTGGAGCGACGCGCTTGCGCAGCGAGAACGACAAGTGGCGTCGCGATTTCACACCGGAGCAGCAAGGCGTGTTGGACACCGTATTGCACGACCATCTGGTGCGGTATGGGTACGCGGACCTCGAACCGGAGCGCCACACCGCGGCGACGTCCGCATGAGCACCGTTAGGCAGGCGGGCGCGGCAACGCCTTCGAGGGGACGATCGTCGACCCGCTTGCCGTTCATGGCTACGGCGTGTATGATACGGTGAACAATGTACGGGTTCGTGGCGATTTAAGGCAACTTGCGGCCACGTTAAACATTCCGCTAAAGCGCCGGCCCGGTGCCTGTGCGCACCCGGGCTTTTTTGTCATTTGACGACCACATGAGCACACATTCGGTTTTGCGGGGAAAGGTCCAACGCAACGACTCGCCGTATTTGCGCGCGCTCGCCGAGCGCGTGCTGATATTCGACGGGGCGATGGGGACGAACATCCAGCGGCATGCGTTGACCGCCGAGGATTTCGGCGGCGCGGCGTACGAGGGATGCAACGACTATCTCGTACTCACGCGGCCCGACGTGGTGCGCGGCATTCACGAGTCGTTCCTCGCCGTAGGGTGCGATGTGGTCGAGACGTGCACGTTCCAGAGCACGCCGCGCCGGCTCCGCGAGTGGGGGTTAGGCGACAAGGTGAGGGCGCTCAACGTGGGCGCCGCCCAACTGGCGCGCGCGGCGTGCGATGCGGCGGCGAACGGCGTCCAACGGTTCGTGGCCGGCTCGATCGGGCCGACGGGCATGCTGCCATCGAGCGATGATCCGACGCTCTCGGCCGTGACGTTCGCGGAGCTCGAGGAGGACTACTACCAGCAGGCCAAGGCGCTGATCGAGGGCGGCGTCGATTTGCTGTTGGTCGAGACGGCGCAGGACATCCTCGAGGTGAAGGCGGCGCTCACGGGATTCGAGCGCGTGTTTGCCGAGATCGGCCGGCGCGTGCCCGTGCAGGCGCAGGTGACGCTCGACACGAGCGGGCGCATGTTGTTGGGTACCGACATCGCGAGCGCGATGACGACGCTCGAATCGTTAGGCGTCGACGTGTTGGGGCTCAACTGCTCGACGGGGCCGGAACACATGCGCGAGCCGATCCGGTGGCTGTCGGAGCATGCGGTGCGGCCGGTCTCGTGCATCCCGAACGCGGGCTTGCCGCTCAACACCGGCACGGGCGACGCGGTGTATCCGCTCGAGCCGGAGGCCCTGGCTACTGCGTTAGGCGAATTCGTGCGCGACTTCGGCGTACGGGTGGTGGGCGGCTGCTGCGGCACGACGCCCGAGCATCTGGCGGCGGTGGTGCGGACGGTGCGTGGCCTGGGCCAGGCGGCGGGGCGTCGCGCGACACCGCACGTGCCGCGCGTGTCGTCGGCGATGCGGGCGCTCACGCTGCACCAGGATCCGCCACCGTTGCTCGTCGGCGAGCGCGTGAACGCGCAGGGCTCCCGCAAGGTGAAGCGGCTGCTGCTGGCCGACGACTACGAGAGCATCGTGGGGGTAGCGCGCCAACAGGTCGACTCGGGCGCGCATGTGTTGGACGTGTGCGTGGCGCTCACCGAGCGTGGCGACGAAGCGTATCAAATGTCGCGCGTCGTGAAGCTGCTCTCGATGAGCGTCGAAACGCCGCTCATGATCGACTCGACTGAGGCCGAGGTCATCGCACGCGCACTGGAGCACGTACCGGGGCGCGCGATCGTGAACTCGATCAACATGGAGAACGGGCGCGCGCGCATCGACGCGGTGCTGCCGCTGGTGAAGCAGCACGGTGCGGCGGTGGTGGCGCTCACCATCGATGAGACGGGGATGGCGAAGACGCGCCAGCGCAAGCTGGAGATCGCGAGACGCATCCACGACATCGCGGTGAGCGAGTTCGGCCTGGCGAGCGAGGATCTGATTTTCGACGACCTCACGTTCACGCTGGCGACCGGCGAAGCGGAATGGATCGACAGCGCGGCCGAAACCATCGAAGGCATCCGGCTCATCAAGCGTGAGCTGCCCGGCGTGCTCACTTCGTTAGGCGTGAGCAACGTGAGCTTCGGGCTGGCGCCGGCGGCGCGGGCGATCTTGAACTCGGTGTTCTTGCACCACTGCGTGCAGGCGGGCCTCGACATGGCGATCGTGAACCCCGCGCACATCCGGCCGTACGCGGAGCTTTCGCCTCTCGAGAGGGAGTTGGCCGACGACTTGGTGTTCAACCGGCGGCCGGATGCGCTCCAGCGGTTCATCGAGCTGGCGGCAACCGAGGGTGCGGTGGCGGGGCGCGGCAGCGCCGATGCGTCGGCGGATTCCGATCTCGCGTCGATGGAACCCGATGCGCGCATCCATTGGCAGATCCTGCATCGGAAGAAGGACGGCATCGAAGAGGCGCTCGACGCGGCGGGCGTGCGCGAGCGTCCCGTGCGCGTGCTAAACGAGGTGCTGCTCCCGGCGATGAAGGAAGTGGGCGACAAGTTCGGCGCGGGCGAGCTGATTCTCCCCTTCGTGCTGCAGAGCGCCGAGGTGATGAAGCGTGCCGTTAGGCACCTGGAGCAGTTCTTGGAACGCGCCGAAGGGTACACGAAGGGGAAAGTGGTGCTGGCGACGGTATACGGCGACGTGCACGACATCGGCAAGTCGCTCGTCAACACGATTCTCTCGAACAACGGCTACACGGTGTTCGACCTGGGCAAGCAGGTGCCGGTGAACACGATCGTCGACAAGGCCATCGAAGTGGGCGCGGATGCGATCGGGTTGTCGGCGTTGCTCGTATCGACATCCAAGCAAATGCCGATCTGCGTGCAGGAGCTGGATCGCCGCGGATTGCGCGTTCCCGTGTTGATCGGCGGCGCCGCCATCAACCGGCGCTTCGGGCGTCGCGCGCTGTTCGTGGACGGCGAGCGGCCGTATGCGCCCGGCGTGTTCTATTGCAAGGATGCCTTCGAAGGGCTCGATTCGGTGGAAGCGCTCATGGATCCCGAGCGGCGTGACACCTTCGTGAGCGGAAACCTGGATGACGCGCGACGCGACGTGTTTCTCCGCACGATCGTAGGGAAGGACATCGCGGCCGGCACGGACGCGACGACACGCTCGGATGTCCAGTCCGACAACAAGATTCCGGAGGCGCCGTTCTTCGGGACGCGCGTGCTCCACGACATTCCGCTCGACCAGGTGTTGGCGCTGCTCGACCTGGACGAGCTGTTCCGGCTGCAATGGGGCGGGCGCGGCTCAGGCGCCGCGTTCGACGCCATGGTGCGCGAGGAGTTTCGCCCAACGCTCGAGCGGTTGTCGGCGAGCGCGCGCGTCGAGAAGTGGATCACGCCGCGTGCGGCGTACGGATTTTTCCCGGCGCAGTCGCAGGGGAACGGGCTCATCGTATACGATCCCGCGGCCTACGGGAGCGACGGCGGCGCGCTGCGCGAGCTGGCCCGCTTCACGTTCCCGCGGCAGGACGGACGCGAGCGTTTGTGTCTCGCCGATTATTTCCGCTCGGTGGAGTCGGGCGATGTGGATGTGGTGGCGTTGCAGATCGTGACGGTCGGCGACGCTGCCCAACGACGGTTCGACGAGATGCAAGCGAAGGGTGAGTATACCGAAGGATACTACCTGCACGGCCTGGCGGTGGAAGCCGCCGAGGCGCTGGCCGAATGGATGCACCGCGACATCCGCCGTCAGTTAGGCTTAGCGGACGGCCAGGGGAAGCGCTACTCGTGGGGATATCCGGCGTGTCCGGACCTGGATGACCACGCCACCGTGTTCCGCCTTCTCCCGGCCGCCGAGTCGTTAGGCATGACGTTGACGCCGGCATTTCAGCTTGTGCCGGAGCAGTCCACGGCGGCGATCGTCCTGCACCATCCCGCCGCCAAGTACTACGCCGTGCGGAGCGGCGGCGAGCGCGACCTAGGCGGAGGAAGCGCGCCGTGAGTCCGCGTCGCGACGCCCGGGAGCTGTTGGAGCCGGAGCGCATCGTCATGTTCGACGGCGCGATGGGCACGATGCTCTACTCGCGCGGCGTGTTCATCAATCAGTGCTACGATGAGCTCAACGTGCGCGCGCCCGACCTCGTGCGCGACCTCCATCGCGCGTACGTCAAGGCCGGCGCCGAAGTGCTCGAGACCAACAGCTTCGGAGCGAACCGCATCAAGCTCGCGCCGCACGGGCTCGAGGGGCAGGTGCACGACTTGAACTGTCGCGCGGCGCGACTGGCGCGCGAGGCCGCCGGCGACCACGTGCTGGTGGCAGGCGCGGTCGGTCCGTTAGGCATTCGCATCGAGCCGTTCGGCCCCACGAGCCGCGACGAAGCGCGGGCCATGTTCCGCGAGCAGCTCCACGCCCTGCGCGAAGGCGGCGCCGACCTCTTCATCCTCGAGACGTTCGCCGATCTCGACGAAATCGAGCAGGCCATCCTCGCCGCCCGCGACGTGGACGCCCAGGCGCCGCTCATCGCGCAGATGACCATCGGCCAGGATGGTCTGACGCCCTTCGGCGCCACGCCGGAAGACGTCGCCCGCGCGCTCGACGGGTGGGGCGCGGACGTCGTCGGACTCAACTGCTCGGTCGGACCGCAGGCGATTCTCGAGGCCATCGAGCGGATGTCGGCCGTGACCACGCGCAAACTCAGCGCCCAGCCTAACGCAGGCATGCCGCGCGACGTGGGTGGTCGCACGATGTACATGGCGAGCCCCGAGTACGTCGCCAACTACGGGCGGCATCTCATCCAGGCCGGCGCCAAGGTGTTGGGCGGCTGTTGCGGGACGACGCCGGACCACATCAAGGCGCTGGTCGAAGGCATCCGGCCGCTCGTGCCGCGCCAGCAGTGGCGGGCGTCCGTGCGGTATCAACTGCCGCACACGGATGACACGGCGTCCGCACCCGCCGAAGAGCGGCGCGCCGATGGCGAGCCGCCGTTCCCATTCGCGGAGCGGTCTCGTTGGGCGGGCAAGATCGCGCGCAAGGAATTCGTGTCGTCGGTCGAAATCGTGCCGCCGCGCGGCGTGGATGCGACGCGCATGCTGGAGGGCGTGCGCGCACTTCGCGATCGTGGCGTGGATGCGGTGAACGTCCCCGACGGCCCTCGCGCGCAGAGTCGCATGGGCGCGCTCATGACGAGCTTGCTCATCGAGCAGCAGGTGGGCATCGAGACGGTCACCCACTATTGCTGCCGCGACCGCAATCTCCTCGGCATGCTGAGCGATCTGTTAGGCGCGGCGGCGATGGGGTTGCGCAACATGCTCATCATCACCGGCGATCCGCCGAAGATGGGCCCCTACCCCGACGCGACCGCGGTCTTCGACATCGATTCGATCGGTCTCACGAACTTGGTGAGCCGCCTCAATCGCGGCCTCGACCCGGGAGGACACGCGATCGGCACGCCGACCAAGTTCGCGATCGGCGTCGGCGTGAATCCGGCCGCCATCGATCCGGCGTACGAGCTGCGCCGCTTCGAGTGGAAAGTGGACGCGGGCGCCGAGTTCGCCATCACGCAACCGGTGTTCGACGTCGAGCAGTTGCATCGCTTCCTCAAGTCCATCGCGCACGTGCGCATTCCGGTGATCGCCGGTATCTGGCCGCTGGTGTCGGCGCGCAACGCCGAGTTTCTCGCTAACGAAGTGCCCGGTGTGGTGGTCCCGGAGGGCGTGATCAAGCGCATGCGTCGCGCGAGCGAGCAGTCCAAGGAACACGCCATGGCGGAAGGCATCGCGCTCGCGCGCGAGATGCTCGAGCAGGTGCGCGACACGGTGCAGGGTGTTCAGGTGTCGGCACCGTTCGGCAAAGTGGAGCTGGCGCTCGAAGTGTTCGACACGCCCGGTCGTTAGTTTTCGGCAGCCCCGAAGACTCGAACCCGGCAGTGGAGCAAGCCCGCATGAAAGCCATCCTGCTCGTGGATCATGGCTCGGTCAAGGACGCCGCCAACCGCATGATCGATTGCGTTGGGCATCTCGTGCAGTCGCTGGCCGGCGACGCCGCGGTCGTACGCGTGGCGCACATGGAACTGGCCGAGCCCACGATCGCGCAGGGATTCGCATCGTGCGTGGAGGCGGGCGCGACCGAGGTGGTCGTGTTCCCGTACATGCTCTCGCCGGGCAAGCATTCCACGCGCGACATCCCGCGTATGGCGCGCGAAGCCGCGGCGCCGTTTCCGCATGTCACGGTTTCGGTGACTCCGGCATTCGGCGTGCACGACAAACTCGCACAGGTAGTCCTCGAGCGCGCCGGTGTAGAGTCGCGCGGCCGCGCGCCCGCGGCGTGCACGTGTATGCGCCCTCAGGGCACGCCGGAGCGCTGGTGCGGCGACGCGTGCCGCGACGCGGCGACCAGCGTAACGGTCGCACCGTGATGGCGGGCGCGGCCGCTCGTGGAAGCGCGGCCGACTGAATACATTGGAGCCCATGACAATCGATCTCGACGCGGCGCACGCGCCGCTCACTATCCTGTCCGAAGACGAAACCATGTTTCGGGACGCCGTGGCGGCGTTCGCCGAAGAACAGGTGCGGCCGCGCGTGCAGGCGATGGATCGCGCGGGCAAGCTCGATCCGGACATGATTCCGGCGTTTTTCGAGCTCGGCCTCATGGGCATCGCGGTGCCCGAAGAGTACGGCGGGGCAGCGGGCACGATGATGATGGTGACGCTGGCCGTCGAGACGGTGAGCCGCGTGGATGCGTCGTCGGCGATTCTCATGGACGTGCAGAACACGCTCGTGAATTCGCCGCTCGCGCGCTACGGCACCGATGCCCAACGGAAGCAATACCTGTCGAAACTCACCGCGGGCACGGTGGGCGCGTACGCGCTCTCCGAACCGGGATCGGGATCCGACGCGTTCGGGCTCGCGACGCGCGCCGAGCGTCGCGGTGACGATTGGGTGCTCACAGGCCGCAAGCTGTGGATCACCAACGGCGCCGAAGCCGAGCTCTACATCGTGTTCGCGAACGTCGACCCGTCGGCGGGTTATCGCGGCATCACGGCGTTCATCATCGAGCGTGGATTCGCCGGGTTCTCGGTGGGCAAGAAAGAAGACAAGTTAGGCATTCGCGCATCGAGCACCACGGAGTTGATTCTGGACGGGTGTACGGTGCCGGCGGCGAACGTGCTCGGTCCGGTGGGCCAAGGCTACAAGATCGCGATCGAGACGCTGAACGAAGGACGCATCGGGATCGGCGCGCAGATGATCGGCGTGGCGCGCGGAGCGCTGGATGCGACGGTGGAGTACACGCGCGAGCGCACGCAGTTCGGCAAGCCGCTGGCGGACTTCCAGGGCGTGCAGTTCCAGTTGGCGCAGGTGGCGACGGAGCTCGAAGCCGCGCGCCTCATGGTGTACAACGCATCGCGACTCAAGGACGCGGGCCGTCCGTTCACGCAGGAAGCGGCGATGGCCAAGCTGTTCTCGTCGCAGGTTGCCGAGCGCGTGACGTCGCTGTGCGTGGAGTTGCACGGCGGCTACGGCTACACCAAGGATTATCCGGTCGAGAAGTTTTATCGCGACGCGAAGATCGGAACGATCTACGAGGGCACGTCGAACATGCAGTTGCAGACGATCGCGAAGCTGCTGCTGCGTCCGTAATCCGGCGTCACGGCTCCATCGTTAGGACGGCAGCGCCGCGGATCTCGCCGGCGCGAAGCCGGCGAAGGGCTTCGTTGGCCCTGTGAAGCGGGATCGCTTCGACGTCGGTGTGGACGGGGACGCGGGGCGCGAGCGCCAGAAACTCCTCGCCGTCGCGGCGCGTGAGATTGGCCACCGAACGGATCACGCGCTCGCCCCACAAGATATCATACGGAAACGATGGGACATCGCTCATGTGGATACCGGCGCAGACAACCGTGCCGCCCGTGGCGACGGCGCGGAGCGCCGCCGGGACCAGCGCACCGACGGGGGCAAAGAGTATCGCGGCGTCGAGTTCCACGGGCGGTGTCTGGTCCGACGCGCCAGCCCATTCCGCGCCTAACGACCGCGCGAAGTCCTGAGATGCGGTGTCACCCGGCCGGGTGAAGGCGAACACGCGGCGGCCCTGTGCGAGCGCGACCTGGGTGATGATGTGCGCGGCGGCGCCGAAACCGTACAGGCCTAACGCGGCGGAATCGCCGGCGGCGCGCAGCGCGCGATAGCCGATGAGCCCCGCGCACAGGAGCGGCGCGGCATGCAGATCGTCGTAGGACCCGGGCAGCGCGAAGCAGAAGCGCTCATCGGCCACGCAGTACTCGGCGTAGCCGCCGTCGATGTGGTAGCCCGTGAACCGGGCACGCACGCAGAGGTTCTCGCGACCCGTGGTGCAATACGTGCAGGCGCCGCACGTCCATCCGAGCCACGGCACCCCGACACGCGTCCCGACATCGAAACGCGTCGCGGCTGCTCCGCGCGCGACGATCGAGCCGACGATCTCGTGGCCTAACACGAGCGGCAGCGTGGGGTCTTGGAGGTCGCCGTCCATCACATGGAGATCGGTGCGGCACACCGCACACGCCCGCACCTGGAGCAGCACCTGACCCGGGCCGGGCTCCGGGTCAGGGATATCGCGCGCCCCGAGCGGCGCGCGAGGCCGCTCGAGAACCATCGCGCGCACGAGTTACATGGTCCGCATGGCCTGGTAGATCGGGAACACCGTCGCGAGGACCCACACAATGACGGCCGCGATGTACGCGCGTGAGCGTGGAATCTTGCCGAGCACCGATAACCCGATACCGAGCAGGATGGTGGACCAGATCGTGAACACGTCAATGCGCGACAACAGCGCCAAAACCACCGGCGAGGTGTTCGACACATCGAAAAAGTGCGCCGCGCTCACGGTGATCTTCGACGCCGAAGTGAGCGTCGACGGATCCGAGAAATACGCGATGACCGGTCCGGCGATCGCCGCGAAGATCTTCGGAAACGCGGCATACGCCGCAACGAGGACGCCGCCCGCGAACGTCATCTTCGAGTCGAAGAGTTTCCCGACGAACCACAACAGCAGGCCGACGAAGAACATCGCGATTGGTATACCGAACAACACGAACACGATCGAAAATTTTTCAGCGATGTCCTTCCCCTTCGCCATCTGGTCAGGCGTGATCTGTGGATTCTTGCGCATCGCGGCCGCCATTCCACGCGCGAATTCGGCATCGAACACGGGTTGGGTCAGCGACTTTGTTCCGAGGTAGATCAGCGCAATAATGAGCGTGACCACGATCATGGGCAGGAAGAAATTCGCGTTCTGCCGCCGCTCGAACACCTGACTGGGCGACGTGAAAATGTCGATGAAGTCTTCCCAGACCGAGGGCGTCTTGGGTGCTGCAGTGGCCGTCATGCGAATCTCCGGAGGGAGTCGAGAAGGAGGGAGTCCGGCCGCGGACCAAGCGAATGCGGTCGTGTAGAGTGTGGCCGGATTCACCGTACGTGCAAGAGTCCCGCGCGGATTCGCGCCGCTTTGGGGCTGGCGGCCGGATCGGCATCGACACGAACCGTCACGCGCTCTTGAACCTGCAGTTTGGCAGTTACGCTAACCGTGTCGTCGCCGCGCAACAGGCGAAACGCGACCGGGACGCCGGCGCGTGAGCCCACCTTTTCGCGTAACCTGTTGGTGAAGTCAGGATCGGTAATCGGCACGCCGGCAACAGACACCAAATAGTCGCCGGCCTGGACGCCGGCCTCGTCTGCCGATGATCCCGGCGCCACCCGAGACACGCGCACGCCCGCCGAATCGTTTTCCGCGGAGACGCCGAGTGTCGGCGTGCGAACGGTGTCGATGGTGGCGCGCAGACCGGCGAGCGGCAGCACCGTCTTCCACGGATACGGGTCGCGGCCATCGATGTACTTCGCGTTGAAGTCGGCGAACGACTTGCCGCCGGCCGCGGTGCTAACGGCAGACCACCACTGCGCGTCGGTGAACCCTGTGCCGTGCTGATAGCACTGCCGATAGAGCGCGCGCATCACATCGTCGAGCGACGCGCGGTTGTCGCTCGCGTCGCGAATCATGATGTCGAGCATGAGACCGGCGAGCGATCCCTTCGGATAGTAGATGTCCGCCGTTCCATCCTCGGGGTGGATCCACGTGGTAAGCGATGCATCGGTGAGTGCGACCGGCGGTGCGTTAGCCACCTCGGCCATCTTGCCGGCGGTCACCTCGAAGAACGCCGCGGAGTCGATCACGCCGGCGCGCACCTCGGACAAGTCGGCATAGTAGTCCGTGATGCCTTCGCTCACCCACAGCCAGGGCGTCGGTTGCTCGTGCGCGTATTGGTAAGGCCACAGGTCGGCGGGGCGGAGCCGCTTGACGTTCCACGCGTGAAAGATCTCGTGCGCGTAAATGGACATCTCGATCGGCTCGCCCACGGCGAGCGGCGTCGTGACGTCGACGTGCGAGTTAGCGTGCTCGAGGCCCGAAATGCCGCCGTAGCTGGAGTCGGCGATCTGCATCACGGTGTACGTGGAGAACGGGACGTCGCCGAACACCGCGCCCTCGACCGGTACGATCTTCGCCAGTTGGGCGAGCGACGACGCGAGCGTCGCCTTGGGGACGCTCCGCACCGGATACGAGGCGAAGCGCAGCCATCCGTTAGGCGTGCGCACGCTGTCGAGGTCGAAGCGCCCGACGAAGAACGGCATGTCCACCAGCTCGTGGTAGCTCGCCGCCGTGTACGTGAACGCCGTGGACCCGGGCGTCATGCCGGTGACGACGCGCCACGCCGGGTTCGTGCGAATCGTGACCGTGGATGGAAAATCGAACCCGCGTCCTTCGGGATACAGGAACACGTTCGTGCCGTTGAACATCGCGAAGTCCGACCGCGACCACGCCATCGCGTTGTTCAATGAGTCGGCCAAGTAGTCGAAGGACACCGTGATCGATTTGCCGCCGGCGGGCCGTACGCGCCACGTGTCGTAGTCGAGCTTGTCCCACATGAGCGCTTTGCCGTTGCTCTCGGCGTTGAAGCGAAGCACGTCGCGCGCGAAGTAGTCGAGCTCGTACGAGCCCGGCGTCCAGGCCGGCAGCGCCAAGAGCACCGGTGCGTCGCCGCCGGTGACGGTGAACGACATGTCGACGTGCAGCATGCGCTGTCGCGCATCGGCGGAATCGAACGAAACGCGATAGGACACGCTGCCGATCGGAGCCGACACGTCCGCCGCCGGTGCGTCGCGCGCGGATTGTGCGATCGCGCGGCGCGGCGCGGCAACGACCACTGCAACGAGCATCGCGATGAACAGCGGGAGGCGCATCGTGTGTCCTCGTGGCGGCTGAGGCGGGCAGCGAGGTCGCAATATGCGCGAGCGCACGCGGTTGGAGAAAGAGCGCCGCGTTCGAGTCCTGTGTGACGAGGACCGCTTCGCGACGGTGTGCAAGAATGCGCGGTGCGCGGCGTCCAGGTGGAAACACCCACGTTCGAGAGCGTGTGGCCTCGTGGCCACGCACTCGACCGACAACCAAGGACACTCGTACCATGAAACCCGCTGTTGTCGCCTGCGCCGCCGCGGCCGTGTTTGCTTTAGCGTGTGATCGCGCCGCGCCCGCGCGCCCTATTCTCGCCGGAAGTGCTGGAACGACCGCGGCGATGGCGGAAGCGGCACCCATGGTCGCGGGGCGAGACCGGCTCAAGACCGAAGGCACCGCGGACTCGATGCCGACCAGCAGCGATACGTCGGCCGCCGACTCGGCGGCGCCAAGCGAGGAGCATATCGCGCCATCGATGCTCATCCGGACGGCGCAGGTGAGCGTCGAAGTCGGCGCGCTCGACAGCGGCATTGTCGGCGTACGCGCGTTGGCCCAACGCGTAGGTGGATACGTGGCCGACGTGGCCGTCGAGGAAGGGCACGATCAGCCGCACACGGCCACGCTCGAGGTGCGCATCCCGGCGGCGCGATTCGACGATGCGCTTGCCGGATTGCGTCCGTTGGGCACGCTCGAATCGGTGAACGTGTCGACGGCCGATGTGAGCGAAGAATACGTAGACGTGAATGCGCGCATGGACAACGCGCGCAAATTGGAGGCGCGTCTCATCGCGCTGTTGTCGACGCGCACGGGCAAGTTGAGTGATGTGTTGGACGTGGAACGCGCGTTGTCGAATGTGCGGGAAGTGATCGAGCGATACGAGGGGCGGATTCGCTATTTGCGGACGCGCGCAGCCGTGAGCACGATCTCGGTCACGGTGCACGAGCCCGTTCCGGTCGTCGGCGAGCGCGGGAGCGGCAGCGAATTGGCGGAGGCATTTCGTCAGGCGTGGCGCAACTTCGTGCGGTTTACCGCGCAAAGCATTGCGGCGCTCGGCGTGTTGGTGCCGCTGGCCGTAATCGCGCTCGTGGCGTGGCTGGTTGCGCGCCGGTTGGGCGTCAAGCGGTTGGGCACGCATCGGCCGCCGCCGGAGGCTCCGGCCAGCGCCTGAGCGCGGTCCAAGGACCAACGGCGCGGTCTTACGCCGAGGCCGTTCCGGTTCGCATATTGGGGGCTCTCTTGGTTGGGCCGCCGGTCATCCGGCGGCTCACGCGCGTCCGCAAAATGCCTAACGGGACGACTCGACCCTCATGCTGTCTTCCAGCGCAATAGCGTTTCTCGAGCGATTGTTGGACACGCCCGGACCGTCGGGCTTCGAGTCCGCGCCGGCGCGCGCGTGGCGCGATGAGGCCGCGCGCTTCGCGACCGTGCGCGGCGACGTCCACGGCAACAGCATGGCCACGGTCGACGGCAGCGGCCGCGGCGACGCACTGACGATCATGCTCGCCGGCCACATCGACGAGATCGGCGTGATCGTGCAGCACATCGATGACGATGGCTACGTCTACATCGCGCCGATCGGCGGATGGGACGTGCAGGTGCTCGTCGGCCAGCGCATCCGATTTCTGGGTGCAGAGGGCGACGTGTTCGGTGTGGTCGGCAAGAAACCGATTCACCTGCTCCGCGCCGACGATCGAGAGAAGGCGTCCAAACTCACCGATTTGTGGGTCGACATCGGGTCGGCGAGCGCGAAGGAGACGATGGCGCGGCTCAACGTGGGCGATGCCGGCGTGATCGACTCTCGCACCATGCGGTTTCCGAACAATCGCGTGGTGTCGCGGTCGATCGACGATCGCATCGGTGCGTTCGTCGTGCTGGAAGCCTTACGGCGGTACGCCGAGAAGCCCGGCATGGCACGCGTGGTGGCGACGGCGACGACGCAGGAAGAAATCGGCTATCGCGGCGGCGGCGCCGGCGTGAGCGCGGCGGCCATCGGCGCGCGCATGGCCATCGTGGTCGACGTGTCGTTCGCCACCGATCATCCGGGTATCGAGAAGAAGGAGCTGGGCCACCATCCGGTGGGCAGCGGGCCGGTGCTCACGCGCGGGTCGATCATCTCGCCGGTCGCGTTTCGACTGCTGCGCGAGACGGCGGAGGCGTTCTCGATTCCCTACACGCTCCAGGCGGCGGGCCGCGACACGGGCACCGATGCCGACGCGATTCACATCGCGCGCGAGGGCATCGCCACGGCGTTGGTGTCGGTGCCCAACCGGTACATGCACTCGCCCAACGAATTGGTGAGTCTCGACGACGTGGATCACACGGCAGCGTTGATCGCCGAGACGTGCCGGCGCGTGACCGCGGAGGTCGACTTCACGCAGCGTTAGGCGCGCGGGCGGAGTGCCGCGCGCGGGCGATCAGGCCGGCGCCGCCGCGTCGCGCTTGCCCAAAATCACCCACGACGCCGCGCCCCGGATGGCCGGCGACTTGTCGCGCAGCAGAGCTTGGAGCGCCTGGTGGGCGTTGGGCGAGCGGGCCTGGCCGATCGCGTGCACGGCGGCCACACGGAGCGGCGTGGGGCGCTGGCGGGCGAGCAGGCCGCGCTCGGTGCGGGCGAGCTCCACCAGCTTGTCCACCGCCTGGGCCGTGCCCAACTGGCCTAACGCGGCGACCAGCGCCACCTGCACGCGCGAATCGGATTCGCGCTCGAGCGCCCGGATGAGCGAGTGCACCGAGCGTAGGCCACCCTGGGCAGGCGCGTGTCCGTTGCCGTTGCCTTCGGCCGCGTCGGCAGCCACCGCGACCGCGGCCCGCGACACCCGGCCCCGCTTCGCCGACCCGATCCGCGCCAACGCGTTGGCCGCCGCCGACCGCACCCGGTCGTCATCGTGCTCCAAGAGGCGCATCAGCTCGACCTCGGCCTCGCCGACTTTGAGCTCGCCTAACAATTCGGCCGCGTTGCGCACGACGTACCAGCGCGAGTCGCCGAGCATGTGGACCAGCGTGCGGATACCTGTCTTGAGACGGACGAGCGCGTCGTAGAACACACGGCGATCGCCGATGGTCGGCGCGGCGATGAGCGATTCCGCGAGCGCCTCGGCGCCCGATTCCTCGCACCGCGCTATCACCGTCATGTATTCGTCGTGACGCTCGCGCCGCCGCGGCAGCAAGGTGGTCACGCTGCGCAGAATGAGCGGGACCGCGATGCGCCGCAGCGCGACGCCGTACTGGCGGCGAATCGCATCATCGGTGAGCGCCGACTCGCGCGCGACAATGCCATAAAGGACGTCGGCCACGACATCGTGACGCGCACGCGCCGACGCTTCGGCGATCACCTTGAGCAGGCCGTCGAGCTCGCGGGCGGCGTCCTTGGGTGTGGCCGCCGCATCGAGTTGCTGGAACACTGTGGCCGCCGATCCGTCCACACCCTGGCTGGACGAGAACACGCCGAACATCTCGTTGAGTCGCGCGGTCGTCGCGATGCCCGACCCGACGTCGGCATCCGCGCCGTGTCCGTTCGTCCCGTTGCCGCCGTTGCGTGCCGGCTCGACGGGCGCGAACACCGCCACGTCGGGAATGACGTCCGCGCCAATGGACGAGGTCGCGTGCGCGCCGTTTGCCGCGGCATCGAGCGGCGCGGCCATGACGCGCACCGTGCGTGCGTCCAGCGCGTCGAGACGCGCCACGACCGAACGGCCGCCGTCTCCGGCCACCGGCGCTGTCGCGAGAATGCGCGCCATGAGGAGCATGTCGGCGGGCGACGACGGCTGGTCGAACGACACTTCGCGGATCGAGTGGCCGATCAATTGCGCGACGAGGTCCGCGGACTCCGGGCCGGCTTCGCCTAACGGAGAACCGTTGGTCACCAGCGCCTGACCCCGAACGCCCAACGTCACGGTACCGGAGCGCGACGCGCTCACCAACAGCTGCAGCGACGCGATCTGCAAATCATAGGCGTCGCTCTCGTTGAGCAGCTGCCATACGAGTCGAGCAAAATGCCGCGCGAAGGTCGGTGCGTGATCCATGCCGCAGACAACTCCCTCGAGAGATAAACGGGCACGTCCGTTCTACTTAGGGACAATCGACACCCGTCGCACGTAACCGCGCAGCCAGCGGCGTTTTCCCCTTGCGCGCGCGACGCCGCGATGCCTGGAACTGCCCTTCGCCGGGGCATAACATTCGACCCATTCCATTCATCCCCGACGCGCCCTGCCTCGATGCTGTTCGCCTGGTCCTCCGCCTCGTACGTGGTGCCGCTCCCCCAAGGACACCGCTTCCCGATGGCGAAGTACCGCCTCGTGAAGGAGCGCGTGATCGCCGAGGCGATCATTCCCGCTTGTCGAGTGCTGGAGCCGGAGCGCGCGCCCGCCGAGGACGTGCGGCTCGTGCACACCGAGCGCTACGTGCACGACATCGACACGGGGCACCTCGATGCAGCGGCCGAGCGACGCCTGGGCTTTCCGTGGTCGCCGGAGCTGGTCGAGCGGTCCTATCGATCGGTGGGAGGTACGCTCGCCGCGACCCGTGCGGCGCTGGAGCACGGCGTGGCGATGAATTTGTCCGGCGGCACACACCACGCATTCGCCGATCACGGTGAAGGGTTCTGCGTGTTCAACGACGTCGCGATTGCAATCCGCGCGCTCCAGCGCGACGGGCGTCTCACGCGCGCGGTGGTGATCGATCTCGATGTCCACCAGGGCAACGGCACCAACGCCATTTTCGCGGGCGACGAGCGCGTGTACACGTTCAGCATGCACGGCGCGAAGAACTATCCCTTTCACCGCGTGGCCGGGTGCGTGGACATCGCGATGCCCGACGGCACCGACGACGACCTCTACCTCGACACGCTGTCGCGCGCCCTGCCTAACGCACTGCGCTCGGCCCGCGCCGCGCTGGCCGTGTACCTCGCCGGCGCCGACATCCTGGCCGGCGACCGGTTAGGCAGACTCGGCCTCACGCATGAGGGGATGGGGCGGCGCGATGTGCTGGTGCTCGATGCCTGCCGCGAGATCGGCCTGCCCGTGGCCATCGTGCTGGGGGGCGGGTACGGCGCGCGTCTCGAGGACACGGTGACGGGACACGTCCAGACCGTGCGCCTCGCCGCCGCCTACGCCTAACGGAACATGCCATTCACCACCACCACCGCGGTGCCGCTGTACTGGATCGCCTACGGACCCGCCGGCGCGCCGCGCCTGCTCGTCCTTCACGGTGGACCCGGCGCGCCGCACGACTACCTGTTGCCGCAAATGCTCGAGCTGTCCGATCGCTACCAGCTCGTCTTCTACGACCAACGCGGGAGCGGCCAATCGCGCACCGCCGATCAGTTGCCGGTCACCTGGCGCACGCACGTCGAAGACCTCGCCCAACTCATCCCCGAGCTCGGCCTCGACCCGCTGTCGATTGTCGGCTATTCATGGGGCGGATTGCTGGCGCTGCTCTATGCAATCGAGGCCTACCGTGGCGCAGGTCCCCGCCCCACACGCATGGTGCTCATCGACCCCGCACCCATCTCGCGCGCCACACGCGATGCCTTCGAAGCCGAGTTCGCACGTCGGCAGAACTCGGACGCGGTGGCGAAGCTGCGAGACGAGCTCGCGGCGTCCGGACTGCGAGAGAAAAACCACGACGCCTACCGCCAGCGCATGTTCGAGCTCAGCGTCGCCGGCTACTTCGGCCGCCTCGAGCGCGCCCGCGCGCTCACGCCCTTCCGCGTCGTCGGCCGAATTCAGAAGTCGGTCTGGTCGAGCCTCGGCGACTACGACCTGAGTGCCGAGCTGTCCGCGGTCACATGCCCAACCCTGCTCATCCACGGCCGGCACGACCCGATCCCGATCGAGTCGTCCGAGGCCGCCACCCGGGCTCTACCAAACGCTCGCCTCGTAGTGATAGACGAGAGCGGGCACGTACCTTACGTTGAAGCACCAGACGTGCTGTTTGCTGCCATCCGGCGATTCCTCGACGAAACCGCGTTACTCTCCCCCTCTTCGTCACCACCGCCCGAGGCCACATGAGCCCTTCCGACGAGACGGTGCAACCGTATCTCGCGACGATCGAAGTTGGCGGACGACGGCTCGATGTATCCGTGCTCATCTCCTACGACGGGATCGAATACGGCGGACGTCTGTGGTTCACCGAAACCGAATGGGATGACGAAGGAATTCCGGATCGCGGCGTGCTTCCGGGCCGGAGCCGTCCCGAGGTCGAGCAGATGGCGCGCAAATTGTCCGAGGACGAGTTGGTCGCCCGATACCGTCGCGCCGCCGCCAATCGCCGCCGGTTCGTCGCGTTGCGGTCGGTCACCGAAGATTTCCTGGCCAAGGTGCGCTACCTGAATCAGGTCGCCATCTCGATGCGCGCCGGCCTCATCGACACCGAGGGCGCGGCGCAGGAAATCGACTACACGGAGCACCAGCTGCACGAGCTCGTGCGGCAATTCCGCGAGGTGGCCGGAGTCGAACAGCGCGTCGAGGCGTGAGCGCGCGCCCCATCACATCGTGATGGCAGACGCGCGCCTCACGCCATACGAGCTGATTCTCGAACCGCTCGAACACGATGCATTCCCGGCGATTCGCGCCGAAGCAGAACTGCGCGGACGCGACGCACTCCAACACGACGACTTTCTCTTGCTCGGCTTGGTGGGCGCGACGCTGTCGTCGATGATCGCCGACGACGCGCCGGCGGAAGCGGTCGATCAATACGGCGAGTTGTTCTGGCAGGGCTATCGGTTCTGGGCAGCAGGGCGCCGGTTTTTCACGTTCGGCGAATCCATCACGTCCTCGCTAATCGCGAGCAGGTACGACATGGACGAGTGGCAGCTCGCGGCTCCTGCATCGTGCTATTTGCAGTTTCCTAACCAGCGACTGTGGGCGCGAGTCGCGTCAGACGCACCGTTCGAACCGGTGGACGGATGCTTTGTCGCCTCGGACGAGTCGAGCGAGGACGGCACGACGCGCGTCGAGCTCCGCGTGCTGCTCGTGCTTGGGCTGCGTCCGGAGCGACCGGGTATCTCACTCGTGTTCGACCGCCTCGACCTCGACGCGCGCGATGCGCCACCTCGCGCCGCGCAACCGTGGAGCGACGGCGACGCCGCGTTCGCCACGTCGCTGCCCGGCGGCGAACGTCGCGGTCTGCGCGTGGTGGCCACGCGCGGCGAGTTGGAGACGCTCGTCCTGCGCGCCCTGCACGCGCTCGACGCGCGGCCCAAGCTGCTGGTCGCACATCCGGCGCGCGAGTCGACCGCGCCGGATGGCTCGAAGCTGGCGTACGTCGACGTGCTCGGCGTGAACGAAGCCGGCGGGCGCGACAGCGCTCATTCCTCCACCTGACGCGACCCCGTATCTTGCGCCCCATGCCTCGTCACGCACGCGCCACCAAGCCGGCAACGCGACGCCCCCGCGTCGCGCGGCCTCGAGCGCGCTCAAGAACCAAAGCGACGCCCGAGATTGCGGCGGAATACTACCGCCGGTTGTCGCTGGCGTATCCCGATGCGCACTGCGCGCTGAATCACCGCAACGCGTTCGAGCTGATCGTCGCCACGATTCTCAGCGCGCAATGCACGGATGTGCGCGTGAACATGGTGACGCCGGCGCTGTTCGCGAAGTATCCGAACGCCGACGCGCTCGCCGACGCCGATCGCGAGACGCTCGAAGAGAAGATCAAGAGCACGGGATTCTTTCGCAGTAAGGCGAAGAGTCTGATCGGCATGGCGCAAGCGTTAGTCGAGCTGCACGGCGGGCAGGTGCCGCGCACCATGGACGCGCTCACAGCGCTGCCGGGCGTGGGCCGAAAAACCGCCAACGTGGTCCTCGGCAACGCGTTCGGCGTGAAGGAGGGTATCGTGGTCGACACCCACGTGGCCCGGCTGTCCAAACGACTTGGCCTAACGAAGGAGACGGATCCGGTGAAGATCGAGCGTGCGTTGATGCCGCTGTTTCCGCGCGAGCACTGGACGATGCTCTCGCATCTGTTGATCGAGCACGGCCGCCGCGTGTGCGACGCCCGGCGCCCCAAGTGCGAGCAGTGCGTGCTCAACGACGTCTGCCCATCATCGCTCGTATGACGCGCGCCCAACGCCACTGGCTCGTCAAGTCGGAGCCTAACGCATTTTCGTGGCAGGACCTCTGGTCGTCGCCGCGCCGCACCACCGCGTGGGACGGCGTGCGCAACTTTCAGGCGCGCAACTTCCTCCGCGATGAGATGCAGGTGGGCGACCTCGCGTTCTTCTATCACTCGAGCGCCGATCCGACCGCCATCATGGGCATCTGCGAAGTCGTGCGCGCCGGATATCCAGACGACACGGCGTTCGACTCGAAGTCGGGACACTTCGATCCCAAAAGCGATCCGAAGAAGCCGACGTGGTACATGATCGACCTCAAGGCCGTGCGCCCGCTCGCGCATCCCCTCACGTTGGCACGATTGCGCGAGGAGCGCGGGCTGTCGAAGATGGTGCTGCTCCAACGCGGCAGCCGGTTGTCCGTCCAGCCCGTGACCGATGCGGAGTGGGAGATCATCGAGCGCATCGGCGCGAAAGGCTGACGCATAGGTGCATCGCGGCGGCGCCGGCGCTATCGTACACTGACTTCACGAGCGCGTCGCGCGCGACGCATCGCGACGGCGAGTCCCCTCAGCGCGCAGGTATGAGTTGCCTATGGCGAAAACCGCAACGATAGAAACGAACCGCGGCACCATCGTGGCCGAGCTCTTCGAGAAGGAAGCGCCGGGCACCGTGGCGAACTTCGAAAAATTGGCGAACAGCAAATTCTACGATGGAGTGAAATTCCATCGCGTCGTTCCCGATTTCGTCGTCCAGGGCGGCGATCCGCTGTCGCGCGACCTGCCTGCCGGAGACCGCCGCGTCGGAACCGGCGGCCCGGGATGGAAGATCAAGTGCGAAACGAAGGGCAATCCACACACCCATGAAGTGGGCGCGTTATCAATGGCGCACGCAGGTAAGGATACCGGCGGCAGCCAGTTCTTCATGGTGTTGAGCGAGCAGAACACCAAGCACCTGAACGGCGTGCACACGGTGTTCGGGCAGATCACGCGCGGGCTGGACGTGATGCGGCAGATCCAGCCTAACGATACGATGACCTCGGTGCGCGTCGAGTAGACCGTTAGGCGCGGCCGCCGGCGGCGGCGAGCGCACCGACCACTACGTCACTTTCTGGAGAGATCGAGCATGGCGCCCCCGCTTCCCGGAGACAAGAAAGCCGGATTCACCGGACTCATTGTCGGTGCGATCGTGATTTTTTGCATCATGTTCAGCATCGTGCTGCTGACCAACCGGCACTACGAAGGGAAGGAGCCGGCGGCCGCGGCGACGACGCCATAGTCGAACCGTTCTGATCTCAGACCAGAGGGAAGCGGAAAGCGAGCGCGTCCCTCCGGTCTGCACTCCACGGCGTCAGCCCTGCGCGGGTACAGCTCCGATATCGCGCGCCATCACCTCGAGATCGAAGCCGTCTTTGCGAATCCGCTGATCGTAGTAGAGCACCACGACAACGATCGGCAGGAGCGGCGCGACGAAGAGTTGCACGACGGCATTCAGGAGGATGCGCGCAACGGGCACCATCGGCACGAGCGCAAGCACCGCCTGCAGGGTGAGAATCACCACCCACAGGATGATCCACGACAGCAGGACGGTGCCGAGGATGCGCCACTTGAATCCCTGTGACAGATCGCGCGAGCGGTGGAACGCGTCGAACGCACTCGTGTTCTCGAGCATCAACACCGGGATAGCGGCGAAGTACCGCAGGTACACGTAGATCGCGCCGACGAAAAAGACGAGCGCGCCGAACCCCATCGCGATGCCTAACAGAATGCCGATCAGCAGGTTGGGCAGCCACCGCGACCAGGCGGCGCGGAGCGCGCGGCCTGGATCCAGATCGCCGGTGAGATAGGCGTCCGACGCGGCGACCACGATCGCCGCGGTAAAAATCCGAGACCACGCCCATGTCAGGGGGCTGTACGCGAACGCGCCCATGTTGAGCGAATCGGTCGGCAGCGCGCCGGCTGCCGGGTTGAACGACGTCATGAACGTCATGAAGCCGCTCAGCCACAGCACGATCCACGATGGGATGGCGCCGAGTGCGAACAGCATGACGAAGGTCGCGTAGTGGCGCCTGAAAAGCTGGATCGAGATGTCGATGATCTCGAACGCCGTGTGCTGCTTGAGCTGCGGAGTTGCGGAGGTGTCCATGAGCGGACCGCGCGATCGGGGGAGAGGTCTAACGGAGGCGCCTATGATGGAGGACGACGCCCGCAACGGGCAAGGCACCCCCCGGATCGAGCGCGGCCGAATCCAAGAGACGGTTGACAGCGTCCGGTGGCCGCCTCCATATTACTGACCGTTCAGTTACTTAATACCACGTTGTTCCTCCCCGCGGGCGGCCTGTAGACCCCGGTTCGCCGCGCGCTATTGGAACTACATGACTGACGGGTCGGTTACTTAACCATGATCGCCGCTCATCCCGAAGAACCGCGTTGGCGCCGGCTGCCGGAAGCTCGGCCGCGTCAGATTCTGGACGCCGCCATTGATGTGTTCGGCGAATCCGGGCTCGCGGCTGCGCGTCTCGAGGACATCGCGAAGCGCGCCGGCGTGTCGAAGGGCACGATCTATCTCTATTTCTCGAACAAAGAGACGCTCTTCTGCGAGATGATCCGTCAGCTCGTTGGCGACACGATCATCCAGGCGCAAGCACGGGCGGTCGCCACGAGCGCCTCGGCTGTCGATCAGCTGACCGACTACGCGCATTCGGTGTGGCAGCACGTGCGGTCGCCGATGTTCGAGAAGCTGCACCGGTTGTCGATCGGCGAGCTGCGCAACTTCCCCGCACTATTGGAATTCTTTCAGCGCGAAGTTCCGGGCAGGAACGTTCAAGCGATCGCCGGCATTGTGCGACACGGGATTGCGACCGGCGAGTTTCGCGAGATGGACGAGTTGGAAAGCGCGCGGATGTTGCAGGCGCTGATCATCAGTCACGGCGTGTGGTGTGCGCAACGGGAACAGAATGGTCTCGTCGCGCATCTGACCGACGAGGAGGTGCTGGAGCAGCTCCTCGGTTTTTTCCTTGGCGCGGTGCGCAAGAACGCGGGTTCGCGTCCGGCCTCGCCTGCTCCTTCCGCAGTGAACAAGGCATGATTGTGCCCGATGGTGTGTTTCGATATGTGATGGCCATGCTCGTGGTGGCGGCGGTTGTGGTGCCGGCGGCGGCACCGCGCGCGCACGCCCAGGATGCCGGGCGGGACACGGTCATCAGCCGGCCCTTGTCGTTAGGCGATGCGGCGCGTCTGGCTGCGCACCAGAGCGCGAGCGCCGAGGAAGCGCGGTTCCAGGCGGCGCAGGCCAGCGCGCAGGTGACGCAGGCGCGCAGCGAGCTCTTGCCTAACGTGTCGGCGTACGCGATGGAGCACGGCGTCACGATCAACACGGCCACGTTCGGCTTCGCGCTGCCGGGACTCGATCCGGGCGGCGAACTCTTGGGCCCCGTGAACACGATCGACGTCCGCGGCAAGCTGTCGCAGACGATCTTCGACTATGCGGCATTGAGTCGCGTGCGCAGCGCGCGGTCGACGGCGGTGGCGGGCAACGCCACGGCGAGCGACGTCGCCGAGCAGGCGGCGGTGACGGCGTCGCTCGCGTACTTGCGCGCGCAGCGCGCGGACGCGGATCTCGCGGCGCGCGAGGCCGACTCGGTGCTCGCCGATTCGCTCCTAGGGATCGCGAACGACCAGCTCACGGCCGGCGTGGGTGTCGCGCTCGACGTGACGCGCGCACAAGCGCAGGTTGCCGCGGTGCGGGCGCAGCTCATCGCCGCGCGCAACGAGCGCGATCGGTCGCGCCTCGATTTGCTGCGCGCGCTCGGCTTGTCGCTCGACGCGCACGTGGAGCTCGCCGACACGCTGACGCGCCTCACGATGTCGGACACGATGCCTAACGAACAGGCGGCCATCGCCCAGGCGCTCCGCGATCGTCCCGACCTGCGCGCGGCGGATCAGCGGTTGGAGGCGGCACGTCAAACGTCTGGGGCGATTCGCGCGGAGCGCCTTCCGTCGCTCACCGCGTTCGCCGATGAGGGATGGTTAGGCACGAACAGCGGCAACAAGCTCAACACGTATCAGTGGGGCGTGCAGGTGTCGGTCCCGGTGTTCGACGGACTCCGTCGCGAAGGACGCATCGAGGAACAGGAGGCGCGCGTGAGCGAGATCGATGTGCGGCGTCGCGACCTGCGCCAAGAGGCGGCCATCGAAGTGCGCGGTGCCATGCTCGATCTGGGCTCGGCGCGCGAGGCCGTTGATGCGGCGCGCGAGCAGCTTCGGCTGACGGAGCAGGAAGTCGCACAGGCGCGCGATCGATTTCGCGCCGGTGTGTCGGGAAATGCGGATGTGATTACGGCGTCACTCACGCTGAATACCTCGCGCACGCAGTTGGTGGATGCGCTCGCTTCGTATCAATCGGCGCGCGTCGCACTGGCGCGCGCCGTCGGGTCGGTGACGTCGCTGCCGTAGGACACGATCGACGACGAACGATCAGCACCTCTGACGATGGATAGAGATCATGGCGACGATGGTAGATGAAGAGACCGAGCAGCACTCCGAGAACAGGCCGGCGACGCCGGAGCGCCAGCCGGCCGCGCCGGCGAAGCGCAAGTACGTCGTCCCGATTGTCGCGATCGTTGCGCTCATTGCGTTAGGCTGGGGCCTCAAGGCGTACTTGTACTCGCGCGTCCACGAGAGCACGGATGACGCCCAGGTGGACGGTCACATCATTCCGGTGCTGGCGAAGGTCGGCGGCTATGTGGCGTCGGTTCACGTGCAGGACAACGACTCCGTACACGCCGGCGACACGCTCGCCACGATCGACGATGACGAGTACCGGGTGAAGGTCGCGCAGGCCGAAGCCGATCTCGCGGCGGCGCGATTCACTGTTGGCTCGGGACGCGCACCCGGCCAAGCGCGCGCGGCGGTGACGTCGGCGACGAGCCAGAGCGCGGCGCAGGACGCGCAGATCGTTGCGTCGCGCGCGGAATACGATCAGGCGCAGTCCGATCTCACCCGTATGAAGTCGCTGGCGGCGAAGCAGATCGTGTCCGGCCAGCAGCTGGATGCGGCGCAGGCGGCGGCCGACGCGGCAGCGGCGAATCTGCAGGCCGTGGAGCGACAGGCTGCGGCGGGCAACGCCGGGGTCACGAGCGCGCAGGCAGGCGTTCGCGTGGCGCAGGCGCGCACCGAAGCGGCGCAGGCGGTGCTCGATGACGCGCGGCTCCAGCTCAGCTACACCGTGATCACGGCGCCGGTGAGCGGCACCGTCTCGAAGAAGCTCATCGAGTTAGGCCAACTGCTGCAAGCGGGGCAGACGCTGATGTCGGTGGTGGCGGATACCGGGGCGTACATCACGGCGAACTTCAAGGAAACCCAGCTCGCGAACATGCGCGTTGGGCAGCCGGTGGAGATCGACGTCGACGCGTACCCGGGCTGTACCGCCGAGGGCAAAGTGCAGAGCCTGAGCGCGGCAACGGGTGCGCGCTTCGCGCTGCTGCCTCCCGACAACGCGACGGGCAACTTCACCAAAGTGGTGCAGCGCGTGCCGGTGCGCGTGTTGGTGACCAAAGGCTGCGGACCGAACCGTCCGTTGCGCCAGGGCTTGTCGGTGGTGGCACACGTGAAAACGGGCTGATGGTTCGCCTAACGATTCGCCGCCCCGTTTCACTCGACCGGTAGCCTTCCAATGGCCGCACTCTTACGACCGCTCGCCCGAGGCGCGCCCGGCGACCTCGTCGCCGCATGGCCTCCGGCCATCGCGGATGATCCGTATCGTAATCGGTACCTGATCGCGATCGCGGTCACGCTCGCCTCGGTGCTCGAGCTGATCGACACCTCGATCGTGAACGTCGCGCTGCCCGACATGATGGGCAACCTGGGCGCGACGCTCGACGAGATCGCCTGGGTGTCGACCGGCTACATCATCGCCAACGTCATCGTGATTCCGATGTCGGGATGGCTGTCGGCATATTTCGGCAGGCGCAAGTATCTCGCCGGCTCGATCATGCTGTTCGTCGTCGCGTCGTTTCTGTGCGGGGCGGCGCACACGCTGGTCGAGCTCGTGGCGTTCCGCATCGTACAGGGAGTGGGCGGCGGCGCGCTGTTGTCGACGGCGCAGGCGACGTTGTTCGAGTGCTTCCCGCCAGAGGAAGTCGGCATCGGCCAGGCCATCTTCGGCGTAGGCGTGATGGTGGGTCCGACCATCGGCCCAACGTTAGGCGGATGGATCGTCGACAACTACCAGTGGCCGTGGATCTTCTATATCAACGTGCCGTTGGGCATCGTGGCGGCGATCCTGGTGCTGACCTACGTGCGAAACGCGGCACACCAGGAGCGCTCGCGGACCATCGATGTCTCCGGCATCGCGCTCCTCGCGGTGTGCATCGGGTCGCTCCAGTGGATGCTCGAGCGCGGCGAGCGCTACGATTGGTTCGACTCGCGCTTCATCGTCACGCTGCTCGTGGTCTCGATCGCGTCGGCCGTGCTGCTCGTGTGGCGCGAGCTGACGGCGAAAGAACCGGTGATCGACTTCCGCGTGCTCAAGAGCCGTCAGCTCACCGCGGGTGTGCTCATCGCCGCGATGTTGGGCCTGGCGCTCTACGGTTCGGTGTTCATGCTGCCGATCTTCCTGCAGCAGTTGCACGGCATGACCGCGTGGCAGACGGGCAAAATCATCTTGCCGGGTGCGCTCGCATCCGCGGTCACGATGGGCGTCGTTGGGCGAAACGCGAATCGGCTGGACGCGCGCATCACCGTGACCGCGGGTTCTCTGTTCTTCCTGCTCTCGATGTGGATGCTGTCACGTCTCTCGCTGGATGCCGGCGCGAACGACATGTTCTGGCCGCTCATTTGGCGCGGCACGGGACTCGGCCTCATTTTCGTGCCGCTGACCAACGCGACGATGGCGGATCTCCAGACCGAGCGGTTGGCGCAGGGCACGGGCATGTTCAACCTGACGCGCCAACTCGGCGGTTCGTTAGGCATTGCCGTGATGGCGACGCTGCTCGGGCGATTCGCGGCCCAAAACCGCGTCGCGCTGGTTTCGCATCTGGCCTCGGGCGACGGCGCCTCCATGGCGCGGCTGTCCGCGCTCACGCAGGGCATGGTAGCCAGGGGCGCGTCGCTCGCCGTGGCCAAGCAGCAAGCGCTCGCGCTGCTCGATAAGCAGGTGATGGCGCAGGCGAACGTCCTCGCCTTCTCCCGCATTTATCTGCTGTGCGGTCTGCTCTTGTGCGCCGCTCTGCCGCTCTTGTTCGTGTTCAAGACGGGCAGGGGTCGCGGCGCAATGCGTCAGGTGCACTGACCTTGCCGGAGGCTGACGTGCTTGGTCGGAGGACCCGTCTCTCCTAAGTTTGGAGGACGGGTTCCGCGCGTTCACCTCTCCAGCCCCCGCGCTCCATGGCCGATTTGCCGTCACGTGCCGACGCCCTTGCGTTGATGCACGAGTACACGCTCAGCGAATCCTTACGAAAGCACATGCTCGCCGTGGAAGCCGCGATGCGGGCGTACGCCGCGCACTTCGGCGAAGACCCCGAGCGCTGGGGCCTTGCCGGCCTCATGCACGATTTCGACTACGAGCGCTTCCCGAACGCGAGCCACGCGCCGGACGCAGAACATCCCGCTGAAGGCGCGCGGCTGCTGCGCACGCGCGGCTACCCCGACGACGTTGTCACCGCGATTCTCGGTCACGCCCCATACACCGGTGTCGCGCGCACCACGCGCATGGCACGCACACTGTTCGCCGTCGATGAATTGACCGGACTCATCACCGCGACGGCGCTGGTCAAACCGTCGCGCAGCGTGCGCGATGTGGATGCACGGTCGGTGCGAAAGAAGATGAAGGACAAGGCATTTGCGCGGGGCGTTAGTCGCGAGGACGTGGTACACGGCGCCGAAGAATTGGAGGTGGAGCTCGACTCGCACATCCAATTTGTGATCGACGCAATGCGCGCGTCCGCCGAGGACCTCGGGTTGGCCGGCACACCGGGGGGTTAATGGCGCGCTTCAACGGTTTCCCCGCCGCGCGCGTTACTCTCTTGGACGTCTGCCAGGATGAGAATGCACGCAGCGCTGTCGCTCCATACTGCCCAGCACGTGCCTGAGCCGTCGGCCGAGTGGTCGGCCCGCACGCGCGAGCGGGACTTGATTCTTGCAGCACAACGCGGCGATCGCGATGCGTTCGCGGAGCTCGTGGCGTTGCATCAGCGTCGCGCGTACGCGGTCGCGCGCGCCATCACGGCGACGCACGAAGACGCGGAGGATGCGGTGCAGGAGGGGTTCCTGCACGCGTACCGCGCGCTCGATCGGTTTCGCCCGGAGCAGGCGTTCGGCGCGTGGCTGCATCGCATCGTGGCTAACGCAGCGCTCGACATCGGACGCCGTCGCCGCGTCCGCGACGCGGACTCGCTGTCGGATTCGGTGGCGCTGCCGTTTCGCGATCCGGCGGAACAGGACGAGCTCCGCCGCCGCCTCGCCTCGGGTCTCGAGGAGCTGTCGCAACGCCAACGGTCTGTGATCGTCCTGCACGACGTCGAAGGGTTTACGCACGGCGAAATCGGCAGCATGCTGGGTATACCGGAGGGAACGGCACGATCCGACCTCCACCATGCACGGGCCGCCCTTCGCCGAACGCTGGGAGACCTCTGGAGTCAACGATGAGCATCGAACCTCGCATCGGGCCCCACGGACGGGATGACGATCTGACCCGCGCCTTACGGAGCATGTACGGCGCACCGTCGGATGATGCGTACTGGGGCTCCCTCGCCGCGCGGATCATGGCGCGTATCAGCGGCGATGCCGCGGTCGACCAGTGGTGGCAACCGTTAGCACGATATGCTCGCGTTGGCCTCGTAGCGGCGGCAGTGGCACTGGTCGCGGCGGGCATCGCGCTCTCGCGCGATGCGGCGCGCGAGACGGCCATTGCGTATGACGGCGTCATCGAGACACCGCAGAGCGCGCCGTTGCAGTTGGCAACCGACGCGACGCCGGGCTCCGCCCGCGATGCGACGCTGCGCTACGTCATCTCACCCTGACTGGAGCCGTCCATGCAGCGCTCGAAAGCGCTCGCCTTTGCCGCCCTGATCGCGGTGTTGGTCGTCGGCGGCGCGGTGGGCTTTACGGTGGACCGCCTGGTCCACGAGCCGTGTAGTACCACAAGCCGTCGAAACGTCGACATTCTCGCGGACCGCCTGGCGCTCTCGCCGGCCCAACGCGCGGCGGTCGACAGCATCCTCGACAAGCGCCACCGCGACTTCGACACGGCACTCGTGCCGGTTCGTCCGAAGCTCGATTCGATTCGTCTCGCGGCGCGCGCTGAAATCTTCAAGCTGCTCGATCCGACCCAGCACGCGCGGTTCCAGCAGATGATCGACGAATCGCAGAGCAGCCAGGAGAATCGGCGTTGAAGAAATTGATCGCGTTCGCGCTCGCGCTTCCCATGGGAGTGGCGGCACAGCAACCTACGACACCACCCGCGACACCGCAGGCGGACACGACCGTGGCTCCGCCCGCGTACGACACGACATTGCTCGGCCCCGTCGACACGACGGCACGGCCGATTCGTCTCGACGAAGCGGTGCATCTCGCACAGCGCGCATCGCCGCTCGCGGTCGCCGCGCAGGGTTCACTCGAAACGAGTCGGGCGCAGGTGCGCGCCGCCTACGCGGCGTTCATTCCGGCACTCTCGATCAGCGCCTCTACGTCGCGACAGGGCGGCGATCGGTTCGACCCACAGGGGTCGCTCGTCCCGTTCACCGGTCCGAGCTGGCAATACTCGCACGGATTGAGCCTGAATCTCGATCTGTTCGACGGTGGATCGCGCATCTACAACATCCACACGTTCAAGGCGGACGTCACTGCGGCGCAGGCGAACGAGACCCTGCAACAGTACGGCATCGCCTTGTCGGTGAAGCAGCAGTTCTACGCGGTGCTCGCGGCGCGCGAGGCAGAATCGGCCGCCGAGTCGCAGCTGGCCGAGTCGAACGAGAATCTCAAGCAGGCGCTGGCCAAAGTCCACGCGCGCGAGGCCACCAAGTCGGATTCGCTGCGCGCGGTGATCCAGGTGTCTAACGCACAGTTAGCCATCGTCACGGCACGCTACAATCTCAATACCGCCAACGCGACCCTCACGCGCCTGGTCGGCACGCCATTCACCGTCACGGCGAGCGCCGACGACACCCTCGGGGCATCGTTCGCCTCGGTGGACAGCGCCGCCCTCCGCGCCATGGCCGATGCGGGACCGGCGGTCAAGCAAGCACAGGCGTCGGATGCGGCAACGGCGGCGGGCGCCAAGGCGGCGCGTGCACCGTACCTACCGACGCTCAGCGCCAGCTGGAACATCAACGGCAATGGCAGCACCAACAGTCTGGCGTTCGTGGCCGGCCAGTACGCGTACCAGAATCAATTCCGCCTCTCGCTCAGCTATCCGATCTTCAATCAACTGCAGCGGGAGCAGAGCATCGCGGTCGCCGATGTCGCGCAGCGCAACGCCGAGGCGCAGCTGCGCGATGCGAAGCTCGCGGCAAAAGCGAACTTCGTGCAGTTCTACGGCGCGCTGCGCACCAATCAGCAGCAGGTCCAGATCGACGAGACATCGGTCGAAGCCGCGGACGAGGACTTGCGGGTCCAGCGGCAGCGTTACGAATTCGGCGCGTCGACGCAATTGGATGTGTTGACATCGGAAGCCGCGCTCACTACAGCGCGCGCGGCGCTCATTCAGGCTCGGTTCAATTATCGCGTTGCCAAGGCGCAACTCGAAGCGCTCGTGGGCCGAGAGCTGTAGACCCCCATGAGCGTGACGATCAGGAGACGATTCGTGAGACCCTATATTCCGCTCGCCGCCGCGCTGATCGTGGTGGCGGGCTGCACCAAGAAGGCAGCCGATCCTAACGCCGCGATCCAGACCGCGACCATCGCGAGGCAGGATCTCATCGTCGATGTCGAGGCGACCGGGGTCATTCAGCCGATCAACGCGGTGCAGGTTCGGTCGAAGGCATCGGGTCAGATCATGAAGATGCCGGCGGAGCTCGGCTCGCGGGTAAAGCCCGGTGATTTGTTGGTGCAGGTCGACCCGCGGCAAGTGACTAACAACTACAATCAGGCGAAAGCGGCGGTGCAAGCAGCGCAGGCGAACCTGACGGTCACGAAGACGCAGCTCGATCGCGCCGAGGGATTGGCGAAAGCGGGTGTGCTCACGGCGCCCGACCTCGAGACCGCGCAGCTCAACTACGCCAACGCACAGTCGACCGTCGCGGCGGCCAAGACCAATCTCGACAACGCGCAGATCGCCCTCGAGGACGCGCGCATCGAGTCGCCGATCACCGGCGTGGTGATCGAGAAGGACGTCTCGTTAGGCCAGGTCATCAGCTCCGCCACCAACAACGCCGGGGGCGGCACGCTGCTGTTGCAGATGGCCGACCTGGGCCAGGTGATGGACAGCACGCTGGTGAGCGAGAGCGACATCGGCAACGTGAAACCGGGGCAGAAGGCGACGGTCAAGGTCGACGCCTATCCCAATCGGGCGTTCATCGGCACCGTGGAGAAGATCGCGCCGGAAGCGACGGTGCAGCAGAGCGTGACGATGTTCCCGGTGCTCATCCGGCTGGACAACAAAGATGGCGCGCTCATGCCCGGCATGAACAGCGACGTGTCGGTGCTGGTGCAGCAGCGGACGAACGTGATCACCGTGCCTAACGACGCGATCCGGACACCGCGCGAGGGCGCGCAGGTGGCAGAGGCGCTCGGCCTCGACCCCACCAAGGTAGGGGACGAGGTGAAGACGCAACTGGCGGCCTTGCAGCCCGGCGCGGGTCGCACCGCGCCTAACGCAACCGGCGACACGGCGGCGGCGGCGGGCATGATCGATCGCGCCGACTCGCCGCAATCCGGTCAGCGTGCCGCCCAAGCGCGCGTCGCCGGCAACGGCCGCCGGGG
>DATEHK010000021.1:0-34574 GCA_035279625.1 Gemmatimonadaceae bacterium
TTGCGAGTTGTAGAGGCTCTTGAGGTTGCCGCTCCGGCCCTTGGCGCTGATGATGCCCGCCGTCACCGTGAAGTCGAGCTGCAACGGGTTGCCGATCGCCAGCACCCACTGCCCAACCTGTGCCTTGCTGTCGTCGCCTAATGAAGCGGTGGGCAGCCCGCTCGCGTCGATCTTGATCACCGCGACGTCTGTCGTCGGATCGCGACCAATGACCTTCGCCTTATAGACGTGACCGTCGAACAGCTTGACGCTCAACTTGTCGGCGTCGGCAACGACGTGGTTGTTCGTCAGGATGTATCCGTCCGGCGAAACGATGAACCCGGAGCCGAGTCCTTCCTGCGGCTGCGACTGCTGCGGTCCGAACTGACGGAAGAAATCTTCCATGCCCGGCGGCATCTGACCCTGCGGCATCCGCTGCACGCGGGCCTCGCGCTCGGTGGTGATCGACACCACCGCGGGCCGCACGTGATCGACAATGGACACGAAGCCGTTGCTCAAGTCGGCAACGGGCGCCATGGAGCCGGTCGACACCGATGCCAGCCGCGCAGGCGTCGAGCTCTGCTGCGCAAAGCCGAAGGGAGTGAGGTTCATCCCGCCGGCGAGAATGAGTCCGCCCGCGAACGCTATGATTGCGACGATGGCAACGATGCCAAACGCGCCAAGTCGTGGACGGCGAGAATCATGTTGTGACATACGTTGAAATCCGCTGTTAGAGCTATGAAGAACGATACACCACCGCGCGGTTGCAAGTTTCACGCGCCACCCGCCCGGCAATGCGCGATACTGCGGTTGAGCGTCCGCACATCGCGTTGGTCACGAAATACGGTCTGTGCGTTGCCGTCAAGCACAACGAGCGCCAGGCACCGCCCGACGCTCGTTGAATCCGCTTGATCGGGCTTCCGCCCCACACCACACCGCCGCTTACTTCTTGTCGTCCTCGACAATTTCGTAGTCGGCCTCGACCACATCTTCCTTACGGTCCGTCCCCTTGGGATTGTCCGCGGCACTCTCCTGCGCCGCGTGACTCGTGGCAGTCTCGCCCTGCGCTTGCTGCCCCTGTGCATACAACGATTGACCGGCCTCGCTGTAAGCACGGGTCAGCTCCTCGTGCGCCGACTTGATCTCGTTCATGTCTTCGCCACGTAGCGCCTTCCGCGCGCGCTCCACCGCGCTCTCGAGCTTGGTCTTGAGTTCCGCCGCGAGACGATCGGACCACTCCTTCGAATTCTTTTCCACCTCGTACGCCAGGCTGTCGAGACGATTCCGCGTGTCGATTTCGTCGCGACGCTGCTTGTCCTCGCTCGCGTGCGACTCGGCGTCCTTCACCATCCGCTGAATCTCGCTCTCCGAGAGACCACTCGACGCCTCGATGCGGATCTTCTGCTCCTTGCCCGTGGCTTTGTCCTTCGCCGTCACGTGCAGGATGCCGTTCGCATCGATGTCGAACGTCACCTCGACCTGCGGCATGCCGCGCGGTGCGGGCGGAATCCCCGTGAGCTGGAACTTGCCGATGGTCTTGTTGTAGACGGCCAGGTCGCGCTCGCCCTGCAGCACGTGGATCTCCACCTGGGTCTGGTTGTCCTCGGCCGTCGAGAAGGTCTCCGACTTTTTCGTCGGGATCGTCGTGTTCCGCGGAATGAGCACCGTGGTCACGCCGCCTAACGTCTCGATGCCTAACGACAGCGGAGTGACGTCGAGCAGCAACACATCCTTCTGCTCGCCCGTGAGAACGGCGCCCTGAATGGCCGCGCCGATCGCGACGACTTCATCCGGGTTCACGCCCTTGTGCGGGTCCTTCTTGAAGAAATCCTTGACGATCTGCTGCACCTTGGGCATGCGCGTCGAGCCGCCGACGAGGATCACCTCATCGATCTCTTCGGGCTTGAGCCCGGCGTCCTTGAGCGCCTGCTGCATGGGCGGAATCGTGCGCTGCACGAGATCATCGCACAGCTGTTCGAGCTTGGCCCGCGTGAGCGAGTAGTTGAGATGCTTGGGCCCCGACTGATCGGCCGTGATGAACGGCAGATTGATGTCGGTCTGCTGCGTGGACGACAGCTCCATCTTCGCCTTCTCGGCGGCTTCCTTGAGCCGCTGGAGCGCCATTGGGTCCTTCGACAGATCGATGCCCTGATCGCGCTTGAATTCCGAGACGAGCCAGTCGATCACGCGCTGATCGAAGTCGTCGCCGCCCAAATGGGTGTCACCATTGGTCGACTTCACCTCGAACTGACGCGAGCCTTCGACGTCGTACAGCTCGAGCACCGAGATGTCGTACGTGCCGCCGCCCAGATCGAACACGGCAACCTTCTCATCCTTCTTCTTGTCGAGACCGTATGCAAGCGCGGCAGCCGTCGGCTCGTTGATGATGCGCAATACATCAAGACCAGCAATGCGGCCGGCATCCTTCGTGGCTTGGCGCTGCGAGTCGTTGAAGTACGCGGGCACCGTGACCACGGCCTTCACGACCTTGTGGCCGAGGTAGTCTTCGGCCGTCTGCTTCATCTTTTGCAGGATCATCGCGGAGACCTCGGGCGGCGTGTAGCGTTTGCCCTGGATCTCGACGACCGCTTGATCGTTTGCTCCGGCGACCACCTTGTACGGAACCCGTTTGATCTCCTCGGTGACCTCGGACATCTTGCGTCCCATGAACCGCTTGATCGAGAAGACGGTGTTCTGCGGGTTGGTCACGGCCTGACGCTTGGCGACCTGGCCGACGAGACGCTCGCCGTCTTTCGTGAATCCAACCACGGACGGCGTGACGCGTCCCCCTTCGGCGTTCGGGATGACCACGGGATCGCCGCCTTCCATCACGGCTACTACCGAGTTCGTTGTTCCCAGGTCGATACCGATTACTTTTTCGGCCATAGTTTCCTCGATGTACGTTGATGCGAGAGTCGCCACGACAGAGTGGCGCTCGATTCCTTATGCCTTTTCTCCCGCCCAAGGTTCTCGCAATCTTGAGGCCCGATAAACGCGCCACATTGACAGGCTCGCCCTCTTGCGATGCGCGGGAGTGGCAGGTCCGGAAGTAGCAGCGTCGCAGTGGGTTGCCTCGAAATGGCGGAGCGGACTGAATGATCCCACTCGGTGACGACCTCCCGCGGCTCAACCGGCCGCGCATGACCTACCTCATCCTCGCCGTCACGTGGGCGGTGTGGTTGCTGGTCGAGAAAGGCGGGCTCGATCCGTACGCGCTGGCCAAGAGCGTCTGCAACCTGGGCCTCGTTCCTGGCGAGCTCACCCATCGCGTAGCGCTTGGGACCGCCGTGCCGATCGGACCCGGAATGGTCTGCGCCGTCGACAACTCGCCGATCAACATTTTCACGCCGCTGACGTCGATTTTCGTCCACGCCAGCTGGGGACACATCCTTGGCAATTCGCTCTTCTTCTGGGTGTTCGGGCGAAGCGTGGAAGACAGCATGGGATCAGGCCGCTTTCTCGCGTTCTATTTCATTTGCGGGTTGGCGGCGGCCGCTCTCCACATCGCGGTGAATTCCGGCTCGGCCGTCCCCACCGTTGGTGCATCGGGCGCTATCTCTGGGGTCATGGGCGCGTATCTGCTGCTCTATCCACGCGCGCACGTGAACATGTTCTTCATCATTTTCGTGATTCCGATTCAGGCGTGGCTCGTTCTGCTGTACTGGTTCGGACTGCAGGTGCTCGAGGGATTGCCCGAGCTGGGCCAGATGAATCCCGGGGTCTCGGGCGGAGTAGCGGTGTGGGCGCACGTGGGTGGGTTTCTCACCGGCCTTCTCCTGGTGTCGTTATTTGCCGACCCGCAACTCGTGCGGCGACATCGATCGGTGTTCGGCGCCTACTACGGCTGACGCGCCGTCGGTGGTTCCGGCGGCGGAGCGCGCCATGTAACTTCTGCGATACGCTGATGCCGTCCGCGCCCAAAGGCCCGGGTCATACGCTTTCTCGAACACCGGCCGTGCCAGTTCCAACAGTTGCGCGCATCGCGGCACTCATCGATCACACCATTCTCAAAGCCGAGGCGACGCGCAGCGACATCGAGATGGTGTGCGCCGAGGCGCGGGAGTTCGCGTTCGCGGCCGTGTGCGTGAATCCGGTGTGGGTGCCGTTGTGTCACGACCTTCTTTCGGATGCGCCGAGCCTGGTTGCCACGGTCGTCGCGTTTCCGTTGGGCGCGTCGGAAACGGCAACGAAGGCGAACGAGACCACTCTGGCCGTGAGCGAAGGCGCCGATGAGCTCGACATGGTTGCAGCGATCGGCCACATCAAATCGGGAGACTGGTCGCGTGTGTCGCGGGACATTGCGGCAGTCGTCACGTCTGCGGCGGGGCGCACGGTGAAGGTGATCATCGAGAGCGCGGCGCTCACGGACGATGAAATCAAGCGCGTCAGCATCATCGCCCGGGATGCCGGCGCGACCTTCGTGAAAACGAGCACGGGATTCCACGCTGCCGGCGGCGCCACGCTGCACGCCGTGGCGCTCATCCGCCGGGCCGTCGGCGACGCCACCGGTGTGAAGGCGTCGGGCGGCGTCCGCAACTGCGATGCGGCGCTCCGCATGTTGGCAGCCGGCGCCACGCGCATCGGGACGTCGAGCGGCGTGCGCATCGCGCGCTGCCTAACCGCCGATCCAACGCCGTTCGCCGAGCTCGTGAAGCACCCGGAGCGACACACCGCCTGCGCCACGTCGCGCGCCCGCAGCGCGTCCGCCTAACAGGAGCCAGTCCACATCGTGCGTCTCATTCCGAGAGACACCGCGTTCTTCGAGATGTTCGAGCAGTTGTCCAAGCGGCTCACCGCCGCTGCGCGCCTGTTGGCCGGATTGTTCGCCGACCCCTCGCGCCTGGACCACTTCACATCGGCGATCAAGCTCGTTGAGCATGAGGCGGACACGATCACGCACGACATCATCGCGCGAATCGACCAAACGTTCGTGACACCCTTCGATCGCGAAGACATTCACCTGCTCGCGTCGCGTCTCGACAACGTGGTCGACCTGGTCGACGGCACCGCGCGCCGCGCCGCGATGTTCCACATCACCGACGTTCACGAGGCGGCAAAAAAGATCTGCCAGGTGCTGATCCAGGCGACGGACGCCATCGAGGGCGCGGTGGCGCACATGCGCGACGTGCGCTTCATCGTCGACAAAGGCCGCGAGATCAAGATGCGCGAGGAAGAAGGGGACGCGCTCTACCACGAAGCCGTCGGCGAGCTGTTTCGCGGGAATCCCGATCCGCTCGAAGTGATCAAGTGGAAGGAGCTGTACGACACGCTCGAGCGCGCGCTCGATCAGTGCGAGGACGTGTCCAACGTTCTCGAGAGCATCGCCCTCAAACACGCCTGAGCGGTGGTCACGTACGTCATCGCGATCATCGCGATCGCGTTCCTGTTCGACTTCAGCAACGGTTTCCACGATTCCGCGAATTCCATCGCGACTGTCGTGGGCACGCGCGTGCTCAAGCCGTTGCCGGCGGTGCTCTGGGCCGCTTGCTTCAACTTTGCCGCCGCATTCACGGTCGGGACGGCAGTTGCGCGGACGATGGGGCAGGGCATGATCGAGGTGTCCATCGTCGATCCGAACGTGATCTTGGGCGCGCTGTTGGGCGCGATTGCGTGGAACATCATCACGTGGTACTTCGGCCTGCCGTCCAGCTCTTCGCACGCGCTCATCGGCGGCTACGGCGGCGCCGCCGTCGCGAAAGCGGGATTCTCGGCGATCATTCCGGCCGGATGGACGAAGACGCTGATCTTCATCGTCCTCTCGCCGGTGATCGGCATGATACTCGGCTTCGTGCTGATGGTCGCTGTGTACTGGCTCTTCAGCCGCACGCCGCCGGGCCGCGTCGACCGGATTTTCCGGGTGGCGCAATTGGCGAGCTCCGCGTTTTTCTCGCTGTCGCACGGGGCGAATGACGCGCAGAAGACGATGGGGATCATCGTGGGTCTATTGGTATCGACCCAAGGGTATTTCGCACACGAGCCGGGTCTGCTGAGCTACCTCTACATCACGCACGGCGACCACATTCCGCACTGGGTGGAGATCGCCGCGTACACCGCCATCGCGCTCGGTACTGCGTTAGGCGGATGGCGCATCGTACATACCATGGGCTCGAGGATCACGCGTCTGCGCCCCGTTGGTGGGTTTTGCGCCGAGACCGGCGGGGCGCTCAGCATTCTGTTGGCCACGCAGTTCGGAATCCCGGTGAGCACCACGCACACCATAACCGGATCTATCGTCGGTGTCGGCGCCACGCAACGGCTATCAGCCGTGCGGTGGGGCGTTGCCGGGCGCATCGTGTGGGGCTGGATCCTCACGATTCCGGCGGCTGCGGCGATGTCGGCGGTATGCTGGTTCGTGCTGAGCAGAGTGACATCGGGGGGCGGGCATCTCTAAGGGCAGCCCGCGGCATTGCCAGCGGGCCTTTTCTGTTTTTCAGATACAGCAACGCTCATCTCGCCACGAGTAGCTGCGAGTCGTTCCGCGCCGCCGAGCGATCCCTCAGTTTCCTTTTCTTTATCACTGTGACAGAGCGAGGAAGGCATCCACGCGCGCCATCGCAAGCCCTCATGTCGCGCTTCCGGAGGAGTTCTGATTCGAGGGTGATCGGCGTCCCGCGTGGAGGCCTTCCTCGCTCTGGTTCGAAGGATAACGAAAAGGAAACTGGAGGGATTGCATGGCGGCGCGAGGCTGAGCGCGATCACTGTGGTGCGAGCAGTTTGTTGTTGTTGAAATCCTGAACAGTGGTGTCGATGTCTGCCTCACGATGAGGGTCGCATCCCGCTGCCCGCTCGTCTGGCGCGGGAGACACCGAAACGAGCGACGTCTGCCGCCGTCTGTTTACTTAGCCACATAACTATCTGTGTGGCAACACGTTAAAGAAAACTCCTGGAACCAGGGTTTGCCCTCCCGACTGGTTTTGTTGTCATCCCGTGACCGAACCGTGATCTTTCATGTGGTGGCGGCCATAATAGTGCGAGCCATCCACGTCGCCTGTCGCCATCTAGTGGACCATGTCTGATCTCGTTTTATCGCCATCGCTGTTCATCAATCGGGAGCTCAGCTGGTTGGACTTCAACCAGCGCGTGCTCCACGAAGCGTTCGATGAGCGCAATCCGCTGCTCGAGCGGCTCAAGTTTCTGGCGATCTTCAGCACCAACCTCGACGAGTTCTACATGGTGCGCGTTGCGGGTCTCCGCCGGCAGCTCGCTGCCAATGTGACAGCGACCGGCGCCGACGGAATGGCGCCGCAAGAAACGTTGGATGCGATTCGTGGCCGGGCGGGCGAACTGCTGTCGATGGCTCATCGGTGCCTGCACGAAGAGCTGCTGCCGGCATTGTCGCAGCACGGCGTCGGTTTGCTGAGCATGAAGGATCTCGATCGCGACGAGCGCGCCGTGATCGACGCGCGGTTCGACGCTACGATCTTTCCGGTGCTCACGCCGCTGGCCGTCGACCCGGGTCACCCGTTCCCATACATCTCGAACCTGTCGCTGTCGCTCGCGGTGCAGGTGCGTGACCCGCAGACGGGCGTCGAGCACTTCGCGCGCGTGAAGGTGCCGCGCAGCTTGCCGCGGTGGCTGCCCACGCGGCGGCCTAACTGGTTCGTGCCGCTCGAACAGGTGATCGGCGCGCACTTGGACAAGCTCTTCCCGGGCATGGAAGTCCGGAACTGGCACGTGTTCCGGATCACGCGCAACTCCGACATCGAGCTCGCGCCGTTCGAGGAGGCCGAAGACCTGCTCGTGTCGATCGAAGAGCAGGTATTCCGGCGTCGCTTCGGCGAAGTGATCCGTCTCGAGGTGGAAGACGGGACGCCGGAGGAAGTGCGGTCGCTGCTGCTCGAGGAGCTGCGCGACGATCGGTTGCCGCCGGGCGCATTGCTAACGGAGCGCGACGTGTACGAGGTGGGCCGTTTGCTGGAGCTTGGCCAGCTCATGGATCTCGCGACGCTCGACATTCCCGAGCTGCGCGACCCGCCGCTGGTACCGGTGACGCCGCGGCCGTTCCGCGAATCGAATGGCGCGGTATTCGACGCGTTCCGCCAGCACAGCGTGCTGGTGCACCATCCCTTCGAGAGCTTCGCGACCACGGTGGAGCATTTTCTCCAGCGCGCGGCCGCGGATCCCGACGTGCTCGCGATCAAGATGACGCTGTATCGCATGTCGGGCGACACACCGATCGTGCGCGCGCTCATCGACGCCGCCGAGCGGGGTAAGCAGGTGGCGGTGCTGGTCGAGCTCAAGGCGCGATTCGACGAAGCGAACAACATCGAGTGGGCGCGCCAGCTCGAGAGCGCGGGCGTCCACGTGGCGTACGGCCTGGTGGGTCTCAAGACCCACGCCAAGATCGCGTTAGTCGTTAGGCGTGAGGCGGATGGCATCCGCCGCTACGTGCACGTGGGCACGGGCAACTACAATTCGCGCACGGCGCGTCTCTACACCGACCTCGGCTTCTTCACCACCGATCCGCGCATCGGCGCGGACATGACGGACCTGTTCAACGTGCTGACGGGTTTCTCGCGGCAACAAACCTTCAGGTCGTTGATCGTCGCGCCCTACGGCATTCGCGAGCGCTTTCTCGAATTGATCGCGCGCGAGGCCGAGCACGCGCGTGCGGGCCGGCCGGCGCGCATCGTGGCGAAGATGAATGCGCTCACCGACGCGGAAGTGATCGCCGCGCTCTATCGCGCATCGCGCGCCGGCGTGGACATCGATCTCATCGTCCGCGGAATCTGCTGCTTGCGTCCGGGACTTCCCGACGTGAGCGAGCGCACTCGCGTGATCAGCATCGTAGGCCGGTTCCTCGAGCACTCGCGCGTGTGGCAGTTCCTGAACGGCGGCGCGGAAGAGTTCTACATCGGCTCCGCGGACTGGATGCCGCGCAATTTCGACGGGCGGGTGGAGGCCGTGGTGCCGATCGAGGATCCGTCGCTGCACACGTCGCTGCGGACGCTCCTCGCCACGCTGCTGGCCGACAACCGCCAGGCCTGGGAGTTAGGCGCCGACGGCAGCTATCGGCAGCGGCAGCCGGCGCCGGGCGAGCCGGAGCGCGGGTCGCACCGGTTGTTCTTGATCGACCCGTGGGGCGCCGCATCGCCTTCGCAGTCTTCGCCCGCGCCGGCGCCGGTTGACGCCGAGCCGCCTAACGAAGAGTCAGGCGCCGACGATGTGGACGGGCACGCCCGTTACCCGTTCAAGAAGCGCGCGCTTCCGCGTCGCACCCCACAGTTCGAGTCGTAGCGCCTGTCCTGCCGTGCGCGGCACGGCGGTGATGCGAATCCCGGTCCGTGTCCATCGCACGCGCAGGCGCGCCACCGCGCCCGTGTGTCCGCGATCCAATCCATCGGCCACCCGCAGCACGGCGGCGAGCCGTCTCACCTGACGGCGCATCGCGCGATCGAGCGTCGCTAACGTCTCGTGCGACTTTCGGGGCGCGGCGCCGCGGTGATAGCGCGCGACGTTGGCGATCACGAGCTGTTCGGCCGGCGACAATCCAAGCAGCTCGGCGTGCGCGATCAGATAGAACGAGTGCTTGTGGTGCTTGTCGTAGCTGATGTAGTACCCGATGTCGTGCAGCCGCGCGGCGGCGGCGAGCACGTCTCGCTCGGCCAACGAGCATCCGAGACGCTCGCGCAAGGCATCGAACAACTGCAGGGCCAGGCGCTGCACCTGGATCGCATGCCGGTCCTCGACGCTGCACGCTTCGGCGAGCCGCGCGATCGAGCGCTCGCGTGCGTCGCCGGGATTGGCGGCGTGCGGCTTCACACGGGCCGTTTCGAGCAACAGCCCTTCGCGAATCCCGTACGCCGAAACGACGATGCTCGGCGCGTCGAGCCGCGCGAGGACTTCGGCGACCACCGCGAGTCCGGCCACGATGATATCAGCGCGTCCCGCGTTGAGTCCTGGCACGGCGAGCCGCTCGGCGAGCGACATGTCTTGCAGCGCGTCGAGGATGTGCTCGAGCTCGATGCGCGTGACGCGCGTCCCGTGCACCGTGCGCGCGGGGTGCAGGCCCTGCCGGGCGAGCGCCATGCCCGCGAGGTTGGTGAACGTGCCGCCCGATCCGACGATGCGTGCGTTCCGCCATTCGCGCGCCGGGAGGCATTTGCGGAGCTCGGCGCGCACGTCGCGCCGCAGGGCTTTCACGGCGCGGCGGCTCGTGCCCTGCTTGAGGTACTGTTCCGTTAGGCGGAGAGCGCCGAACGGCAGCGACACCACGCGGTCCACCAGGCCGGCGGCGCACAACACGAGCTCGAGCGACCCGCCCCCGATGTCGGTGACTACCGTGCGCCCGGTGCCCAGGTCGAAGTGCGCAAGCGCGCTCCGGTAGCCCAAGAGCGCCTCGGCGTGGCCATCGAGGATGCGGACCGGGAGGTGCGCGCCGCGCTGCACCATGTCCACGAATTCGCGTGCGTTGGACGCTTCGCGCACCGCGCTCGTGGCCACGGCCACGATACGGGTGGCGCCGCGCTGGCGCGCCAACGTGGCCATGCGTCCGATGGCTTCGCTCGCCCGCTCCATCGCGTGCGGCGTGAGGCGGCGCGCCTCGCCGACGCCGGCGCCCAACCGCGGCGCCGCCTTCATCTCGTCGACCACCCGGATGTGGCCGCCGGCGGTGACGTCGGCGATAAGCTGGCGGATGGAATTCGACCCGATGTCGATCGCCGCGACGCGCTCGGTTCGCCCGTTGGGCGAACGCGGCGCGGTGCGGCGATCGCCGGGTCGTACGGTGGCCGGCCGGTGCGTCGGCGTCCCTCCGTTAGGCCACGGACGTGACGCCGAGCGTGCCGGCGCCGAGTGACCGATCCTCGAGGTGGTGCTTGATCGACTTGCCCTCGGCGAGATACACCGCATCCTCGGCGACGTTCGTCGCCAGATCCGCAACCCGTTCCAGGTTGCGGCTCACCAGGAAAAGCTCCAGCGCGGCCGAGATCGTCGTCGGGTCCTCGAGCATGTGAGTGAGCAGGATGCGGAACAACGAATCGTGCAGCGCATCCACTTGATCGTCCCGCTTGCACACCTCGCGCCCGAGCACGCCGTCGGCGCGCACGAACGCATCCAGCGCATCGCTCAGCATCGCGCGCGCGCGGCGCGCCATGTCTTCGATTTCCGGATCCGGTGTAATGATCGATCGCATGTCATTGAGACGCAAGGCCGACTGCGCGATGTTCACCGCGTGATCGCCGACGCGCTCGAGATCGTTCGAGATCTTGATCGCGCCGATGATGAACCGGAGATCCCGCGCCATCGGTTGCTGCAACGCCAGAAGCGAAATCGCGAGCTGCTCGATCTCGATCTCCAAGGCATCCAGCTCGCGGTCCCCACTTATCACGACTTCGGCCTTGCCCGTGTCACGGCGGAGGAGTGCGTCGACCGCGACGTCGACCAATGCCTCGGCGCGTTCCGACATGTCGAGCAGGCGCTGCTTCAGCAGGTCGAGCTGCTCGTGGAAATGACGGAAGCCCGTCGTGTTCTCGCCTGATGCGGAGTTCATCCGAATCTCCCGGTGATGTACGCCTCGGTGCGCGGCTGTCGCGGCGTGGTGAAGATCTGATCGGTCGGCCCCGCTTCCACGAGCTCGCCGACGTAAAAGAACGCCGTCGTGTCCGACACGCGGGCCGCCTGTTGCATGTTGTGCGTCACGATGACGATGGTGAGCTCGCGCTTGAGCTCGTACAGCAACTCCTCGACGTGCTGCGTGGCGATCGGATCGAGCGCCGACGCCGGCTCGTCGAGGAGAAGCACCTCGGGATCGTTGGCCAGTGCGCGCGCGATGCAGAGACGCTGCTGCTGGCCGCCCGACAAGCCGAGTGCGCTCGCGCGCAGACGGTCTTTCACTTCATCCCACAGCGCGGCACGTCTGAGCGAGTTCTCCACCACATCGTCGAGCTCCCCACGTCGCGCCAGACCGTTGATGCGCGGGCCGAACGCGACGTTGTCGTAAATCGACTTGGGAAACGGATTCCACCGTTGGAACACCATGCCGACGCGTTGGCGCAGCGTGACGATGTCGGTCTCGGATCCGTGAATGTCGGTGCCGTCGAGCAGGATCTCGCCTTCGTGGCGCGCGCCCGGAATGAGCGCGTTCAGCCGGTTGATCGAGCGAAGGAGTGTCGACTTGCCGCAGCCCGACGGTCCGATGAAGGCGACGATCGTGCGCGGCACGACGCGAAGCGAGATGTTGGTGAGCGCCCGCTTGGCCCCATAATAAAATGAAAAATCATGGATTTCGATGAGGCCAGTAAAGCCGAGTGCCGCGTCGAGCAGCGGCGTGTCCGGGTTGGTGCCCTGCGGAGGAGGCGCCGGAGTTGGGCGCGGCGTCGCGATTGCGTTGGTCATCCGAACCGGCCCGTGATGTATGCCTCGGTGCGCGGATCCGATGGCGACGTGAAGAGGGAATTGGTGGGTGCCATCTCGACCAGGTCGCCGGCGAGGAAGAACGCGGTACGATCGGAGATGCGCGCCGCTTGCTGCATATTGTGCGTCACGATGATGATCGTGACATCGCCACGCAGCTCGCGCACCAGTTGTTCGACGCTCTGTGTGCTCGCCGGATCGAGCGACGCCGTCGGTTCGTCGAGGAGCAGCACCTTGGGGCTCGTCGCGAGTGCGCGCGCGATGCAGAGGCGCTGTTGTTGTCCACCGGAGAGCGCGAGGGCGCTCGCGTGCAGCCGGTCTTTCACCTCGTCCCAGAGCGCGGCGCGTTGCAGAGCGCGCTCGACGATCGCGTCGGTCTCGCGGCGCGACGTTCGTCCATCCATCACGCGCAGGCCCGCGGCCACGTTGTCGCGAATCGACATAGTGGGGAAGGGCGTCGGACGCTGAAACACCATGCCGATGTGCTTGCGCACGGCGATCGGATTCACGTCGCGCCCGTAGATGTCGCGGCCGTCGAGGAGGACGCGGCCCGAGACGCGTCCTGTCGGGACGGTCTCGTGCATGCGATTGAGGCAGCGGAGATACGTGGACTTGCCGCAGCCCGATGGTCCGATGATCGCCATCACGCCGCCTTCCGGAACCGTCAGGGTAATGCCGTGCACGGCGTGGATGGCGCCGAACCACGCGTCGAGCGACTCCGACACGAGACGCGTGCGGTCCGGTGTCACGATTGGTGCCTCGTTCGCGAGCCGCGCGTCGGCCAAACCGGCGACCTGGCTCTTCACCTCAATCGCCGCTTCCCGTGTCGAAGCGTGCCCGGGTTGCGAAGCGGGCGATGACGCTGATGACGAGGATGAGCGAGATGAGGACCAGGGCACCCGCCCATGCGAGCCGGTGCCAGTCGTCGTAGGGGCTGATGGCATAGTTGAAGATTTGGAGCGGCAGCGCGGCGATCGGCTGCGTGATCGAGGTGGACCAGAATTGGTTGCCGAAGGCCGTGAACAGGAGCGGCGCCGTTTCTCCGGCGGCGCGGGCGAGCGACACGAGCACGCCGGTCACGATGCCGGCGCTGGCGGTGCGGAGCACGATCGTGAGGCCGGTGCGCCAGCGCGCGTAGCCTAACGCCAGCGCCGCTTCGCGCAGCGACGTCGGCACGGTGCGCACCATTTCTTCGGTGGTGCGCGCGATCATCGGGATCATCATCGCGCCTAACGCGACGCCGCCGGACAGCGCCGAAAAATGACCAATGGGCCGCACGAGGAACTGCCACGCGAAGATGCCCATCACGATCGACGGTAGCCCGTTGAGCACGTCGGACAGGAATCGCACGCTGTTGGCCAACCACTCGCCGCGGTGCTCGGCGAGATAGAGGCCGGCGCCGACGCCGACCGGGAGACCGCACGCCATCGCCAGGCCGATTACGATCAGCGTCCCGACGATGGCGTTCGCCATGCCTCCACCGGCTTCTCCCACCGGTTTGGGCATGTGCGTGAAGAAGGCCAGGTCGAGTGATGTGGCGCCTTTGGCGAGCAAGTGGAACAGAATGAACAGGAGCGGCAGCACGGTGATCACGGCGGCGAGCGCGAGCACGCCTGACATGATGCTGTTCACGACGCGACGACGGCCGAGTCCGCGACGCGTGCGCTCGGTCACGGCGCGTTGGCGCGCGCTGGGCCGTTGCGTGCGGGTGGGGATGACGCCGGCGGTCATAGAGGCCTCGAGGCGGCGCCGCCGCCCACCCGCCACACGAGCCAGCGCGCGATTGCGTTCACGATGATGGTGATGACGAGCAGCGTGAACCCGACGGCCATGAGGGCGGACAGGTGCGCGTCGCTGCTGGCTTCACTGAATTCGTTGGCGATGAGCGAGGCCATCGTGTAGCCGGGAGCGAAGAGCGACGCCGAGATTTGCTGGCGATTGCCGATGAGCATGGTGACGGCCATCGTCTCGCCTAACGCTCGGCCCAACCCGAGAATGACGCCGCCGATGATGCCCGACTTGGCGTACGGCAGCACCGCGCGCCAGATCGCCTCCCACCGCGTCGCGCCTAACGCCAGCGCCGCCTCGCGTTGGGCGCGGGGCACCGCGAGGAGCACCTCGCGCGACACCGACGCAATGTACGGAAGTACCATGATCGCGAGGATCAGCCCCGCCGCGAGCATGCTCGGTCCGTAGGCCGGGCCGGTGAAGAATGGCGTGGTGCCCAGGTGCAGCGTATCGCGCAGGAACGGCATCACCGGGTCGCGCATGAGCGGCAGCAAGACGAAGATGCCCCACAGACCGTACACAACGCTCGGTATCGCCGCCAACAGGTCCACGAGGAATCCCACCGGCTGCCGCATCCAGCGCGGCGCGAATTCGGAGAGGAAGACCGACACGCCCACGGCGAGCGGGGTCGCCAAGGCTAACGCAATGGCGGACGACACCAACGTGCCGTAGATCGCCGGCGCGGCGCCGAATTTGTCCTTGACCGGATCCCAGTCGCTCGATGTGAGGAACGAGAGACCGAAATGGCGGAAGGTCGGCCAGCCCGCGATCGCGATCTCCCACGCGATCAACGCCACGAGCAACGGTATGCATAGCGCGAAGAACGTGATCGCACCGCCATAGATGCGGTCGCCTAAGTGGCGGCCGTGAATTCGGACCACGGTCCCCGGACCGTTGTCCGACACCAGCATCGTGGGCGCGAGCGACGAACCGCTCACGCCGTGCCTCCGGTGATCAGCGAATCCACGCGTGCGTCCAACCGAGTTTTCATGGCCTCGGGGAGCGGCGCGTACTCGAGCGATGCGGCCGTGTTTTCGCCCGAGTGCAGATACCAATGCAGGAAATCCTTCAACTTTTTCGCCTTGGTCGCGTCGGTCTGATTGCGATAGACGAGCAGCCACGTGAAGGATGCGATCGGATACGCGCCCGCGCCCGGGGCGTTCACGATCGAGATCCGGTAGTCGGTGTTGTTAGGCAGGTTGTCCGCGATGCCCGCCGCTGCGGCGGTGGCCGATGCGATGGACGGCGCCACGAACGCGCCCGATGCGTTCTTGAGCAGCGCCGTGGGCAAGTTGTTCTGCTTGGCGTACGCGAGCTCGACGTACCCGATGGCGCCCGGCGTCTGCTTCACCTGTCCGGCCACGCCTTCATTGCCCTTGGCGCCGATCCCGACGGGCCAGGACAACTCTTTCCCTTTGCCCGGCGCCTTGGCCCAGTCGGCGCTCACCGCCGAGAGGTAGTCGGAGAAGATGTAGGTCGTGCCGCTCGCGTCGGCGCGATGCACCACCAGCACGTCCGTCGCGGGAAGTGTGATGCCCGGATTCGCGGCGCGGATGCGGCTGTCGTTCCACTTGGTGATATGCCCCGAGAAAATGTCGGCCACCACGTCGCTCGTTAGGCGGATGGGCATCGACAGCGACGGCAGGTTGTACGTCACCGCCACAGCGCCGATCACCGTCGGAAAGTGCAGCACGGGTCCTTTGGCTTTGGCGAGTTCGTCGTCAGACATCGGCGCGTCGGACGCGCCAAAGTCCACCGTGCCTTCGCTCAACTGCCTGATGCCACCGCCCGACCCAATCGACTGATAGTTGATTTTGACGCCGGTCTCTTGCGCGTAGTCCGCGAACCACTTGCTGTAGATCGGATACGGGAACGTCGCTCCCGCGCCCGTGAGATCGACGCTGCCGGTCGCAGCGGGTGTATTCGGCGTGTCGCCCGCCGTGTGATGCGAAGATCCTCCGCCGCACGCGACAACAGACGCGGCAGCAAGGAGGGCGAGCGGCATGGTGCGACGCAGGGTCACGAGACCGGTCCGTGCAGTCGTTTCGAGGGAAGGGCCCACGAGAGAAAACTGCATGGAGCGAACTAGCGGTTCAGCGGCGCGGGTGTAACAGGACGGTCACGGAGAGGGAAGCGCGCGCCGGAGGCGCGCTTTGGGAATGGGGAACACGGAAACGGGAAACGGCCGCCACGCAGCGACCGCTTCCCTTTTCCCTATTCCCTTGTCCCCGCTTCTAGAACAGCACCTGCCAATGCACGAACCACAGCTCCGTCGGGTTCCCTGTTAAGCCACCCTTGGGCGTCGTCTTCTGGTAGTCGAGCGAGAGCGACGTCTTGGGCGAGGTGTCCCAGAAAATGCCGCCCACCCAGAACTCCTGATAGCCGCTCGTTGCCGTGCTCGGCGTGAAGTGGTCGTAGCGCGCGAGGAGGCCGATCGAGGGCACCTTGCCGTGGTCTTTCGCCCACTCCAACGGACGCAACACGGCGAAGGCATCGTACAGGCGGCCGGTGGTGGTCGTCACGACCTGATCGAGCGCGTCTTGGCTGCCCGCGTCCGAATCATCCTTCTTCTCCGCCCACTCTGCGCCTAACTGAGCGCGCCGGTCCTTGATGCCGACGAACACGCCGTAGCGGTTCTTCGCCAGGCCGCTCGAGATGGGATTGGTCGGGTCATTGACGAACGAGCTGGCGTTGTTGCCGAAGTAGCCCCACGGCGAGATCGTGAGCGTCTTGAAGTAGCTGTTCGTCGAGCCGAACGGCGTGAGCGACACGCGCAGCGCGAAGTCCTTGAAGCTGTTCGCCTCGGGCGCTTGGTACCCCGCGCCGTTGGTGATGGTGCCGTAGATTTCGCCTAACTTGTGGGGCAGCGTGAGCTGCGTTGCGGCGCCGAGATCCGCCGACGAGAAGAAGTTGAGCCGGTCGGGCGAGGTCTTGGAGACCCAACGCGGCCAGAAGCCTTCCTCGTGGTCGATCACCACGGTGTGCAGCATACCGAACCGCGCCAGCGCCGAGAATCCGTTCGAGTCGGGCACCGCGTAGTCCCACTGGAGATACCCGTACTTGAGCCGCACGAACCACCCTTGGTAGGCCGTCTGGTCGGTCTGGCCTTGCTGGATATCCGTGGTGATGCGAACGCTGAAGCGCTTGCCCGCCGGCATCTTGAACGTGAGGTACGCACGCTCGATGTCGAACTTGTTCGCGTGGCTGCCGCCGTTCGCCTGGTGGGACGCGGCGTCGGTTTCGTATTGATAGTTGCCGAACAACCAACCGGAGAAATCGAGCGCCGGTGTCTTGGGCTTGGTCGCCGTGGTGTCGGTCTTCGTGCTGTCTTTCTGATATTGCTGGGCGCGTGCCGCGGGCACGACCAGGAGCGTCGCCGCGGCGACGGCGAGCAACGAGCGAAACGTGGGCATGGATTTGTGTCAGGGGGTGAGTGCGAGATCCAGTGAGCGCTACTGGGCAGCGAGTTTGACCTCGTTGAGTCGCTTGTCGAGCATCGTTACCATGGACGCCGGCAGCGGCGCGTAGTCGAGCGACGGCGCTTCCTTTTCCCCGTCGTGAATTGCCCAACGGAGGAAGTCGACGAGCTGCTTGCCCTTCTTGGCGTCGCTCGGGTTTTTGTAGAGCAACACCCAGGTGAAGGACGAGATCGGATACGCCGCGCGTCCCGGGGCGTTCACGATCGAGATGCGGAAGTCGGTGGTCGCGGGGAGCTTCGCCGAGGCGCCCGCGGCAGCTTCGGTCACGCCATCGATCGTCGGAGCGATCCACTGTCCGGCGGCGTTCTTGATGAGCGCCGTGGGCAGCTTGTTCTCCTTCGCATACGACAGCTCGACGTAGCCGATCGCGCCCGGCGTCTGCTTCACTTGTCCCGTGACGCCTTCGCTGCCCTTGCCGCCTAACCCAACGGGCCAGTTGACCGACTGCGCTTTGCCCGGGCCGCTCGCCCACGCGGGGCTCACGGTGGCCAGGTAATCGGTGAAGATGTACGACGTCCCGCTGCCATCGGAGCGATGCACCACCACGATGTCCGAGCCCGGCAGCTTGACGCCGCGATTGAGCGCCGCAATCGACGCGTCGTTCCACTTCGTGACTTTGCCCAAATAGATGTTCGCGAGCACGTCGCCCGTGAGGCGGAGCGGCTCTTTGACATCCGGCAGATTGTACGTGATCGCGACCGCGCCTAACACAGTGGGAATGTGCAGGATCGGACCGCCCTTGGCCTTCGACATCTGGTCATCGGTCATCGGACCATCGGAGGCCCCGAAGTCGACCGTTTGATCGGACAGCTGGCGGATACCGCCGCTCGACCCGATGGACTGATAGTTGATCTTGACGCCGGTTTTCTCGGCATAGATCGACGCCCACTTCGAATAGATCGGGTAGGCGAAGCTGGATCCGGCTCCAGTGAGGTCGGCGCCCTGCGCGATTGCGGCCGTGGTGCTGACCGCCACGGCCGTGAGGCCCAAGGCGACGGCGCGCGTGAACCTGTAACTCACGTGTAGCTCCTCTCAAGTTGGTGTGTGGAACGGTGCATCGACGGCGTAACGCAACGACCGTGGACGTGTCACGGTCGGGTCACGCCGTGCTCGGTCGCGGACTTCGCGCCCGTGGCAGAAGACATGGTTGGGACCGGGCTGCGTCGCCCCGCCGCGCGTCGGGCGCCAGCGGCGCAGCCCGTGCATCAACACCGCGCGTACGCCGCGATCCAGCGGCTCGGCCGCCGACGCATCCACGCGCAGCAGCCACACCCCGTTAGGCAGGGACTCGCACCGGTGCAGCGCGTCGATGAGCGCGACGATGGACACGCGGCCGGAGAGATAAACCGTCGCGCTGTGCGGGTGCGCTTCGACGGTGACGTGCATGGTGTTCGACATACATTCGCTCCGCTTGAGACGGATGCATGCATGCCTTCCGCGGATCACGCTCCCGAAGTCGCTCCGGTCACGGGCCCGTAACAGCGTAGGGCCGCGGGTCGCGCGTCTCGCCGGCTTCGGACGGCATCGCCGGGCCGGCGGGGAAAAACGCGCGCACCGTGGTGCCGCGCCCCGGTGCGCTGTCCGCTTCCACGCGCCCCGCGTGCGCCTCCACCAGGTGGCGGACGATGGCCAATCCGAGGCCCGTGCCGCCGGCGTCGCGCGACCGCCCCGGATCCACGCGATAGAAGCGCTCGAAAATGCGCGACAGGTGCTCGGGCGCGATGCCGATCCCCGAGTCGCGCACGCCTACCCACGTGCCCGCGCCGCCGTCGCCTAACGCCGTGAACACGGCCGCCATGCCGCCGGCGGGCGTGTAGCGTATCGCGTTGTCGATGAGGTTCGTGAGCACCTGGCGCAGCGCCGTGGGGTCGGCGTACACCGTGGGCGCGTGCGGATCGATCGCGGTTTCGAGCGACACCGCGTGGTCGGCCCGCGCTCGCTGCGCGGCCGAGAAGATGTCGTCGGCCATCGCCGCCACATCCACCGCGCTCGGATTCGGCCGCCAGCCGCCCGATTCGATGCGCGACAGGTCGAGCAGATCGTCCACGATGCGCCGCATGCGCTCGGCGTTGACGCGAATCGCCTCGACGAACTGCGTCCGTTGGGCGGCCGGCAGATCGTCGGTCACCAGCGTTTCGGCGAATCCACCGATCACCGTGAGCGGCGTCTTGAGCTCGTGCGAGACGTTGGCCACGAAATCGCGCCGCACCGCCTCCAGGCGCCGCGTGGCCGTCAAGTCCAGCAGCGCGAGCACCGCGCCGCCGTCGCCTAACGGGCGGGCCGTGATCGACAGCGTGCGCTCCTGGATCACCGTCTCGCTCGGCCCGCTCGGCTGCCCGGCCAGCGCCGCGGCCAGCGCTTCGCGCAGGAGCGCGTCGCGCGGCAGCACGTCCGCGGAGAAGGGCACCGGACGGTCGGCGCGGAGCAGCCGCCGCGCGCTGTCGTTGAGCCGCACGACGTTGCGATGCACATCCACCGCCAGCAAGCCTTCGTGCAGCGATTCGATCGCCGCGGCCAGCAGGTCCTGCTCGGCCTGCAGCTCGCGGAGACGTGCCGCCAGCTGCTCGGCCATGCGGTGCATGGCCGTGCCCAAGTCGCCGACTTCGCCGGGGGCCGAGAGCGACGGCCGCCGAGCGAGATCGCCCGCGGCCAGCGATCGCGCGACGTCGCGCAGCTCGACGATGGGCTGCGTAACCGCGCGCGAGAACGCGAACGTGAGCGCCAGCGCCGCCGCGAGCGCGATGAGCGCCGAGAGCAGCACGTCGTTTCGGGCGCTCGACACAATGTCGCCTAACTGCGCCGTGCTCACCGACACGCGCGCCACGCCGAGCGAGGATCGCACGGCAACGTAGAGCTCGGTGTCGCCGCGCGAGGGACTCGCGCGCGTGGCGACACCGGTGCCGGTCGCGTGCGCGGCCACGACTTCCGGGCGCGTCTCGTGATTCTCCAGGTGCGGCAGCGCATCGTCGGCGAACTCCGAGTCGCCGATCACCCGTCCGTCGGCCGCGATCAGCGTCACGCGGTGGCCGAGCGCCTCGCCGGCGCTGTGGGCGAGGGCTTCGGCGTCTGCGTTAGGCAGCTGCGCCCATTCGGTGGCGACGAGTTGCGCCTCACGCGTCAGTTGGTCGGTCTCGCGCGCCGTGAGCTCGCGCGCCAACCGCTGGCCGCTGATCGCGACCACGAGAATGGCCAGAACCGTGATGACGAGCGCGAAGCCCGCGAACAGGCGGCGCGCGAGTCTCACGTCAGCGCGCGCGGCGGCCGCAACCGGTACCCGAACCCGCGCACGGTCTCGATGAGATCCGAGGCCGCGCCTAACTTGGCGCGCAGCCGTTGGATGTGCATATCGACGGTGCGCGTCTGAATGTCGGGCGCCGCGTCCCACACCGTTTCGAGCAGGTGCGAGCGACCCTGCACCCGACCCCGTCGCTCGGCGAGCGTGAGGAGCAGCCGGTACTCGGTGGGCGTGAGCTCGACGTCCTGCGCGTCGACGCTCACGCGGTGCGCGGCGCGATCGATGGCGATGGGCCCGATGACCAACCGGTCGGCCGCCGCGTTCCCCCCGGCCGATACGCGCCGCAGGATCGCACCCACCCGCAGCACCAGCTCTTGCGGGCTGAAGGGCTTGGTGAGGTAGTCGTCCGCGCCTAACAGAAGGCCGCGGATGCGGTCGGCTTCCTCGCGCCGCGCGGTGAGCAGCAGCACCGCTACGTGCCGCGTCGCGTCCGACGCGCGCAGCTGCTCGAGCACCTCGAATCCCGACATGCCGGGCAGCATCAAGTCGAGGACAATGAGTGCCGGATGTTCGTCGCGTGCCATGCTCAATGCATCGCCGCCGGTCGACGCCGTGGACACGCGATATCCGGTTTTTGCGAGGTGATAGGCAACGAGGCCGACGATATCCGGCTCGTCGTCGACGACGAGGACGCGTTCGCCCGATGCGGGCGTCACGGCGGCAGTCATTGCGACGTGCCCTCCGCGTGCAAACGGTCACGTATTGTGGCCACGATCATCTCCACCGCGAGAACGTTGTCGGTTGCGCGTGGCACGATCAGGTCGGCGTGGCGCTTGGATGGCTCCACGAACTCCAGGTACATGGACGGACGGTCGTCTCGTATTGCTCCAGAATCTCCTCCACCGGACGGCCCCGTTCACGCATGTCGCGCCGGATGCGGCGCGTCATGCAGACGTCTGCTTCGGCGTCGACGAACACTTTCACGTCGCAGAGATCGCGAACCCGCTCCTCGGTCAACAGCAGAATGCATCGACGATCGTCACGCGAGCCGGGTCCACCGCAACGGTGTCGCGTGTGCGAACGCGCCTCACGAAATCATACACCGGCTTTTCGATCCGTCTCCCACGGGCGAGCTCGCCGATATCGTGCGCGAGCAGATCGAGCTCGAACGCGTCCGGGTGGTCCCGGTTGATGCGACGTCGCGCATCCTCCGGGCGATCCGCGAAGTTCCGGTCGTACCCATCCATATCCAGCAAGACGACGGACAGCATCCAGCAGGACGACGGACAGCGGTGCCAACGACGCGGCCACGTGCCACGCGAGTGTCGACTTGCCCGAGGCCGAACCGGCTGCGATCCCAACGACCAACGACCTCATCGTTCGCTCGCATTGAATGCTGATCGCCGCGCGGTGCCGCGAAAAGTGGAGCCTCTGTCACGGAGATGTACCGAAGAATCGTTGGGTCCGCGAATGTGCGCCAGATCGAGCCGTTGTGCCTTCGCCTACCGGCCGCAGCCGGTGGTTAAGTTCAGCACCATGCGTGCTTCGGTAAAGACCGGGCTTGGGCTGATCGCGGCGTTGTGTCTCGTCTCGCGCGTGTTCGCGCAGGCGGCCGACTCGACTGAAATCGTAGTTGCTGCGACCACCGATGTGCACGGGCGGATCGTCGGTTGGGACTACTATGCGAACCGGCCGGACTCGCTCCGCGGCTTATCGCGCGCCGCCACGATCGTCGATTCGGTCCGCGCGGCTAACCCGAGGCGCGTCGTGCTCGTGGATGCGGGCGACCTCCTCGATGGCAACCCGTTCGCGTACGTCGCCGCGCGGGTACACCCGCGGGCCGTGCATCCGGTGATCGCCGCGATGAATGCGATGCACTATGACGCCGCGGCAATCGGCAATCACGAATTCAACTACGGTCTGCCGCTCCTCGAGCGCGCGATTGCCGAGGCGCATTTTCCGTTTCTGGCGGCGAACGCGGTGCTGCCGTCGGGCAAAGCGGCGTTTGCGTCCTGGCGTATCGTTAGGCGGGGGCAAGTCCGGGTTGCCATCGTGGGCGCCACCACGCCCGGGTCGACGTTGTGGGACCACGACAACCTGGACGGACGCCTCGTCATTCGCGACATCGTGCCCGCGGTGCGCACCGCGGTGCGCGCGGCGCGTGCGGCGGGAGCCGACGTGGTCGTGGCCGCGTTGCACTCGGGTCTCGATGAGCCGTCGAGCTACGACACGCTGGCTACGCACTTGGCGAGCGAGAATGTCGCGGCGCGCGTAGCGCACGAGGTGGCGGGCATCGATCTCATCGTGTACGGTCATTCGCACCGCGAGATGGCCGACACCACGGTGAACGGCGTGTTGATGATGCAGCCCAAGAACTGGGCAACGAGCGTCGGCATCGCGCACCTCGTGCTGCGCCGCACGGGCGGCGCCAAGTGGGCCGTGTCGCGCAAGTGGTCGTCCCTGGTTCGTTCCGTTAGGCACGCCGAGTCGCCGGCGATCGTCGCGGCGGTTTCCGCTGCGCACGCGGCGGCAAGACGCTATGTGGAGACACCGATCGGATACACCACTGTAGTCTGGCGCGCCGATTCTGCGCGCGTGCGCGATACGCCGCTCACCGACTTCGTGCTCGACGTCGAGCAAAAGGCGGCGCACGCCGATCTCGCGTCTACGTCTGCGTTCTCGCTCGATGCGTCGCTCGATTCCGGCGCCATCACCATCGCCGAGGTCGCCCGGCTGTATCCGTACGACAACACGCTCAAAGCGGTGCGGATCACCGGCAAGCAGGTGCGCGACTATCTGGAGTTCAGCGCGCGATACTTCGGACGTGCCGGGTCCGACGAGCCCGCCGTGAATCCGCGCATTCCGGGATACAACTTCGACATCGTGTCAGGCGCGTCCTATACCATAGATGTGTCGCGCGCCGTGGGATCGCGCATCACCTCGCTCACGGTTCGCGGCAGGCCGGTGGCTGATAGTGACACGTTCACAATGGCGGTGAACAACTATCGGCAGTCGGGCGGCGGCGGATACGCGATGTTGCGTGGCGCGCCGGTGGTGTTCGATGGCCAATCGGAAATCCGCCAACTCTTGATCGACGCGGTCGAGCGTCGCGGCCGCCTCGATCCGTCGGCGTACGCCAAGCCTAACTGGGTGCTCGTGCCGGCCGCCGGCCGCGATGGCGCTTACGCGGCGATGCACCGGCAGCCGCCTGAAGCCGACGTCGCGTCCCGCGACACCGGTGCGTCGCGCGTGATGCGCGTGCGCAAGGAGCCGCCGCACTTGCCGGTGCACCTCACGATGCCGGCCGATTCGTCGGGGCACTTTGTTCACCTGCGCATCATTGCGACCAACGACTTTCATGGCGCGCTCGATCCGGTGTCCGAAGCAAGCGGGCCGCGCGGCGGCGCGGACGCCATGGCCGCGACGATTGACCGCGCCGAGCGCGACTGCGCGCCACCCTCGTGCGCCACGTTGCTCGTGGACGCGGGCGACTTGTTCCAGGGATCGGCGGCCTCGAACCTCGCCTACGGGGCGCCGGTCGTCGCGCTCTACAATCGGTTAGGCTACGCGGCTACCGGCATCGGCAATCACGAATTCGATTGGGGTGTCGACACGCTGCGGGCGCGAATGAAAGAAGCGCAGTTTGCCATTCTCGCCGCCAACGTGCGCGACCTGAGCGGGCGCACGCCCGCGTGGGCGCGCGACGACACCATCTTGAGCCGCGGCGGCCTTCGCATCGGCGTCATCGGGGTGATCGGCCCGGAGACGTACCACAGTATCATGCCGGCGCGCGTGAGTGATCTGCGGTTCGACGATCCGGCGCCGATCATCGATTCCTTGGCGCGCTCGCTGCGCGCGCGCGGCGTGGACGCGGTGGTCGTGCTGGCCCACAGCGGCGCGTTTTGCGACGACGGCGGCGAAACCGGCTGTCACGGCGCCGTCGTCGACCTCGTCAAGCGCCTAACGGAGCCCGTCGACGCGATCGTGTCGGGTCATACGCACTCGCTGGTCGACACGCGCGTGGATCGCGTGCCGGTGGTGCAGGCGCGGTCGTCGGGGCGCGCGGTGGCCGTGCTCGACCTCGCCATCGGTCCGACCGCGGCCCGCGATTCGGTGCTCTCGCACGTGGTGCTCGACGCGACGGCCAACGGCGATCCGCCGGCCGCCGCCGATTCGATCGTCCGTGCCGCCCACGCGCGCGTCGCTACGCTCGAGGAGCGACCGGTGGCCGCCCTCGCTCAGGCGATGCCACGCACGGGTTCGCAGTATGCGTTAGGCAACCTCATCGCCGATGCCCAACGGTGGGCGGGAAAGGCGGACGTCGCGGCCGTCAACAACGGCGGCATCCGCCAGGACCTCCCGGCCGGTACGGCCACCTGGGGCGCGCTCTTCGCCGTCCAACCGTTCGCCAACACGCTGCACCGCATCACCGTGCCGGGGAAGGCGCTTCGCGCCTACCTCGAGACTGTGGTGAGCGCCGCCGGCGAGCCCAGGTCCCACGTGAGCGGCGTCGTCCTGGCCTTCGATCTGTCGCGGCCGGCCGGATCGCGACTCGTATCGGCACGTCTCGACGGCGGCGGCGAGTTGCGCGACGACGCTCGATACACGATCGTCCTCAACGACTTCATGGCGACTGGCGTCGACGGGCGCATTGTGACCAAGGCGGCAATCGCCGATGAGCCCGTCGAACCTGACGACCTCGATGCGCTCGTGTCGTACCTGTCATCGCGTCCGCAACCAGTTGACGCCCCTCAGGAATCTCGCATCACGATCTCGCACCCATGACGGATCGCCTCATCGTGTTCGTGAACGCAGCGCGCGTAGATGTTGCGCCATCCGCCACGGCGCTGGACGCCGTGCGTGCGTGGAATGCCGATGCCGCGTCCGAAGTGGAACAGGGCGCTCGCTCGATAACCGACAGCCGTGGCCTGACGCTCGCGATCGATGCGCCGCTCTACTCCGGCGCCATCATGCGCGTGGTCGCCGTCCGCGATCGCGCATCGGACGACGCCGACCTGCTCCACTGACGTGCCGACACTCACCCGCGATCTGCTGCGCGCGCTGCCCAAGGCGGAGCTGCACTGCCACCTGGACGGCAGCATTCGTCCGTCGACGCTCATTGAGTTAGGCCGGGAATACAACCAGCCGATGCCGGCGCCGGATGCCGACGCGCTCGCCGAGCACATGGTGGTGCGCGATGCGCACAACCTCGAGGATTACCTGGCCCGGTTCGGCACCACGCTCTCGGTGCTGCAGCACGCCGACGCGCTCGAGCGGGTGGCCTACGAGTTGATTGAGGACGCGGCGCACGACGGCGTCCGCTACATCGAGATGCGCTATGCGCCGGTGCTCAACACCCGCGCCGGCCTTGCGTTAGGCGAAACCGTGGATGCGACGCTCCGCGGCATCGCTCGCGGCGAGCGCGATCACGGCACCCGCGGACGCGTCATTCTGTGCGGGCTCCGTCAGCTCTCGCCCGACGTGTCGCTGGAGCTGGCGCGGCTGGCGGTCGACTACCGCGACCGCGGCGTCGTCGGCTTCGATTTGGCCGGCGCCGAGCGCGACCACCCGGCCCGCGACCACGCCGCTGCGTTCGCGCTCGCGCACCGCCACGATCTGGCGCTCACCGTCCACGCCGGCGAGGGCGACGGCCCGGGATCCGTTAGGCAGGCGGTGCACGACTGCGGCGCCGATCGCCTGGGACACGCCACCCGCTTGATCGAGGACGAGCGCCTCACCCGGTTCGTGAACGACCGCCGCATCGCGCTCGAGGTCTGCATCACGAGTAACGTGCAGACGCGCGCCGTAGCCAGCTACGATGCCCACCCGGTGCGCCAGTACTTCGATCGCGGCCTCAACGTCGTGCTCAACACCGACAATCGCTTGATGAGCGGCACCACGCTCACCGACGAGTACTGGCACGCAGCGCAGCACTTGGGTTTCACGTTCGAGGAGCTGGCGACCATCGCGCGCAACGGCTTCGCCAGCGCGTTCACCTCGTGGTCCGACCGCACCGCCATGCTCGCCGACGCGGATCGCGAGATCGCCCGGCTCGCCGCCTGCCCGTGACCGCGATCGCCGCGCGGGAGGCGGTCGATCGCGCCGCCCTGGCGTTAGGCGAGCGCCTCGCCGGGTGGTCGCCACGCGCGGCGCTCATCCTGGGCTCGGGACTCGGCACCCTCGCGACGCGCGTCGCGGCGTCGCTGGACGTGCCGTTCGCCGAGGTGCCCGGATTCCCGGGCGCCGGCGTGCACGGGCATTCGGGTCGCATCGTCGCCGGCACGCTGGAAGATGTCCCGGTGCTCGCCTTTGCCGGTCGATGGCACCTCTATGAGGGCTACGACGCTGCCATCGCCGCGCTGCCGGTGCGCGCCGCCCACGCGTTAGGCGCGCGAGCGTTGGTCGTGAGCAATGCCGCCGGCGGCATCCGCCGCACGCTGCGCGCCGGCGACCTGATGATCATCCGCGATCACATCAATCTCACGTGGCGCAATCCGCTCGCCGGGCCGGTCGCCCTGCACGAGACGCGGTTCCCCGACATGTCGGCGCCGTACGACCCGGAGTTGATCGCCGCGCTCCGCGCCGCCGCCGCGTCGGCCGGTATAGCGTTAGGCGAAGGCGTCTACGCCGCGGTGCTCGGCCCCTCGTACGAGACACCGGCCGAGATACGCATGCTGGAGCGGTTGGGCGCCGACGCCGTCGGCATGTCGACCGTGACCGAAGTGATCGCGGCTCGGGCGTTGGGCCTGCGCGTGGCGGGCGTGTCGCTGATCGCCAACCCGGCCGCCGGACTGGGCGGCGTGCCGGTCGACCACGCCGGGGTGCTCGCGGCCGGCGAGCGCGCCGCCCGCGATTTCGAACGGGTGGTCCGGGGCTTTCTGCGCCGCGCGTTCGCGCCGCCGGCCAGCCGTTAGGCGAAGTGGTTGAGCGGGCCGCGTCCGGCGCCCAGGCCCGGCGCGCCCGTGATCGCGCGGTGCACGAAGTCGAGCGCCGTCTCCACCGCGCGCTCGAGCGGGACGCCTAACGCCAGGTGCGCGGCGATCGCCGCCGACAGGGTGCAGCCCGTGCCGTGCGTGTGCCGCGTGTCGATCCGCCGGTGGCGGAATACGCGCACCGCGTTCCGGTCGCCATCGTACAGCACGTCCACCACCTCGTCGCCCTCCACGTGGCCGCCCTTCACCAGCGCGGCCCGCGCGCCCTCGGCCACCAGCCGCCGCGCCGCACGCTCCTGGTCCGCCGGCGATGCCACGTCCTCGCCGGTCAGCACCATCGCCTCGCCCGCGTTAGGCGTGATGAGGTCGCACACCGGCACCAGCGCCGAGCGCAGCGCGCCCACCGCGTCGCGCTCCATGAGCGAATCGCCCGACGAGGCCACCATCACGGGGTCGAGGACGTAGGGATGCAACCCGTGCGCACCGACCGCCGCCGCCACCGCGGTAATCACGTCCGCCGTGCCTAACATGCCGGACTTGACCGCGTCGGGCCGGAGATCGCACGCCACCGCCTCGATCTGCGCGGCGACCAGCGTCGCCGGCATCGCCGTCCACTGGTGCACGCCGTTCGTGTTCTGCGCCGTGACCGCGGTGACGGCCGACGTCCCGAATACCCCGAACCGATGAAAGGTCTTGAGGTCGGCCTGAATCCCGGCGCCGCCGCCCGAATCTGAACCCGCAATCGTGAGCACAACGCGCATCGGCGTATGATGCCCCTCGCCCGCCCGGCCAACAACAGCCCGTGAGTGACGCGCGCCGCGCTCGGCCGTCAGCCTACGCAGGCTGCTTCAGCACCCGACCCAAGTTCGCCCCCGCTACCGGGTTCGTCATGAATACGCCGCGCACCAACGTCCTGATCATAGCCGACCGGCTCGAGGGAGCCCAAGCGCTGACCCAGCGCTTGGAACCCGGCGACGCACTCACGCCTGGCTTCGAGGTCCTCCAGCCGCCGCTCGCCCCAGCCGAGGGGATCTCGCGCCTGGCACGCGGCGGAGTCGACGTACTGGTGCTCGACGTGACCGATTCTGCCGACGCGGGCCTGGACACCGTGCGCCGCGCGCGCGTCGAAGCGCCGGACATCCCCGTTGTGCTGCTCGCGCCGCCGGGCACCTCCAACGAATCGATCGGCATCCGCGCCGCCGAAGCCGGCGCGCAAGACGTCGTCACCCGGGATCAACTCGACGCCGGCGACCTAAGGCGCGTGCTGCGGTACGCCATCGAGCGGCATCGACTCCAGGCTACGCTGCGCCAACTTGCCTTGAGCGACGAGCTTACCGGGCTCTACAATCGGCGCGGTTTCTTGGCCCTCTGTGAGCACCACCTCAAACTCGCGCACCGAATGCGCGGCCTCATGATCGCCGTCGTCGACATCGATCGCCTGCGCGACATCAACGAGCGCTTCGGCCGCGACGAGGGCGACCGCGCGCTCGTCGCCGCCGCCGGTGCGCTCCGCGCCACGTTCCGCGCGTCCGACGTCGTGTGTCGCCTCGCCGGCGACGACTTCGCGACGCTCGTGCTCGATGCCACCGACGACGCGCTCCACGCCGTGGCGCCCCGTCTCCGCTCGTGTGTCGAGCGGCAGAACGCCGCCCAACGCGACCGCGCGTACGCGCTCTCGCTCACCATGGGCGTGGTCCGCTTCGAGCCGCACGCCGTGCCGCCGATCGAAGAGCTCCTCGTCCGCGCCGGCGAAGAGCTCGCCGCCCGCAAAGCCGCCCGCGTCGCCTAACCGCGAGGCAGGCCCTTCACCCGGTTCTGGAAGTCGTGGAACCCCGGCGTGTCTTGCGTTAGGCCTCGTAGAACGGCGGGGTCGATCTTGTCGATCAGGTGTTGCGTGTCCGCGATGCGGCTCTCCTCCGTGGGGTGCGTGGCGAACCACGTTTCCACCGCCGATGGATTCGACTTCCGCTCCTGCAACAGCTTCTGAAACATCGACGGGAGACCATGCGGGTCGATACCGGCGCGCGTCACGTAGGTGACCGCGCTCTCATCGGCTTGCTGCTCGTCCTCCCGGCTGAACTTCGAAAACACCGCGTTGCCCGCCACGTTGATCGCGGCGCCCGTCGTCGGATCACTGCACACGTTGGTGAGGATGCAGCCCACGGCCAGTCCCAAGCTGGCGCCTTGCTGCTTCTCAATTAGCTTCACCGAGTGGCGGTGGATCACGTGCCCGATCTCGTGGCCCAACACACCCGCCACCTCATCCATCTTGTCCGCCTGCTCGATCAGTCCCCGATTGACGTAGATGTACCCGCCGGGAAGCGCGAACGCGTTCACGTCCTGGCTGTTCACCACGAAAAAGTGCCACTCCAGATTCCGATTGTCCGACAGTTTCGCGATCGAGTCGCCAAGCATGTTCACGTACCGATTGACTTCGGCGTCCCGAATGATCGGTAGCTGTTTGTTGACCTCCTCCGACTGCTGCGCGCCCAGCTGCACCTCCTGCTGCGTCGACATGGTGGCGCAAGCGCAGAGCACGAGAATCAGTCCGCTCCATCCGAGTCGCCGCATGGTCTGCTCCCGGTTTCGAATTGACAGAGCATCTTGGCAAGAGCTGTTCCGCTCGCTTCGCAACGCACGGACGTGACCCTGCTCAGCGAAGCGCGCGACCTCACGCGACGCAAAGCGCGCGAGCGTCAAACGCGCTTCGTCGCCGAAGGCGTGCGCGCGGTGGAGGAACTGCTTCGCTCACCGATCCATCCCGTGGGTGCGCTCGTTTCGCCGGCGCTCGCCGAGACGCTGCGAGGGTCCGCGCTGCGCGAAACGATTCGCGCGTCGGGTGTGCCGATTCAGGAGGTGAACGAGCGAGATTTCGCGAGCGCATCGAGCACCGAGTCGCCACAGGGCATCCTCGTGGTCGCCAACATTCCGCGGCGCGACGTATCCCAGCTTTCATTCGGCGGTCGGTCGCGCGTGTTGGTCCTCGATGCAGTGCAGGATCCGGGGAACGTGGGCACTCTGATTCGCACCGCGGCCGCGTTGGGCGCCGACGTCACGCTGGCGATGCCTGAGACCGTTGACCTCTGGAACGCCAAAGTCGTCCGTAGCGCAATGGGTGCGTTGTTCCGGCATTCGGTGATGGCCTGTACGTGGCACGAATTCGATGCCGTTCGCGCCACCTATCATCTGTCCTGCTGGGCCGCCGACGCATCCGGCGAACCTGTCGCGCGCGTCCCGGATTCACCGTCGATTGCGCTCGTCGTTGGAAACGAAGGTGCGGGTCTCTCGACCGAAGCCCAACGCCGCGCCGATCGACGCATCGCGATTCCGATAGCGGCGGACGTCGAGTCGCTCAACGTCGCCGTGGCCGCCGGGATTCTCCTCTACCAACTCCGTCCGTGATGCAAGCGTCTGCCGCCACCGGTTCGATCATGCCCGGCGTGTTCGCCTTCGTACTCGGCGCTGTCGTCGGGTCGTTCTTGAACGTGTGCGTCGCGCGCTGGCCCAAAGAGTTGTCCGTGGTGAGTCCGCGATCGCGGTGCCCGCGTTGCGGACATCAAATCACGTGGTGGGAGAACGTGCCGCTCGTGAGCTGGGTGATGCTTCGCGGCAAGTGCCGCGGGTGCAAGCAACCGATCTCCGCTGTGTATCCGTTGGTCGAATTGGTCGTGGCGCTGGGCTGGCTTGCGTGCATGGTGCAATTCGGCCCGACGCTGACCGCGCTGCGCGTCGCTGTTTTCGGCACGATTCTGCTGGGCATCATGCTCACCGACGCGACCGCCTACGTGATACCGGACGGATTTACCGCGTTCGGCCTGTTGTGGGCGCTCGTGATGGCGATCGTCGCGGCGGTGATGCGCGAAACTTCGGTGTTCGCCAACCTGTATGATTCAGCAATAGGGGCGTGTGTCGGCGCCGGCCTGATCGCCATCGTCGGGTGGCTTGGCGAAATGGCGTTCAAGAAGGAGGCGATGGGCTTTGGCGACGTGACGCTCATGGCGATGGTCGGCGCGCATCTGGGCATCGGCCGGACGTTTCTGACGATATTTTTCGGTGCCGCGTTGGGCGCCGTGGTTTTTCTGATCGTGGTATTCCCGATCGCGTACGTGCGCAGCAGGCGGGCCGGCGTCGAGTTCGACGCGCCGCTCGTTCCATTCGGCGTATTCCTGGCGCCCGCCGCCATGATCGCGCTGTTGTGGGGCGGCCCGCTCATCGATTGGTATCGAGGTCTAACGGGACTCTGATGTTGGATGACATGTTGGGCTCGGATGGCCAGGCGCTGTCGCGCACCACGCGCGACTTGACCGCCGAAGCGCGGGCGGGCCGCCTCGAGACGGTGCGCTGTCGCGACGACGAGATCGCGCGCGTCGTGGACATCCTGCTGCGCCAGAGCAAGAACAATCCGGCGCTGGTCGGTCCGTCGGGCGTCGGCAAGACGGCCATCGCGGAGGGGCTCGCCCAACGGATCGCGTCGGGCGAGGTCCCGCTCGCGTTGCGCGATGTGAAATTGCTCGCGCTCGACCACGTGGCGCTCCTCGCCGGAACGATGTATCGCGGCCAGTACGAGGAGCGCCTGCGCGAGATCGTGAGCGCGGCGTCGTCGGACCCCAACATCATCCTGTTCATCGACGAGCTGCACAATCTCATCGGGCAGGGCACTGCGATGGGCGCCGCAATGGACGCGGCGAACATGCTCAAGCCCGCACTCGTGCGCGGCGAATTCCGTGTGATCGGTGCAACCACGCAGGACGAATACGATCACTGGGTGCGCGGCGACCCGGCGCTCGAGCGACGCTTCCAGAAGATCACGGTGCGCGAGCTCTCGGTGGAGCAGACGCTCGAGGTGTTGCACGCGCGCAAGGAGCGGCTCGAGCGCCATCACAACGTGGCCATCGCCGAGGAGGCGTTGTTGGCGAGCGTCGCGCTCACCGACCGGTATGTCACCGATCGCGCGCGTCCCGACCGCGCGATCGATGCGTTGGACGAGGCGTGCGCGCACACGCAGGCCGTGGCGCGCTATCCGAGCGACCTCGAGGCCCTCATCGTCGAGCGGCGCCATCTCGTTAGGCTCGCCGAGCGCGACGTCGCGGCGGCGCCGCGTCACACCGCGCGTACGGCGTCCGAAGAGACCGAGCCGGTCGACGACCCGATCGAGCGGATGGCGCGCGGCGGTATCGCGGCGCTCGAGCGCTTCGGCGCCGAGCTCGAGGCCGCGTTCACCGGGCAGCGGAATCCGACTCGCACGCCGGCGCCGGCCGCCGCCGGTCCGCCCAACGGGCCGCCGCCTAACGGACAGGCTGAGCCTGCGCCTCCGCGCGCGCCGCGCGTCGTGCCCGAAGCCCGTTCTCGACTCGCCGCGTTGGAATCCGAGCTGCAGCGCCGCTTCATCGACGCAGGACTCGTCGTGCGCGCGCACGATGTGGCGCGGGTCGTCGCCGTGGCCACCGGACAGGACGTGCAATGGACTACCTGATGGTCGCGCGGCGCGTTCTCGTCGCCGCGCTGTGTGCCGCCGCCCTTGGCGCGTGCACGCCCAACCACGAGACGGCTGCGACGGGCGGACCATATGCCCGCGAGGTGGCCGAGGATATTCCGATCATCGAGCGGGGCACAGGCCTCACGTTCAAGAGGCCACCGGTTCTCGAGACGCGCTCGAAGGCGCAGGTGCGACAGTTCCTCGAAGCGCGGTTCACGGACCAGCTCACCGACCAGGAAATCGACGGGCAATCGACGTTCTACAAGCGCTTAGGCCTGATTCCGGACACGCTCGATCTCAAGTCGTTCATGATCGACTTGCTCACCGAGCAGGTCGCCGGCTTCTACGATCCGCACACCAAGGTGCTGTACGTCGTCGATAGCGCGCCGCCCGACATGATCGGCTTCGTCATCCAGCACGAGCTCGTGCACGCTCTGCAAGACCAGTACGTGAATCTCGATTCGCTCGAGAACGTGCACGCACAGAACGATCGCGCGCTCGCCGCGCAAGCGGTGATCGAAGGGCAGGCGACCCTCGTGCCCATCCAGGCTACGTTAGGCCCGGGCGCGGGACTGCCCGGCGGATGGGATCGCGTGCGCGACATGATTCGCGACAGCCGCGCGAACGGCATGGCGCAGTTCAACGCGGCGCCGGAACTGTTGCAGGAGACGCTCATCTTCCCGTACCTGAGCGGCGCCGAATTCGTGCGCGACCTGGAGCTCCACATGCCGGGCAAGCAGCCGTATGGTCCGAACATGCCCACGTCCACGGCGCAGGTGCTCCATCCGGGCTCGTTCTACACGCATCGGCAAGAGCCGCTCGACGTCATTCTTCCCAAGCCGTCGGCTGGCGCGGTGACGTATTCCGACGACGTCGGCGAATTCGAGACCCGTATTTTCCTGCTTCAGTTCCTGCACGAGCAGAATGCCTCGATGCGCGGCGCGGCGGGATGGGCCGGCGATCACTATGAGGTGATCAAGTTTCCCGAGGGCGACGGCATCGCCTGGCTGACGCTCTGGAACACGTCCGTGCAGTCGGCGGAGTTCGGCAGCGACGTCGAGACCATCATCGGGCGTCGCTTCAACAATCCGCAGGCGAAGGATGGGCCGGCGGGGACGGTGTACTCGCTGCCTAACGATCGCTCCGTGACCGTGTGGGGCGGCACGGTGGCCGGCCACCCCGGCGTGCTCTACACCGACTTCCCGTCGGGGCGGTCCGCGTCGATCGTCCGGCTCGACAAGGTCACCGTCGCCAACCCGCCGCGTTAGGCGCGCGCCGCGCCGACCGCGGGCCGCTCCACCGCCACCGTCAGCGCCGCCGCTTCCCGCTCC
>DATEHK010000022.1:0-15831 GCA_035279625.1 Gemmatimonadaceae bacterium
CAGCGCGCCGCGGTGCGGCGCGCTCCGGTCGGTCGCCCCGCGCCCCCCGTCGAACGCCGGCTCGTGTGGCTCCTCGTGCACGCGCCCGCCCTTCGCGAAACGATCGGCGAACAAGTCGGCCCCGATGATCTCACGCACCCCGCGTTGGGCACGATCCTCGCGGCGCTCATCGCGGCAGGTCCGGACGCGAGCGCGACCGACGTCGCGGCGACACTCCCCGACGACGCGGCCGAGCTCTTCCGCACCTTGTCGGAAGTGCCACCGGGCACCGGCTTCGACTTCCCGCGCGAAGCGGAAGGCTGCATCGCGGCGCTCAGAGCCGCGCCGCTCCGGCGCCGGCTGCGGGAAAACCAACGCGCCATCGACATCGCGTCCGATGCCGAGAAGGATGCGCTCATCCGCGACAAGGTGCGGTTGCAGCGCGAGCTGTCTGCGTTAGGCGCCGGGCGCATCAAGAGCTTCGATTCGAGTCGGTAACCCCAAGGAGGAACGCGTGCATCCAGATCTCGTCGCATTGTTGGCCCTGCAGGACGAAGACAGCGCCGTCGCGGTGCTCGAGGCACGCCGCCGCGAGCTCGACGCGCGTGAAACCGCGCTCGACCAGGAACGCGTGACCGCCGAGACGGCCATCGTCCGCGCCCGGTCGGCCGCCGACGCCGAGGACAAGAAACGCCGCGAGTTGGGCATAAAAGTCCAGGAACATCGCGCCCTCCAGGATCGACATTTGGCGGCACTGGACGCCGTGCGGAAAGACCGCGAGGCCACCGCCGCCATGGCGCAAATCGAGATCACGCGCCGCGTGCTCGCGCAGGAAGAGAGCGAAATGCAGACGCTCGCCACGCGTATCGTCGATCTGAATCAGACCGCGGAGCTCGAGCAACTCTCGCTCGCCGACTTGGCGGAGCGCCAGGGTACCGAGCGCGCCGAGATCGCCGCCGAACGCAGCGCGTTGGATGCGAAGCTCGGTACGGCTCGTGCCCAACGCGATCAAACCGCGTCGCGCGTCGGTCGCCCGCTCCTCCAAAAATACGAGCGCATTCGCGGCCGCGAAAACTCGAGCGCACTGTATGCCCTGCGCGGTTCGGCCTGCGGCCGCTGCAACACCGCCATCCCGCTCCAACGGCGCAACGTGATGGCTGCCGGCCGGTCCGTCGAAGTGTGCGAAGGATGCGGAGTGCTCCTGTACGCAGCGGTTTGATGCTTGTCGCTCTCTGACGGCGCTCGTAATTTTCGCGCGTGAGTGTTCCCGCCGCACGAGCGCGTCCCCGGTCACGCTGGGTGCTTCCCGCGGCGCCTGATCCCGGCGCCGTGCGCGCGTTGGCCACAGAGCTGCACCTGCCCGTAGCCGTCTGCCGGCTCCTCTGCCAGCGCGGCTTCGTCGACATCGAGCCGGCCAAGCGCTACCTGAGACCAAAGCTCGATCATCTGCACAGCCCGTCGCTCATGCTCGGCATGGACGCGGCCGTGGATCGGCTGGTTCGCGCGGTGCACAACGGGGAAGTGGTGCTGCTCCACGGCGATTACGACGTCGACGGCATCTCGTCCACCACGATTTTGATGCGCACGCTGCGCGCAGCCGGCGGCCGTGTGGTGCCGTTCATTCCGCGCCGTCTCGAGGACGGGTACGATCTGACGATGGCCGGTGTGAAGGCGGCCATCGATGCCGGTGCGACCGTTCTCGTGAGCTGCGATTGCGGCACGAACGCCATCGAGGCCACCGCCGCGGCGCGCGATGCAGGCATTGACGTCATCATCACCGACCACCACTTGCCGAGTGGTCCGCTACCTAACGCGCTGGCGGTGCTCAACCCCAAGCAGCCGGGCTGCGGTTATCCGGACAAGGACCTCGCCGCCGCGGGCGTCGCGTTCAAGCTCGCCATCGCGCTCGCCGCTGCGTTAGGCGTGGGCGACGACATCGTCTACCGCATGCTCGACCTGGTCGCCTTCGCGACCATCGCCGACGTCGCGCCGCTCCGCGGCGAAAATCGCGTGCTTGCGCGCTACGGGCTCAAGGTGCTGAACGACACCACCAACCCGGGGCTGCGTGCGCTGCGCCGGGCCGCCGGATTGGACGGCCGGCCCATCACCGCGGGTCGCATCGGCTACGTGCTCGCGCCGCGGCTCAACGCCGTCGGTCGGTTAGGCCATGCCATTCGCGGCGTCGAGCTGCTCACCACGTCGGACGAATCGCGCGCCAACGCCCTCGCGCGCGAATTCGAGGAGCTCAACCGCCAGCGCCAGGAGCTGGACCGCGATACGTTCTCGCGCGCCGCCCGTCACGTGGACGCGATGAATCTGGATACCACCTACGGCGTGGTGATCGCCGAGCAGGGATGGCACCCCGGCGTGGTAGGGATCGTCGCGTCGCGGTTGGTCGAGGAAGTGTGCCGGCCGGTGGTGCTCGTGGCGCTCGACGGTCCGCAAGGACGCGGCTCCGGCCGCTCGATCCCCGCGTTCGACCTTCATGGTGGCCTAACGGAATGCCGCGATTTGCTGCTCCGCTACGGCGGCCACCGCGTGGCCGCGGGTGTCAGCATCGAGACGGGCCAGGTGGAGGCCTTCAGCGAGCGGTTCAACCAGGTCGCCCGTGCCCGCCTAACGCCGGACGATCTCGTCCCCGATCTCCGCGTCGACCTCGAGATAAACCTCGCCGACGCCACCATCGACTTGGAGTCGCTGCTCCGGCACTTCGAGCCGTTTGGACCCGGCAACGCGACGCCGGTGCTCGTCGCCCGCGGCGTCCATCTGGATGTGCCGCCACGCATCGTTGGGCAGGGGTCGGCCGGCGGCGCCGGCGATCCCGGCGGACACCTCAAGCTGCGACTCGCCGGCGACACCGGCGCGCCCCTCGACGCGATCGGTTGGGGCATGGCCGCGCGCGCCGGCGAGCTCGCGCCCGGCACGCCCGTCGACGTCGCGTTCCGCCTCGAGCGCGACGAGTGGAACGGCGAGGTCCGGCTCCAAGCCGTCCTCGCGGACATTCGAGTCTAAGTTGCGCATCGTGAGCGGCCGGTGGCGCGGTCGCACTATCGTGAGGCCGGCCGACCCGCGCGTCCGACCAACGGCGGACAAAGTTCGCGAGGCGTGGATGAGCATCCTCCAACGCGACATCCCCGACGCGCGCGTGCTCGACCTGTTCGCTGGATCGGGCGCCTTGGGACTCGAGGCGCTGTCGCGCGGTGCGGCGTTCGTCGATTTCGTCGAGCTCTCGTCGCGCAGTCTCGACGCGCTCCGCCGTAACGTCGGCACGCTCGAGGCCGGCGGCGAAACGCGCGTGCACCGCGCCGACGCGGTCCGATTTGTTGAAAGGTTGGACGCCGGTGCATACGATATGGCATTCGCGGATCCGCCGTATCGCATAGGACTCGCGTCGCGCATCGCTGCGCGGTGGCTCGACGTTCGTTTCGCATCGGTGCTCGCCGTCGAGCACGACATGCGTGAGGCGCTTCCGGAAGGCGCCTTACGCAGAACATACGGCGATACCGTGATCACCATTTATCGTGACGGCGCCCACGACGCACCACTCGCCGGGTAGCTTGACGGCCGGTCTCAACTCCTTCGACTCGACCACCAATGCGCATCGGCATCTACGCGGGCAGCTTCGACCCGATCACGTACGGACACGAGGACCTCATCGCGCGAAGTCTGTCGTTCGTCGATCGGTTGGTCGTCGCCGTGGCCACCAACGTCTCCAAACAGCCGCTGTTCACGGTCGACGAGCGCATCAAGTTCATTCGGAGCGCCGTAGCCGACGACCCGCGTATCGAAGTCCGCGAATTCGATGGCCTGCTCGTCGACCTCGCGCGCTCGGTGGGCGCCACGCTCTCGATTCGCGGTCTTCGTGCCGTGGCCGACTTCGAGTATGAGTTCCAGATGGCGCTCATGAACCGTCACTTGAACGCGGAAATGGAAACGGTCTTCATGATGCCCCGGCTCGACCTCACGTACGTGAGCTCGAGTCTCGTGCGCGAGATCGCGCGCTTTCACGGCGAGACCGTCGATCTCGTCAACCCGATCGTGCACCGGGCTCTTCGCGACCGATTCCCCTCGGCGTGACGTTCATCGATTCCCTCCGCGCGCGCGCGGCTTCGGCCGCGCGACGCATTCTGTTCCCGGAGAGCGACGAGCAGCGCACGCTCGACGCCGTGCGCAGGTTGGGCCAGCAGAACATCGTGCAGGCGACGCTCGTGCTCGGCGCCGGAGATGCGATGGCGCGGCGCCGCGCCGTCGCGTTGGGCGCGCCGGTGATCGACCCGACTTCCGATGAGCGCCGCACCCAGGTGATCGAGCATCTGCTCGGGCGACGGGCTAAGCGCGGCTTGACCGCATCGGCCGCGACCAAGCTCGCGCTCGACCCGCTCGTGTTTGCCGACGCACTGGTTGCGCTCGGCGAGGCCGATGGGTGCGTGGCCGGCGCCGTGCACACCACCGCCGACGTCATGCGCGCCGCGCTCGCCGCCGTTGGGCCGGCGCCCGGCGTCACCACCGTGTCCAGCGCGTTCTACATGGTCGTCCCACCGTTCCGCGCCGCGCCCAACGATGGCGACGCCGCGGAACCAGAGGTGCTCACGTTCACCGACTGCGCCGTGGTGCTTCGCCCAACGGCAGAGCAGTTGGCCGACATCGCGGTCGCCGCCGCGCGCGACCGGTTGCGCATCGTCGGCGACGTCCCGCGCGTCGCCTTGCTCTCGTACAGCACGCTCGGCAGTGGGACCGGGCCGTCGGTGGATTTGGTGCGCCAAGCAGCCGCGCTGCTGCGCGAGCGAGGCGTGCGATTCACGGTGGATGGAGAATTGCAGGGTGACGCCGCGATCATCGCCGCAGTCGCGGCGCGCAAGGCGCCCGGCAGCGCGGTAGCCGGGCAGGCAAATGTGCTCGTGTTCCCGTCGCTCGATGCAGGGAACATTGCATACAAGCTGGTGGAGCGGTTGGCGCGCGCGCGGGCGATCGGACCCATCGTGCAAGGCCTCGCGCGGCCATGCTCCGATCTTTCGCGCGGCGCCTCGACCGACGACATTATCAATGTGGCCGCGATCACGGCGCTGCAGTCGCTCGATTCGGGCGACACCCGGGTCGCGCTCAGCGCGCGTCCGGACGGCGCGCGTGAATTCCGACGGGAGACCGAGACATGAGCTTCGCACTCAGGAAGCAGGGAGATGTTGTCGTGGTGGATGTGGAGGGTCAGCTCATCGTGGGAAACCGCCAGGAGCTCAAACAGAAGGTTCTCGACGAGCTCGAGCGCGGCGAGAAAAAATTCTTGATCGACTTCAGTCAGACGGGATACATCGACAGCTCCGGGTTGGGCGTGCTCGTGTCCCTGTCCAAGAAGATTCGCGAGCAGGGCGGGGAGCTCCGCCTGGCGAATCTCAACGACGATCTCAAGACGCTGTTCGAGCTCACCAAGCTCGACACGCTGTTCCAGATCGCCGACACGCGCGAGCGCGCGCTCGAGTCGTTCTAGCGACCTCACGCGACCGACCCGCGTGCAGATGACGTCGCCGGATCGCTCCCGCGGTCTCCCACTCGGCAGTCTGCATTTGGCGTTGGAGCTCGACATACCGAGCGACATCCGGTACATCGAGCGCGTCGTCGAGATGGTCGCGCGCCAGTGCGAGCAGTTGGCGTACAGCACGCGACAGGTGTCGCTCAACGTCCCCGTGGCGCTCACCGAGGCGCTGTCGAACGCGATTCTTCGCGGGAACGGCGAGCATGTCGCGAAGCGCGTGCAAGTGCGCTGCGATGTGAACCGCGAGCGCCTGGTGCTGGAAGTCGTCGACCAAGGCACCGGGTTCGATCTTGCTGAATGTCTGGTGGACGCCACGAGTCCGGAGAATCTCGTGCGGGAGGACGGCCGCGGTCTGTTCTTGATGGCGCGGCTCATGGACCGCGTGGAGCGGTTCGCGAACCACGGCAACGTGGTGCGCCTCACGATGCGCCGGCATGACTGATTTGCAAACGGTATTGAGCGCCTTCCGCGACGCGACCGGATGCGCCGCCGCGGTCTGGGTCGAAGACGACGGCCGGCTGCCGTCGCGTCTTGCGGCCTCGACGCCGGCAGTCGGCGTGCTGGGATGGACGCCAGCGTTCGACGTCGGTCCGCCTCACAGCGTGCAATCGCCGGGCGGACCTGCGATCGTCACCGCGATTCAGGGTCCGCGCCGCTCTTGGCTCGTGATCGGCCCGTCATCGGAACCCGCCGCACCACTCGAGAACTACCTCAGCTTTCTCCTTCCCGTCGTATCGCAGTATCTCCGATCGGCCCTCGAGGTCGAGCACGCGGCCAACGAGCTGGCCGAGCGCTACGAGGAGATCAATCTTCTCTACACGATCACGGAGATTCTGGGGCGCACCGTAGCGTTAGGCGAAGCGGCGTCCACGATTCTCAAGGAGGTGTCGGAAACGGTAGGCGCGCGGCGCGGCTCGATTCTCGTGCACGACCGCGTCACCGACACGCTGCAAACCGTGGCCGTGCTCGGCGTTCCGGCGCTCGAGGTGCCGCCCATCGCGCTCACCGACGACTGCAGCGTGTCGGCGCACGTATTCCGCGACCAGCGCGCGATGGTGGTGGCCGAGGACGACGCCGATCCGTGTCCGGCCGAAGCATTCTATCGGCGCGGGACCATGCTCTCGGTGCCGATCATGTGGACCTCGCCTGGCGGCGGCGCCGAACCGTTAGGCGTAGTGAATCTGTCCGACCGTGCGTCGGGCCAGGCGTTCAGCGCCGGCGATCAGAAGCTCGTCACCGCGATCGCGACGCAGATCGGCACGGCGATTCAGAACACGCGGCTGGTGCGCGCGTCCTTGAGCCAGCAGCGTCTGGTGCAGGAGCTGGAGCTGGCGCACGACCTGCAGATGAAGCTCCTGCCGCGCACCGAAATCGTGGCGCCGGTGGCGCAGGTGGCGGCGCGGGTCGTGCCGGCCGAGAGCGTGGGGGGCGATTTCTACAACCTGTTCCAGTTAGGCGACGAGCGCACCGGCGTCATGATCGGCGACGTGTCGAGTCACGGCTACCGCGCGGCACTCATCATGGCGCTGGCGATGAGCGCGTCGGCCATCCATGCGCAGGGCTCGAACGATCCTGGCCGCATGCTGGGCGCGCTCCTCGGCACACTGCGCGAGGAATTGGCTACGACCGAGATGTTCATCTCGACGTTTTACGGGGTGATCGACAAGCGCGCGGGCATGCTCCGCTACGCCAACGCGGGCCATCCTCACGCGTACCACGTGTCGGGCGACGGCACGTGCGAGCGGCTCCCGGCCCTCGACCCTCCGTTAGGCATGGTGGAGTCGGCGCAGTCGGCGCGCACCCGCCCGTGGGTGAGCGGCACGGACCTGCTGCTGCTCTTCACCGACGGCGTGAGCGACGCGCGCAACCGCTTCGGCAGCCGGTTCGGCGAGCAGCCCATCGTCGACACGGTGCGCCGCATGCACGCCGAGCCGCCCTCCACGATACTGCAGCACGTGTTCGCCCAACTGTCCGACCACACCGGCACCGCCGTGCAGCGCGACGACCTCGCGGTAGTGCTCGTGCGCAGTTGATCGCGGCCGCATGAGTTCCCGGCGCCGGCCCGCGCGCGCCGCCAAGCCCACGCCGGCCGCGCCGCCTAACCGGCCGAAGAGGCGCTTCGGCCAGCACTTTCTCACCGACCCGCACATCCTCGGCCGCATCGCCGACGCGGCGCTGCTCGACCCGTCCGACACCGTGGTCGAGATCGGGCCCGGCCGCGGCGCGCTCACCCAAGCGCTACGCGCGCGCGCGGCGCACGTGATCGCGATCGAGGTGGATCGCGACCTCGCCGCGCTATTGCGCGCGCGCTACGCCGGCGACGCCGCGGTGACGGTGGTGGAGGCCGACGTGCTCGAGACGCCGCCCGGCACGTTAGGCGGCGACGAACCCGGCGGCTATGTGCTCGTGGGGAACGTCCCGTACTACATCACGACACCCATCATCTTCCAATCGCTCGAGGCGCCCCGTCCCAAGCGCGCGGTCTTCCTCGTCCAACGCGAGGTCGCCGAGCGCATCGTGGCACCGCCCGGTGGAAAGACGTATGGCTCGCTGTCCGTGAACGTGCGCGCGTTCGCGCGCGCCGAGATGCTGTTCGCTGTCCGTGCCGGCGCGTTTTTGCCCGCGCCAAAGGTAGAGAGCGCCGTGGTCCGCCTAACGCCGCTCGACACGCCGCTCGTCCCGCCCGACCTGGAGGCGGAATTCCGCGGCTTCGTCCAGGACGTGTTCGGCCTGCGTCGCAAGCAGATGCGGCGCGTGCTGCGGACCATCACCGGGTTGCCGGTCGAGAGCGTGGATGCGATGCTCGGGCGCGCCGGGCTGGATCCTATGTCGCGACCTGAAACGCTGTCCGTGGAGCAGTTCGCCCGTCTCTTACGTGTCGTGCACGAGACCGGTGCGTAGAAACAGCGAGCCGCTGGCTGCTACGCTCATGAAGACAGGATAAAGGCGGAAACACGGGAAAAAATAGAGACGACATTTGCTGGGGCGATTGGTCCGCCTTTTTTCTTCGTTGTTCTTGTTTTCCAATAAGCCTTGCCGCGTCCGTTAGTGTCCGGGTGTGTCCGCTATCGCCTCCTTGAATCCTGAGGGAAGTCGTAGCGGAACGGCGAGATGGAAGCGGTTGATTCCAGTCTCGTTCGCTCCTCCGATGCAGAGGCAAGCCTCCACGAATTGGATAACGGACGAGACCGGACACGGCGGACACGGCAGGACAAAAGGCTTTGGGATAGACCTTTTGTCTTTCCCACTTTCCTGCTTTATCCGCTTTGATCCTCTGCTTCCGCCGCTATCCTCTTTTCATGAGCGTAGCAGCCAGCGGCTCGCTGTTCGCGCAATCTGCCTAACGGAATAGCCCCGCCCGCGGCGTTCAGCTGTTCGTCAATGCGAACGACAGCCCCTCGAGCTCCATCGCCATGTTCACGGCTTTCACCGCGACGGTATCCGGCACCTGCAGTTGGTGCGGCGCAAAGTTGAGGATCGCGCGGATCCCCGATTTCACCACGAGGTCCGCTACCTCCTGCGCCGCCGCCGCCGGAACGGCCAGCACCGCAATGTCGGGAGCATGACGCTTCGTCTCTTCGGCGAGGTCAGTCAAAGGCCGAATCACCAGGCCGTCTACAGGGCGGCCGACCTTGGCCGGGTCGGCGTCGTACACCGCAACGATGCGGAAACCGCGCTGGCTGAATCCATGGTACTGCGCCAGGGCGGCGCCGATCTTTCCGGCGCCGATGATGATCACCTGCCACTCCCGCTCCAAGCCCAAAATCTGCCGAAGTCGCGCCGACAACTCGGCCACCGAGTAGCCCAGGCCGCGCTTGCCGAACGATCCGAAAAAGGAGAGGTCTTTGCGGACCTGGGCGGACGTCGTCCCGCCGCGGCCTGCCAACTCATCGCTCGAGATGGTCGCTATGCCTCGCTTCTCGAAGTCTTCGAGGAAGCGCAAGTACAGCGACAATCGACGAACGGTGGAGTCGGCGATCCGTTTCACGATGGGGGAGGGATGAACTTGTGAATTTCTTCACAAGTTATCCGCGACCGCGCTCTCACGCCAGCCGGAAAACTCTACCACCCGCTATGGCAACCTCACGCGGCTTCGCATTACCTTGCTCTATCTATGCCTGTTCACGTCACTTCCGAGGTCGGCTCGCTCCGCTCTGTCCTGGTCCACACGCCCGGCCCGGAGCTCCTCGCCGTGACACCGGCGAATCGCGAAGACTACCTCTACGACGACATCGTCGACCTCGAAAACGCGGAGCGTGAGCACCGGCGGTTCGTCGCGATTCTGGAGCGGTTTGCGCGCGTGCATTACGTGCGCGACCTGCTCGCCGAAGTCGCCGTACTCGACGAAGCCCGCACGCTGCTCGTCCGCGAAGCGACCGACATCGTCCCGTCCGGTCCGTTAGCCTCGAAGATCGGCGAACGTCCGCCCGACGAGCTCGTGAAAATGCTGATCGAAGGCGAGGGCGAAGAGCCGGGACCGTTGGCGCGCGCGCTCAACGAGTCGGGCTACATGCTGCCGCCCTTGCCCAACTTGTTCTTCACGCGCGACACGGCGATGGTGATCGGGGGCCACGTCCTCATCGGCTCGATGCGCTACGGTGTGCGTTGGTCCGAAGAGCTCATCATGAAGGCGCTCTTCCGGTATCACCCGCTGCTCGCGAATCACGGCATTTTGTACGACGGCGCCGCGGAGCGCCGCAACAACTACACGATCGAGGGCGGCGACGTGCATCCCCTGCGCGCCGACACGATCGTGTTAGGCTTCAGCGAGCGAACGAGCCCGGCCGCGATCGATCACATTTCCGAGCTGCTCTTCACGCACACGCCGGTGACCGAGGTCATCATCGTCGTGATGCCTAAAGAGCACACGGCGATCCATCTCGACATGATCTTCACGCAGCTCGATCGCGAGCTGGCGGCCATTCATCCGCCGCATTTCGTGGGCGCCGAGCGACTGGCGATCTTGCACCGTCACAAGGGACAGCGGCACATGAGCGAGATGCCTAACATCTTCGCCGCGCTGCAAAACGTCGGGCTCCCCATGGAGCCGGTGTTCTGCGGCGGCGAGCGCCGCACGGTGCAGGAACGCGAGCAGTGGTCGAGCGGGTGCAACTTCGTCACGACGCGACCTGGTGTCGCCATCTCGTACACGCGCAACGAGGCCACGCTCTGCGAGCTGCAGAAGATGGGCTTCAAGATCGTGCCGGCGGTCAGCTTCCTCACCGGACAGGAGCGCATCCGCGACGGCGAGCGGGCCGTGATCACGTTCGAAGGCGCGGAGCTGGTGCGCGGCGGCGGCGGCCCGCGCTGTATGACCTTGCCCTTGGAGCGCGACGACCCGTGGTCCTAACGTTAGGCATGTTGCTTGGGCGGGAGATCGCTCGGTCGTGAGTTCCGAAGGCCTGTCCACGCGCCTCACCGACACGGTGCTCACCCGCCGCGCCGTCGAATTGTTGGACAAAGGACCCGCCGACGCCGTCGCGCTGGTCGAGTACGTCTGCCAACTGCCGGGCGCCCCGCGCGTGGTGGCCGAGCAGATGGCCTTCGCGCTGTTCGCGGGCCGGCCCGAGTTCACGCGCGATGACACGGGCCACTGGGTGCTCGCGCCGCGCGGGCTCGCCATCGCTGCCGCCCGTGCGGCGGCGCGCGTGGTGCGCGCCGACGCGCCACCCAAACGCGATGAGTTAGGCGAGCTCAGCTACGCCGTCGTCGACACCGAGACTACCGGCATGCGGGCCTGGCACGGCGACCGCATCACCGAAATCGCCGCCGTGGTCGTGCGCGATGGCACAGTGTGCGAGCGCTTCGAGACGTTGGTCAATCCCGAGCGGCCGATTCCGCGCATGATCACCGCGCTCACGCACATCGACGCGGCGATGGTCCGCGACGCGCCGGTGTTTGCCGACGTGTGCGATGAGCTGCTGCGCGTGCTCGAGGGCCACGTGTTCGTCGCGCACAACGCCGAGTTCGACTGGCGATTCGTGAGCGCCGAGTTGGTGCGCGCCCGCGGACAGCGTCTCGTTGGGCGAAAGCTGTGCACGGTCCGGTTGGCGCGTCGCGTGCTGCCGGACGTGCGGAGCCGTCGCCTGGACAGTCTGGCGCGGCACTATGGCATCGAGATCGTCGACCGTCACCGCGCGGGCGGCGATGCGCACGCGACGGCGCACGTGCTGTTGCGTTTGTTGGACGCCGCGCGCGCGCTCGACTGCACGCAATGGGACGAGTTGGAGTTGCTGGTAGGCGGACCGCGCACACGCCGTCGCCGCTCCCGGCGACGCTCGGCGATGCCGCGGCCGTCTGAGGGTTGGGGTGAAGGTCAGGGGTAGGGAACTCGGAATCGATCCATGAGCATACCGCACGTTCTCACGCGAACGATTGGCGCGTGGACGGTTCACGCGATTCAGGCCGGACCGCTCAAGCTCGACGGCGGCGCGATGTTCGGCGTCGTGCCCAAGCCGCTCTGGGAAAAACGTCTTCCCGCGGACGCGCGCAATCGCATTCCGATGGGGATGCGATGTCTGTTAGTCGAGCACGAGTCGGGGCTCGTGTTGATCGACACCGGCGCGGGCAACAAGGAGAACGAGAGGTTCTACGACATTTACGGCATCGAGAATCGTGGCGATCCCGGCCCAACGGCGCTCGAGGACGGCATTCGCGCCGCGGGCCATCGGCCCGAGGACGTGCGGCTCGTCATCAACACGCATCTCCACTTCGATCATGCCGGCGGCAACACGTATCGCGACGCGAAGGGGACGCTCCGCCCGGCCTTGCCTAACGCTCGCTACGTGGTGCAGCGCGGCGAGCACCATTTCGCGACGCACACGAACGAGCGCACCGCCGCGAGCTACTTCCCCGACAACTTCGAGCCGCTGCGTGAGGCCGGCCGCATCGATTTCGTGGAAGGCGAGTGCGAGATCGTGTCGGGCATTGCCGTGATGCCGACGCCGGGGCACGTGCCGTTCCATCAGTCGATCGTGCTGCGATCGCGCGGCGACACGGCCATCTATTTAGGCGATCTGGTCCCGACGACTACGCACCTGCCTCTGCCGTGGATCATGGGGTACGATGTCGATCCGTTAGTAACGCTCGAGACCAAGCGTCGGGTGTTGAAGCAGGTCGTCGACGAGGGTTGGCTGGCGATCTTCGAACACGACGCGTTCCATGCGTGGGGCCGGGTCGCCCACGACGGTAAGGCATACGCGCTTGCCGCGGAATAGTCCGCGCGGGCGTCCTCTCCCCCTCATGGCGAGGAAGCCCACCACGCGGCTGCGAGGAAGCCGCCGAAACCAACCCGCGTTGCCCGCCGATTGACGTATCGCTCGAACGCCGATAAATTGTGTTGTGACAATCAGCTAAGCAGAGTGGCGAACCCGCTCTCACCCTCCGGCCCTCCTGGCATTCGCCACGAGGCGTGCTGCAGGAGTTCAGTGCTCGAGGCGCCGCCCCTTACAGGGTGTGCGTCGCGTATCGCGGACTCCGGAGAGGTGTCCGCGATTTTTTTCCAACGCTAGGAGGAACCTCGCCTATTCAGGACAGCACCAAACGCGTCCGCGTCAACCGGCAGATCCGCATCAGCCCGCTGCGGGTCATCGCGCCCGATGGCTCTCAGTTAGGCATTCTGGATTTGGAGACGGCACTCGCGCAAGCGGAAGCGCAGGGCCTCGATCTCGTGGAAGTCGCCCCGTTGGCCCGGCCGCCCGTGGTCCGCATCATGGATTACGGGAAGTTCAAATTCGAGCAGGCCAAGATGGCCCGGCAGGCGAAGAAGAAGCAGCACGTGATTCACCTCAAGGAGGTGAAGTACCGTCCCGGCATCGACGATCACGATTTCGATACCAAGACGCGCCACGCGCGCCGATTCCTGGCCGATGGCAACAAGGTGAAAGTGACCATGATGTTCCGCGGCCGGCAGGTCGCGCACCCGGAGTTAGGCAAAGAGGTTCTCGACCGCGTGTCCAACGAGCTGTCGGACATCGGGAAAATCGAAACCGATGCCAAGCTCGAGGGCAAGAACATGACCATGATTCTCGCTCCCAAGTGAGACGGAACGAATACCATGCCGAAGATGAAGACGCACCGAGGTGCGGCCAAACGCTTCAAGAAAACCGGCACCGGCAAAGTCCGGCGCTACAAAGCGTACAAGAGCCACATCCTCACCAAGAAGACGTCCAAGCGGAAACGCAGACTCCGCCGCGCCGGCCTCATCGCGACGACCGGTGACACCAAGCGCATCAAGCGCCTCATTCAGGCCTAAGGAGATCCCCCATGCCTCGGGTCAAATCGAACGTCGCACGGCTCAAGCGGAAGAAGCAGGTGATGGAGCACGCGCGCGGCGCATTCGGCGGGCGCAGCAAGCTGTGGAAGGCGGCCAAGGAAAACGTCGAGCGCGGCTGGAAATACGCCTACCGCGATCGGCGCAACAAGAAGCGCGAGTTCCGCCGCCTCTGGATCGTCCGCATCAACGCCGCGGCCCACCAAAACGACATGAGCTACAGCGTGTTCATGGATGGTCTCAAGAAGGCGGGCATCGAAGTGGACCGGAAGATTCTGGCCGATCTCGCCGTGCACGAACCGGCGGCGTTTACCGTCCTCGCCGAGAAGGCGCGCGCGGCGCTCTCACCGGCCTAACGGACGGCTGAGGGAAAGGGAGCAGGCGGGAACCGCCTGCGCTCCGCACGCTTCGGGTTCTCGGCGGCGAAGGCCAGTGGGTCGGCTTTCGCCGCCGCGGTGTTGTCATCCATTCACGATCCCGACATGACGCTCGACGAATTCCTGGCGGCCACCGCGGCGCTCGAATCCACGGCCCGCGATCACATCGGTGCCGCCGACACCCCGGCCGCCCTCGAGGCGGCGCGCACCGAGCTCCTGGGCCGCAAGAGCGGCCGCCTAACGGAGCTCATGCGCGCGCTGCCCGATTTGCCGCCTGACGCCCGGCGCGATGCCGGCGCGGCGGTGAACCGCATCAAGGCCGCGCTCGAAACGGCCCTCGAGGAACGGCGCGCGTCCCTTGCCGCGCATGCGCCCCCGACGCCCGTGCTCGACCGCACGATGCCGGCCCGTCACGCCTGGCGCGGCGCCAAACATCCGGTCACGCTCGTGGTCGAAGAGATCGTCGACATCTTTCGCGAATTGTCGTTCACGGTGGCCACGGGCCCCGAGGCCGAACACGACTGGTACAACTTCGGCGCGCTCAATTTCCCGCCCGAACACCCGGCCATGGATCTGCACGACACGCTGTACCTCGGGCCTAACGCGGTGCTCCGCACGCACACGTCGCCCGTACAGGTGCGCACGCTGCAGTCGTATCCGCCGCCCATTCGCATCCTCGCTCCCGGGAATGCGTTCCGCCGCGACTTCTTCGATGCGTCGCACGCTCCCGTGTTCATGCAGATCGAAGGCATGGCGGTGGACGAAGGCGTGAGCTTCGTCGACCTCACGGCGACGCTCACACACTTCGCGACGCGGTTCTTCGGCAAAACCGAAACGCGCTTCCGCCCGAGCTATTTCCCGTTCACCGAACCGTCGGCGGAAATGGATGTGCGGTGCACCATTTGCGGCGGCTCCGGATGCGCGGCCTGCAAGGGCACGGGATGGATGGAAATCCTCGGCTCGGGAATGATTCATCCCGCGGTGCTCGAATCCGCGGGCGTGGACTCGGAACGCTACACGGGTTGGGCATTCGGCATGGGCCCCGGACGCATCGCCGATCTGCGCTACGGGATTCCCGACATCAGATTCCTGTACGACTCCGACGTGCGCTTTCTCGAACAGTTCGCGACATGAACGCGTCTCACGCCTGGTTGCAATCCCTGCTCAGCGTGCCGCTCTCCGCCGAGCGGATGCGCGATCTCATCACGGCGCACTGCTGTACGGTGGATGAGATGGTGCGGCTGCGCGACGATCTGCGCGGTGTGGTGGTGGGCCGCGTCGTGGAAGCGGCCCGCCATCCCGATTCCGATCACCTCTGGGTGACCAAGGTGGACGACGGCAGCGGGAGCTTGCTGGACGTGGTGTGCGGCGCGCCTAACGTGAAGGCGGGCGGGGTGTATCCGTTCGCGCCCGTCGGCACCACGCTGCCCGGCGGCCTCGTCCTCGAGCGCCGAAAAATCCGCGGGTCCTTCTCCAACGGCATGCTCTGTTCGGCGCGCGAGCTCAGGCTGAGCGACGACCACGAAGGGATTCTCGAGTTGGACACGACGGCGGCGCCGGGCACGCCGCTCCTCGAGGCCATTCCGTTAGGCGACACGCGCTTCGTGATCGATGTGACGCCCAACCGGCCGGACTTGCTGTCGCACGTGGGCCTGGCGCGCGAGCTGGCGGCGGCG
>DATEHK010000023.1:0-2442 GCA_035279625.1 Gemmatimonadaceae bacterium
TTGGATTCCGTCGCATGTACCACCGCTGGATGGAAACGAGTACGACGAGACCCATAAGTACTAACGCTGCGCCAGCCTTGACGAGCTGCGCTCTCGGACGATGGTCTGTCATTGCACCTGGCCGTTTGTGTTTTTCACAAAGCGAGAGCACTCATCTCGCCACGAGCAGCCGCGCGCGGTTCCGCGCAGCCGAGCGATCCTTCAGTTTCCTTTTCGTTATCCTTGTGACAGAGCGAGGAAGCCGTCCATGCGCGTCATCGTTAGCCCTCAGGTCGCGCTTTCATAGGAGTTCTGAATCGGGCTGATCGCCGTCCCGCATGGAGGACTTCCTCGCCCTGGTTCAAAGGATAACGAAAAGGAAACTGGAAGGATCGCTCAGCGGCGCGAGGCTCAGTGCGATCACTGTGGTGAGAGCAGCTTGTTGTTTGGAAAAACAGCACGGCGGTGTCGATGCCCGCCTCCCGATGTGTGTCGCATCCCTCGGACTTGGAGCGAGTGTCGAACTATTCCGCCCGAAACGCCCGCGCCGGATCGATGCGGCTCGCCCGACGTGCCGGCAGAAACGCCGCCAGCACACCTATCCCGACCAGCAGCAGCGGCGCCGCCACGAACGCCACCGGATCGAACGCCGTCACGCCGAACAGCAACGACGACAGCCCCCGCGCCGCCGCCGCCGCGAGCAGCACACCGACCACTGCGCCCACCGCGACCAACGTTAGGCCGTCGCGCATGAGGAGCCGCACCACGCTCTCCGGCCGCGCGCCGATCGCCAACCGGATCGCCACCTCGCGCCCGCGCCGCGCCACCGCGTAGCGCACCACGCCGTACACGCCGATCATCGCCAGCACCAGCGCCAAGCCGGCGAACAGCGCGAACGCCACCGCGCCTAACCGGGCCGGCAGCAGCATCACGCCCAGGTGCTGCTCCATCGTCTTTGCCTGCAGAATCATGAACGACGGGTCGATCGCGCGCAGCGCCGTCACCACACGCGTGACCGCCACCGTCGCGTCGCCGCGCGATCGGAACACGACGAAGTAGTACGGCGTCGCCGCCTGCGAGAACGGCGCGAAGATGAATGGCCTCGGCGCCTCGCCTAACGAGCGGACCTTGGTCGTCTTCACGACGCCGACGATGTGCACCACGGCGGAATCGGTCCGGAATGTGCGGCCCACCGCGTCGGCGCCGGGCCAGAACTGGTTCGCCATCGCCTGATTGACGATCGCCACACGCTCCCGCTCCGGCGTGTCCGACGAATTGAACATCCGGCCGCTCACCAGCGTGAGGCCGGCCGCATCGAAGAAGCCGGAGTCGGCACTCGTGTTGTCGACGTGGTATGCCGTGGTGCCCGGCGGCGGCTGCACGCCATCGACATTGACGCGCTCGGAATTGTTACTCAACGAATTGAGCAGCATGTCGCTGATCACGCCCACGCCGCCCAGGTCATCCATCGTGCGCAGGCGTCGCTCGATGTCGGCCACGATCTGCGGCTGGCGGGCCGGTGGATAGCGGTCGGCCGGCAGCGCCATCCACACCAGGCCGCCCGGCGCCGAGCCGAATCCGGCGTCGACGTGCGATTGCGCGGCGAAACTCCGGAGAAACAACGCCGCCGTCACGAGCAGGACTAACGACGCGGCGGTCTGCGCGACCACGAGCCCGCTCCGCATGGAAAACTTCCGGCCGTCGCCGCCCGTATTCTCGTTCTTGATCGTCTCGATCACGTCGGGCCGCGTGGCCTGGAGCGCCGGCAGCAACCCGAACAACACGCCGGCGATCACCGACGCCCCGATGACGAACGCCAGCACGCGCGGGTCGAGGGCCACATCGAGCGTGATCGGCAGCGGAATCGGCAGGTCGGCGGCGAGCAAGACGTGCAGCGCGATGCGCGACAGCAGCAGGCCTAACGCACCGCCGGCGAGCGCCACCACGAGCGACTCGACGAGCAGCTGCTGCACGAGTGCGCGCCGCGTCGCGCCGATGGCCAGCCGCACGGCGATCTCGCGCCGCCGGTCGCGCGCCTGCGCCAGGAGAAAGCTCGCGAGATTCGCGCACGCGATGATGAGCACCAGGCCGACCACCACCATCAACGCCGTCGCCGCGGGCACGACCACGTCGTCGATGAACGGGCTTACCGCGATTTGCGACAGCGGGGTGATGCGCACGGACGCGCCGGGCCCCCACTGGTTGGGGTGCTCGCGATGCATGTCGCTCGCGAACCGCTCGACCACCGCCGACGCCGCGCCGAGCGACTGCCCATCCGCGAGCCTGACCTTCGCGAAATACGAATGATTGCCGCGCAGGGTGAGTTGGTCGACGCTCGACGGCTCCAGCGTGTTGATCATCTGGATCGGCACGTACACCGACGGCAGCAGTCCGGGCAGCAGCCCTTCGATCGCCTTCGGCGCGACGCCGACGATGGTGAACGCGCGACCGCCTAACCGGATC
>DATEHK010000024.1:0-5076 GCA_035279625.1 Gemmatimonadaceae bacterium
TGACGAACGAACCCCGGCCGCCATCGATCGCCATGCGGGGGTCGCGGCACATCATGTCGCGCGACGCCGCGCCCGCCAACACCGGTCCGTACGATTCCGCGGGCGAGCGCGTGGGACGGGTGAGCGATGTGATGCGAGGCACCGTGTCGGGCTTGATGTCGTACAGGACGATCGAGGCGCCGATGCGCGCCACGGGCGTGTACCGGCGCAGCCAGGTGAAGCACGATACGTAGTCGCCCTGCAGGTAGGTCTGGCTCACCGCCACCAACCCGCTGGCCGGCGCCGACCCGCCTAACCGAACGGTGTCGGCGAGGTCCACCGAGCCCACCGGCGCCGACCCGAAGTAGAACAGCGTGACCGCGTGCGCGCGACGCGCGTGCAGCGTGTCGGCCAACCGATCGAGGTCCTGCCCCCAGTCGAGATTGCTGTCGACGAGGATCCGCTCCGGATGGCGGCCGGCCAACGCGTTGAACTCGGCAAGAAATTCCGGGTAGGCGAGGGCGGCCTGGGCCGTCTCCCATATAATGAGTGCGCCCACCACGCCGCGCACGATCGGCCGCACCGGAACGCGCTCCCACAACGCGACCGCGGCGCCGGATGCGGGGATCGCGAGCAGCGGATACACCGTGAGGATGTGGCGCACGCCGATGTCGATGTGCGAGATCATCGCGACCAGCATCACGGCGATGGCGGACAAGAGCGGCGCGAGCGCGCGCCAATCGCCGCGCCGCGCGGGCGCGAGCAGCCACGCGACGCCGATCGCCGACAGCGACAGGAACGCGAGCGGCGTCTTCACGAGGAGCGCGACCCACCAGTACCACCACCACCCGTGCGCGCTCACGTGGCCTAACAGATACGACGTGTGGCCTTCGCGGTTGTGCGCCGCGAGCGCGCGAAGCCCGGTGAGCAGTTCCGGCGCGGGCATCGGAAGCCGGCCGCCCAACGCCAGGCGCGTGTGGAACCGGTACACCGCCCACAGCAGGAGCGCCACCAGCACCGCGGCGCCGACCGCCATCCGCAGCGGCTCGCGCAACTCGCCTAACGCAATGCGGCGGCGCGTGCCGTCGGCGCGCGTGGACGGGATCGCCCACCACGCGGCGATGATGAGCACGGCCGCCAGCGCGAAGAAGGGCAGGCTCGAGAACTTGGTGGCGATGGCCGCCGCACCGGCGACCGCGAAGACCACGGTGCGGCTCGCGTCAGGCCGGTCGAGCCACCGCGTGAACGTCCACAGCGCCGCCATCAGCGTGGCCGTGAGCGGCACATCGTTCGTCGCGAAGCCGGCGTGCGCGAGAATCTGCGGCGTGGTGGACACGAGCAGCGTCGCGATGACGGCAGCCACGTCTCCATAGAGCGACCGCGTCCAACCCCACGTCACGCCGAGCAGCAGCAGGAAAAACGGCAGCACGCCGAGTCGCGCCAACAACAAGGTGTGCGCGTATGGGCCGCTGTCCACGAGGATCGTGTTCCCTTCGGTCCACATCGTAGGCTGTCCGTGCGCCGTGGCGCCGAACAGGTGCGGGCCCAACGCGATCGCGAGGCGTGCCAACGGCGGATGCTGCGGGTCGTAGTCGTACGTGCCATGCGCGATCCACTGCATGCCCGCTGCGAGATGCGCCGGCTCGTCCCACGTCTGGCCGAATCGCGACGCGGCGCGCACCACCACCAGCGACGCGATGACCATGATGATCAGCGCGACAATGCCCAACTGACGCGAGCGTGCGCTGCGCGGCGATGGTGTGTCGGTCAAGACGCTGGGCCGGTTGAAATGCGGGGAGTGAGCGAAGGCGGTCGGAGGATGGACGACTCGGGCGTCGCGCGTGTAATGGTCGTCAACGCGCGAACACGTCGGCCACGGGCGTGATCCGCACGTCGGTCGCCTTGATACCGAGCCGGCGTGCGCCGATCACCTTGTCTTCGGCCACCAGTTCATCGGGTTTGGGCGCGTCATACGTGAGCATCGTCGGTGTATCGGAGATGAGCGCCTGCCTGAGCCCCTCGGCGTCGGGTGCGATCATCACCACATCGAAGTCGCGCGCCGACAGGTGCCGGCGAATGGCCTCGTTCACCAGTGCCGTGCTCAGCCGCGCGAGCTGGGACCGCATGTCGCTCGTGAAATCGCCGGTGCCGTGCCAGCGCGCGTCCAACGCATAGCCCAGGCGATGGTCCTGCGTGGCGGTGAGCAGAGGAAGGCTCTTCGCCAGGTAGTCCCGCGTCGACACGAACTGCACTTCCGTTAGCCCATTGGTCACGAGGTGGTCGAGCTCGTGGAGCGCAATCCGGAGCGTCATCACGGCGGCCTCGGGCGGCACGGGGCGAATCCAGATCTCGAACAACTGATGGTGCCGCGGCCGGTTCGCGTCGGGGAAGAACTGGAACATCCCGCCCGGGAAGGCCTCGATGTACGCGTAGTCTCCGTAGTTGAGCCCCCGGATCTCTCGGATGCGCTGGTACAAGTGCGACACCGACGACCGGTGCTCGCCTAACCACGTGCGCGCCAGCCACAGCGCGGCGAAATCGGGGTGCGATCGCGTCACCGCGATCGGGTGGCCGAGCGAGATAGCGATCGCCCGGGTGTCCTTCTGGATGATCTCGACGCGCAGGCCGCTCGGCCTCGTGGTCCCGACCACCGGCGCCGGTGCGCGCTCGCCCACCGGCAGCGTGCCGGCAGCGGCGCGCACGCGAGACTGAAACGCAAACGGGACGTCCCCGGCCGCACCCATCGAGAGCGCGGCCTGCACGTAGTGGCGCGCGATGAATTCGCGCACGTCATCGATCGTGATCGCGGCGAGGCCGGCCTCGGTGCCCAACACCGGGTGCGCCACGCGCGTTCCGGCGAACACGTTCCACTGCAGCCGCTCCTTGCCCAACTCTTCCTCGTTGTTCGATCGCAAGTCCTGCGTGAGCGCGTTCCGTTGGGCATCGCGCAGGCGCTCCAAATCATCCTCGCGCAATCCGGGATCGGTGAGCAGCGGCAGCACGAGGTCGGCGAAGGGTTTCCATGTCTCGCGATGCACGCGCGCCGTGAACGTGGTGAGCTCCTTGTCCACCTGTGCGCTGAACGTCGCCGCCATCGGGAACAACGCGGTGCGAACATCTTCGGCGCGCTTTTCGCGCGAGCCGCCCTCGGCGATCATCGCGGCCGCGAGCGCGGCCAACCCCTCTTTGCCTACCGGATCGTGCGCCGACCCGGCGGTGAATACGAGCTTGACGTCGAGCGATGGGTGCGGCGTAGGCTGTGAGAGGATGTCCAACGACTTGCTACGCGACGGCCGGCGTGCGGCGGGCCGCTCGACCGACGCGGGATGTGCGACCGCATCGGGCATGGCCTCGTGCGAGAGCGTGGTGGTGACTAATGCCGCATCGGTGAACACCGCTCGCGCCGCGTCGCGCACTTCGCGCGGCGTGACGAGCGAATAGGTCGCGAACAGATCCTCGAGCGTTTGCGTGGTGCGCGCATAGTGGACGAACCGCGCCAGCGTCGCCGCGATGGTCTCGGTGTCATCCAGCTCGCGCACGAATCCGTAGCGTTGATGCGCTTTGGCGTCGGCCAAGCGGCGCGCGGTAACTTGCACCTCGCGCGCGCTGCGCACGGTGTCGAGAATGGCATCGCGCACGGCGACGACATCGTCGCGGTGTTTCACGCGTGCCGCGATCGTGATGAGCCCCGGGTCGACGTTGCCCGGGTTGTATGCGAACAGCGTGTCGACCACTTGCTCGTCGTCGACCAAACGACGGTAGAGCGCGGAGGTGCGGCCGAACCAGAGGTCGATCATGAGGTCCGTGGCGGCGAACGCCCGGTTCGTGGCGTCGAACGCCGGCCCGTGGAAGGAGGTCGTGATCCACGGAAGCGTCGGCGTGTCCCACGGCACGTGCGCGTACACCGGGCCGCCGGGCGCCGCGTCCAACGGGACGTTGGCGCGGTGGCTGCCGCGCCGCCACTCGCCCCAGTTCTTCTCGACTAACGGGAGCACGTCGCCGGCCGACACGTCTCCGGCCACGATGAGCGACGTGTACTCGGGGCGATACCAGCGGTCGAAGAACAGGCGCGAATACGCGAACTGGTTGGGCATGTCCTCGATGTCGCGGAGGAAGCCCATGGTGGTGTGCTTGTACGTGTGCGTCGTGTACGCGTGCTCGCGCATCACCTCGAAGAGTTTTTCCGTTGGGTCGGCGCTGTTCTTGTTGTACTCGCCTAACACGGCGCGCGCTTCGGTCTTGAAGTCGTCTTCGGGGTAGCGCAGGCGCTGGAACCGGTCGCCCTCGATCTCGAGCACGCGCGCCAAATCGTCGCGCGAAAACGTGGTGTGATAATTCGTGTAGTCGTCGGTGGTGTATGCGTTGGACCGCGCACCGGCGCGCGTGAGCACTTCCTGATACTTGGCCGGCGGATATGCATCCGTCCCCCGAAACATCATGTGCTCGAAGAAATGCGCGAACCCGGTTTTCCCGGGCTCGACTTCGTTGCGCGAGCCGGCCTGCACGGGGATCTGCAGCGATACCACGTCCGGCAGACCGGTAGGCACGACGATGACTCGGAGATCGTTGGCGAGCGTGTGCTCGGAAATCGGGAACGTCAGAAGCTTGTTCGGCATGCCCGTAGCATAAATGGAGACCACTGCGGGTGCGAGTCTCGAGCGCGGCGGTCGCGGTCAGCTTGAATGACTGGCGCTCGCACCCTCATAGTGAGCTTCCTCGCCGTGTTGAAACGGATCAAATCGGAAACTGCACGGAACAATTCGCATCGCTCGGCTGCTCGGCACCAGGCGCGTCGATAGTGGTGAGGGCTAATCTTTTTTGGGGTTCTTCCGGGAATTTCGGGAAAGCGGCGACGTCGCTCGAATCGGCAACGACACCGCTGTGCTGTTTTTCCAAAGAACAAGCTGCTCTCACCACAGTGATCGCACTTGGCCTCGCGCCGCCGAGCGATCCTTCCAGTTTCCTTTTCGTTATCCTTTGAACCAGAGCGAGGAAGCCCTCCACGCGGGATCGCGATCAGCCCAAAGCAGAACTTCTATCGAAGCGCGACATGAGGGCTCACGATGGCGCCCGTGGAGGGCTTCCTCGCTCTGTCAC
>DATEHK010000025.1:0-2538 GCA_035279625.1 Gemmatimonadaceae bacterium
ATCAACGACGTCGTCGTTCAGGTCCACGCGTCGGGATTCGTCGGGACGGAGCTCACATGGCCCTCGACGTGGACCGACCGACTCGGCCGTGACCGAACACCGACGATTCCCGGACACGAGCTGGCCGGGGTGGTCACCGCCCTCGGCTACGGCACCACAGGCCTAACGGTGGGGCAGCGGGTGTTCGGCCTAACGGACTGGTATCGCGATGGAGCGCTGGCCGAGTACGCGGCCGTCGAAGCGCGCAACTTGGCACCGCTGCCGGGCGATGTCGACTTCACGGTGGGTGCGAGCCTGCCGATCTCGGGACTAACCGCGTGGCAGGGGCTCTTCGACCTCGGTCGCCTTCACGCGGGTCAGAGCGTCCTCGCGCACGGCGCGGCCGGCGCAGTCGGGGCGATGGTGACGCAGCTCGCACGATTGGCGGGCGCCTACGTCATTGGCACCGGACGCGCCGCCGATCGTGAGAAGGCGCTCGACTTGGGCGCGCAGGAGTTCGTCGACCTGGACAACGATTCCCTGGAAGACGTGGGCGGCGTCGACCTGGTGTTCGATGTCATCGGCGGCGACATCGGGAAGCGATCGGCGAGGCTGGTTCGAGCCGGAGGAACGCTGGTGTCCATCGTCGGGCCGCCTGAGACGCGGGCCGGCGGCGGCCTAACGGTCGACTTCGTGGTCGAGTCCGACCGTGCCCAACTGGGTGAGATCGTCCAGCGAATGCGCGACGGGCGCCTGCGGACGAACATCGGGACCGTCTCGACGTTGGGCGATGCCGTCGCCGCGTTCAACTCGACAGTGCGACGCTCGGGGAAGACGATCATTCGCGTTCGTCCGTGAGGACTAGGGGGGAGCGCGGCAGGCGCGCCGGCCGTCGCGATCGCGTGCACTTTGAGTCATTGGACGTGCCCGCGTGGGTCGGGCAAATTGGTGCCGGGAAGCATGGCGGCGGCGTCAGTCGAAGACCCGGCGGGGAGAGAGGACAAGGAGAGCGGTCACCATGAGTGTGTCGCCGACAGCACCGCGAACGCGATCGAGCAAACGTGGTGCGAAGCAGTTCCTGACCCGAATCACGATGCGCGACATCGATCCGCAAATTTGGCGGCTCGTTACCGTTCCAGACGCGTTCACCCTGCACCAATTTCATCGCGTCCTGCAAATCGTGTTCAGCCGCCTCGACTACCACCTCTTTGCCTTCGAGCTCGGCGAGCGACGGTTCGAGATGCAGCATCCGGATGCCGAATACGAAACGGAGGATGCTGCGACGACCGTGCTTCGCGACCTGGACCTGCGCGCTGGCTCCGAACTCGTGTACATCTACGATTTCGGTGACGACTGGAATCACGACGTTCGCGTCGAGAAGGTGCTGCCGATGCCGTCCGAGCGAAGCCCCGATTGGTCGCCCCGTCTGTTAGGCGGTGCGCGAGCCGCGCCGCCGGAAGACGCGGGCGGCCCGCCCGGATACGCGAACATGCTCGCGGCGCTGCGTGACCCGGGACACCCGGAGCGCGCCGAGTATCTCGGTTGGCTCCCGCGCAACTATGATCCGGAGCGATTCGACGCATGGTCGCTGGATCATGCGCTGGCGCTCGTGGTCGCCTGGGGCGCGATTTAACGTTGAATGCCCCTCGGCGCCCGCATGTGTCACGGCCGACCACCGCCCAACTCGCGCTCGATGGTGTACGCGCTTGCCTATATCTGGCCCGCGCCAACCAGCAAAACCCGTGGCCGCCTAACAGAGGCGGCGGCTTTTTCATTGCCGCCGGCACGCTCGAATGTTGCGCCCTCTTGACCACGTACCCAGGTGCAGGGTTTATCCTGCATACAACCGGAGCTCACGATGGCACTCACTATCGGCCAACTCGCACGCGCGGCCGACGTCAACCCTGAAACCATTCGCTACTACGAGCGCGAGGGCTTCTTGCCCAACCCGCCGCGCACCACCGCCGGATATCGGCAGTACGACGGGGACACGGTACGCCGCGTACGGTTCATGAAGCGCGCACAGTCGCTGGGCTTCACGCTCGCCGAGGTGGGACACCTCCTCGAGTTGAGGACCGGGCGGGACGGCGCGTGCGCAAACGTCGTCGCCGAGGCACATCACACGATCGCGCGAATCGAAACCAAGATCGCCGAGCTCGAGCGCATGCGCACCGGGCTGCGCCAACTCATCGGCTCCTGCCACGAGCGACGCTCCGGACTGGACTGTCCGTTGCTCGATGCGCTGGAGGACCACACATGAGGGTGGAGCTCATCACGTTCGAGGGATGTCCACACGCCGCGGCGGCGCGCACGAACGTTCGAACCGCGCTCTCGGCGGCCGGGCTGTCGCTGCCGCTCGACGAGTGGGACCGCGAGTCCGCGGCTGCGCCGGCCTACACGCGGCGTTACCCGTCTCCCACGGTGCTGGTGAACGGGCGCGACGTCTCGGCCGAGACCGGCGGCACCCGCCTAACGGAAGCGGCGGCCGCGTGCCGTGCCGGCGGGGCGCCGAGCGTCGCCGCGATTCTCGTCGCCCTGCGGGCGCCATGACGGGCGGTC
>DATEHK010000026.1:0-21810 GCA_035279625.1 Gemmatimonadaceae bacterium
CGGCGGCCCCGCCGCGCGGATTCCTCGGTGCCGTTGACGCGCTCGCCTTCCGTTAGTCCGTTAGGCGTGGCCGCACGCGGCGGCGCCGCCGACGCCGCCGCGCCGTCGGCGGTGACGTCCACTTCCATCTGCCCGTTCTCGAGCTTCGTCAGCTTGAGCAGCCCGCGTTGGGCGGCCTCGGTGACGAACCGCGAGAACTTCGCCATGCCCAGGTTCTTCTCGTCGAACGAGTTGTCGATGTCCTGCATGACCTGCTTCAAGCGGTCGGCGCGCATCACGTCGCCGTTCCGCTTCATGCGCGACACGGCTTCCACCACCAACTCCCATGGATCGCGCGACACTTGCTCGTCTTCACCGGTCTTCACCAAACCGGCGAGCGCGTTGTAGCTGTAGTACTCGTCGCAATTCATGACGAGCAAATCGCTCGACGATTCGCGAATGCCGACGCCGATCACGTACTTGCCGTACTCTTTGAGCTTGATCACGAGACTCGAGAAATCCGAGTCGCCCGAGAGCAGAATGAACGTGCCGATCTCGGAGCGCGTGAACACAAGCTCCAATGCATCGATCGCCAGACGAATGTCCGTTGCGTTTTTCTTCGATGAGCCGTATGCCGGCGCGTAAATCAGGTCGATCGATGCTTCGGTGAGCGGCACGATGTACTGCGGATAGCGACGCCAGTCGGCGTACGCACGCTGCACCGCGACCTTCCCTTTGATGATGTCCGACGAGAGCAGGTTGCGGAGCTCGTGGCCCAGGTCGGAGCGAATCCCCATCGTGACGTTGTCGAAATCGATGAGGAGTGCAGCATTGGGCGCATGCACGAACGGCGGCGCGCCGAAAGATTGCGCCGCCATGGCTTGCGGACCCCGATGCACGGGAGTGACCGGGAGCCGGGACGGGCCCGATCGCATGTTGCGTGGGTTCATGTGCTTCCTATCGTAGCAGTGTACTCGAGCGACACAGTTCGCTCGAGCTCCCGCCGCTTCACCTTTCCGCTCCCGGTCATTGGGAAAGTGTCGAAGAAGCGAACGAGATCAGGGAGTTTGAAGTCGGCCATCGTATCGCGGGCGAAATCCTTCAATTCGTCGCCGGTGATGACCGCGCCTTCCACTGGCACGACGCACGCGCAGACCAGCTCGCCCATGACATCATGGGGGACACCGATCACGCAGACGTCGTCGACGGCTGGGTGGGCACGCAAGAGATCTTCGACTTCGCGCGGATAGATCTGATATCCACCGCGCACGATGGTCTCCTTGGTCCGGCCCACAATCCGCAAGTAGCCTTCCTCGTCGATGATGCCGAGATCACCAGTTAGGAAGAAGCCTTCCGGGGAGAACGACCGGGCGGTCTCCGCGGGCATGCGGGCGTAGCCTTGCATCACGTTCGGGCCCCGCACGGCGATTTCGCCGACTGCTTCGGGGCCGTGCAGCGCACCGGTGACGAAGTCCACCGCTTTGATCTCGACGCCAGGCAACGGGCGACCCACGGTCGTCAGTCGCTTGTCGTCGGAATCGTTGAAGCGCGTGATCGTCACCGTCGGCCCCGTCTCGGTGAGGCCGTACGCCACCTGTACATCGCACCACCGGCGAATGCGGCGCACGAGATCTTCGTGAACCGGTCCGCCGGCAACGACACCGGTGCGGAGATGCGGGAACGCGCCGGGATCGAATCCGGGCGAGCGCATGAGCAGATGGTAAATCGTGGGCACCCCATGCATCACGGTCACGCCTTCGTGCTTGAGCAGCTCGATCGCGCGGTCGGCGTCGAAGGTGTCTAGCAAGACCACCGTCGCGCCCGCGGCGAGCGTACCGACTACGATGCTGAAACCGAAGATCGTGAACAGGGGAACCGAGACGAGGACGCGATCGGCGGGATCCATCTCGAGTGCCTCACCGGTCCGCAATGCCGTTTCGACAATGGTCCGATGCGACAATCGCACGCCCTTTGGTTTTCCCATCGTACCCGACGTGTACAACAACGCGAGGTCGGAATCATCGTCGACCTCCGGGTGCGGTGGGAGCGCGCGCCCTTCCCCACTCGACAGAAGATCCTCGAAGCGGAAGATCCTGTCGTCGTACCACAGCTCCTCGTCGCCCACAGTGACGAGATACAACAAGTCCGGCAGCTCGGCGATGATGTCCTCGAAGATCTGGAGGTAGTCGATGCCGCCGTGTCGTTCCGCCGCGACCACGGCCGAGACTTCGGCGTGCCGGAGCTGATACTTGAGCTCGTGATAGCTGAGCCGAGCATTGAGAGGAACGACGGTGACGCCGAGCTTCGCGGCGGCGAGCAGGGTGATCACCCACTCGGGCCAATTGGGCATGACGATCGCGATGCGGTCGTCCGCTTCGATGCCCAGCTCGCCCAACGCAGCGGCGAGCGCGGAAGCCTTCGCATCCACCTGTCCATAGGACCACGTGCGTCCGGCCGCGACCAACATGGCGCGATCGGGGTGTTCCTCAGCGCGCGCGGCAAACGTGCGTGCGAGGGTCCACGAGGTCGACATCAGTCTGCGACTAAGGGGCGGATCACGATTGCGTTAATCTATAGCTGGTTACTCGACGCGGGTAGACGCTGGCTGCTGACGGCACCACACCCGTATCGTAGCTTTCGGCATCGAGCGATCGGTCCTTAGCCGGTTAATTTCCTCTCGATCAGGCACGCCTCGGCCGCCATCTCTCGGCTCGAGAGGGGCATGGAGGATCGTGAGTCGCTTCACGTTTCGCACGCGCGTTCTGCTGTACCTCGTACTCTTCGCGGTCATCCCGTCCACGGTGTTGATGGTTGGCGGGGCGATCGCGGTGAGCCGAACGTTGCCTGTGTTGAGCGCGGGCAAGGCGTGGGACAACGTTGCCAACACGGGCCGTCGCGCGATCGAGGCAGCGCGACGCGCGCCGCTCACGAGCGCCGAGCGGGCCGCGGTCGACGCGCATGAACGCGAGCTGGCCGTGTCGCTCGTGCAAGCGCGACGCGTGGGATATTTGTCGTCACGAGTGGTCGTGCTCGTGCTCGTGACGGCGCTGATCGGATCGCTGCTCGTTGCGTTGTTGGCTTCACGTGTGGCCGGACACTTGAGCAGGCAGTTGAGCCGGCCGCTGCGCGAAATCGTGGAGTGGGCGGATCTCATTGCACGGGGCGAGCCGCTGCCGGAGGGACCGCCCAGACGCGGTGCACCGGAGTTCGAGGTGCTGAGGCAACGCATGCGCGCGATGGCAGTGGATCTCGAGGCGGCCCGCGAACGCGATCGTGAAGCGAGCCGGTTGGAGGCGTTCCGCGAAACGGCTCGTCGCGTAGCACACGAGCTCAAGAATCCGCTCACGCCCATCCGATTGGCGGTCGCGCGGCTCAAGCGTGACGCCGATCCGCGTCTTGTCGACGTAGTGGATGTATTGGAGACGGAGTCGCGGCGATTGGAGGAGATGGCGCGGAACTTCACGCAATTCGGCCGCCTTCCAGAGGGACCGCCGGCATCAGTGGACGTGGGCGAGCTGGCGCGATACGCGGCGCGTGCAATTGCCACGGATCGTGTGCCGGTTGACGTCTATGTGGACGAGAGCGTTCCGCTGGTGACAGGACATTACGATGCGCTCGCACGCGCGCTGTCGAACGTGTTGATCAATGCGGTGGATGCGTGCCGTGACGGAGGTGACGTGGAAGTGCACGTGGCGCGCGGACACGCCAACGGAAGCGGTGCCAAGCGCGACGCGGTGGAATTGCGCGTGCGTGACACGGGGTGCGGCATCGCGCCGGAACATCTCGCGCGGATCTGGGATCCGTACGTGACACACAAAGCGGGAGGTACGGGGTTGGGGTTGGCGATCGCGCGGCAAACAGTGTTGGCGCACGGCGGAACTGTGGATGCGACGAGCCGTGCGGGCGCGGGCACGGAGATTTGCTTCGTGCTTCCTGTCAACGAGACGCCGGCAGAGCCGGCGCTGGAGGAAACGATCCGTGGGTCCTGACGTTCTCGTGCCATTGTCATTCTTCGCGATGGTCGCGGTGATCTGTGTCGGCTTGCCGTTGGCCAGGGCGCACGCCAAGCGCATGGAGCGCGGGCTCGATCCGAAGATCTTGCCTAACGACTTGGTCGACCGGCTGACCCGGATGGAGCAAGCCATCGAAGCGGTGGCGCTGGAGGTCGAGCGCATCTCGGAAGGGCAGCGATTCACCACAAAGTTGCTGTCCGAGCGGGCGCCGGAGGGCATTCGGGCGAACGTCGCGGGCGGCGCGCCGGCGAATGCGCCGCTGCGCGTGCCGGGCGGCGGGGACGCGCGTTAGCACGCGGAGATGACGTCCAAGGGAGAGATCCTCATCATCGACGATGAGCCTAACTTGCGCCGGATGGTGTCGGCGCTGCTCGTCGCCGAAGGCTACACCACGCGCGACGCGAGCTCGGGCGCCCACGGCGCGACGCTGGCGTCGGAGCGCGAGCCCGACGCGATTCTGCTCGATCTCATGATGCCCGGCGAGCTCGATGGGATGGCGACGCTCACGCGCCTCCGCGAGCAGCTGCCCGAGGTGCCGGTGGTCATGATGAGCGGGCGAGCGGGGCTCGCCGACGCGGTGCAGGCCACGAAGCTCGGCGCGTTCCATTTTCTCGAGAAACCGCTGACGCCGGAGAGCGTGCTGCTCACGCTCCGGTCGGCGCTCGAGCTCAGGCACGCGCGGCGCGAGGCGCGATCGCTGCGCGAGGACCTTGGCCTAACGAGTGAGATGGTGGGTACGAGCCCGGCGATGGCGCGCGTGCGCGCCCTCATCGAGCGCGTGGCGCCGTCGGATTCGCGCGTGCTCATCACGGGCGAATCGGGGACGGGCAAGGAGCTCGTCGCGGCGGCCATCCATCGCTTGAGTCCGCGCCATGCACGCCCGTTCGTGCGCGTGAACAGCGCCGCGATTCCGCGCGACCTCATCGAGAGCGAGATGTTCGGCCACGAACGCGGCGCGTTCACGGGCGCGCACGAACGGCGCATCGGACGATTCGAGCTCGCCGACTCGGGTACGCTCTTGCTCGACGAAGTGGGCGACCTGGGTCCCGAAGCGCAGGCCAAGCTGTTGCGGGCGATCGAAGCGCGCGAGATCGAGCGCGTGGGCGGCGCGAAACCGATTCCGGTGGATGTCCGCATTGTGGCCGCGACGCACCGGGACCTCGAGCGCGCATCGAAGGACGGAACGTTTCGCGAAGACTTGTACTTCCGCCTCAACGTGATTCCGCTCGCCTTACCGCCGTTGCGGGAACGTCCATCCGACATTACGCCGTTGGTGCTGCACTTCTCGGCTGTGTATCGGGCGCGCAGCGGACGTCCGGCGCCGCGGTGGAGCGAGGACGCGCTGGCGGTGCTGCAGCGGCATCGGTGGCCGGGCAACGTGCGCGAGTTGGCGAACATCGTCGAGCGGCTCGCGATCTTTCACGCGGGCGCGGAGGTGCGGGCGTCCGACGTGTCGGCGGTGTTGCCGCTGGAAGCGCGCGCGGCGGCGTCACCGGATGCGCCGCCCCACGCGGCGCAGTTGGATCGCCCGCTCAACGACTCGCTGGATGAGTACGAACGCCTGCTCATCCAGCGCGCACTCTCCATGACTAACGGAAACGTGGCCGACGCGGCGCGGCGGCTGCAGACCGACCGGCCGAACCTGTACCGGCGCATGCGTCGGTTAGGCGTCGACTGGGGCGGCCCGTCATGACGTTCGCGAGACGGGTAGCCGGCGCGTGCGCTCTGGCGTACGCGCTGTGCGGCGCGCCGACCAACGCGCAAACGGCGGACACATCGCAGCGCGCAGACACCATGCAGCGGGTGGACACGTTGTCGTACGACGACGCGTCGGCGGTAGCATTCCTGTACAACCAACCGGCCGCGCTCCGCGCGACGAAGGCGACCACCATCGGGCAAGACCAGACCGTGGCGGGAAACGTCGCCGTTCTGGACGCGCCGCTGGTGATCGGCGGACACGTCACCGGCCGCGTGGTGGTGATCAACGGCGACGTGACGCTGCTCCACGGCGCGCGCGTGGACAGCGAGCTCGTGGTCACGGGCGGCGCGGTGGACGGCGCCGACAGCACCACCGTCGGAGGCCCGATCAGAGTGTACGGACCGCGGCTCGCCTACCGCATGGAAGGCGATGCCGTCGTCGCCTTGCGCGACGAGTCACCGGGCATCGCGAGCTGGTTCCGCCAGTGGAAGCGGCGGCACCTGCGCACGCACAACCGCGTCGTGCTGCGCAGCGGAACCTACAACCGCGTCGAGGGGCTGCCGGTCATCCTCGGCCCCACCATCCGGCAGAACTCGCCGCTCGGTCCGTTCAGCGTGCAAGCGTTAGGCATCTACCGGTCGGCCGACCACTTCGCGTGGAAAGCCGACAACCTGGGCTACGACGTGCAGGCGGAGATGCAGATCGGATACGTGCGCGGCGTGGCGTTCGGCGTCGAAGCGCTGGACGAGGTGGCGCCGGTCGAGACGTGGCAGCTCAAGGACAGCGAGATCGGCCTGGCGTCGTTCCTGTTGCGGCGCGACTACCGGGACTACTACAATCGCAAGGGCGCGCGCGGCTACGTGGCGCTCCGCGACGGGACGTTGTCGCTTACGTTAGGCCTGGGGCAGGAACGCTGGCAGCCGCGCGACACGCGCGATCCGTGGACGCTGCTCCGCGGCGATGCTCCGTGGCGGCCCAACCCGGTGCTCGACGCCGGCACGTTCACCCTCGCCACCGCCGACCTGCGCTACGACACACGCAACGACCGCGACAATCCATGGACGGGCTGGCTCGTGACGGCGGAGCTCGAGCACGGGTTCAGCAATCACGTGGTGCTCGGACCGGCGTCGACCGTCGCGCGTCCCGCATCGCCCGACGGACAACCCGTCGGCGTGGCCTATACGCGCGGTGTGCTGGATCTGCGCCGCTACAACCGCCTGTCGCCCGAATCGCAGCTCAATTTCCGGATCTTCGCGGGCGGATGGGTAGGCGGAGATCCGCTGCCGCTCGAGCGGCGGTTCTCGTTAGGCGGTTCGGGTTCCCTCGCCGGCTACGATTTCCGGCAGTCGCTGGCCGGCGAAGAAGACGTCATGTCGTGCAACACGGGCCAGAACATTCCCGGCACGCCGGCCCAGTGCGATCGCGTGCTGCTCGGACAGGTCGAGTACCGCGGTGATCTCCACCTCCTGTTCGGCGGCGGTGCGCAGAGCGGTACGGGATGGAGCTGGACGTTCTATCACCCGCTCCAGTGGGTCGTGTTCACCGACGCGGGCCGCGGATGGCTGCTGCACGCGCCGAACGGCGACGGCGGCGTCGAGAACGCGAGCGCCTTTCCGCTCAGCAGCTACAAGGCGGACTTCGGTTTCGGCCTCGATGCCGAAGTGTTTGGCGTGTTCGTCGCCAAATCGATGACCGATTGGAAGAATCCGGTGAACGTGCTAGTTCGCCTCCGGCACCGCTTCTAAAGACGTGCGTCTCGCGTGCCTGACCGCCCTGCTGCTCTCGCTCGCGGCGCCTCTCGCGGCGCAGCGTGACGCGCGCCTCGTGGTCGCGCTGCCCAAAACGGTCACCGACACGACGGTGCCGACAGTGAGCGCGGAGAACGTGTTGGACGATCGCAGCCTGCGCGATCTGCTGCACAGCGGGTTTCCGGCGCGGCTCCACTACCGGCTCGAGCTGTGGTCGTCCGGCGGTCTCTTCGACAATCTGCAGCGACGCGCCGAGTGGGACGTGATCGTGCGATACAATCCGCTTGAGCGCCGCTACAGCGCGACCCGCATCGACGGTGACCGTGCGACATCCCTCGGCTCATCGGACGTGATGAAGGACATCGACGCCGCGTTAGCCAAGCCGTTCGCGCCCGCGATCGCGGCGCCCGCGGGCGGCGGCCGCTACTACTGGGTCTGCGCGCTCGACGTCGAGATGCTGTCGGTGAACGACCTGGACGAGGTGGAGCGGTGGCTGCACGGCGAGCTGACGCCGGCGGTGCACGGGAACCGCAATCCGGGGACGGCGTTAGGCCGCGGCATCACGACGCTCATCACCAGTGTGTTAGGCGGAAAGCAGCGGCACTACGAGGCGAGAACACGCGAATATCGAGTCGGGAACGAGCGGTGATACGGGCAAGCGGCGCCTGTCGTCGCCCGCGGGAAGAGGGAAAAGGGAAAAGGGAGCGCCCCTCGGGAGACGGAGTCTCTCAAGGGGCGCGAGTAGAGGGCGTGGGGGCGTCGGGAGTTCGTTAGGCCAACAGCGTCCTCGACCGGCGAACCGTATGCCCCGACTCCAGCAGCTCCAACTGGTGCAGCGTGTCCTCGCCGTAGAAGAGCTTGATGTACTTCGATTGCGCCGGCGTGAGCCGCCTAACGGCCCAACTCAAGTGCACGAAGTGCGGCTCCACGGGCGCGGTGAGCGGATGCATGCCGATTTCCTCGGGCATGCGATTGCCCTTGCGCGTGTTGCACGGCGAGCATGCCGTCACCACGTTCGTCCAGTCGTTCGTGCCGCCGCGCGACATCGGGATGAGATGGTCGCGCGTGAGCGACTCGCGCGGACGCAGCTCGGCGGCGGTGCGGCCGCAGTATTGACAGCGGTAGCGATCGCGCGCGAACAAGAACGTGTTCGTCACCTGGCGACGGAACCGGCGCGGCACGTGAATGAACCGCACCAGCCGGATGACCGCCGGACGCGGCAGGCTCAGCCGCTCCGAGTGCACGAAGCGTCCGGCGTCGGCCTCGATGATCTCCGCCTTGCCATCGAGGACAAGCCGTAGCGCGCGCCGCATCGGAACCATCGTGAGCGGCTCGAACGAAGCATTGAGCGCCAGACAACCGACGACCACAGAACCCTCCCTTACCTACGAAAACTCCCGCCACGGTCGTCAGGGCGGGAGCGGGTCCTCTAGCGTGACACGCCGCGAGCGGCATCGCCGCGCGATTCACGCGACGATACGCCCTCTGTTACCCTGACGAAACGGACAAAGTGCCGTAACTCAGCACCACCAAACCACTTTGACGCCGGTCGCATCGTTTGCTCGTGCGGCCGCACTAGCGCTCGGCCCCCGCGGCCACGGGCAACGGTGTCAACCACCCGTACCGGTCCTCGATCTTACCGGTCGCAATCCCCATGAACTGCTCCTGAATCGCTCGCGTAATCGGACCCGGCTTGCCGCTCCCCACCTGAATGCGATCCACGGACCGGATCGGCGTGAGCTCGGCGGCGGTGCCGGAGAAGAAGAGCTCGTCCGCAATGTAGAGCATTTCTCGCGGCAGCGTCTGCTCCCGAACCTCGTAGCCCAGGTCCTGCGCAATACGCATGATCGAATCGCGCGTGATCCCGTTGAGGATAGCCGACGACAAACCCGACGTGTACACGACACCATCGCGCACCAGGAACAGGTTCTCGCCGCTTCCTTCGGCCACGTAGCCGAAGGAATCGAGCATGATGCCCTCGGCGTACTTGTCGAGACGTGCTTCGGTTTTGGACAACTGCGAGCTCAGATAGTTTCCGCCCGCCTTGGCCAGCGCCGGGAACGTGTCCGGCGCGGCGCGGCGCCAACTCGAGACGCAGACGTCCACTCCGTTAGCCATCGCATCGTCTCCCAGGTAGTTGCCCCAGCGCCAGGCGATGATGAACGTCTCCACCGGGACGTCCACCGGATATACGCCCATCTGCTCGCCGGTGCGAATCACCACGGGGCGCAGATAGCAGGCGCGCACGTCGTTGGCCGCCACGGTTTCGATCGACGCTTGCACGAGCGCATCGATGCTGTGACGCATCGGCATCCGATAGATACGACACGAGTCGTGCAGACGGCGCATGTGATCCGGGAGCCGGAACAGCGCCGGACCGTTCGGTGTGTCGTAGCAACGGATGCCCTCGAACACGCACGAGCCGTAGTGCACGACGTGGCTCATGACGTGGATCGTGGCGTCATCCCAAGGGACTAACTGTCCGTCCCGCCAAATTTTGGTGGTGCGTCCGTTGCTGCTCGGGTTGTGCATCGAAAGTCCGGTGGGTGAAAGTCAACAATACTCTATGATAATGCGTGGTTACCGGGCCGGGGAATAGGTGGCGCCCTGACGGCGGCACGCAATGCGCGCAGTCGAGATGCCGTGGCCGGCGCCGCAATCACGATAGGCGCCGGTACGAGGCTCTTGCGGCGCATACCGTTCGTGCGCAATTCATACCGCACCACGTGTGAGGCGCGGTGATGAACGCGGGGCCGATGCGCTGGTCGAAGTGGGCCGTTCTGCTACCGGTGAGCGTAATGATTGCCGCCGGCGCACGCGTTGGCGCGCAACAGGCGCCGGCTGGCGGCGTAACCGGAGTGGTGTTCGACAGCCTCGACGACGCTCCGTTAGGAAATGCCTCGGTCTTCCTGGTCGGCACCTCGCTCTCGGTCACGACCAACGCGCGCGGCATATTCGAATTCGGCGCCGTTCCAGCAGGCGGATATCGCGTGGCGTTCGAGTCGCCGGCCCTGGATGCGATCGGGCTCACGCCTAACCCGCGGCCACTCGAGGTGCGAGCCGGCACAGTGGACACGGTCGCGCTCTTCGTGCCGTCGATTGCCACCCTGCTCAACGCAATGTGTCCCGCGAGCCGCGCCGCCGGCGGGCAGAGCATTCTGATCGGCGGCGTGCACGACGCCGCGACCGGCGCACCGGTCGCGTCGGCCACGGTGACGTTGTCGTGGTCGGATATCGCGGTGGAGAAAAAGGGCATCGTGCAGACGAATCACGTCGTGCCGGCAGTGAGCGCGACGGACGGCTCGTACGCGGTGTGCGGTATTCCCGGCGACGCCTCCGTGATGATTCGCGCGGCAGCCGGCCAACGAGCGAGCGGCATTCTCGAGGTGAGCGTGCCGGCCCTCCGCCTGGTACGACAGGACATAACAATTGCGCTCGGCGCCGACTCGACGGCTACGACCGGCACTGCCCGCACAGCAGCGCTCGCGGGTGTGGTCACGGATACGACGGGACAACCGCTTGCAGACGCGGAGGTGCGCCTCGCGGGCATGCCAGGCGGCGTGGCGCGCTCCGACCAGCAGGGACACTTTCGTTTGGCTTCGCTTCTTGCCGGCAGCTGGGACGTGCAGGTGCAACGCATTGCTTTCCTGCCGAGTCGGGTACCGGTTGTATTGCGTCCCGATGGGACTACGACTGCGTCATTCGTGCTTCGCCCGGCGCCGAATGTGCTCGATACCGTCCACGTACGCGGCCATCGACCCGATGCGTTCGCGCTCCAGGAAAAAGCGCGACTGTTTCCCGGCGCGACTTTCTTGAGCGCCGCGGCCATCGATTCGCTGCACGCGTCCCGCGTCACGGACATCCTGGGCGGCGTTAAGGGAGTACAACTCGTGTATCCCGATTCCGGCGGACCGCCGCTCGTGCAATTGGCACGCACGCGGTTCTCGGATCTCATGCATGCCGGCATTTGCCCCATCGAGTACTACGTGGACGGCATTCCATTCGACATGAAGAACAGTCCAGACGCCTCCCTCCATCCGGGCGATATCGCGGCCATCGAGGTGTACGACGGCGCCTCGAACATCCCGCCAGAGTACAACGCCGGGTCGTCGGCGTGCGGAGTGGTTGTGATCTGGACCAAGCGCGGGAGCAATTGACGCCCGCCTAACTCCCGGGCGCCATCGCCAGGCGTTAGGCGGTGCCTGATGCGAGGTGCGCGGCGAGACGTGATGCGGTGTCGCGGACGCGGTCCGGCACCGTGCGGTCGCCGGTGAGCACGCGGCCATCCACCGCGCGCAGGATGCCGCCTACCGTGACGAGACGCGCCGGCGTTCCGCCCAACGCAAAAACCGCGGCGATCTCGGGATTGCCGTCGCCGAAGCCCGCAGGGAGTGGAAAGGCGGCGAGATCCGCGTCCTTCCCCACCTCGAGCGAGCCGATGAGGTGGTCCACACCGAGCGCTCTGGCGCCGCCGATCGTCGCGAGCGCCAGCGCGTCGCGCGGCGCGATCGTATCGTGGCGACCGGTGCGCGTCCGTTGGGCGAGCGTCGCGACGCGGGCTTCCTCGAGCAGATCCATGCGATCGTTGGCGGCCATCGAATCGGAGCCCAGTCCGACGGCAACGCCGGCGGCGAGCAGGCGATCGAGCGGGGCGATGCCGTGTCCGAGTTTCGCGTTGGACACCGGGCAGTGGGCGACGCTCGCGCCGTGGGACGCGATGGCCTCGATGTCGGCGTCATCGATCCGGACGGCGTGGATGAGCAGCGGTTGCGTATTGAGGACGCCGAGTGCGTCGAGCAGCGCTATTGGTGAGCGGGCGCGGGGCTCGACGGCGATGCCGCGGCTCCGGAGGCCATCGGCAAACGGCCCGTCAGCGTCGCGCACCAAACGCGTTTCGGCCTCGCTCTCGGCGATGTGCACGGCCACGGGATACCCGGCGCGCGCAGCGTACGCGAACAGCGCATCGCACACCGTGTAGGGCGCGTGCGGCGAGACGCCGAGGCGAACGAGCGGCGTTTGCCGCGGCGCGAGCTCCGTTAGGCGGCGGGAGAGGCCGGCGATGGCGTCGGCGACGCGCGCGTCATCGGCCGACGGGCAGAACACTTCCTGGTACATGATGCCGCGCACGCCCATCTCGCGCATCGCGGCGAGGGCGACGCCCGAATCGCACGTGTCGGCGTACGTGGTGATGCCGGCGCGCAGTCCTTCCGTCAAGCCTAACCGGGCGGCATCCAGGTAGCGCTCGGGCGTCATGACGGTGACCTTGGCCGCCTGCAGCGTCACGATCCAGTCGCGGAACCGGACGTCGGGCATGAGCCCGCGGAATGCGGTGAGCTCGAGGTGCGTGTGCGCGTTCACGAGGCCCGGCAGGAGCACGGCGTCCTCGAGGTCGACGTCGTCGCCCGGCGGCGCGGACGCGCGCGGCCCGACGTACGCGATGCGGCCGTCCTCGACGGCCACGGTTCCATCGTGGATGGAGGGCGCCGTGACCGGCACCACCCAGCGCGCGTGGTAGCACTTCATCGTGGGGGCCGAGGCGTCACACGCGCCACGGCCGCGAGCCGTGCACCGCGGGGTCGTAGAGGCGGTCGTCCGGTACGCCTAACGAGCGCGTCATCGCGATGGGGAACGAGAGGTCGCCCACCTGGTCGGGCTGGTGGCCGTCCGAGCCTAACGAGAGGCGCACGCCCCGCTCGACGGCGCGCCGCACGAAGCGGAGGTGCGGGCGATACCGGTTCGACACCTCGAACGCGATCCCGGCACGGAACAACGCGTCCACGGCGCGCTCCTCGCGCGCCTCGGTCCACAGCTCCTCGAGCGGACGGTCGCGCAGCGAGAGCGGCAGGAGCGTGGGGTGCGCGAGAATGTCGACCGGCATCTCGCGCGCGAACCGCTCGAGCGACTCGAGGTGCGCGTCCATGTACGCCTCGGCGTCCAAGCCCTCGGGAAAGCGCCGCGAGAACATGTTGAGTGGCCGCTCGAGACCCGGCACATGGACGGCGTGGAGCGAGCCGATATGGTGCGTGAAGCGCGCGGCGAGATCGGCGGGCAGCTCGCGCCAGAGCGAGTCGTGCCAGCAGAACTCGCCGCCGCGCGCGACGGGAAAGCCATCGAGCGTGTCCAGGTACGCGCGGACCGCGTCGACGCTCGCGATGGCCCCCGACACGTCTCGCGACACGTGGTCGGCGACACTCGGCCTCACGCCGCGGGCGCGGACCGCGGCCACGAGCTCGTCCACGTCGAGCGCGCCGTCGGACATCGTGGTGTGGGCGTGACAGTCGAGCGGCTGCCAGGTCACGGATGCGGTATCGGGTTAGGCGATGCCGTGAGCGGCGAGTGCACGTCGCACTCGCGCGTCGGCTCGGTGCCCGGAATGAAGAACTCCGTGGTGACGTCGCTGTCGGGACAGAATGGATTGCGGAGCAGGCCCGTGGTCCAGTCGATGTCGCGCGAGATGATGTCTTCGGGCCGCGGCCAGTCGGCCGGCTCCGGGCGCCGCGCGTACACCTCGTTCATGAAGCCCAACCAGGCGGGCGCGGCGAGCCGTCCGCCCTGCGCGTCGGCCATGATTTTTTGCGGGCGGTCGAATCCCATCCACACGCCGGCCACGAGGTCGGGCGTAAAACCGATGAACCAGACATCCGAGTAATCGTTGGTCGTGCCCGTCTTCCCGCCCGCCGGGATGTGGAATCCCGACGCCCACACCGATGCCGCCGTGCCCCGGCGGACGACGTCCTTCAGCATGTCGACCATGAGCCACGCTTCTTCGGGCGACAGGACCACGTAGCGCTGCGGATTGGCCTGGAAGATCACGTGGCCCGAGGCGTCCTCGACCCGCGTGATGCCGAACGGCGTGGCGCGCACGCCTAACGTCGCGAACGTGGTGTAGGCCGAGATCATCTCGAGGGGATAGACGTCGGCGGATCCGATGTGGATGGACGGATAGGGCGGGATGGGCGTGGTGAGCCCCAGCTGCCGCGCCATCGCGATCACGTTCTGTTCGCCCAACTGCATGCCTAACCGGATGGTGGCGAGATTGCGCGAGCGGTACAGCGCGCGCCGCATCGGCATGATGCCCTCGAACTTGAGATCGTAGTTCTGCGGCGTCCAGTCGGTGCCGTTGGGCTGCGGGACGATGAGCGGCGAATCGTCGAGCAGGTAGCTGGGCGGCAGACCGTTGTGGATCGCGGTGGCGTAGACCACCGGCTTGAACGTGGACCCCGGTTGCCGCAGCGCCTGGGTGGCTCGATCGAACTTGGAGTCATCGAAGTCGCGGCCGCCCACGAGCGCGCGCACAGCGCCGGTGCGGGGGTCCACGGCCACGAACGCGCCTTGCAGATAGGGCGAATTCGCCGCGTCGCTCTGACCCGACGCCGCGCGCGCCGTGTACTGCTCGAACGTGGTGTGCTTGAACGCGCCGTACTTGCCGGCTTCGATCGCGCGCATCTGCTTCTCGAGATTGCGCTCGGCCGCCGACTGGAGATCGACGTCGAGCGTCGTGTACACCTTGAGGCCGTCGGTGTAGAGCTTGTCGCCGAACTGGTCCTCGAGCTGGCGGCGCACCCATTCGACGAAGTAGGGCGCGAGCTCGCCCGACTCTTCCTTGCGGGCCAGACGCAGCGGGTACGCACGCGCCAGTTGGGCATCCTCGGCGCTCACGACGCCGGCGCGCCGCATGAGCTCGATCACGGTGTTGCGACGCTGGATGGCGCGATCGGGAAAGCGACGCGGGTTGTAGCGCTCGGGCGCTTTGGGCAGACCGGCGAGCGTGGCCGCTTCGGCGAGATTGAGCTCGCGCACCGATTTGCCGAAGTAGCGCTGCGCCGCGGTCTCCACGCCGTACGCGCCGTTGCCAAGGTAGATCTGATTCAGGTACAGCTCGAGAATCTTGTTCTTGGGATAGAGCCGTTCGATCTCGCGCGCGACCTTCGCCTCTTTGATTTTGCGCGTGAGCGTTTTTTCGCGGCTGATTTTCTCGGTGAAGATGTTGCGCGCGAGTTGCATCGTGAGCGTCGAGAATCCCTGCGCGTACGCGCCTGCGCCGACGTTGTGCACGGCGGCGCCGAACACGCGGATCCAGTCGATGCCGTGATGCGCGTAGAAGCGCTTGTCTTCGGTGATGACGAACGCTTCCTGTACGGTTTTGGGAATCTCGGACAACGGTACGAGCGTCCGGCGCTCGAGTCCGAGCTCGGCGACGAAGCGTCCGTCGTCGGCGTACAGCTTGGACGTTTGGTGCGGCGTGAACGCGTCGAGCTGGCGCGGGTCGGGACATGCGCTGCCGCGGCACACGAGGGTCCACGACGCATAGGCAAAGCCGGCGAGGAACATCGCCGCGAAGGTCGCGGCGAGGAGCAGCGGGCGCGTGACGCGCGACCGGCGACGCGGTGCGGGCCGGCGGGCTGGCATCAGTGCAGCGTTGGGGTGAGCGCGCGGACGCGCCTCACGCCGGAGTCAGAGAGTGACAATACGAATGATGAGGGCGAGATCGTGAAGCTAACCGTCGCTCATCGCTCGGGCAACGCGATATTCAGTCGAGCGGATGTCGCCAGCGGAGTCCGGGATATCGCGCGAAGCCGCGATTGGCGGTTAGCCACTCGCTGCCGCTTTCGATCGCCAACGCGGCGAGATACGCATCCGGAACCTGATTTCCCTTGGCGCCGGTGCGGCGACAGAGCTCGACGAAAATGTCCCAGTGGCGCGCCCCCGCTTCGATGGTCACGCACGACGGACGTTCGCGGAGGGCCGAGATGAAATCGAGCGCTTTCGCGAGCGGCGTCGGATGGGTGAACACGCGCGGGTGCGTGACGACGCGGAGGAACCCGCTCAAGACGAGTGGCGCGACCGCGAACGCACCGGCGCCGCCGATGAGCGAGTGCAGCCAGTCGAGGTACTCCGCGTGCCGGTCGACGTCGCGTCGGTGCGCGTAGACGAGAACGTTGACGTCGAGCAGGACCATCAGTCGTCGTCCATGACATCGCGCAACGCGCCCGTGTCGTCGAGGTCCACGCCGGGGCGCAGGCCGCCGCGGCCGTAGGTGGGGAGCGCCGCCGGCGACGCGGGGGCGCGTCGCGACCGCCGCGCCAGGGCTTCGCGGAGGGCGTCCTCAATAACCGCGGTGAGCGTGCGCCGCGTCTCGATGGCGAAGCGTTTGGCATCGCGCATCAGCGCGTCGTCCAGTCGGAGCGTGGTCCGCATACAGAAAAGCATACGACTGAGACAGCAATATGTCAAAACGGCCGGCCTCGCCCTTCAGAGGCGAGGCGGTCCGGAATTGTGCGCCGGCCCGTGACACCCCGGCGTCGCCCGCATAGCTTTGCCGCATGCCGACTTCTTCCCTGCTCGCCGAGCTCTCGTGGCGCGGGCTGCTCTCTCAGCATACCGACGGCCTCGAGGCCGCGCTCGCGGCCGGTCGTCTCATCGCGTACGCCGGGTTCGATCCCACCGCACCCAGCTTGCATGTCGGGAGTCTGGTACCGGTGATGGGACTCGTGCACCTGCAGCGCACGGGGAACGTGCCGATCGCGCTCGTGGGCGGCGGCACGGGAATGATCGGCGATCCGAGCGGCAAGAGCACGGAACGGCAACTCTTGACGCGCCAGGTGATCGAGGCGAACAGCCGCGCGATCGGCGCCCAACTGGCGCGCTTCCTCGACTTCACCGGTGCGAGCGCCGCGATCATGGGCGACAACGCGGACTGGCTGCTTCCGTTAGGCGCGGTGGAAATGCTGCGCGACGTGGGCAAGCATTTCACGGTGAACTACATGCTGGCCAAGGAGTCGGTGAAAACGCGGCTCGAGACCGGCATCTCGTTCACCGAATTCAGCTACATGCTGCTGCAGGCGTACGACTATCTGCAGCTGCACGAGCGGCACGGCGCCACGCTGCAGATCGGCGGCAGCGACCAGTGGGGCAACATCACGGCGGGCATCGAGCTGATTCGCCGCGTGGCGGGACACGAATCGCACGCGCTCACGCTTCCGTTAGTCACGACGGCGGCGGGCGCGAAGTTCGGCAAAACCGAGGCCGGCGCGGTGTATCTCGATCCGGCCATGACGTCGCCGTACCAGTTCTACCAATTCTGGATCAATGCCGACGACCGCGACGTGCCGAAATGGCTTCGCTACTTCACGCTGTTGGATCGCCCAACGATCGAATCACTGGATCGCGAGACGCAGGAGCATCCCGAGCGCCGCGCCGCCCAACGGACGCTGGCCGAGGACATGACGACGCGCGTGCACGGTGCGGACGTGCTGCGGACGGCGGTCGAGGTGTCGGCGCTGCTGTTCGGCGGAAAGGAGCCGGCCGAATTGTCCGCGCGGGCCTTCGAGGCATTGGCGGCGGAGATTCCGACCGCGAACGCGGCGTGGACCAGCGATGGCTCGCCGGACGGGCGCACGCTCGCGCTGCAGGATGCGTTAGTCACGGCCAAGTTGGCCACGTCCAAGAGCGACGCTCGGCGCACGATTCAACAGGGCGGCGTGACGGTGAACGGCGTGCGCGCGTCGAGCGACGCACCGGTGGTGCCATCGCAGTGCCTGCACGGATCCTACGTGCTGCTCAAAAAAGGGGCGAAGAACTACGCGCTGCTCCGCATGACGGGCTAACGCACCTCACGGAAACGGCAAGAGGTCCAAGCGCCGCACGAGCGGCGCATCGTCGGCACCGCCCGGCGCGAGCGTGCCATCGTCGTGCACGCGATCCCAGCCGCTCCTGGCAATGAAGTAGAACGTCGGGCCGACCATCACGCCGTGCGTCGGATCGCTCACCGCGGGCTTGGCGCGCTCCAGCACCTCGGCATCCAACACCCGCGTCATGGCCGTGTCCAGCAACACGCGCACGACGCGGTTAGGCGTGGTGCCGTTCTGCACCGCCAGCAGCGTGTTGCCCACGCGATACAGTCCGTCGGTACCCACGAGCGTGACGCTGCCGGGGTGCGGGAGCCAGCGCACCGCATGCGTCGCGAGGTCGATCACCGCTACGCCAAGCGCGTAGTCGGCGACGAACAGCCGCTTTTCATCGGCCGAGAGCGCCGGCGTTTGCGGCGAGGGGAAGGTGCCCTCGGGCACGAGCACGGCGAGCGCGTGCGCGCCGGGCGCCGCCGTGTACACCGCGCCGGAGACGGCGTCGGACACGTACACGGTGCCATCGGCGCCCACGGTCATGTCGCCTAACACATGCGCATGCGCCGGGTCCGGCGCCTCGAGGCGCGCGCGGAGGGCGCCGGTCGCGAGATCGTAGGCGAGCAGCGCCGAGCGGCCGGAGTCGGCCGGCGTGTATCCCTGTGCGGCGTTGATGGCCGCGGTGGTGGCCCACAGCACCTGGCGCGCGGCATCGACGTGCACCGCGAACATGCCCCACGTGGAATCGGCGCCGGACCGCGTGAAGTCGGTGGCGTGCCCCGCACTATCCACGGCCACGATTTTCCGGCGCCGCACGCTGGACACGAGAAACCGATGCCTAACGGAATCGTACGCGATGTCCTCGGCGATCATGTCGGCGTCGGGGAGCGTGAACGCGACGGCGCCGCGCGCGACCGGCACCAGGTTCGCGGCCAGGAGCTGCGACACGCGCGCGTAACCGCCTAACGCGCGCAGCGACGCCAAATCGGAATCGCGCGCCGCGTCTTCCCACACACCCATCCCGGCGAAGATCTCCAGCCACTCGAGCGCGCGGTCGCCGTTGCCGAGGCGCGCCTCGGCGACGGCGAGGTTGTAGTCGATGCTGGGCAGCGGGCCGATGTCGCGACGCATCGAGAGCAGCTGCGCGCGGAACGTCGAGAAGTCGCCGATCTTGTAGGCTTTCGCGGCGGCGTGATTGTGGTCCATCCACGTCGAGTCGGCGCCGACCTGGGCTGCCGCCGCCGCGGGCGCGCCTAACGCGAGCATGAGCACGAGCGGCAGCGCGCGGCGCATCAATCGTCCTCGCCAACCATCACGGCCAGCGCGCGCATCACCTCGTCTTTCGTGTTGTAGCAGTACGGCGAGAGGCGAATGCACCCTTCGCGAACCGCGTGGGAGATCTGCGCGCGCGTGAGCCGCGCGGTGGCCGCGCCCAAATCGGCGGGCTTGAGTGCGATGACGCCCGCGCGGTGTGTGCGATCGGCCGGCGTAATCAGGTGCACGTCGCTCCGCGCGGATGCCCACTCCACGGCGAGATCGGCGAGACCGTTCACCGCGCGCTCGACGTTAGCGGGTCCCAGCTCGTGCAGCAGCTCGAGACTGCTGTTGAAGCCGACGAAATCCTGGAACGGCAGCGTGATCACCTCGAAGCGGCGCGCGTCGTCGTGGTAGCCGAACTCGTAGTCGACGAGATGCCCGAAGTCCAACGACGCGCGCATCGCGAGCCAGCCCACCACGGATGGCTCGAGCGTGCGCGCGAGCTCGTCGCGCACATAGAGGAAACCGGATCCCCACGGAGACAACAGCCACTTCTGTCCGCCGCACGCCAACAGGTCGATCTGGCACGCCGCGACGTCCAACGTGGCCGCGCCTAACCCCTGGATCGCGTCGACGACGAACCAGATTCCGCGCTCGCGGCACAGGCGACCGATCGTCGCGAGGTCGGTGCGAAATCCGGTGGAGAATTGCACCCAGGATACCGTGACCACTTTGACGCGTGGCCGATCGAGCGCGGCGATGAGCGCGCGCTCATCGGGCACGCCGTTCTCGTCGGTGGCCAGACGCATCGTGCGCACGCCGCGTCGCTCGAGCGCCATCCACGGATACACGTTGGCGGGAAACTCGCGGTCGAAGCCGAGGACGATGTCGCCCGACTCGAGCGGTAGCGCGCGCGCGGCGACGTTGATGCCGTACGACGTGTTCACCATGCAGGCGATTTCGGCCGGCGAGGCGTTGATCAGCTTGGCCACCAGCTCGCGGGTGCGCGCCACCGTGTCGAACTCATCCGCGTCGGTGATGCGGAACGGTTCGGAGCGCCGCGCATTGAACGCGGCCATCGCGCGTACGGTGCGCGCGGGGAGCGGTCCTGTCGACGCGTTGTTCAGATAGATGGTGGACCCGGATTCGGTCCAGGGGAATTCCTGCGCGCGGAGGCGCGAAACATCATACATCATACGTCATATGGGTTGGGCATGAGCCGGCGCGCGGTCGCGGCCTCCGAGAAATCGGGGATCGAGGGCGTCGCGGAGCGCGTCGCCCAACAGGTTGAAGCCGAGCACCGCGGCGCCGATGGCGAGGCCGGGGAACACCGAGGTCCAGGGTGCGGTGCGCAGCTGGAGCAGGTCTCGCGCGTCGGCGATCATGGAGCCCCAGCTGGGCGTGGGCGGCTGCACGCCGAGCCCCAGGAACGAGAGCGCGGCTTCGGCCATGATCGCGCCCGCAATGCCTAACGTGGCGGCGATGATCACCGGCGCGATGCAGTTGGGCAGGAGATGCTGGACGATGATCCGGCGGTCGGTCGCGCCTAACGCACGGGCCGCGTGGACGAACTCGAGCTGCCGCGTCACCAGCACCTGGCCGCGCACGATGCGGGCCATGCCGGCCCAGCCCACCACGCCGATCGTCACGAACACGGTGGTGAGCGACGGTTGCAGCGCGGCGGCCATCGCGATCAACAACAGCAGCGTGGGAAACGCCAGTGTGATGTCGGCCAAGCGCATGATCGACTCGTCCACCCAGCGGCCATAGTACCCGCTCACCAGACCCAAGCTCACGCCTAACGCAAGGGCGATGCACTGCGACGCGATGCCCACGGTGAGCGAGATGCGCGCGCCGAACACGATGCGCGCCCACACGTCGCGTCCCTGATAGTCGGTGCCCATCCAATGCGCGAGCGACGGACGCTGCAATTGTCCGGCGAGATCGATGGATGTGGGATCGTATCGCGCGACCAACGGAGCCAGCGCGGCGAGCAGCACCAGCACGACCACGGTGATCAAGCCGAGCATGGCGCGCGGGTCGGCGCGCAGCCGGCGCCATAACAGGATGAGCACGACGGCGCTTCTTGGGCGGTGGTGCCGTAACCTATGATGCGGGTCGCACGCCTCGCCATAGGCGAACGTGTCCTCGTCACGCTAACCAACCGGGTCGCGCAACTCGGGCGGCGTGATGGGCGGTTGGTGTTTCCAGCGGCGGTGGTGCCAGAAGTACTGATCGGGTGCGAGCCGGATGTGCCGCTCGAGGACGGCAGTGTAGGCTTGGACCACGGCGTCCACGTCGTGCTCGATGTTGCCGGTGTCGACGACCGGGATGTCTTCGATGAGGAGGTGATACCGGCCGTTGGGTTGGCGGAGCGCGCTCCCGAAGACGAGCGGCACATTGAACCGCAGAGCGAACACGGCGGCGCCGCGCGGCGTTTTTGCCGGGCGCCCGAAAAAGTCCACGTAGGTGGACGCGATGTTGAGACCGGC
>DATEHK010000027.1:0-10081 GCA_035279625.1 Gemmatimonadaceae bacterium
GACCTCGCGGCCTTCGGCGCGCTCGTCGCGCGCTCGCAGGCCGCCGCCGAGGGCGCGCTGCACAACCAGATCCCCGAGACGGTCGCTCTGGTGCAGCAGGCGCGCGCGTTAGGCGCGACCGCGGCGTCGGCGTTCGGCGCCGGCTTCGGTGGCAGTGTCTGGGCGCTCGTCGACGCGGCGCAGGCCGACGACTTCTGCCGCCGCTGGGCCCGCGACTACGGCGCCGCGTTTCCCGCCGCTTCGTCCCGCGCCGAATTCTTCGTCACGCGGTCGGGACCGCCGGCATCGCGGCTCGCTCAACCGACGGACCCTTGAAAAGCGGGAAGAGGCAATCGCTGCGGATTCCTTGGAAGGCTGTGTTAGGCGCGCGCTCATTTGAGCGCGGACACCGCCTTCGCGAGCAGCGCGCGCAGCTTGTCGTGATCGCCCATCGCGTTCGCGGTGAGAAGAATCGGTCCTTTGACCGCCTCGTATCCGCCCGCCACCGATGATCCGAGATCGTCCCATGGCCCCGGCGGCTCGACCGGTGTGGCCAGCGAGTCCGCACCCATGAGCTGCTTGCGCATGCCGTTCACGCCGCCCTGAATCACGAACTGATCGGACGCGAATTCGGTGTGCGCGTCGTGCCATTCCTTGAGGTCGATTTCGTACTGGAAAGTCGCGTCGGGCGGCGGCGGTGCGCCGTTGACGGCGGGCATCGGCGTGTAATAGTAGCACGAATGAATACTCGGCCCCGCCTGCGGCGAGCCGTGATCGGGCGGTTTGGACAGCGGTCCGAGGATTGTCGCGGCGTCAGTCGCCGAGACCAGCGTGCAGACGTCGAGCGAGCTGTCCGCGGCCATCGTCGCCAATCGTTGTTTGGCGGCGGCTTTACCCGGTTGCCCATTGATGGCGAGCGGATGATCGAGACGTTTGATCGCGGTCTGGAGCAGCGCGGCCGCTTGCGCCATGGTGAGCTTTGTGCCGGTCCAATCGATTCCCACCATGCGGTCGGCTTGGAGCGCGTTCAACCCGCAGCAGGTCGCGGGCGCCATTGCGATTTGATCCCAGGTGCCATGCAGCGTGTCCCCCGGTTTGAGCACGACACCCGTTTGCGTCTGGGCTTGGAGCGCTTTGTCGCTCAGCTGGCGGCCCAGGCCCGACATTTTCATGGACATCTTCCCACCGGACCAATCGGCGGTGACGAGCAGGCGGCGGTAGTCCTTGGTGTCGTACTGGCACACGTCGCTGGAGTACGCCTGGCTGTACGGCGGGCCGGCTAACGGACCAAGAACGGCGATGACTTCAGTGGTGTCGAGCAGCGAGCACGGGTCGCCGGTGGCGTCGCTCGCTTGTTGGACGTCCGATCCGTTGCCGCCTTTGTGACCGCTGCACGCGGCCAGGGCGGCGCAGGCTAGCGTTAGGCACGCGGCGCGGGCGCGGCGCGACCAGGCTGAACCATCATCGAAGCGCTGACGCATGATCACTCTCCGGTGTGGGGGAGGATTGCCTGAAACGCGGGGAAGAGGGAAGCGCTCGCTGCCCCCAGCGAGCGGCAGCGAGCGCTTCCCTCTTCCCTCGTCTTCTGCCTCATCCTGGCGGACTCGGCTTCAGATATTCGTCGAACCATGCGAGCGACCGGCGGAGCACGTCCGCTTGGTGCACGGGATTCGCGAAGTGATGGCCCTCATCGGGATACACGACCAACTGCGTTTTCACGCCATCGTGCTGGAGGCCGCGCCAGTATTCGAACGACTGCGGGGCGGGGCATTCGGCGTCGCGTTCGCCGACCACGATCAGCATGGGTGTATGCGCGTGCGTGATGAAGTTCATGGGCGAGCTCTTCGCGTACACGGCCGGATCCTCGTACACGGTAGCACCGAAGTACGGGACCATCCATTCGCTGATGCCGTTCTCGCCGGTGTAGCTGAGCCAGTTGGACAATCCCGCGCCGGCGACGGCGGCGCGGAACCGGTGCGTTTGCGTGACGGCCCACATCGTCATGAACCCGCCGTAACTCCATCCCGTTAGGCCGAGTCGCTGGGGGTCGACGGGATAGCGGGCGATGACCGTGTCGACGCCGGCCATGATGTCGCGCAGGTCGCCGTATCCGAAATCCTTGACGTTGGCGCGCGTGAACGCTTCGCCCTGGCCGAAACTGCCGCGCGGGTTAGGCATGAACACGAAATAGCCGGCGCGCGAGAGCGCCGCCGGCTCCGAGCCGGCGGACATGAACGTGGACGCCGCCGCGGCGGCGGGGCCGCCGTGCACGTACACGATCATCGGGTACTTCTTGCCGCTCTGAAAGTCGTCGGGGTAGAGCAAGAATCCCTGGACGTTGAACCGCTGGTCGTGCCAGTGGACGCTCACCGCCTTGCCCCACGCCGGCGTGACGCCGGCGTTGGCGTGCGTGATCTGCATCCAATGCCCAACGGGGCCGGCCCACACTTCCGGCGGTGTGCCGAGCGATTCGCGCACCAGGGCGACCGTGTGTCCGGTATCGGGGGCGGACACGACGGGCAGTCCGCGTCCCGACCGCGTGGAGATGGTTTCGTCGCCGGTCCAGAGCGAGGAGATCGCGCCGGTGGTCGCGTTCACCGCGGCGATCTCGGAGCCGCCGTGGGACCACATGGTGGCGAGGAGCGTACCGGCGCCCTGCCAGCGGAAGGCGGCCGCCGAGACGCTTGCGTTAGGCGTGAGGTCGCGCGGGGTGCCGCCGGCGGCGGGAACGGTATAGAGGTCGCCGCCCGTCGAGCCCTGATCGCTCATGAGGCCGCCGATGAACGCGATGCGCGATCCGTCGGGCGACCAGAGCGGCTGCGCGATCTGGACGGTGGGCTTGGCGATCAGGCGCAGCGCGCCGGTGGTCGCGTCGATGGCTTCCAGCCGCGCCACCCACCAATTGTTGTTGCCCGAGCCCGTGGCCGCGCTCAGCACCAGCTCCTTTCCGTTAGGCGACCAGTCGAACTCGTACACGTAGAGGCCGGGCGGCGAGAGCAGGTGTTGGGCGCCCGACGGCACGTCGATGAGGGCCAGATGTTGGCGGTCGACGTGTGCGTCCATTGCGCCCGTGTCGCGCGGCGTGGCCTGCGTGGGACCGTTGGCTTCCTCGGATGGCGACGAGTACAACCCGGCGATGCGGGATCCGTCGGGCGAGAAGCGGATGTCGTGGAACGATCCGGACACACGCACCAGTTGCCGCGCCGTGTGCGACCCGGCGTCCACGACGTAGGCTGCCGGCGCGCCGCCGCTCGACGCCAGGATGCCTAACTGACGGCTGTCGGCCGACCAGATGACCTCGCCGGCGCTGTTGGCATCGGCGCCCGGCAGCGCGAGCTCCGCCGGCGAGGCGGTGCCGCCGCCCGCTGCGAGCATCACCGCGGTGCCGTCGCCCGACTGGGCGGGTCCGATCCACGCCACCTGCTGTCCGTTAGGCGACATGGCCACGCTCGAGAATTCCCGCGCGTGCGTGTCGGTTTGTGCGGTGGCGGTCCAGGCGACCGTGCCGGACGCCAGCATACCGAGTGCGATGCGGATCGCCCCATACCATCCGGAACGCCGCGTCCGATCGAGTCGCGACAACGTAATCCTCCTGGTGGTCGATGGTGCGCCCTTCGCCGAACGTAGGAACGTAGAACGACGCACATCGGATTTCGGCGCGGGACATCGGCCTGTCAAGCCGCCGATGAGTGGTAGGGCACGCGTGGAGAGCCTCCTCGCTCTGTTTGAAACGGATAAGATCTGAAACTCGCGGAAAAACCGGATCGCTCGGCTGCTCGGCGCGAGAGCGTCGAGGGTGGTGAGCTTCTCTTTTTTGCTTTTAAAGGGTCTTCCGGGAATTTCGGGATTCGGCGTGACAGTCGGCGGGATCGCCGCGCGTGCGTGAGGAACGGCGAGAGCCGAGTGCCTACGACATTGCACGCGGACAACGGCGAACGCTGCCGGATCGAATCGATGGATCCGAGGCCTGGTTCGCGCATCGGTCGTGACCAGCTGGCCGTTGTGTTTTTCAAAAACAACAACGCTCATCTCGCCACGAGCAGCCGCGCGCAGTTCCGCGCAGCCGAGCGATCCTTCAGTTTCCTTTTCGTCATCCCTGTGACAGAGCGAGGAAGCCCTCCACGCGCGCCATCGTGAGCCCGCATATCGCGCTTCCAGCGGAGTTCTGCTTCGAGGCTGATCGCCGTCCCGCGTGGAGGGCTTCCTCGCTCTGGTTCAAAGGATAACGAAACGGAAACTGAAGGATCGCTCGGCGCGCGGAACCGCGCGCGGCTGCTCGTGGCGAGATGCGTATTGTTGTTTTTGAAAACAACAACGGCCAAATGGTCATCGACCGATGCGCACGCCGCGCCTCGGAGCACGCGCAGCCATCCCGCCGATCGACACGCCGAAGCCCGAAATTCCCCGAAGAACCCTTTTAAAAAAAAAGTCGTGCAGTGTCCGTGCGTGTCCGGCCGTGTCCGCTATCATCGTCGTTGAACCTTTCGACTGCATCGGAGGGGCACACGAGAGGTGAATCAACCGCCTCCGTCTCGCCTTTCCGGCGCCATCGCGCTCAGGCCGACCCACCGCTCGCATTGGATTCGTCGGTCGCTGTCCGGTACTTGAGCGTGATGAACGTGACCGTGTCCCACGCGTTGTGGATGCCGACGAAGAGGAGCAGCAGCGATCCGCCGCCCACGAGGAACAACGCTCCTTCCGGATCCTGGCGGAGCATGAATGATGCGGCCACCATCGCGCCGTACGCGCCGAACGGCAAGATCGAATGCCACAGCCAGTCCTCGAACACCGGTTGATATCCGGTCTGCACGCGCGCACGCTGCGTCACGATGATCGCATACACGACTCCCGCCACGCCCAGGGCGGCGATCGCGAACGCCGGGCTCACGAGTGATCGCCACGGCGCGCTCACGATGGCCGAGGCGAGCAAGGCGGCGCAGAAGTGCACCACGGTGGGCGTGCCGAAGGCCGCAATCTCGCGTCCGCCGGTTTTCGCGCCCGCATCGGCGATGAGCGCGATGACGACGAACTGCAGTCCGGTCAGCGCGGCGGCCGACGAGCCGACGATGACGTAGAAATTCTCCCAATCCGCGAATGGGGACTGGGCGGGAAGCGGCATCATGTGATGGGCGTCTCCACTTGGGTTCCGGTGCGCGCCGCGTTATTTCTACGATGCGAGCCCGATGTTTCACCCTGCAACGAAGGAGGTGATCCCTTGTCTAGCAGTCATAGTACCACCGTCAGTCCGAGCTGGGCAAACGGTCGCCGTTCGGTGATCGCCTGAGCTAATGCCCGGCGTCAGCCGAGCGACCGTCTCGGACTGACTTTGGTCACCGCGCCGCTCTTCGCCGTTAGGCGAGGGGCGGCGCGAACCGTTCAGGGGGACGCCGCACCCCGAGGGGCGTCCGAGTCCGCCGAGATAACTGTCCGGTAACGGCTGGGATAGCGGTTGGATAACTGCACCGGTCCAAACTGTGCGTCGACGAGCCGTCCAACCGCCCGCGCCACGCATGTGGACGCTGCGCGCGGGCCCGGCGGCGCTAACGAGGATCCTACTCCATGACCGAGCGCAAGCGCCGCATCCTGTGGACCATTGCCGTCATCGTGGCGTTCATCATCGGGTTTCTGTTAGGCCTGCGCTACTGCCGGATGCGGTCCGGCGGCGAGGGCGGCGGCGTAATCTTGGGCCGTGGCCAGGGTTCGGGCTCCGGGTCGCCGGAAAAACTCGGCAAGGGCTCGGGATCCGGCACCGCCAGCGGCGGCGGCTACCTCAAGACTCCTGTCGACACCACCGACGCGGGTAGCGGGAACGCCGCCGGCTCGGGCGCCGGCGGCGGCGACGCCGGAAGCGGGAACAGCAGCGGCAACAGCAACACTCCGTTCGACTCGGGCGAATTCAAGAAAAAGCCCAAGCCTGTCGACACGCTCAGCACGGAATTTGTCGCCCGATTGTCAGGGGACCTGCTCGCCGGCCGGGGGCCCAAGGACCCGCCCGCGCCTCCGGGACCGACCGTCAACACCAAAACCGCCGATGATTTCAGTCTCGATCAGACGGCGTTGCCGCGCTTCCCCATGGATGTGACGCGCGCCTTCAGCTCTGTGTCCACGCGCTCCGACATACCCAGGGACACGGGTACCGCGACCGCGTTCGCGACCAGCGACTCATACGACTCCGTGACGTCCTGGTATTCGCACCACATGCCGGCCGGCTCACACGAGACGAAATTCGACGTCAACGAGATGAAGTCGATGGCGAAGCAGCTGTCGCCGAAGAACATCATGAAGATGTTCGGGATACAGAAGGATTCGCAGACGGCGTCCGACACCGCCGCATCCGACACTGCCGCGACCGATACGACGGCGGCCGGAGACCGGGTCTCGGGTTGGGACTTGCCGGACGATGGCGTGCACGGCAAGCGCTCGGTAATGGTGATATCATCGCCGGGCAAGCCGACTACGATCATCATGTCGCGTTCGCGGCGGCCGTAAGGCCGCGTGCGCTTTGGCATGGTGCAATTTCGCGCGGGGTGCGCCACCTTTTCAGGGACTGTCGGTTCAGCGACTGTTTACCTGGAGGACGTTTGTCATGCGCGCATACCGCCCCTGGCTCGCCGCGCTGTTCGTCGGCCTGATCGGTACGTCGAGCGCGGCGGGCTCGCACCGGGGCGCGGCGCGCCTAACGCCGGCGGGGACCACCATGCGGCCACTCGACGACACGCTTCCGTCGTTGGACGGCGCGACCACCTGGCTCGAGTCGCGGCCGCTCTCGGCCGCCAGCCTGCGAGGCAAGGTGGTCGTCGTCGACTTCTCGACCTACACGTGCATCAACTCGCTCCGCATGCTGCCCTACGTCCGCGCGTGGGCCGAGAAGTACCGCAATCGGGGCGTGGTGGTGATCAACGTGCAGGCGCCCGAGTTCGAGTTCGAGAAGCAGCTCGACAACGTTAGGCGGGCGGTGCGGGAGCAGCGCATCGATTTTCCGACGGTGGTGGACAACGACCACGCGATCTGGCGCGCGTTCGACAACGACGTGTGGCCGGCGCTGTACATCGCCGATACGCAGGGTCGCATTCGCTATCATCATTTCGGCGAAGGCGCGTACGACGAGGCGGAGCGCGTCATCCAGCAGCTGCTCGGCGAAGCCGGCCGCGGCGACCCCGAGGAGCAGCTGTCGTTCGTGCACGGCCGCGGCATCGAGGCGCCCGCCGATTGGAACGATCTGTTGTCGAAGGAGACGTACGTCGGCTACGACCGCGCCGAGAACTTTGCGTCTCCCGGCGGCGCCGCAAAGGACCAGTCGCACGTGTACGCCGCACCCGATTCGCTGCCGATCAACCAGTGGGCGCTCGCGGGCGACTGGACCGTTGGGCACCAGATCGCGGTGTCGGACGCGCCTAACGGGCGGATCGTGTTTCGCTTCCACGCCCGCGACCTGCATCTGGTGCTTGGACCCAGCGCCAACGGAACGCCGGTGCGATTCCGTGTCCGCATCGACGGGCAGGCGCCCGGCAACGCGCACGGCGGCGACGTCGACGCACAGGGCAACGGCACGATCACCGAGCAGCGTCTCTATCAGCTGATCCGCCAACAGCAGCCGATCGCGGACCGCACGTTCGAGATCGAGTTTCTGGATGCCGGCGCGCAGGCCGTCGTGTTCACCTTCGGCTGATCTGCTCGACGCAGGGCATGGGTGCGTAACGCGCGGATAACGCGCGATCGAGATTCTATGCGCGCGAGTCGTCGACGACGCGGCGCCTCGGACCAGCAACCCGAGAGGATCTCCCATGCAATTCGCATCGACAGTCGTCGTTCTGACCGTCATCGGCCTCTGGCTGCCGGCGGGCGGCGCGTCGCGAACGGCCGCCGCGGCGCAAGGCGCGGCGTATTCAGCGACGAGCGACTCCGTACTGACAGCCGATCCATTGACCGGTCTTCCGGTGGATCCGGCCACGGTCTGTCAAACCCCTACGTGCGTCCAGTTCCACGCCGGAAACGAGCCCGTGAAAATCCCGGATTCGAGGTGGTGCAAGAGCAAGCTGCAGGCAAATTTCTATACCATGACGAACGTGAAGCTGAGTGCGACCATCGCGTGGTACGCTTCTCATCTGCATGGCTTCAAGAGGACACACGCGTACGCAGCCGGTCGTTCGGACGACACGTTTTACAACGCGGCCGGCACGCTGATGGTGCTCGTGATGGGCGATCCGGCGAAAGACGGCCTGGACGCCGACACGTACGCGATCACGTACTACCGCTTGGAGCCGGGGCTCAGCGAGAAGAGCATCATCGGCATCAACCGGCAGCAGTCGGTCTGCTCGTGAGCGGCCGATCTAATCACGTTAGGCGTGGGGTGTAGCGCACAACACTGCGCATTTATCCGCAGTTTCCGCCGTTTCCATGAGAACAGAACGAGGAAGCCCGTCCACGAGCGTGCTGACAAGCTGCTACTTCACCGCGTCGTTTCTTTTGCTTTGCCTAACGCGTTGCGGTCCTGCCGTGTCCGCCGGTGTCCGGCCTGGTCCGCTATCACCTCGTGAAACCTTCCCACTGCACCGGAGGGGGCCACGAGCGATGAACCAAGCACGGTCTCTCTCACCGTTCCGCTGCGACGCTCCTCAGGCTTCCGCGAGGCGATAGCGGACACACCCGCACACGAAGGGACGGCGGCACAACGCGTCTTTGGAAAAAAGGCCGCGTCAGCTATCGACCTCGTTTTAGACGAGCGTATGCATCGGAGGGGCGCGAAAGATGCGTCGACTCCCGAGTCGCGCCTGCATTGACTCCTAGGCATGAGCTCGCCACTATGTGAGCCTGCGCGGCCTTCCGCCGCGTCATCGTCAGCGAGGTACGCATGCCGAACCTCCTCTCCGTCGCGGGCGCGTCTCTGGCCTATTCCCTGATCCTCGTCGTATCGGGCGGTCATCTGGCCCCGGCGCGACACGACTCAGGAACGACACGCACGTACTACATCGCGGCCGATGAGGTGATGTGGGATTACGCGCCGTCCGGCATCAATCAGGTGAGCGGACACGCGTTCACGCCACTCGAGGAGACGTGGACGAAGCCGGGCGCGCACCGAATCGGCAGCGTGTACAAGAAGGCGCTCTATCGCGAGTACACCGACAGCACGTTCCGCACGCTCAAGCCGCGGCCGGCGGCGTGGGAGCACTTGGGCTCACTCGGCCCGCTGCTCCGCGCCGAAGTGGGCGACACGATTCACGTCGTGTTCCGAAATAACGGACATCATCCGTACAGCATGCATCCCCACGGTGTGATGTATGGCAAGGACTCGGAGGGGGCGGTGTACAGCGACAGCACACCGGGCGCGGTGGCGCGCGGCGATGCCGTGCCGCCCGGTGGGACGCACACATACGTGTGGCCGGTTCCCGAGCGCGCTGGTCCGGCCTCGGGCGATGCGAGCTCCATCCTCTGGATGTATCACTCGCACGTGAACGAGGGACGCGACGTCAACTCCGGCCTCGTTGGACCGATCATTGTTACGCGGCGCGGCATGGCGCGGAGCGACGGGTCACCCGGCGACGTGGATCGCGAGTTCGTGATCGCGTTCGCCGAAACCAACGAGAATCTGAGCTGGTACATCGACGACAACATCAAAGCGTTTGTCGGCGAGCCGGCCAGCGTTAGGCCGGTGACCGGTTTCCCGTTCCTCGATCAGTTCGGCAACAGCAACATGAAGCAGTCGATGAATGGTTTTCTCTACGGCAACGGCCCGATGCCCACGATGCGGACCGGCGAACGCGTGCGTTGGTACGTCATGGCCACCACCAACGCCGAGCTGCACGCGCCGCATTGGCACGGCAACGTCGTCGTCGCGCAGCACATGCGCACCGACGTGCTCACGCTCGTCACCATGGGGATGCAGGTGGCCGACATGGTGCCCGACAACGCGGGCATCTGGCTCTTCCACTGTCACGTCGAGCCGCACCTGCGAGGCGGGATGCAGATGCGATTTCGGGTGACCGACGCTGCCGTGGTGGCACGATGACAAAGCCCGGCGGAGGCGCGGCGTGCGCATCGGTCGGTGACCATCTGGCCGTTGTTGTTTTCAAAAACAACAATACGCATCTCGCCACGAGCAGCC
>DATEHK010000028.1:0-28892 GCA_035279625.1 Gemmatimonadaceae bacterium
GCGGCCGGCGGCGCCCCGAATCCCCGCGCCAGCGACCCGTACGCCTCGCGCGCCACGTCCAGGTCCGCCGCGGTCACGTCCAGGCCGCCCGCCTGCACCCGATCGCGCACCGCGAACAGCTCCAGCGCGGCGTGCGCCTGCTCGAGCGAGATCGCCTCGCGCTGCCGCGCCTCCCGCACCAGCGGCTGCCCCGTCAGGTCCGCACGGCCCAAACTGGCGCCTAACGCAGACTCGACGCCCGCGCAGATCGCCGCCACATCCGACGCGTTGCTTGGGGATGACCGGTCAGGCGAGAGCCGGTCGACCGCGGGTCGAACCGCCTCGAGCGCCCCCACCGCGCCGCTCGAGGCGGAAGACGGATCCGTCACCGCACGATGCGCAACAGTCCCGCGTTGGCGCTGCCGCGGATGAAACTCTCGGCGTCGCCGATCGGAATCTTGACGCCGGTAATCGAGTAGCCGCGGCTCGCTTCGGTAGCCATGAACTCCTGCACCGACCGTCCCGTCATCGCCTTGTTCGCGTCGCGCATCGCGCGCACGATGCGATCCCAGCTCCCGACGTAGATGCGCCCGTCGTTGAGCAGGATGCGATGCTCGAGCGTGTCCGAGATTTTCTGGCCCGCGAGATCGGAGAGCATCGCGCCGAACAATTCGAGTTGCCCGCGCTCGCGCGCCGCTTCTTCTTCGTTCACGCGCGTCTCGATCTCCGAGAGCATCTCGTCGATGTCATCGGGCTCGCCCGCCAGCTCCGACAGGCGGTCCTCCCACGAAGCGAGCTCCGGATCGTCATCCGCCAAACGATACAGCGACTTCTTGAGCTCGATCAAACGCCAGATGCCGAGCTCTTCCCAGTGATCATCGGGCTCGGTGCGCTCGAGCTGCGAGAGCGATCCTTCGTAGTCGCCTCGGTCGTACAAGATGTTGGCGAGATAGATGCGCGCTTCGGCGTGCTCGTCGTCCAACTGCAGCGCGCGCTTGAGCGCATTGATCGCGCCGTCATCGTCGCCGCCCCGGTGCCTAACGTAACCCAGGCACGCGGCCGCCTCCGCCATCTCGTTCGCCTCGCGCGCTGCGATCTCGAAGAACTCGCGCGCTTCGCCGATCATGTCCTCGCGGAACAGCGCGCGGCCGATCTGCAACACGAGATCGATGTCGTCGGCGTAGCCGAGCTCGAGGATGTGGCGGAAGCGGGCCAGCGCCTGGTCGCGCGCGCCGAACTTGAGCAGCGTTTCGCCGAGACCGGCGATTGCGTCCTCGTGATCCGGGTCGAGGACGAGGGCCTTCTCGAAACTCTGGCGGGCCCACGCGTACTCGTCGCGCGCCAAGCGCGCATAGCCCACCCCAATGTGCAATTCGACCGAGTTCGGATAGAGCGCGAGACCCTCTCGCAGCACCTCGAGCGCTTCGTCGTACTGCCCTTCGTTGTAGAGCTGATGTGCGCGCTCGTCGTACTCTTCTGAACTCAGAAATGGGGTAGGCATGGCGATTCGCACCTCCGACGTGTCTCAGAAGACCGATGTCGGTCAGCCTATTGTACAACTGGAAATCCGCGCAGTTCAAGATGTTGACTTTGCGACCGTCTTCTCGAACTTTAACCCCCCATCCCATCCTCTGAAGGAGAGGACGACACACGCGCCCACGGGATATTACGCGCGTGCACGCCCAATTTCGACAGGTGTCGCCAGCTCCGTCGCAATCTCGGCCGCCAACGCCGCGTTGGATTCGAGCAGCGCGACGTTCGCAGCGAGCGACGCACCACCTGTCTCCTGCTCCACCTTCGACAACAGCCACGGCGTGAGCGACGCACCGTGCACGTTCGCACGTGCCGCCGCGTCGAGTGCCCGGTTCACGGCGCCGTCCACCATCTCGCGTGATAACGCACAATCCGCCGGCGGCGGCTGTACGACCACGAGCGATTGAGAGCGGCCCAACGAGCCGTGCATGCGCCACGCCGCAGCGATCTCGGCGGGGCTGTCCACGCGCCAGGCTAATGAAATGCCTGTACCACGAGTGAGGAAGCCCGGCAGCTCATTCGTTCCGTGACCGACCACAGCGATACCGAGGGACTCGAGCCGCTCCATCGTCGCGGGCAGATCCAGAATCGTCTTGGCGCCAGCGCACACGACGATCATCGGCGTGCGCGCCAGTTCCTCGAGGTCGGCGGACTCATCGCGCACGGCCGACGCGTTTTGTGCCGAAACCAGCGCGACGCGGTGCACGCCGCCGATGCCGCCGGTTGCAAACACGGCGACGCCGGCGGCGTGCGCGAGGGCGAGGGACGCGGCCACGGTGGTCGCGCCGTCGCCGCCTGCAACCGCGACCAGCGGAATGTCGCGCGCCGATGCTTTGCGAACGCCATCGCGCGCGAGAAACCGCTCGAGATCCCCGTCCTCGACTCCGACAGTGGGCACGCCGCGCACGACGCCCGTGATCGCGGGCTCGGCGCCCCGCGCGCGAATGGCGGCGAGCATGCGGCGCGCGGCTTCACGGTTGGCGGGTTGCGGCAGACCTTGCGCGAACACCGAGCTCTCGAGGGCGACCACCGCCCGGCCGTCGCGTAAGGCGGCGGCCACGTTGGGCGAGACGCGCGCCGGCCAAGTCACGATGTGCGTTAGGAGATCTTGTTCTGCGCGCGGCGAGCGGACTTGAACTCGGCGTTGGGGTTCCACGCCGGGAGCACGGGCGAATTGGCGAGCGCCGTCGCGAACCGCAGCACGATATCGCCGATTTGCGCGGCGCCGCTCAGATCGAAATCGGGGCTGTAGTTGTCGGCGGGCTGGTGATAGCGGTGCGCCGTGTAGTCGTCGTCGTGCTGCACGCCCCAACCTTTGGGCCGGCCGACGTAATCGGTGCCCGCGCCGATCGATACCGCCGGCACACCCGCCTTGGCGAACGAAAAATGGTCGGAGCGATAAAAATGTCCGGCCTCGGGATGCGCGTCGGGGTCGATGCGCATTCCGTTAGGCGTGATGAGGTGCGCGAGCATCGGTCCCAACGTCGACTTGTCGTCGCCGAGGACGTTCAAGTCGCGCACTTTGCCCAACACGGTGACGACGTCGAGGTTGAGGTCGGCCACGATGTCGGTGTCGGGCATGGTCGGATGTTGGGCGAACCACGACGAGCCGAGCAGCCCCGCTTCCTCGGCGGTGACGAACACGAACACGAGTGAGCGGCGCATCCGCGGCGCGTGCGCCGCCGCGCGCGCCACCGCGAGCAGCGTCGAGACGCCCGAGGCATTGTCCACCGCGCCGTTGTAGATCGAGTCGCCGTTCACCTTGGGCCCGATCCCGAAATGATCCCAGTGTGCACTGAGCGCGACGTATTGGCGCGCGAGCGTTTTGTCACGCCCGCGAATCACGCCCACCACGTTCTTGCTCTCCAAGTGCTGCACGGTGCTGCGAAACGCGACGTCGAGCGTGATGCCGGTGCTCACCGGGTGGAAGTCGCGCGTGGCCGCCCGCTTCCGGAGCGCGGCGAGATCGAGGCCGGCGTGCGACAGCAACGCCGTGGCGGCGGAATCGGTGATCCAGCCGCGGAAGCCTAACGGAGTGGGGAGCGACGGGTCGCGCGGCAGCATGCGCTGGGGCGTGGTCCACGACGCCACCACCGTGTGCCACGGATAACTCGCCGCGGCCGTCGTATGAACGATGAGTGCGCCAACGGCGCCGCGGCGCTCGGCCTCCTCGAACTTGTAGGTCCACCGGCCATAGTACGTCATGGCCTTGCCGCCGAAGAGCTTCGGCTCTTTGGCTGAGGCCGGAGGGTCGTTGACCAACACGAGCAGAATCTTGCCTTTGACATCCACGCCCTTGAAGTCGTCCCACTTGTATTCGGGCGCACTGACGCCGTATCCGGCGAACACCAGCTCGGCGTGCGCAGCCGTCGACCGCGCCGCGGAGCCGGCCCAGATGACGACGTCGTCAGGAAATTCGAGCCGAGCCGATGCTTTACCCGACGCCTCGACGTGCATCGACGACGAGTCGGCGCTGACGACGTCGATCGGGACGTTCTGGAAGTACGAGCCGTTCACGCCGGGCTCGAGTCCCGCTGAACGAAGTTGAGATGCGATGTACTCGGTGGCGAGCTCGCCGCCGCGCGTCGCGGGCGCTCGACCTTCGAGAAGGTCGGACGCGAGAAAACGAAGATGGCCGTCGATTTCGGCGGGCGTGATTTGTTGGGCGGCGGCCGGGATGGCACCGGCGACGACGAGCGCGAGAGCGAGGATGTGACGCATGAGCACCGAATCTATGGATTTGCCGATCAACCCGGGAGATGCCGTGAGCGATGAGACGCAGCAGGACGCCGAAACACCGCCGTCCGACGACCGGCACGGCGTCACCTACGTTATTCTTGCTGCCGTGCTGGTCGCGCTCGGCGCGTTCTTCGTGCGGCGCGCGCTCTAGGCTGGGCGCTTAGTCGTGCGCGCTATCTTCCTCGAGCGCGGCGACGGCAAAGCCGAGTTTCTTGAGCAGGCGCCGGAGCTCCGTCTGTTCGTCGGGCGGGAGGGTGTCGAACAACTCGGCGATGTAGCTCGCGTGCGAGGGAAAGATCTCGTCGATGAACGCGCGACCCTTCGTGGTGAGCGCGGCGTAGACTACGCGACGGTCGCCGTGCCGGCGTTCGCGCCGCACCAGGCCGCGGCGCTCGAGCTGGTCCACCACGTAGGTGATGTTGCCGGCGGTGACCAACAGCAACGACCCCACCCTGCCTAACGGAAGCGCACCCTTGTGATAGAGCGCCTCCATCACCGCGAACTGCCCCAGCGTTAGGCGGTGGCGGCTGACGTCGCGCGACACCGCGCGCACGATGGTGTGATACGCCCGCGCCAGCACGATCCACGCGCGCAGCGCCGGGTCCTCGGCGTTTCGGGTCTGGATGACGCGCGGCGCGCCAGCCGGAGAGGCGGCGTGCACGCGCGCCGGATGGCCGACGGTCGAAGGAGTGGCGCTCTTGGCAGACACGCCGCTACGATGCCCTACAGAGCCCCGGATGGGAAGTGATCCCCGGTCAAACTCCGGGTCGGGTCCGCTCGAGCACCTTCGCCGTGATGATCAGCCGGTCCGGCGCGGGACCGACGTAGCGCACCGGCCAACACGTCGTGAGCGTCAGCGTCGGCTCCGCCGTCGCGAACAGCGCGGGACGTCCGCGCTCGACGATCCGGCGCGCGACGATCACCCACGTCGTGCGTCCGCCGAGCGTCTCGGTGACGATGGTGTCGCCGAGCGACAGGCGGTCTAGCGCGTGGAACTGCCGATCGCGATGCGCCGAGATGACGGCGTTGCCACGCTCGCCGGGCAACGCGCTCTGCGGCAGGTGTCCGGGCGCGACGGCGAGTTGCGCCTCGCCGACGCCTTCGATGAACACTTCATCGAGGTCGATCACCGGAATGTCGATGCGGCCAACTGGCTCGCCGCGCGCGAAGGTGCGGTGTGCGACGTCGCTGTCCGGCAACGTAAGTGTGCCGTTCGCTTCCATGGCGGTCCACGTCGCGCGCGCGTGGTGACGAGCGACAGCGCTCGCGCCGTACGCGTAGCCGACGACGAGTAGCATGCACGCGCCGGCCAGCACGAAGAAAACTCCGAAGGAACGTCGCATGTCAGCGTCGGAAGAGTGCCACACCAACGAGTAGCGCACCTACACCAGCAAGCGCGAACGTCGGGAGTGTTGAGTCGGTTTCGGGCGCGGAGGCACCATCGCTGAATATGGTGTCGCCGGCGCTGGAGGTGTCGGTTGAATGTACAGTGGGCGCGCTGCCAACTGGTGTCGTGGTATGCTTCTCGGTCGGGCTGACCGAATCCTTAGTCCCCGAGAAGAATGCCGAGTCGAAGGCGCCGAGCGAGGAGTCCACACGGGTAGCTCGAGAGGGCATCGCCGTGGCGCCGCGTGAGTTGGACGCGAGTGCGTGGGCCGGCGACGGCATGTGCGCTGGGACCAACGCCGCGGTGAACTGCGCTGCTGCGGCCCGCGGTGCGACTGCGAGCGCGATGGTGGCGATGCTAACGAACCAGGTTCTCACGATACTCCCTCCGGTCGCGTTTAGATGCTGGCCGGGAGAGGGAGCGGGCATTTCCGGTGCCACCTGATGGACGTGATGACGCAGGAGGTTCGGTCGATGTGACACGGCATTCGGAGCGCGCGGGTCTCACGGTCCCGCGACGGACGCCTTGTCCGGCAGCCCGAAAGCACGCGCGATCACGGCACCCATGTGGGCCATCGTGACCTGAGGCTCGCTGTCGAGAATCCAGCGTTGGTCCTGATTCTCTTTCGTGAACACGCACGCGACGACGCGCGACCGCAAATAGAAGAGCGAGCACTCGGTTCGCGCGTCATCCACCGCGCCGGTCTTGTGCGCGGCGCGCACCTGGTCGAGGTCGCGTTGGAGGAGTGTGTTGTCCTCGTTGTGCTCGAGGATGTCGAGCATCGACGAGTCGGCCGCGGGATTCACCGCCTGGCCGCGCGCGAGCAGCACAAACAAGTGCGCCATTTCGTTAGGCGTTGACACGCCCAACCCGTACTTGGCCGAGCTGTCCATGGCGACGCTGGAGATGCGCAGGAACGTCTTGGAGTGCACCTTGGTATGCATGAGTCCGAGCGACTCCATCTTCGCCCATACTCGGCGAATGATGATCCGGTCGAGCAACAGATTGGTGGCCGTGTTGTCGCTTTGGGTGGCCATGAGCCACGCCGCGTCGTGCACGGTGATGGTGGCGCCGTCGTGCATGAACTGCAGCGAGCCCGAACCAGGAACCTTGTCGATGTCGAGCAGGGTCAGGGGGTCGTCGAGCGAGATCTGGTGCTTTGCGACCAGGTCGTAGAGCGTCACCAGGATCGGAACCTTGATGAGGCTCGCCGTGGGGAATGTTTCGTCGCCGCGACGCGAGAGTGTGTCGCCGGTGTCGAGGTCGATGATGCTGTAGCCGACCACGCCATGGTGCGCGTCGGCGAGTGAGTCCAGCGTGTGGCGAAGGAGCGCGGTGTCAGCGCGAACCGGAGGGAGTTGGGCGCCGGGGCCCTGTCCACGCGCGCAGGCAGGTAGCAGCAGCAGGATGGCCAACGCCGCGCCGCGCATCCACCGCGGCATGGCGGGGCCGTCAGCCATCAGGAAACTCGCCGGCCTTTTTCGTGATGAGAAGCTCGCGCTCTCCTGTTTTCTTGTCGGTCACGGCAAGCACCTTCACAGTTTCACCCTCGTACACGTCGAAGGACTTGCTCGTGCCTTTGGGGACAGCGATCTCGTGCCCATCCTCGAAACGAAGAATGACCGCGGGATGCTCGTTGTTCGTGTAGTGCTTCCGGAGCTTTTTTGGAGGCGTCGGCATAAGAAGGGTTGGAGTGCGGACCAAACTACTCTTGGGCATGCTGCCTCACAATAGACGGGGCCTCTGCGTCCGTTCGATTCATCGTGCGGGCGGATGATGCGGCTTGTGCGCCGGAGCGAGGCTATGGTCGTGTGCGCAACCGCAGCGAGGGATCGTGAAGTACGATGACTGGGAGCGCGGAGTGCCGGTCGACATCCGGACCGACCCGATATGGTCGCTCCGCGTGTATCGCGTGGCGTTGTACGTGGCGGAGCTGGCGTCGCATGATGCGCGCCGACTCGTGACGAACCCGGTCACGGAGGCCATCGCCGGTCGGTTGGTCGCTTCCACCGTATCCATTGGTGCGCAGATCGCGGCCGGATACAGTCGCATGGGCAAGCGCGATCGCGTCCCGTCGTACGAGATGGCGTTGGGCGCTGCGCGGGAAGCGCGCGATTGGTACCTGCAGTCGCGAATCGAACTCGGCGACAACGCAGTGAACGCGCGCATCGCGACGCTCACCGCGGTCGCCAAGGTTTTGGTGGTCCTCATCGACAGGAGCCGCACCATTCATGTGCACTAACGGCGGGGAAGCGCTCGCTTTCGCTCGCTTGAGGGAAGCGGGAACGGGAAATCAATCGTTAGCGGGTGAAGGTGTGCCGGTCCGATGCGATCGCAGATTGCCGATCCGGCTCGCTACGTGACCACCTTCCGCTGGCCGCGGAACTGCTGCCACGCGCCGCTCTCGACGATCGACGCCATCGCCTCGACCGCGTCATCGATCTCGCGGTCGTCGGTGTAGAAGTGCGGTGCCAATCGGATGCCGGCTTCGGGGCGGTAGTCGACGAAAATGTCGCGCGCCAGCAGCGCCTGGGCGACCTCGTATCCGTTAGGCACATCGATCGCCACCGTGCCGCCGCGGCGGGCGGCGTCGCGCGGCGCGTTCACTCGCCATCCGTGGTCTTCGGCGAGCGACACGAGTTGCGCCGTTTGGCGCATGCTCTTGGCGCGAATCTCCTCGATGCCCGCGCGGCGCACGATGCGTGGACCTTCGATGGCCGCGTACAGTGCAGGGATCACCGGCGTGCCGTTGAGCCAGCGGCTCGCGCCGTGTCCGTATTCCATCTCGTTCTCGAACGCGAACGGACGCGCATGCGCTTGCCATCCGGTGAGCGCGGGCTCGAGCGTCTCGCGCACCGATCGCGACACATAAAGGAACGCGCCACCCGGTCCGCCGCACAACCACTTGAGCACGCCGCCCGTGAGAAAGTCGACGCCGCCCGCGTGCACGTCCACGGGCATCACGCCAACCGAGTGGAACGCGTCGAGCGACACGAGCGCGCCCATCGCGTGCGCGCGCCGGCAAATCGCGTCGGTATCCATGATGTAGGCCGACCGGAACAGCACGTGCGACACGGCCACAAGGCGCGTGCGTTCATCGATCGCCTCGAGCACGCGCGCGGTATCGATGCCGATGCCGTCGTCGCTGGGCACGCTCACGATGCGGGCGCCAAGTCGCACCGCCAACTGGTCGTACACGTAGCGAACCGAGGGGAAGTCGAGGCCGGTCATGACGATCGTGTCGCGCGGCGGCGTGTAGTCGAGCGCCGAGAGCACGGCCGCCTGCGCGAGCGTCACGTTGGGAAACATCGCGACGTCCCCCGCGTCCGCGCCTAACAGGGGCGCGATCTCGTCGCCCACGGTGAGCGGCATGCTCCACCAGCTGTCGGCCCATGCACGCACACCGCGCTGGTCCCAGGACGCGGCATACTCGGCGAGTCGCTCGGGCACCGCGCGCGGCATGGCGCCGAGGGAGTTGGACACGAGGTAGGTGACCCGATTCACGATCGGGAATTCGGCGCGGTAGGCGAGAAGCGGATCGGTCACGGTACCAAAGCCTGGCGCGCCGCGCGTCGCGCGGGCGCCGTCACAACGAACATGAGCGCTGCCGCGACGAGCAGCGTGAGAACCACGAGTAGCTCGCGAGGCGTGGCGTGCCACAGAATCCACGCCAGCACGACCATCGCGACGTAGGGCACGAATGCGGCGCCAGGCATGCGGAACGGCGCGCCGGCCTGCTGCACATTACGACGCCGAAGGGCGATCGTCGCCGCGCAGCAGACGAGATAGAGCGTGAGCACGGACACGTTGGCGAGCACCGCGAGTGCGACGAACTCACTGCTCACCGCGAGCGCGCAGACGATGACGCTCTGCACCAGGATCGCCACGTACGGCGTGCGATACGCGGTGTGGATCCGTGCGAGCACGGGCGAGACGACCGGCAGAAAGCCGTCGCGGCCGAGCGCGTAGAGCGCGCGCGGTGTGGCGAGCGTCATGCCGCTCAGGTTCCCGAACATCGAGAGCACCGCGGCCGCGGCGATGACGCTCGCGCCTAACGGACCGGCGATGCGCGCCGCCGCCGCCGCCAGCGGCGCGTCCTTCGCGGCGGCGAGCGCACTCGCGCCAAGGACACGTTGGGCCACCACCTGCACCGCGATGTAGAGGAGCATCACCGTCACCATCGCGAGCGCCAGCGCGCGCGGCACCGTGCGCGCTGGATCGCGCACCTCACCGCTCGGCACCAGTGCGCTCTCGGAGCCGGCGAACGCGAAGATGAGGACGAGAACGGTGCCTCCCATATCGCCGCCGGACGCAGCGTGTGACGGCGACTCAACGGCGCGCGCCACGACCGCGCCCGCGATGACGAACAGGAACAGCGGCAGCAGCTTCACCACCGCCAACAACTCGACCAACCTCGCTCCGCCGCGCACGCCGCGAATGTTGATTACGGTAACGGCGCCGATCACGATCACCAGGAACGCCGCGCGCGGAAAAGGTTGGGCGAGCACCGGCCAGAGCACCGCCGCAGATCCCGCGAGCGCGCTGGAGACAGCGGACACGGCAAATACGGCCATGACCCACAGCAACACGCCGCTCAGAAATCCCGCAAATGGACCGAATGCCGTCGCTACGTATGCGTAAGGACCGCCCGTGAGCGACACGCGGCTCCCCGCTTCGGCGAAGCAGATGAGGACGAGACTGATCGCGAGCGCGCAGATCACGTACGCGACCGGAGCACGCGTGCCCAACGCAGCAGCGGCAACCGCCGGCAGTACGAAGATGCCGCCGCCGATCATGATGTTGAACGTGGTCGCAGCCAGACCACTCACTCCGATCGCGCGGACCAAACCTTCGTCGCCGGACGCTGACTGGAACGCGCTCATGGCGGGTGAATGTACGCGCCCGCGAGGCGGCGCGCACGCCCAGTCGCGCCCGCCAATGCGTGGTCGCAGGGTCGCATAGGCGGGAGCATGTCCTCGCGGCGCGCGCCTTGCGTTGGTGAAGGCCGCGGCGTGACGAAGACGCCGCGAGTCACCGACTGTCGCGTCGAGGGCGGCGCGCAGCGCACCGTCACCCAGGATACGACCATGTTCCGGACCCGAATCGTCATCGCCCTTGCCGCCGCGTTGGCCGCCGGCGTCACTCCGTTAGGCGCGCAGCAGGCGTCCGGGGGCCTGGCGGCCGCTGGACCGACGCTCGCCGCGGCGTCGCTGTCGCCGCAGCTCGCCGAACAACCCGCGACCGCGCCCTATTCGAACAGCTCGAATTTCGCGCTGTCCAACGGAGAGAAGCTGATGGTGCTGGGCGGCGCGGCGCTCATCACCGGCGCGATCATTGGCGACACGCCCGGCACGATCATCATGATCGGCGGCGGCGCCTTCCTGCTCTACGGCCTCTACGTCCAGCTCGGCCGGCCGCATTCCGGGGAGCCCACGGACATCGGGTACGCCGTGAAATTCTGACGCACCGGCCGGGCGCGCGGCGCCGGGCTTGGGCGCCGGTTGATTCCATGCGGCTGGCACAGGAGCCGATGCCGCACCTCGGGTACATTTCACGGCGTAGGACAGTATGATCATGCGTCGGACCGGCGGTCCGCGGCGACGGCCGGCAACGCCTCGGGGCAGCGAATCGTCTGTCGAGCGGGGACGCGGGGGTCCGCGCTCCGCCCCATCGCCTCGATCGGAAGGAGCTCCACTAGCATGTCGAACGTGCCCGCGCGCACCGCGCTCGTGTTAGGCGGCGGCGGCTTGAAGGGCTTCGCCCACATCGGCGTCATTCGCGCGCTCGAGGAGCGCGGCATCCGGCCGAGCGTCATCGCCGGCACGAGCATTGGCGCGCTCATCGGCGCCGCCTACGCAGGCGGCATGAGCGTGAGCGAGATGGAAGCGCGTGCGGTCTCGCTCAGGCGGCGCGATCTTTTCCGTCTCAATCACGTCGGCATGCTGTTCGAGCGCATGCACACGCCGTCGCTCTACCTCGAGGAGCCGCTGCGCGATCTGTGCGCATCGACGTCGCCGGCGGGGACGTTCGATGACCTGTCGATTCCGGTGTTGGTGAACACCGTCGACGTGGAGCGCGGCACGCGTCTCGTGTGGGGCTTGCCCGGGCTGCGCGACGTGCCGGTGGTGGACGCAGTGTATGCGTCCTGTGCCCTGCCCGGCTTCTTCCCGCCCGGCTACGTGGGCACGCGCAGCTGCATCGACGGCGGTACGATCGACAACCTTCCCATCTCGATCGCCGCGCTGGGCGCCGACGCAGTGATTGCCGTGGACGTGGGCAGCTTCGAGGTCGAGCGGCCGCGCGACATCAATTCGCAGGGTTTCGCGGCCATCTACATGCGCGCGGCCACGCTCATGATGCACGCGCTGCAACAGCGTCCGTTGGCCGATTGGAGCGGGCCGCCGATGCTGCTCGTGAGGCCTAACGTTGGGCGGCATCACTGGTTCAGCTTCACCCACGGCGCGGACATGGTCAACGCCGGCTACGACGCCGCGCGCACGGCGCTCGATCTCGCCGGCGACGCGCTGTGTACCGGCACCGGCGTGTATCCGCGGAGCATGGTGTCGGTGCACGTGGACCGCGCGCGATGCATCGGTTGCGGGACGTGCGTGGCGCTGGCGCCGCGCGTGATGGCGCTGGATGCGGAGGGCAAAGCGACCGTGAACGCGACGCCGCTCCAATGGTCGCCGACCGACGGCGACTTCGTGCAGCACTGCCCAACGGAAGCGATCACCGTGCAGACGCTGGACGGCACGCGGCGCACCACGCGTCCAATGAGCGATCCGACATTGGACACGGGGGAGACGCACGCCGCCCAGGCGCCGTCCGGTGTCAATAATCGGCCGGGAAGTTGTACACGGGCGGTGCCACCCGCGTCCCCACCTCGAGGGTGATCTGCTGGTGCGCGGACAAGACGATCGCGCGCGGATCGCCGACATAGCGGGCCCCATCGATGTACACGGTGACCGGCCCTTGATGCCCGGCCACGTTGCTCGACGTGAGCGGCTCGCCCCACACGTCGAAGTACTCGCCTAACGTGAACGTGTGCCCGGTGACCGACGGCTCGACGTGGATGATACCCGTCCGATCGTGGGCGTGCAGCCAGTAGAAGCAGGTGCCGGCGATCGCCAGGCTGTCGCCCACCACCACCGCGTTCTTGATCCCGATGCCTAACGGAATGGCGAGCTGCTGGCCGTTCACGATCAGACTCACGTGCGCGTGATAGTGCTCGGCGTCGGCGCCGCTGCCGCACGGAATGGTGTCGACCGGCGAGCCCTGTCCGCCGCTCGCCGTGCTGCCGTTGGCGAACGTCACCGTGCCCGCCAGGCCGCCTTCATGCATCTGAATGGGCGTCGGGGCCTGCACCGTGACGACCGCCGTGCCCGACACGCCGCCGCTGGTCGCGGTGATGGTATCCGCCGACGCGAGCAGCGTGGATACCATGCCGGTGGTCGAAACGACAACGGCGTTGGTGTCGCTCGCCGACCACGCAATCGTTGGATTGCTGATGGGATTGCCTTGCGCGTCTTTCACCGTGGCGCTGAGTGCGACACTGTCGCCGGCGACGAGCGTCGTCGTGGGCGGACTAACGGTAACGGTCGCGGCTTGCGGTCCGCCACCGGTCGGGGTGTTGCTGCTCCCGCAGGCGACGACGCCCAACGCAGCGCACGCGGCGACGACGCCACGCGCGACCTCTCTGACGTTCGTGTGCATGAGTCCGGCTCCGGGATGTGGAAACAGCCGTCACGTCTCTTTCCATCGGCGACGTGACCGGCCGACGAGCTATCGCAGGGTGCGTGCCGGGACCGTTTGAGTGTCAGTCGACCACTTCAACGTCTCGCGACGCCGAGCCGTGGACGGACGGGGTGTCGACCGTGATCTCGAGGCGGTACCGGCCCGGCGTGACTTCGGCAAGCCCGAGGCGTAGCGAGTGGCTGGAATCGGCCGCCGCGTCCTCCCACGACAACGCCGACCCGGCCGGCGCGTGCACCAGGCCCAGCGCGTGTCCCACGCGGCCCAACGCTCCGGCCGCCTTCGTTAGGCGAACGCCGATCGTCATCCGCGTGCCGGGCGGCGGCGTGAAGTACGTCTCCCAATAGAGCGTGAGCGTGTCGCGCGTCGAGAAACGCAGCCGCGGCACGGCGCTGCGCGCGGCGCTGTCGAGCGACGACGCGTCGCCCGCCGATCCCGCACGGCCCACGAGCAAATCGGACATGGCGGCGGACGCGGAAAGTGGCGCGAGTCCCGCGCGCCACCGTGCCGCGCGACCGCCGACCGAATCGAACACCTCGACCGAGGCGAGGGCCGGCCGCGCGGGCGCGCCGAGCACGATGGCGCCCGTGGGCACGCCGGCGGCTGCGCCGAACGCAAGCGTGCTGTCGGTCTCGAGTCCGGCCGACAGCGACGCCGCCGCCACGAACGTCGTGCTCCCGCTGTCGAGCAGCGGGTGCCCGTCATAGACGGCGACGACGACCATGCTGTCGTTAGGCCGCCGGAAGCGCGCGATCTGGACGGGCAGCATGTCGATCGATCGAAGCCATCCGGGCGCGTATCGCATGAACGCGTCGCGGTCGCCCGACAACCGCCAGTCGCCGGGCTTGGCCGTGAACGGCGATTCGAGCGCGCGTCGATCCGGAACGACGCTGAAACTCGGCCGGGGCTCATCGCCAACGACGTTCACGTCGGCGATGAGCATGGTGCCGATCGGCGGCGCTTCGCGCGCCCACTGATCCGGCCAGCCGAAGCGCAACGTCATTTCCTCGCTGTCCCAGCGCCACGATGAGTACTGCGGATTGACCGTGCCCTCGAGCAATTTTGCCCAGGTACGACGCGAGAAGTATTCGTCGCGCGCCGCGTTGCGCCGCCACGTGAGGAGCGGAGCGGCCATCCAGAACACCCGCTCGCTCACCGCCGCGCGCTCGGCGCAGTCGCTGCCGTGGCCTGTGCTCACGCGCGTGCCGGACGGCAACCACGATCGCGCATCGAGCCACGCGCATCGCGTCGTGTCCGGCATCTCGGCGAGCGCGCTGTCGAACGCGGCGGCACTAGCCGTTTCGGCGCCTGCGCGGTGCGCGGCGAGACCGCGGAGCGCGTCGCACCACCACGGGGTGGCCGCGCAGTGCCGTACGACTGCGGCGGCGGCGGCCACGTCGTGCGCTTCCACCGCGTAGCGCACGCGTTGGCCGACGATGTAGTCGTTGGCCGAATCGATCGCGCCTAACGAATCGAGCGACGCGCGCAAGTGGTCGCGGGCGACGGCGACGCGCGGACGCTCGGGTGGCAGCGGGGCGTCGTCGTTGTCATCCCAGTAGCACACGTCGCCGATGGTGAGGTCGCATCCCCCGGTGCGCGCCGGAACGGACGGCAGCAAGGCGCGCCTCAGGTACTCGAACTCGCGTTGTGCGTGGCGGGCGGAGCGCTCAGGCATCGAGGCCATGGCCTGGGCCGAGGCGCTGGCACGCGCGCACACGAGACCCAGGGCGACGAGAGACATCGCAGCGAGCCGGCGTGCCGGGAGCCGGTGTCGCACCGCGCCGGTCCGGTGCGGGCGGGCGTCGGAGCGGCCCGCCCGCGAGCAAGGAGCGCGAGGGGGCATGGGTTCACACTACCAAGAACCGGCAGAGTGAGCAATGGAGGACCGCCTCCGCTCCAGTCACCACGCACGACGGCCGAGTCTGCGTGGCTGTCGTGCCGGTTCATCAACCTCGCCGGGATCTTTCGTCAGGCCGTGGTCACCGTGGCCCGATGATGAATCGGCGTATTGCACGAGCCCGCGACGTAGCACGTCTCGTGCGCCTCCTCGTGCAGCTCCCGGGCTAACGCGAGGTCGGAGCCGGCGGCGACGGTCACACGCGGAGTGAGCGTCACCTCGGTGAATCGTCCGCCGCCTTTCGCGTCGAACTGCAGCGTCCCGCGTGCCTCGTCCTCGTATGACATCACGCGTACGCCGTTGCGCGCGCACAGTGCGAGATACGACAACATGTGGCACGACGCAATCGCCGCCAGAAACAGGTCCTCTGGATTGTGCAGCGCGCGGTCGCCGCGAAACATCGGATCGGCAGAACCGGCCAAATCGGGCTTGCCGCCGACCTCGATGCGAAAGCGGCGCCCATAGCGTTCGTAGCTCGCGGTGCCCTCTCCGGGATTGCCCTCCCAGACGAGACGCGACACGTATTCGTGTTCTTTGCCCGACATAGCGGTTCCTCGCAGCGTGAACCAGTGCACGAGACGACGAAGGGCATCCGCGATCGGATGCCCTTCGCCCTTCGCCTGCCTAACGGAAGCGCCTCACTGCGACGCGCCCGCCAGCGCCCGCACGGCGCCGGCCAACGTCTTGACCTTGGCGCCGTCCCGCGCGCCTGATTCACCGTCCAACTGCGCCGCCAGTTGCGTGAGCGCCGACTGCCGCGCCGGACCCGACGCCTCTTCGGCGTCCGTGAGCGACTTGCGGACGACCGAGATCCGCGCTGCCGCGATTCCATTGGACCGTTCGAGCTGATCGACGTACGCGCGCGCCAGCGCGAAGCTCGCCGGCCATACGTACTTGGGCTGCCCCTGCACGTTGAGGTAGTCCAGGTGCACCGTCTTCGCCGCGTCGATCTCGTTCTGCGACAGGAACGCGCTCGGCGTCAACTCGAGTATGTCGAGGCCGCGCACGATCTCCGAGCTCACGATCACGCCGTTGTACCAGTACGCCGACCACGTGCCGCCTAACGACAAGCGCGTCGAGTCGATCGGGCCGCGGTCGAAGAACGCGATCTCCTTCGGATGCGCCGCGTCGGTCCAGTCGAACACCGAGATGCCGCCCTGATACCACGACTGTACCATGACGTCGCGCCCGGGAATCGGAATGAGCGAGCCGTTGTGCGCCACGCAATTCTCCATCTCGGTCTGCGGCGCCGGCATTTTGTAATAGCTCTGGAAGTGGAGCGCGTTGTTCGAGATCGTGAAGATGGCGTCGGCGCCCCAGTCCTTGGGATCCGTCGCCCGGCACTTGGGCTGGCCGCCGCCGCCCCACTCGTCCGAGAACAACACCTTCGTCCCGTCGTTGTTGAACGTCGCCGAGTGCCAATAGGAGAAGTTGGAATCGCTGGCGGCGTACAGGCGCGTCGGATTCACCGGGTCGCGGATGTCGAGCAGCATGCCGTAGCCTTCGCACGCGCCGCCCGCAAAGCCGATCGCTGGATACACGGTGATGTCGTGACACTGCGTTGGGCCGGGCCGCGGACCCGCGGCGGAGCCCGGCGCCGGCTCGCCTAACATCTTGGCGATGATGGCGGGGAGGGCCGTGCGCAGCGTCGCGCTGTCGGCGGCCGTCGGCGCGCCCGTGCCGTTGCGCGATTTCACGATGCTGTCGAGCATCGGATTGACGAACTGCGGCGGCAGCACGCGCTCGACGCCGAAGATGTCGGCGGTGTATGCGCCCTTCGCACGGGCCTCCGCGGCAATCTTCGCCGCCTTCTCGACGTCCTGCTTGGTCTCGCCGTGCCGCGCCGGCGCGACGAGATCGTTGAAGAGGCGCGGCGAGCTCACGATCGCGGCCTGCTCGGGATGCGCCAGCGGCACCTTGATCACTTCGATGCGGAAGAGCGCCGTGTTCGGATCGTTGCCCGGCTGCCCATCTGAACATCCCTTGAGCTCGTTAGGCGAACGGACCGGCGCCGACCCCGAGATGTAGACGTAGACGTTGTCCGGATCCTTCGGGTCCGCGAGCACGGTGTGCGTGTGCGACCCGCGGCACGTCTGCACGTTCGCGATGTACTTGGGATTCGTGATGTCGGTGATGTCGAAGATGCGGAGGCCGCGCACGCGCTCCGAGCTCACCGTGTCCTTGACGCCTGTGCCGCCGCAGTCGAGGCGGCCCTCCAGTCCTTCGGCGGACACGAACAACAGATTCTTGTACACCGACACATCGCTCTGCGACACCGGGCAATAAAAGCCCTTCGCCAGAACCGGCTTGCCGGGATCGGTGATGTCCCACACCTGAAAGCCGTTGAAGCTGCCCTGAATCACATAGTGTCCGGTGAACGCGAGGTCACTGTTCACGCCGTGCACGAACTGCTCGGACGGCGGCGTGAACGACACCTGCTTCATGTTCCACAGCGCCTGGCCCGCATCGTTGAGCCCGGCCTTGAGCCCGACGCGCGGATCAGGGTTAGGCGCGCTCGCCGACATGCGCGAGTCCGGTGTCGCGCTGGTGCTCATCGCGGTCGTCGCGTGGGTACACGCCGCCGCCACCGCGAGCAGGGCCGATGCGGCACGCGACACGACGCGGACTGCGCTCCGCGGCACCACGGCCTGACGCGCCAGATTCACGATTTGCATGTGTGCAAGGTCCTCGAGTGGAGGGCGCGGCTCAGCCCGTCATTGAGAGGGAGATGTCCCGGCGAACAAAATGTCAGCGAGCATGCGCTGCATGCGCCCGATCTCGGTGGACTGATCCACGTTGATGCCCGTGGCGAGCTTGAACACGATGAGGTCCTGCCCGGCTCCGTTAGACGCAAAGAGGTCCTGCACCATCGATACCGCACCCTTGTGGTGCTGGATCATGAACTGCAGAAACAGCCGGTCGAAATCCTGGCCACGCGCCGCGTTCAACTGCTTCATCTGGTCGGCCGTGAGCATGCCGGGCATCACCATCGCCATCTGCATCCCGTTCATGGTCATCATGACCGTGCCCGAGGAATCCGGCTGCGGCACTGTCTGCTGCCGGTCGCGGAGCCACGTCTGCATGAGGTGGATCTCGTCGCGTTGGGCGTTGATGATCCGGGCGCACAACGTCCGCACCGACGGACTCGCCCCGTGCGACGGCGCCCAACCGGCCATCACGATCGCCTGCGCGTGATGGGGAATCATCCCGCTCATGAATTTGATGTCGGCGTCGGTGTACGGATATCGCGCGCTGTCCGCCCTGGCCTCGGCGATCGCCGCGGCCTCGCCCGAATTCACGTTGGATGCTTGTGCCGCCGCACCGGTCGCGACCACACAGGCAGCAAGAGTCGCGGCGAGCACAGCCGACGACGAGTGTAATGGCCTCATGTCCAGGTACCCACTCGGGAGGAAAGTCCGGATCGTGCCCGCGAATCTAGCGCGCCTGGTGCGGAACGACCAGTTTTGCGAGGCGTTTGCGAATGGCTGAGCCCGCGACGCCGTTCGTTCCTCCCCTCCATAATCTGCGCCAATGTCCGTGTTTCGCTGCCCCCGACGTCTCTTTGGCCATGCGCTCGAGCGTCGGGCGTTCGCCAGAATCTCCTTCGTCGCGCTCTCCTTTTACATCGCCGCGCCGACCCTCGCCGCTCAAGGCCCGCTCGGCGATTTCGATGCGTACGTCGCGAAGGCGGTGAACGATTGGAACGTGCCCGGACTCGCCATCGCGGTCGTGAAGGATGACTCGGTGGTGTTCGCCAAGGGCTACGGCGTTCGCACGATCGGGTCGCACGACCGCGTCGACACGCACACGCTGTTCGCGAATGCGTCGACGACCAAAGCGTTCACGGCGCTGGCGATCGAGATGCTCGCCGCAGACGGCAAGGTTCGCGTGGACGCGCCGGTGATCACATACCTGCCGTGGTTGCAACTGTCCGATCCGTACGTGACGCGCGAGGTGACGGTGCGCGATCTCCTCACACACCGCACAGGACTGCCCGAAGCCGATTTCCTCTGGTACGGCACCAGCACCGACCTCCCGGAGATCGTTAGGCGGCTCCGCTACGTGAAACCGGAGACGAGCTTCCGCACGCACTTCACGTACGAGAACGACACGTATGCGGCGGCGGGCCTCATCGTGCAGCAGGCGAGCGGCGAATCCTGGGAGCGCTTCGACAAGCAGCGCATCTTCGACCCGCTCGGCATGCACGAGACGTACACGAACACGGCCGCCGCCGCGGCAGAGTCCAACATCGCCACACCGCACTACGAGGTGGACGACACGGTGCGCGCCGTCCCACGTCTCGCGACGGACAACATCGGACCAGCCGGCGCGATGTATTCGAGCGTCAGCGACATGGCCAGGTGGATCCGCTTTCTCCTGGACAGCGGGCGGGTGAACGGCACGCCGCTGCTGGACAGCGCGCACTTCAACGAGATGTTCCGCGTGCAGATGCCGGTGGGGGCGGATGGGTTCTATCCCACTGCGCAGCTCACGCATCCGCATTTCACGGCGTATGGCTTGGGCTGGTTTCTCGAGGACTATCGCGGCGAGTACGTCGTGTTCCACACCGGGAGCATCGACGGTTTCGTGGCCATCGTCGGGCTGATCCCCGATCGCAAGGTAGGCGTGGTGGTGTTCGCGAACCTCGATCACGCCGAGGTGCGCCACGCGCTCATGTACACGGTGTTCGACCGGTACCTGGGCGGCGGGACGCACGACTGGAGCACGGAGATGCTGGCCATGTACCGCGGCATGGAGCGTGAGCAGCGCGCGCAGGACGAGGCCGCGCTCGCCACCCGCGTGCGCGGAACGTCGCCGTCGCTTGCGTTAGACCAGTACGCCGGCACCTACACGGACAGTCTGTACGGCTCGGCCACCGTGCGACTCGAGCACGGCGCGCTCGTGCTCGAGACCAATCCGCTCATGGCCGCCGATCTCGAGCCGTGGAACTACGACACGTTCATGGCGCGCTATCGCAACCGGTGGGAGGGGCACGATCTGGTCACGTTTCGACTCGGGCCTAACGGAAAGGTCGCGGCGCTGGATCTGGGGCATGGCGAAGTGCTCGCGCGCGCGCCGTGACGCTGCCGCAGGGGCGGCTCGGCCACGACGCTCACGGAGCGGATGGGTGGCGAGCCTGCGCGCGTGTACCGCAGGCCCTACCTCCCCGACCCGCCAAGCATTAGGCTGCTATCATGGAGTTGATGCGAGGTGCGAGCGACGAGGTCGGTATCGCGTTCTTTGCGACCGCCTTGGGCGACTGCGGCATTGCGTGGAGCGACCGTGCGATCGTGGGCGTTGAGCTCCCCGAGCGGACCGCCGCCGCCACGCGCTCGCGCCTCTGCCGGCGGTTCTCGAACGCGCGGGAGGGCACGCCACCCCCGCACGCTCGGACGGCCATCGACGCGATCGTCGCGCTCTTGAGCGGCGAACGGCGCGACCTGTCCGACATTCCGGTGGATATGAACGGCGTCCCGCCGTTCAACCGCCGCGTCTACGAAGTCGCGCGAACCATCACGCCGGGCGAAACGCTGACCTACGGCGAGCTCGCGGCGAAACTCGGCGAGCCGGATGCGGCGCGCGCCGTGGGTCAGGCGTTAGGCGAGAATCCCTTTCCGATCGTCGTGCCCTGCCACCGCGTGCTGGCGGCGGGCGGGCGCACGGGCGGATTCTCGGGCGGCGCCGGTGTGCCGACCAAGCTCCGGATGCTGGCCATGGAACGCTCGCCCGGCCCGCTGTTCGACCAGCCGGCCGCTCCGTGACGGCTCCGTTGGGCCTCCCCGACGACGTGACCCGCGCGTCCGCTATGCCTAACGAATCATACCACCGCTGCGGCTTCCCGGACCGCGCGCAGGCGGCGGCGTTCGTGGCCGCGCTGTCGCGCTTCGTCCGCTCGCCGCGCGGTACCGCCTATCGCGATGCGGCGCGCGGCGCGATCGTGTGGTCGCGCACACGATCGGACTCCGACGCCGTCGATCTCTACCTCAGCGACGCGGCGCTCCGCGCCACCACCGAAGCGTTCGGTGCGCCCACCGTGCTCGAGGTGGTCGACCCCGGCGCGCTGCCGGCTGAGTGCGCGCTGCTCTTCACGAGCACGTCGCCGGCGTGGGGCATGGAGCAGACGGACGAGCAGCTGCGCGGCGACTCGCACGAGTGACCGCGCCGGGCGACGGCGCCCCCGCCAATCCGTCGGCCGTTAGGCCGGCGCTCACCGCGGCGTGGCTCGATCTGGCCATGCTCAACTACGTCGTCCCGCCGGACGCGGTGCGCCCCTACGTTCCCCTCGGCACCGAGCTCGACGAATTCGCCGGCGCCGCGTACGTGAGCGTCGTCGGGTTTCGCTTCGCGTCCACGCGCGTGTTCGGCGTGCGCATTCCGGGACACGCCGACTTCGACGAGGTGAATCTGCGGACGTACGTTAGGCGCCTGGCGCCGGAGGGATGGCGGCGCGGCGTGGTGTTCATTCGAGAGCTGGTGCCGCGCCGCGCGATCGCCTGGACCGCGCGGGCGTGGTACAACGAACCCTACCGCTCGCTCCCGATGCGGCACGACGTCGTTCGACGCGCCGATGGATGGCCCGTGTCGGCGCGATACGAATGGCGGCGCGGCACGCGATGGGAAGGGCTCGCGGCGCGCACGGATCGCGAGCCGGCCCCGCTCGCCGCCGGTTCCGAGGACGCGTTCATCGCCGAGCACTATTGGGGCTACACGCGGCAGCGCGATGGGTCGACGATCGAGTATCAGGTCGCCCATCCGCGGTGGCGTGCCGCCGCCGCGCGCGAGGCGCGGCTGGATGCGGACGTCCGCGCGCTCTATGGCGCGCCCTTCGACACTCTGTTAGGCACGGAGCCGCGGTCCGCGTTCATCGCCGACGGCTCGCCGGTCACGGTGTACCGGCCCGTGCGCCTGCCTCGCGGCAGCGCCGGCGCGCCGCACGCCTAACTGGACGCCTGCTCCCGGGACGGCGCGTCGTCGGTGGTGGTGTGCTTCTCTTCCACCTTGTACGTGGCGATCTCGAGCGCCTGGCGAATCTGACCCACGGATTCGCGCGCCAGGCGCAGCCGCAGGTCGTCGCTGCCGCCTCGGCCTAACAGAAGGATCATGTTGGAGATTTGATCGGCGATCGTGCCGAACTGCCCCTTGAGACGTCCCTGCAGCGGCCCGGCGATGCGCTTGATCTGCTGCGGAATCACGCCCGCGCCTCGCCGTGCCTTCACCTCGATCGCCATGCGCTCGACGTGGCCGTGTATCGTCTGCATCGTCGATTGCGCCTCTTCGATCGTGTTCAACAGCTGAATTCCGGCGCCGTCGAGTTTGCTGGCCATGATTCCCTCTGCGTGGATGTCGCACCGCCGACCGATCACAAGAGACGACCGGCCGGCGGCGCGAGGTACTCAGTGGACCCGGAGCACCACGTCTCGTGTCACTCCCGGTGGTCCCGGCGCCGGCGGGTCGCCGAAGCGCAACGCGTAAGTGCCGGACGCGGGCGCGGTAAAGTCGAAATCGTAGGTCTCGCCGGGGTCGAAGTAGAGCGTGGCACGCCCGTCGGCGACTTGACTCGCTGGGAGGTCTGCGCCGTCTTTGGCAACCGATGCGAACGGCCCGCGGATGACGTTCGTGGTTGGTCCGTAATCGCTGAAGACCCAGACGCGATCGGCATCGGGAGTCAAATGGTGCGTGCTGTCGACCACAACCAGCGCGCCGAAGAGGCCCGACGGAATCTGATGGAATTCGTTGAAGTGCGAGTGATACATGAACGTGCCCGCTGGCGGCGGCGTGAAGTGCACGGTCAACGAATCGCCCGGCGGAATGGCTCGCATCAGGTTGTCGGCACTGCCGCTCCAGCCGGGCACGCCGTCGGCATAGCTGTCCTCGAGCTCGATGCCGTGCCAGTGAACGGCCGCGTGATCCTGCGACTGATTGACGACCGTGATGGCGACCGGTTGCCCGCGCTCGAGCACGAGCGTTGGGCCGGGCACGGGCATCGCGCCGCTGGAGTCGTCCGCCGATCCGCCTAACACAAACGCGTAACCGGGCGCCGAGCCGTACCTATGAGGCTTTTCGCGCACCAGCAGGCGGATGCGGCGTGGCGCCGACGCCGTCGCGGGCATCTGATCGCCGTGCGGCGCCACGTGGATGCCCAGCACCAATGCATACATCTGATGCGGGCGATCGGATGTGTGACGCTACGCGGACCAGATGGAAAGTCAAGAGTCCGTTCCTGGACGCGCTGTACAAACCACCCAGGGCGCCGCCATCCTTCGTGTACGACGCGGCGATCCCGCCGCGGGCCCTCCCACGTACCTCGTGTTTCCGTTAGGCACGCGCCGTTCCCCTCTGGAGCCGATGCCTCATGCTCTTTGTCGCCGCCGGTCCGTTCGACGTGTCGCTCAAGCCCCTCGTCCCGTATGACCAGGCGCCCGGCGCGGGCGTGGGCCGGATGTCGATCGACAAGACTTACCACGGCGACCTCGACGCCACGGGCGTCGGCGAAATGGTGGCGGCCCACACCGCCGTGCCCGGCTCCGCCGTCTACGTGGCCGTCGAACGCGTCACCGGCACACTCGCCGGACGCACGGGATCCTTCGTGCTATATCACACGGCCACGTTGACGCGCGGCGCACCCGACCTGCGTATTGTCGTCTGCCCCGACTCCGGCACCGGCGAGATGGAAGGCCTCGCCGGCGCCATGCACGTCGACTTGAGCGAAGGCAAGCACGCGTATCGGTTCGAGTACACAATCGACAGCCCCTGAGGGCAGGAGACTGCCATGAGCGTCGCACAGGAATTCTTGGCCGAGTTCGATGGAGAAATGCCGTCCACACGCAAGCTGCTCGAGCGCGTCCCCGGCGACCGCGGCGCGTGGAAGCCGCACCCCAAGTCCTTTGCGTTAGGCCACCTGGCGCAGCTCGTGGCGCGCATGCCCGGCTGGCTCGTCCCGATGCTGCGGAACGACAAACTCGACCTGTCCGCGGGCGTCGCCTACAGCCTCGAGAAAACGGAGGCGCTCGTCGCCGAGTTCGACCGCGGCGTCGACGCGGGACGCGCCGCGCTCGCCGCGACGTCGGATCGCGATCTCGACGTCCCGTGGTCGCTCGTCCACGGCGCACGCGTGCTCTTCACGCTGCCCCGTCGCGTCGTGGTGCGGCAACACCTCAATCACATCGTGCACCACCGCGGCCAGCTCACCGTGTACCTGCGGCTCAACGACGTGCCGTTGCCGCCGGTGTATGGACCGACGGCGGATGAGTCGTGGTGATTTGCGTTAGCCTCGGCCGCTAGTGCGCGGCGGCTCCGGCGCCGCCGCCCTTGGGCTTGCGCAGCAGAATGATCGCCGGTGAGGCGACCACGAACGCCATCATGATCAGCATCCACGCGTCATTGTAGCTCAGCATCGCGGCCTGGCGCATCACCATCTGCTCGATCGCTCCCATGGCCGCGTGCGCGGCCTGGAGCGAGGTGTAGCCGTGCGCGATGAATCCCTGCGTCAGCATCCGCTGCCGCTCCACCAGCGCCGGGTTGCCGGCGTAGATGTTGGACACCAGGTCGACGCGATGCAGCTGCGTGTGCTTGTCCACGTACGTGCTGAGCGCGGCGATGCCGAAGGATCCGCCGAGCTGGCGCGCGAGATTGATCAGCCCCGACGCTTGCTGCGCGGTCTTGGGGTCGAGACTCCCGTACGCCGAATTGTTGATCGGCGTGAACAGCAAGCCCAAGCCGAATCCGCGAATGATGAGCGCCGCGCGCGCGTCGGGCTCTCCGGCCGCCGTCGTCAAGTGGCCTAACTGCCACATCGCCGCGAGGAAGATGCACACGCCGATCACGATCAGAATGCGTCCGTCGACTAACGGCTTGGCGCCGTTCAGCAGCTTGCCGCAGATCACCGCAGCCACGGCGGTCGCGATGCCGCCGGGCAACAGCGCCAGCCCGGTTTCCGTGGGCGTGAAGTTCAGGATGGTCTGCGTGAACAGCGGGAAAATGAACACGCCGCCGTAGAGGCCGAACCCGAGTGCAAGGAACAAGAAGATCGACGCGCTCAGCTCGCGGTTCTTGAGCACGTGAAACTCGATCACCGGGTGCTTGTTCCGCCTCGATAACTCCCACCACAGCATCCCGATCAGCGCGATGCCGGCGACGATCGCGAGCTTGATGATGAGCGGATCCTGAAACCAGTCGTTGCGCCGTCCTTCCTCGAGCACGTATTGCAGCGTGCCGAGTCCGACCGTGAGGAGCCCGATGCCGAGCCAGTCGATGTCCGTCTTCTGGCGCTTCATCCACGGCGGGTCGTGGAGGAATGTCGTCACGAGGAACGTCGACGCCGCGGCGATCGGAATATTGATGAAGAAGATCCAGTTCCAGTTGTAGTTGTCGGTGATCCATCCGCCTAACGTTGGGCCGATGGTGGGCGCGACGATGATGCCGAGGATGAAGAGCGCCTGCACCATGCCCTGCTGCTCGCGCGGGAAGACCTGCCGCAGCGTCGCCTGCGCGGTGGACAAGAGCGCCGCGCCGCCGGCGCCCTGCATGATTCGCCACAAGACGAGCTCGGTGAGGCTGTGCGACGTGCCGCACATGAACGACGCGAACGCGAAGATGCCGATCGATGCCGTGAGGTAGTTGCGGCGCCCGAACCGCGCCGTGAAGAACGCGGTCATCGGCAGCACGATGACGTTGGACAGGATGTACGCGGTGGCCACCCAACCGATCTCGTCGAACGTCGCGCCCAAGTTGCCGGCCATCTGCGGCAAGGCAACGTTGACGATCGTGGTGTCGAGGACCTCCATGATCGCCGCCGTGATCAAGCCTAACAGAATCAGCCAGCGGTGCTTGTTGAGCTCCGCATCGGCGACATCGTTGGCCGCATACGACGTGGTGCGCGAGGGTGCAGTCACGGCCCAACTCGTCTCCTGTCTCGGTGATACCCTGTCTGGACGCAATACGGTTCGGATGGCTGTTGAACGCACGGGCCGCCCGAACCGGTTCCTCCAAATGTATCACGATGGCAACGCCGGACTCCGATAGCGGAGAGTGTCGTGTCACGGGCCAGCAGCCTCGTTGCCGGCTTCCTCGCTTTGCGACGCGGATCGAATCCGATACCTGCGAAGAAGTTAACGATGGGCGTGCCGGCGGTCCGAACTTCTATTTGGCAGACTCGGACAGCAGCCGTGACACCACGCGATCCTGCTGGTCGTACGCGCCTTCGCCAAAATGGCGGTAGCGGATCTTCCCCTGGCGATCGATGATGAACGACGCCGGCCAATATTCGTTCTTGAACGCGCGCCAGATCGCGTAGTCGTTATCCATCACCACCGGATAGACCACGCCCAACCGTTTCACGTTGTCGCGGACATTTGCTTCATCGTGTTCGGTGGGAAATTCCGGCGTGTGCACGCCCACGACGACGAGTCCGCTGTCGCGGTACTTGGCCGCGAGTGCTTCCACGTGCGGCAGCGCGTTGAGGCAGTTGTAGCAGAGGAAGGTCCAGAAATCGACCATCACGACTTTGCCCTTGAGCGATTCCGGCGTGAGCGCCTGCGAATTGATCCACGGGCCGCCGCCCGCAAAGCCCGGGAACGCGCCCTGCACCGCAAGCGCGGGCAGCGGCGGCGGGGCAAGCGGCTCGATCGGCGCCTTAACGTTAGGCGACGCCGCGCTATCGCCCGGGTGGAACAACGCCACGAGGCGCGCTTCGGCCGGCGCGGTGCCGGTACCGGCACGCCCGAAGACTTGCGCATCGCGCCCCGACGCGAGCAGCAGCACGACGGCGAGCGTCGCTCCGCCTAACGCTCGCCGCACCCACACGTCCACGCCGCCGGCGGACTTGATCCGTTCCAGCACCCGGCCGCTCGCGGCGAGCACCACGGCGAGCGAGGTGGCCGCACCGGCGGCGAACGCCAGGTAGAGCGTCGTCGATCGGACTCCCGGTCCGCCCGCGGCCGCGAGCGCAACCACGAGACCCAGAATGGGTCCCGCGCACGGCGCCCAGAGGAGCGCGATCGCGGCGCCGATGATGCCGTTGCCCACCACGTGCGGCGCGCGGGCGGAGGCGGCGCGATCGAGCCGCGTGCCTAACCGAACCGGCAGCGCGGCCAGCGCCGCCGCCACACGCGGGACGAGCAGGCTCACGCCTACCACAGCCAGGAGCATCAGCGCGACGATTCGGCCGCCCTCGCTCGCGCGCACGAGCCACGCGGCGCTCAGCGTCGCCACCGATGCGACCGCGGCGAACATGAGCGCCATGCCGGCGAGCATCGGGAAAATGTCGCGCACCAGCGGCCGCCCGGTGCGCGAGAGCACGAGCGGCACGACGGGCAGAATGCACGGGCTGGCGATCGTCATCACCCCACCCAAATACGCCAATACGATGAGAGCGGTCATGGCGGCCTCCAATCGGTCGGGCCTACTGTATCATTCCACGCGCAAGGCGATCGACGGCTCGAGCGCGGCCGCGCGCCGCGCCGGCACCCAGCTCGCCGCCGCGGCGGTCGCGATCAACACGACGGCGGCTCCGCCTAACGTGAGCGGGTCGGTCGGGCTCACGCCGAACAACAGCGATCCGAGTACCCGCGTCAGCACGGCGGCGCCGGCGAGACCGGCCGCAACGCCCAGCCCCGCGTCGGCGAGCGCGTGGCGCGCGATCATCCGCCGGACCCGCGCCGGTTCGGCGCCGAGGGCCATCCGCACGCCGATCTCGCGCGTCCTGAGACTCACGAGATAGGCGATCACGCCATAGATCCCCACGGCGCCGATGCACATCGCGATGAGTGCGGCGATGCCGAGGATCGCGAGCGTGAACGTGGTCCGCGCCTCGGCGCGCGTGACCAACGCGCGCACGGGCGTCAGCGCGTACACCGGCAGCGCGGGCGCTGCCGCGGCTACGATTCGCCTAACGGGGGCGATCAGCCCGGTCGCGTCGCCGCTCGTCCGGACCACGAACGCGACGTTCCTCGGCGCCCACGCCATGCCGGCGACGTTGAGCGTCTCGAGCGGCAGGTACACCGATTCCGCAGGCGGCTGATCGAGGCCGGCGTCGCGCACGCTGCCCACCACACCGATGATCGTCGACCACGGATCGAAGACGTTCATGCGAATGCGGCGGCCGACCGGCGAGGCACCCTTCCAGTACCGTTGGGCGAACGCTTCGCTCACTACCACGTCGCGCGGCCGCCTGGCCGGGTCCATCGATCCATCGATGCGCTCGAACATCCGGCCTTGGACGAGAGGAATTCCCATCGCCTGGAAGTACCCCGGCGTGACGAACACCATGGAGTGAATGCCGGGAATCGTGCCGGGCCTGGGCGGCTGGTCCTCGACGAACACCGCGCTGTCCTGGCGGCTCTCGTCGACTAACGGAAGTTTGGTGGCCACGCCGGCGGCACGAACGCCCGGCAGCGCGGCGAGCGAATCCGAGATCTGTGCCACCAAGCGCGCGACGCCGCCCGCGGCTGGATATTCTATAGTAGGCATCGCCACGCGGAACGTGAGCGCGTGGTCCGGGGCGAAGCCGGGATCCACGGCGCGCAGCGCGGCAACGCTGCGCGCCAGGAGCCCGGCGCCCGCCAGCAACACCAGCGCCAGCGCGAGTTGACCCACGATCAGGGTTTG
>DATEHK010000029.1:0-8479 GCA_035279625.1 Gemmatimonadaceae bacterium
GCCCGCCTCGTGACCGTGCCTCACGCCACAGCGGCGGGCGCCGCGCCTTCGCCTAACGGCACGGCGCCGCTCCTCGCCGTGCGCGATCTGGTCAAGCACTTCCCTGTGACGCGCGGCGCGTTCCGCCGCCGCGTGGGCGCGGTCCGCGCCGTCGACGGCGTTTCCCTCGACGTCTTCCCCGGCGAAACGCTCGCCCTGGTGGGCGAGTCGGGCTGCGGCAAGACGACCACCGGCCGCGCGATCCTGCGCCTCATCGAGCCCTCGGCGGGCGAGATCCGGTTCGACGGCGCCGACGTCCGTGCGTTAGACGGCGAAGCGCTGCGCCGCCTGCGCCGCCAGATGCAGATCATCTTCCAGGATCCGTTCTCATCGCTCAACCCGCGCATGACGGTGGGCGCGATCGTGCGCGAAGGCCTCACGATTCACAAACTGGCCGAAGGCGACGCCGCCGACGCGCGCGTGCGCGAGCTGTTGGACGAAGTCGGCCTCCGCGCCGACGTCGCGTCACGCTACCCGCACGAGTTCTCCGGCGGCCAGCGTCAACGCATCGGGATCGCGCGCGCCCTCGCCGTCGAGCCGCGCTTCATCGTGTGCGATGAACCGGTAAGCGCGCTCGATGTGTCCGTGCAAGCACAGGTGATCAACCTGCTCGAGGATCTGCAGCGCCAGCACGGCCTCGCCTATCTCTTCATCGCGCACGACCTGTCGGTGGTCGAGCACATCGCCGATCGCGTCGCCGTGATGTACCTGGGCCGCATCGTGGAACTGGCCGACGCCGACGAGTTGTACCGGCGCCCGATCATGCCGTACACGCAAGCGTTGCTGTCGGCTGTCCCGGTGCCCGACCCGTCGCGCGAGCGACGCCGCATCATTTTGAGCGGCGACGTCCCCTCGCCCGCCAATCCACCTTCCGGCTGCCCGTTCCATCCGCGGTGTCCCCACCCGCGCAAAGACGACGCCTGCACGCGCCTCGTCCCGCCACTCGAGGAGAAGGAACCCGGCCACTTGGCCGCGTGCATCAAGCAACCGCCGACGACCGTGTCGTGGCCCGAGCAGCAGTCCGCCGGCGCCATGCAACATCCCGAGCGGATCATGCCCGATGCGTTAGGCTAGAGTCTAACGTCCCACGCCCTCCCCACGCCCGCCCCTCTCCCTTTCCCTTGTCCCCATTCCCCTGTCCCCGCTTCTCACGGCCAACTGAACACGCTCGACGGCGACACCAGCTCCCTACTGAACCGAACGTCCCGCGGCTCGCGCGTGAACAGGTGACTGGCGTTCAGCACGCTCAACCGCACTTCCCACTTCGCATGCGCGTCGTGATTCACCGGCAACGCGAAATCGAGACGCCACGTTCGCTGCGATCCGGGCGGAAACGCACCCAAGAGTCCGACTCCCACGCCCGTCTTGACCGGCGACGTCATGCCGAACGGCGCGTCGCCCGCCCACACGCGGCCCGCGTCGGCGTAGAAGGCCAGACCCACCGCCGCCTGGTCGCGCACGCGGCCGATCACCCACCGATCCTCGATCCGCGCGACACCGCGCATCGCCCCCGCGTCTTGCGAGTTGATGTAGCCGCGCACGCCCCCATCCACTTCGCCTAACGCAAGCTGGAACGGCACGCGCTGCTCCCATCCGCCGCCCCAATCCAGGGTCCCGACCAGCGTATGATCCTCGGCGATGCGCCGGTACGCCACCAGGCGCGCGCTGGCCAGCATCCCGTCCCAACCGTGCGACCGGTAGTCCTCGCGTCCCTCGGCCGTGGCCGTCAGATACCCGAACGTCTCCGGCGTGCCGGCGCCAAGGTACAGGCTGCTCGCCAGGAACAGATCGTCATCGTGCCCGTCCAAAATCCGCACGCCGCGGCCGAGGAGCGTGCCTAACTGAAATCCCGAGCGGACGTCCTGTGTCGCCTCCAGCGCGTCGAAATGCTGCACCGGCAGGAAGCTGAGGTTCCGCAAGCCCCAGAGCACATTGAAGCGCGTGTTGCGGCGCACCGGGTACTGCGCAATCAACGAGTCGAAGCGCACCCCCGAGTCTGGATCCGGCGGGAGCCCCACATTGTCCTCTTCGTGCGACACCGAGAAGCCTAACAAACTGAGCTGACGCGGTCCGCCGATGCGGACCACGCCACCGATATCGCCGAACTTGCGGTCGATCGCGACCGCCACGGGTGCCAGGTCGCTCCGGTCGAACCCGAACACGTCGCTCCGATCCTCGCCGATCACGCGCCACGCGATGCGCTGCCGATCGGTGATGAACGGGTGGCTCAAGTCGGCGAGCAGGTTGCTCCGCCCGAGATCGAAGCGCTCCGCCGCCAGGTTGAAGTGCCACGGACGGCCCGCGAACTGGTAGTCGGTGAAACGCACGCCATAGGTGTCGCGAAACTGATTGTCGGCCCACTCCACCTGCACCGACCGGCCGCCGCCCAGAAAATTGCCCTCGCCGATCCGGAACGACGTCAGATACGGACTATGACTCGCCGTGCCTAACGCGAGAATCGGCGTGAATTCGTCCGTCGTCTCGGCCAGCAAGATCACACCGCCGGCACCGTCGTCGTACGGCGTGATGTTCGCCTGTGCGATGAACGGTTGGGCGCGCAGGATGCGCTCCGATTCGGCCACGTCGGCCGAATCGCAGGCCATGCCCGGTTGCAGCAGGATGAACCGCTGCACCACCTCGGGCTTGGTGTTCGCATGGATCGACGACAGGATGCCGAGTGGCGTCGTCCACCACTTGCCGTTGCGCGGGTAGTAGGGCGGCCGCGTCTGCACCTCGATCTCCGAGATGCGCTGGCCGGCGCACGACACCGCGCGGCCGGCCACTTGCGCCGCCGCCGGACGGGCCGCCATGCCGAGCGCCACCGCCGCGATACCCACGCCTAACGCAAGGCGGCGTGCCGCCTCCGGGCGGACGGCGCGCGTGCTCAGCGGCCCATGCGGCGCTTGAGTTCCTCGAGCCGCCGCTCCGCGTCCGCCTCGCGCGCCGACCGGTCGGCTGCCCGCTCGAGTCCGGCAATGTCCGATTCCAGCGCGGCGTCCGGCGAGCCCGGCTCGCTGCCAGCCGCAGGCGCTGTCGTCGCCCCCGCACTCGCACCTCCGCCTCCGCCGGACGCCATCGCGTGAAACTGGTCCGTCATCTCCGCCAATTCCTGTTCCGCCAATGCCAACTCCGACGTCTGCGCCTCGAGTTTGCGCTCCAGCATCCCTACGCGCTCTTGATGCTTGGTTGCGTACCGATCCGCGACGCGGGCCGTCTCGTCGTCGTGAATCTCCGCCGCCAAGCGCCCGCGGCGCAGCGCCGTCTCTACATCCGCGCGCTCGTGTTCGAGCTGCACCCGCGTCTTGTCGAGCGCGGCACGCACTTGCGAGACGCCCACCTTCGCCTCGACGAGCGCGTCACGCATCATCGCAAGAACCGCGCGTCCCCCGCCTTCCGCCGGAGAGGACGCGCGGCGCATCGCGTCGCGCCAGGATTGCTTCATACTCTCGAACGCGACGCCCGTCCTCGACGCCGAAACAGGTGCGTTGGCATCACGATTTGCGCGGCGTCTTGGCGTAGAACTCACTCATCCGGCGCTCCACATCGCGCGACCGGCACTTGGGACACGTCACCTCGCCGTGCCCATGCTGCGAGATCGTCTCCCGCACCGCGAACGTCGCATGGCAGGCATGACATTCATATTCGTAGGTCGGCATACGGCACCCTCGCGAAAATGCTGGATATCCAGTTACGATACGAATCGCCTGGCCGCGCGCGCAACCCGCACGGCATCATCTTATTTCCACGCAATGTCACACCACGATACGACTGCGGCCCGACCACCGCGCATTGCGATCTCAGCCACCATGCGCACCGATGATCATCGACGCCGCGTCCGCCTCAATGCCGCGTACGTCGAAGCCATCGAACGCGCCGGCGCGCTGCCCTTGATCGTACCACCGCTCGCCGGCGTCAACCAAGCATCGGCCATCGTCGACGCGTTCGACGGACTCGTGCTCACCGGAGGCGAGGACATCGACCCCGAACGCTACGATGCCGCGCGCGATGCGACGGTCGAAGAAACGAATCCCGAGCGTGACGCAACAGAAATTGCGTTGGTCGAAGCCGCTCGCGCACGCGCTTGCCCAACGTTCGCCATCTGTCGCGGCCTCCAGCTCTTGAACGTCGCGCTCGGCGGCTCCCTGGTGCAGGACATCCCGAGTCAACGACCTGACGCCCTCAACCACGATCCCGCCGGTCCGCGCTGGGCGCGCGTCCACGACGTCGAGATCGAAGCCGGGTCTACGTTGGCACGCACGCTTGGGTCTACCCGCCTTCGCGTCAACTCGTTCCACCACCAGTCGGCCGGTCGCGTCGCCGAAGGACTGCGCGCCACAGCCTGGGCGCCCGATGGCATTATCGAGGGGCTCGAATGGCAAGGGCCCACCGAGTGGTGGGCCCTCGCCGTACAGTGGCATCCCGAAGAGTTGGTGATCGGACTCGATCCGGCGCCCGACACGAGCCTGTTCGCCGAATTCGTCCGTCGCGCGGCGGCGTTCGCGGCGCGAGGTTAGTCGCTCAGCTCACACGCCGCCAGCGCCACTCGTCTTTCACCTGGCGCATGAGCCGCTCCGGCGTGTGGAGTGTCGGAAAAAACACGCTGTCGCTCATCTCGTTGAGCGCGACACGAAGCACCGCGAACCGCGCGGCTGCCTCTCGGAACAATACGTCCAGGCCGTGCTCCTGGGCCAGGCGGTGATCGGCGGCTAGCTGAAAACCGCGACGCCCCATTTCCTCGTAGTACTCGAGATCGGGACCGCCGCGACGCCAGCGGCGTTGCTCGATGCGGTCCGGAAAGAGGCCGCTCAGCCACAGCGCGTAGTTGCCCAGGTGCTGCCTAACGAAGAAGCTGCGGCGGCCGTCCTGGTCGTCCACGTCCTCGAGCAGCGCGGCGAGCGTGTCGTAGTCCTGGTCATCGTGGTCGGCGATGCGCGTTGCGCGGCCGCGCGCGCCGAAGTGGAGGACGATCGCCGCCACGTAGTCCGCCAACGCGCGATCGCCTTCGCCCGCGCGCGTCAGCGCCTGACGCACGATCACGTAACAGAAGAGCGGCCACGAGGCGCGCATCCCCAGCCGCGACGGTGCGTCCAGCAGTCCCTCGAGCAGTCGCGGGTCGTCCAGCAGCGCGTCCACCCCGCGCTCCCGTAAGGCATCCTCGGCTTCCTCGAGCGCGAGACGCGACGCCCGCCCGATGAGCTGCAATGCCAGCTGCGCATCATCGCGCGTGAGTGAAGCACGAACGTTACCGAGAAGCATCTCCCTTCTCCGATGGTCTCGTGTGTGTCATACACCGGTTCGCACGGCGCGGGCCGCGGGCCTTACTTGTGTGACGACCTACCGCGATACGGGCAATTCGCCCCGCCGTGCAACCGTCGGCACTCGCGACACCCGAGTGCCAGCGCCCCAAGCCCACGCGTCGGTACGAACTGTCGCTTCTTTGCGTTTCCTAAGGTCCGCGGTCATCTTGCGGCCTTCATCGGCTACTTCGGCATGCGAGACACGCAGCAAGTGGGAACCGCACGGGCTGCTTCGCGGTATGATTCATAGAGACCATGCTCTATATCTGCATCCCGGCGTTCGACGAAGCGCCCACGATTGGTTTGCTGCTCTGGCGCATCAGAAAGGTGCTGGAGGAGCATCCGCGCGAGTACGAGTTGATCGTGCTCGACGATGGCAGTACCGATGCCACCGCCGACACGCTCAAACCGTATGCCGACGTGTTGCCGCTCACGATTCTGCGCAACGATCAGTGCCGCGGATACGCGAGCGCCGTCGACACGTTAGCCCGCACCGCCGCCAAGCGAACGCGCTATCCGCGTCGTGACGCAGCCATCCTGATGCAAGGCGACTTCACGGATCAACCCGAGCACTTGCCGGAGCTCATCAAGCGATTCGAGGGCGGCGCGGACGTCGTGATCGCCGAGCAGACACCATCGCCACGTGTGCCAATCGCGGTGCGCCGGCTTCGACTGCTCGCGCCATGGGTCGTGCGCCCGTTCCTCAAGGTGGCGGGAGTCACCGATCCATTCGGCACGTTCCGTCTCTTTCGCATCTCGGTGCTGCGCGACGTCATTCGCGATGCCGGCGACGCACCGATCGTGCAATGGAGCGGTTGGGCAGCAAACGTCGAGCTCCTCGTGAAGACGACGCGTCTCGCGCGTCGCGTCGAGACGGTCACGCTCGATGCGCGCTACGACCTCCGTCCGCGCGCGTCGCGCGTCAGGCCGCTCGCAGCGGCCCTCGATCTCTATCGCTTCGGTTGGGCAAGCCGGCGCCGCCGCCTTACGAGCCCCTCGGCATGACGCACCGCATGTTCGCATTCTGGCGCCGAAGCGCGACAATCGGTGCCGCGCTGGGCGCGTGCGCCCTCGCCTCGATTCCGGTCGCTGCACCGGGTGTCGTGCTCGCGCAGGAAGCCCAAGAAGCATCCGCGCCGGCACGCACCAATTCGGCCGCGTACCCGTTCGGCGTGGGCGAGAAGCTCACGTACACGGTCGCCGTCGGCGGCGCCAAAGTGGGCAACGGCGAAATGAAAATCGTGGGTGTCGACACCATACAGGGACATCCCACCTTTCACTCGCTGTTCACCGTCGATGGCGGCTTCCTCATGTTCAAGGTGCACGACGTCCTCGAGAGCTGGTTCGACACGAGCACGCTCTCGTCGCGTCGCTTCGTGCAGAAAATCCACGAAGTGAACTACGAGAAAGAACGCGACTACGACATCTGGCCCGAGCGGTCCAAGATGCAGCAGCACGGATACCCGGAGATGGCAAGCGTCCCGAATCCGCTGGATGACGGCTCCTTCCTCTACTTCGTGCGCACGGTGCCCCTCGAGGTCGGCAAGACGTACACCTTCAATCGCTACTTCCGCCCCGAGCGCAATCCGGTCATCGTCAAAGTGCTGCGGAAAGAGAAGGTCACCGTGCCGGCTGGTACGTTCGACGCCATCGTCATCCAGCCGGTAATCAAATCGCAGGGCCTGTTCGCCGAAGGCGGTCAAGCCCAGATATGGCTGAGCGACGATCCGCGGCACATTCTTGTGCAGATGAAAGCCAAGGTGCCAGTGCTCCAGACCCTCGATCTCTACCTGCAATCGTACCAGCCGCCGATCACGGAGACCGCGGCGGACCGGTGATACCTGAGGCCGACCTGTCGGCCGTCCGCACCGTTCCGATCGCACGCCGGCCTAACAAAGTGCGCGCCGAGGAGTTCGCGGCGCCGCCGCGCGAAGGTACGGGCGGCGATCGCTCGTTCGCCACGTTCCTCCGGTCACTGCCCGACGTGCTCGTCGCGCGCGATTTCCGTCGCGTGGTCGACGCCATCGTTGCCGCCGCGGGGCGTCGCGCGGTGATCGTGATGATCGGTGGGCACGTGGTGAAAACCGGCCTCGCGCCGCTGGTGCTCGACCTCATGCGCCGGCGCGTCATCACGCATCTGGCGATGAACGGATCCGCCGCGATCCACGACTACGAGATCGCGCGCTGGGGCGGCACGTCCGAAGACGTGGCCGCAGGTCTCCGCGATGGGACGTTCGGCATGGCCGAGGAGACGGGGCGCGGCATGAACGCCGCATTTGCGTTAGGCATGGAATCCGGATGGGGCATGGGAGACGCACTCGGGCGCGCGCTGGCCGCCGACGCCGCTCTCGCCCATCCCGAACTCTCGCTGCTCGTCGGTGCTCGCAGTCTGGGCGTGCCGCTCACGGTGCACGCTGCCGTGGGCGCGGAGATCATCCATCAACATCCCGCCGCGAACGGCGCTGCGATCGGCGATACGAGCCACCGCGATTTCCGCCGCCTGGCCGCGGCGGTGTCCGGGCTTCATGATGGCGGTGTGGTGCTGAACATCGGCAGCGCCGTCGTGATGCCAGAGGTGTTCCTCAAGGCGCTCACCATCGCGCGCAACCTGGACGGCGGCCGCCCAACGAACTTCACCACCTGCGATCTGGACATGGTGCGCCACTACCGCCCGCGCGTGAACGTGGTGCAGCGGCCCACGCTGGAAGGCGGTCAGGGCTTCGAGATCACGGGGCACCACGAGCTCATGGTGCCGATGTTGGTGTGGGGTGTCGTGGAAGGATTGGAGCGACGCGAACGAACCTGACGATCCGCGGCCGACCCAACGTGCGCGCGACGCACGTGGTGCCGGCCGCTGACTAACGGCAGATCAGCCGTTGAACTTCTCGCGCAGCCGGCGCGCCGTGTCCGGACTGACGATGCGCAGCACGAGATAAATCAGCGCACCGATGATGGCAATCTTGAGCGCCAGGAGCAGCAGCACGAACAGGATTGAGACCAGGCCGCCGAAAATGTTGAACACGAACTTGAGCGCGATCAGCCCGAGAATCGCCAATGCGCCGACAGAAAAGATGGTTCGCAGCATGATCGGAATCTCCACGAGTTCGACCGATGGCTCGGTCTCTGCGCACATTACGACCGGC
>DATEHK010000030.1:0-4205 GCA_035279625.1 Gemmatimonadaceae bacterium
CTCCCCAGCCTTCCGTCGCGCCCACAGCTCCGCGCGCTGCGCCTCCGTGAGCCCCCACTGCCGTGACATCGACTCGTCCATTTCGATACCCTCAGTGAATGCCTAAGATCAGGTGTTGCATTCACCGATTGAACCGGCCAAGGATAACAAAAAGGATGCAAGAGATGGGCGATGATCGCATCAGTGCACGTCCAACATCAACGGTGCGCGCACCTGGACCCAGCCACGCGTGCGAGCGACGTACCTTCTCTCGCTCGGCAGCGATCATCGCCCATCTCTTGCGTCCTTTTTGTTATCCTTTGAGCCCTTGGTCGAAGAGACTCGGCTAAACTGGTCGAAGAGACTCGGCTCAACGGGTCGAAAAGAGCCGGCTCAACGGGTCGAAGAGACCCGGCTCGACGCGGCGCGCGAGCGGCCAGAGTCATTTCAGAAACGGCCACCTTGCGCACCGTGGCTCCGTGTCGCTCGCCACGCCGGACAGCGAGTCTTGGGCCGAAATGAAAGAGCAGCCCCACCTGCAGCTGTGTTGCTCGCAGATAGTTGAAGAGAGTTGCCGCAGTGAAGTTGGAGCGAGCACTTCTCCGGCCTTGAGCTCGACGACCAGGCTCTGGTCCACGATCATGTCGAGTCGTTGTCGTGCGATCTCGCGCCCCTTGTACCAAATCGCCACTGACACTTCGCGGTCCACGCGATGTCCGCGTGCAACGAGCTCCTCCTCGAGCGCCGATGCGTACACGTGCTCGAGAAAACCGTAGCCCAGCGCGTTGTACACCTCGAAGAACGCACCGATGACCGAGCCTGTGCGCGCGTGAGCGCGTGTCGGCACATCATCGTCGCTTGCCATGCGACGAGAGTGCATGAACGAGCGCGAATCAGAGGTAGCTATTGATTGCGATTGAGTTCTTTAATGTTGCAACGCGGTGCCAGAGCCGATATTCGCACGTGGACGGGCCATGCGCGCGCGCGACGCACCTCTCTCGCGCGGCAGCGATCATCCCCAATCTCTTGCATCCTTTTTGGTATCCTTTGAACCCTTCGTCGAAGAGACTCAGCTAACCGCGTCCGAAGAGACTGGGCTCGACGCGTCGAAGAGATCGTTGTCGGCAAACCGGCGTCACTTGCGATGCGGCGACAGTGCATGAACGAGTGCGAATCAGAGGTAGCCTTTGATTGCGCTTGAGTTCTTTATGTTGCAATGGGCGCGGGGTGCTGGAACAGCGGGTCTGAATTCTTGATGGCAGTGCCTCTCACACGGGCGCCCGCGCCGGTCGTACCTCGCGGGTTCGCGCCTCGACTGGATGCACGTTCGTGCGCGCGCTAACTTGCGGCTCCTATGAGCATGAAAGAGAAGCTGGATCTCCTGGAGCGGCGCGGCGCCGAAGCGGAGCAGGGCGGCGGCGCGGAGCGCGTCGCGGCGCAGCACAAGAAGGGGAAACTGTCTGCGCGCGAGCGACTCGACGTGCTCCTCGACGAGGGCACGTTCGTCGAGCTCGATCGGTTCGTGACGCACCGCTCCACCGACTTCGGGTTGGACGGGCAGCTCGTGTACGGCGACGGCGTGGTGACGGGCTACGGACGCATCGGCGGACGGCTCGTGTACGTGTTCTCGCAGGACTTCACCGTATTCGGCGGCTCGCTCTCCGAGTCGCACGCCGAGAAGATCTGCAAGATCATGGATCTCGCGATGCGGAACGGCGCGCCGGTGGTGGGCCTCAACGACTCCGGCGGCGCGCGCATCCAGGAAGGCGTCGTGTCGTTAGGCGGATACGCCGACATCTTTCTGCGCAACACGCTCGCCTCGGGCGTCGTGCCGCAGATCTCGGCCGTCCTCGGACCGTGTGCCGGCGGGGCTGTGTATTCGCCCGCCATCACCGACTTCATTTACATGGTGCGCGGCACGTCGTACATGTTCGTCACCGGACCCAACGTCGTGAAAACGGTGACGCACGAGGACGTCACGATGGAGCAGTTAGGCGGCGCCGACACGCACGCGTCGACGTCGGGCGTGTCGCATTTCACGTTCGACTCCGAGCTCGCGTGCCTGGGCGCGATCCGCGATCTCTTCCGGTTCGTGCCGTCCAACAACCTGGATGAGCCGCCGCGCGGCGCGGGCACCGACCCGCGCGATCGCCGCGACGACGCGCTCCTCGAGCTCATCCCCGAGAATCCGAACAAGCCGTATGACATGCACGAGGTCGTACGGCGTATCGTCGACGATGGCGAGTTCTACGAGGTGCATCGCGACTACGCGCAGAACATCATCTGCGGATTCGCGCACCTGGGCGGATTCAGCGTCGGCGTGGTGGCCAACCAACCGGCCGTGCTCGCCGGCGTGTTGGACATCGCCGCGTCGCTCAAGGGTGCGCGCTTCATTCGCTTCTGCGACGCCTTCAACATCCCGATCGTGACGTTCGAGGACGTGCCCGGCTTTCTGCCCGGGACGGCGCAGGAGTTAGGCGGAATCATCAAGCACGGCGCCAAGCTGTTGTTCGCATACTGCGAAGCCACCGTGCCCAAGCTCACTGTGATCACGCGAAAGGCGTACGGCGGCGCGTACGACGTGATGAGCTCCAAGCACATTCGCGGCGACTACAATGTGGCATGGCCAACGGCCGAGATCGCGGTGATGGGGCCCAAAGGCGCCGTCGAGATCCTGTTCAAGAAAGAGCTCGCGGCCGCCGCGGACCCGCAGGACGCCACCGACAAGAAGATCGACGAGTACCGCGAGAAGTTCGCGCATCCGTACATCGCGGCCGGCCGCGGGTACGTGGACGACATCATCGATCCGCGCGACACGCGCCCGCGCTTGATCGACGCGCTCGAGACCCTGCGCACGAAGCGCGATCGCAATCCCCCCAAGAAGCACGGCAACATCCCGCTCTGATGCCGCGTCCGAGCAGCACGCTGCATTTGGGCGACCGCGCTCCCGAATTTTCGCTGCGCGATGCGGCCACGGGCGCATCGGTGACGCTCGACACGCTGCTCACGGATCGCCGCGGCGCGCTGTTGGTCTTTCACCGCGGTATGTGGTGACCCAATTGCCGCGGGCAGCTCGGGGAGCTGCGCGATCAGATGCCGCGCCTGGACGCGCAAGGGCTGGGCGTGGCCGTCGTGCTGGCGCAAGCATGCGATCGCATCGCGCAAGCGCTTCAGCGGCACGCGGCCGCGTACCCGTTCCCGCTGCTGTGCGACGCCGATCGCGTCGTGATCAAACGCTACGGCGTGTGGCATCCGTTAGGCATGGTGTCGTTCAATACCGCGCACCCGGCATCGTTTCTCATCGACGCCGCCGGCCGTCGCATCCGCTACGCGTTCGTGGGCAGCACGCAGTTTGCGCGCGCGCCGTTGGACGCAATCACGGCCGCCGCCGCGCAGGCCGGTCCTGCGGCGTGACCCAAAGACCAACACATCGTGTTCGATAAAGTTCTGATCGCCAACCGCGGCGAGATCGCGCTGCGCATCGTGCGTGCATGCCGCGAGCTCGGCGTCCGGTCCGTGGCCGTGTACTCGGATGCCGACGCGCACGCGCCGCACGTGCGCGAAGCCGACGAGGCGGTGCGCCTTGGGCCGCCGCCGTCGAGCGAGAGCTATTTGCGCGCGGACCTGATCGTCGCCGCTGCCCAACGGACCGGCGCTGAGGCCATTCATCCCGGGTACGGATTTCTGGCCGAGCGCGAGCACTTCGCGCGCGCCGTGCGCGATGCGAAGCTCACCTTCATCGGTCCGCCTGCCGAAGCGATCGCCGCCATGGGCAGCAAGACCGAAGCGCGCCGCCTTGCGATCGCGGCCGGCGTGCCGGTGGTGCCGGGCACCACCGAGCCGTTGCGCGACGCGACGGAAGCGCGCGAGATCGCCGAGCGATTTGGGTTTCCCGTGCTGCTCAAGGCCGCGGCGGGCGGAGGCGGGAAGGGCATGCGCGTGGTGCGCGAGGCGGGCGACCTCGCTTCGTCGTTGGATGCCGCGCGGCGCGAGGCCAAGAACGCCTTCGGCGACGATGCGGTGTACGTCGAGAAGTACATCGCCGGCCCGCGCCACGTCGAGATCCAGGTGTTGGGCGACGCGCACGGCACCATGCTTTCGTTAGGCGAGCGCGAGTGCTCGGTCCAACGGCGCCATCAAAAGATGATCGAGGAGGCGCCGAGCGTCGCCGTGACGCCGGAGCTCAGACAACGGATGGGCGAGACCGCCGTGCGCGCCGCGCGGGC
>DATEHK010000031.1:0-8991 GCA_035279625.1 Gemmatimonadaceae bacterium
GCGCAGCTTCTGATCGCTCGTCCGCCAGTGGGTGACCCGATGGGTGCGTGCCTCGAGCCGGCTCATCACGCTCTCGATGAGGTTGGTGGTCTTGAAGCTCACGCCTAACTCGGGGAAGACATCGAGGCGGTGCAGCGTGAGGGTTTCCTCTAGCCCCTCGACGAGACTGGCCGCGGCCGATTCATTCACGCGGCGCAGTTCGTGGTAGAGCCGCTCGAGCGCGCGCTTGGCGTCGGCATACGCGGGATGGGCGTAGGCCGCCTGGAGCTTCCGGCGCCACATCGGCTGGTGCTGTTTCGCGAGGTAGCTCACGACGTTCTCGCGCTTGTGCCACTGACACCGCTGCACCGGAACGTCGCCGAACACCTCGCGCACGGCCGCCCGGAGCCCCTTGGCTCCATCCAGCACCACCAGCAGCCGCTGCTCGAGCGGGAATCCGCGCTCGCCGAGCTCGCGGAGAAACGTCGCGATGACGCGCCGATTCTCACTCGCCGTCTGCACGAGGCCCAGGAGGCGTGTAGAAGAACACCCAAATTCCCGCACGTGTGAACACCCAAATTCCCGCACGCGCTTGACGGGGCCGCTTGGGGCGGCACCCTCTGCGTCGGATCCCCGGCGCGGAGCGAGCGATGGCGAAATTAGGGAGGACGCACGTGATGCTAGCCCACGAGATGGTGGACCGCTCGGTGTCGGTCCGACAGGTCGCGACGCAGCTGGGCGTCGACGAGTCGACGCTCCGATATCGACTGAAGCGACCACTTGATACGCCGGACGGGCGGTCCGCGCGCACGACGGCCATGGTGGGGTGGGAGAATCGGGTGGATGCGGTGCTCACGCGTTTCGCGGATGCGCGCGTGGTGCCGGAGGAGACTGGGCGGTGTACGGCGCAGCAGCTGTACGCGGCCTTAGTCCGCGAGCACGGATTTTCAGGGAGCTATCAGGCCGTCCGCCGGTACTTGAAGCGGCGCTTCGTGACGCCGGTCCAGGCGGTGCGCCGGATCGAGACACCGCCGGGCGTGCAGGCCCAGCACGATTGGTTTGATGTGCTGAGCCGGATCGCCGGCGTACCGCTGATGTTGCACGGACTCATCGGGACCCTGTCGCACTGTCGAGCGACGTGGGTGTGGATGAGCCTAACGCAAACACAGCTCGCCTGGCAGACGGGGCACCTGGCACTCTTCGCGCGCTATGGCGGCGTGCCGCTCTGGGTGCGCGTCGATAATCTCAAGACGGCGGTGGCGCGCGGCGCGGGCCCCCGCGCGCTGCTCAACCCAGCGTTTGCCGCCTTTGCCGCCCAGTGTGGCTTCGCGGTCGATCCGTGTCGCGCGCGCACCGGCTCGGACAAAGGCAAGGTGGAGCGTGCGGTCCGCACCGATCGCGGTGCATTTGCGGATCTCTTTCTCGCGGACTGGCCGTCGCTTGCCGCCTTACAGGCGGCGCTCGATGCGCGCGCCGCGGAGCTGCACACGCGCCGCCGCTGTCCGGCGACGGGCACGACGATCGCCGAGGCGCTCGCGGCGGAGCAGCGCGTGCTGCAGCCGGTGCCGGCGATGTACGAGCCGTTTGACTGCGTCGTGGCGCGCCGCGTGTCACACGAGTGCCTGGTGTCGTTTGAAGGGCGGCGCTACTCGGTGCCCTTCGCCGCGGTCGGGCGTCCGGTCGAAGTGCGCGGGACGGCGGCGCACGTGGTGATCCTCGCGGACGGCCGCGAACTCGCGCGCCATCCGCGACACACCGCGGCGCGCCTGGTGCTCACGCCGGCGCACTACGAGGGGACGTCCACGCCGACGGTCCGGGCGCCCACACCACTCGGGCGCCGGGCGCGCCTCCAGTTAGGCGCGTGGCCGGGGCTACCAACGCCCACGGCCGTCGGACGCCCCCTCGACGCGTATGTCACCGTGGTCGAGGAGGCATGCCGATGAGCCCCCTCTCCAAGAAAGCACCCGTGGTGACGCTCGATCCGGTCGCCACCAAACTCGCCACGTTAGGCCTCGACTATCCGGCGAGCTGTCTGCCGGACCTGGTCGAGCAGTGCACCCGCGAGCAACTCTCACCCTTAAGTTTCCTCGAGCTCGTGCTCACCGGCGAGCTCGAGCGCAAGGACGAGCGGCGCGTGACGACGATGCTCAAGCTTTCGGGGCTCCCCTCCGGCAAGACCCTCGAGGACTTCGACTGGAGCTTCCAGCCCCGCGTCGATCGCCGCCAGATCGAGACGCTGGCCACGTGCAGCTACATCCGCGAGAAGACGAACGTGCTCTTCCTGGGCCCACCAGGCGTGGGGGAAAGCCATCTCGCCACCGCGTTAGGCGTCAAGGCGATCAAGAACGGTTTTTCGGTGAGTCACTTCGTGCTCGACGATCTCATGCACGTGCTCCGGGCCGACGCCGCCGTGCCGCCGGCGCGGCTCCGGGCCAAACGCTATTTCAACTCCGCGCTCTTGATCATCGACGAGGTCGGCTTCCGCCCGTTAGACCGGAGCGAAGCCAATCTCTTCTTCCGGCTCGTCTCCGCCCGCTACGAACGCGGGAGCATCGTGCTCACCTCGAACAAGCACGTGCGGGACTGGCCGGCCGTCTTCGCCGATGATGAGATCCTGACCACCGCCATCTTGGACCGCTTGCTCCACCACGTCCAGGTCCTGCACATCGACGGTCGGAGCTACCGACTCCGCGAACTCGGCGCCCTCCTCGGGCCGCGGCCCGATGCGCCGACTCACCCCCACTCCAATACCGGAGGTGCCCAACCAGCCTAACTCCTGCACCACCCGCGTGCGGGAATTTGCCTGTTCAGAAAGTGCGGGAATTTGGGTGTACTTGCACAAGGCGCTTCTCGCCCGTCGCTGTCACGCCTAACGCGAGCACCAGCTCATCGCCGGCGAAGCTCTTGCCATCCAGCACCAGGACGAGCCACTCCGCATCGTCGAGCCGCCGCTCCTGCAACCGCCGCAACTCGCGTGCGCTCGCCCGAATGAACCGCCGCGACACGCTGGACCGGGCGAGCCCAAACGCCTCCGGCACCGCTTCCGCGGCCTGCGCGTACTCCCGACACGAGATCCCGCCTAACACCCGGCGGAAGAGGCCGACATCGTGCGCGCGCGGCTGCTGCAGCGCCGCGTACGTGGCCAGCGGCACTTCGCGCTCAGCCGCCCGATCGCGCACGCGCGGCACGGTGATCGCCAGCTTCTGATCGGCGAGATAAATCGAACCGGGTTGCGCGCCCCACCGCACCACCGCGGGCTGCGCATCCCGCCGGCTGTACCGCGGCCCGGCCAGCGCTTCGACTTCCCCCAGCAGCGCGTCCTCCACGGCCTTCAGTCCCAACGGAATCAGCGCCTGGATCATCGCCGGCGTCACCGGCGTCGTCACGGTGCCATCGTCCAACGGAAGCGTCGCTTGGCCGTCCCCCATCGGGGAGTGCTGGTCCTTTCGTGTCTGTTTGCGTACTCTTGGCATGGGTGGTGTCCTCGGAACGGAGTGGAAATCCTTGGCGGGATTCACACTCTTGTACCGCGGCACCACCTGCTTTTCAACTGGACCTGGGACTCACCCGCCGAATCTGGCTCTGATTCTAGCCTTCTACGCCCCCGCGTATCTCTCATCTGGGAGCGCCGCTGCGGGACTTGGCGGCGGCGGCGGTGGCGCGCCGGGAGCCGCACCACCGAATCCTCCGCCGGCTGGCCCGAACAAGTTCTTGGCGTGCGTTGGTAACGAGATTAAACAGCAGGTAAAGAATGTTGCATTAGGCACTGCTGCGGCACTCGCTGCGTTCCAAGAATGGGCGAGCGTCACAAGCACCAAACTGCCGTCAGGCGCAATTGCGATTACTCCCATCAGTCGATCAATCCTAGGTGAAGGAGTAGGCGCTGGTGTAGTCGGTTCGGCGCCGGAATTGCTGGATTTGACGTTTAGCGCGTCCGCTCTATTAGCGCCCGCCATCGTCGAAGTTGGACTGCCCGTTGGAATCTTAGCCGAAGGTATTTTCCTAACGGCTAAATGCCTGTAAGCAGGTGAGCGCACATTGCGGAAGCAGGGCTTTGTGGAGCGTAGAATGAGCCGTCTTAGTGAGGAGCGCCTCGTAGGAAGGCAAAAGAGGATGTACTCCTTCCGTGAGGTGCTCCGCACCGGCATTGTGATCGGTTTTGTAATTGGAACATTGGGCACTGGCGTGGTTCTGGGTCCCAATCTTGGAAACGTTTTGAAGGCTTGGAGGAACATTCTCTACGGTACAGCAAGCGGCGCCCTCGCAGCGCTTGTGTGGAGCGTTGTCCTGCGCTGGAAGGGTCGGCTGGCGTTAGGCTGGAGAAGCGCGTCACAAAAATGACGATAGCGCGTATCTGCTGATCCGAAAAGCTCGAAAGCCATTTCCATGCGCCGTCGCTCGACAACCGCATTCGAGAGACCCGCCAGTTAGTCCAGAGGGCTTCCCAACCCGAACAGCGCTAGGGTGCTACGGATGCCTGCCACGGCGAGAGAAGTTTCCCTGAATCGTGGGCGCCTCTGTGGCGCTTCCATTAGCGGCGACTTTGTCACCCTTCATCCTGACGTGACCCCCGCCGCCTGATCCAGTTATTCTTGCCGATCCTCACTTTCGGAGGATCGATGCGCAAGAGCCGCTTCACCAACACTCTCCACCAACTGGATTCCTTTGGGGGGCGGCACTGCAAGTCCGCTTCGAGGGCGTGGCCGGCGAATTCGCCCAATTCGATTTTGGTGAAGTGAGCGTTAGGCTGCCCGATGAGAAGCGCCGCACCGTGCACTTCGCCGCGTATAGCCTGAAATACTCGCGCTGGATCCACGTGGTCCTCGTCCCGAATGAGCGGGTCGAGGCGCTCATTCGGAGCTTGCTCGAGGAACTCGCCGACGCCACCGTCACCGGCTCGCGCAAAGCCTATTTCACCGACATCGCGACCGTGCCCCTGCTGATCATCGATGATCTCGGCATGCGGAAGCTGCCGCACACCGGCGCCGAAGACTTACTCGAACTCATCATGCGGCGCTACGAGCGCGCGTCCACGATGCTGACCTCGAATCGGCCTGTCGATGACTGGGGCAAGCTCCTCGGCGACACGGCCGCGGTGACGGCGCTCCTCGACCGCCTCCTGCATCACGCACACATCCTGAAGTGTGGTCCGCGCAGCTGGCGCGCCAAACTCCACACCGATTTGCGAGCAGGCTAACGATGCGCTACTCTCCCCCAGTCTCGGACCGCGCGGCCGTGGTGGCCGGTGTTGAAGTGTCCACGAGTGGCCGGTTTTCAGGTGTCCACCGAGGCGTGCACTCAGCACGCCCGCCGTAACCGTGGCCTGAACCCCAGCGGATTCCCGATCGCGATCACCAGCTGCCCGGGTTTCAGCCGCCGCGATTCGCCTAACGGCGCGGCGGCGAGCCCGGCCCCGCTCACCCGCACCACCGCCAAATCCGTGTCCGGATCGTCACCCACCACCTCGGCGGGCATGACACTCCCGTCCGCTGTGGTGCACGTGATCGACTCGGCCCCGTGCACCACGTGGCTGTTCGTCAGCACGAACCCGTCCGGCGTGAACACGAACCCCGACCCCGATCCCTCGCTCGGCCGCCCACGCCTCCGCCCGCCCGCGCTCGCCTTCCCGCGCACGGCCAGATGCACCACACTCGGCCCCACCCGCTCCACGGCACCCACGACCGCGCTCGAGTACGCATCGAACAGAACGGAATCGGGCGCCGCATCCGTAGACGCGACGCCCGACGTGTTCTCTTCTCCGACTTCCGCGCCGCCTAACAACCTGAGCGGCGCTACCTGGGTCCTCATGCCGCCCACTCCCGCTTGAGCTCCTCCGCGGTCCGCCCCCGCCGAATCGCCATCACCGCCCGATCCCGAAGCTGCCTCACCCGCTCCCTCGTCACGCCCAACATCCCGGCGATCTGATTCAGCGTCATCGGCTCCCCACTCTCGAGCCCGAAATACAGGATCAACACCCGCTTGTCCCGCGGCGGCAACGTCTCCAACGCCCGCATGAGCAGCGTGCGCCGAGACTCCTCCTCGATCCGGCCCGGCAACGCATCCTCGTCGGCGTCCTCCACCGAGAGGATGCTCGCCAACGTCCGCCCCTCCCGTTCGCCGTGCCCCTCGCCTAACGGCTCGTCGAAGCTGCGCTCGGGCTGCGTCAACCCCTGCAAATCCTTCACCATCGCCGGCGACAACTGCGCCACGAACGCCAGCTCGTCCACGGTAGGCGCTCTGCCTAACGAAGATTCGAGGGCCGTGCGGGCACGGGCAATACGCGTCAGGTCGCTCGCCCGGTTGGCCGGAAGCCTAACGGAACGCGACTGCCGCGCCAACGCGGCGTGGATGGCCTGACGGATCCACCACACCGCATAACTGATGAAGTTCACTCCCACGTCGGGATCGAACTTGTCCGCCGCACGCACCAACCCCGTGTTCGCCTCAGCGATCAAATCCTCGAGATCGAGCCCCCGATGCTGATACTGCTTCGCAATCGAGAACGCGAACCGGATGTTCGCCGAGATGAGCTTGTCCCGCGCGTCGGCCTTCTCGTCCGCCGACGCCTTGGAATCACGCATCACACGCGCAAGCGCCTTCTGCTCCGCTGCAGTCCGCTGCGGAATGTCATGCGCCTCGGCGATGTACAGGTCCAGCAAATCCTGATTCGCCTGCGTGGCATCTATTGTCGGATTCTGCGGCCGCCGCGCTCTCGCCCTGCCCGGGCTCTTTCGCGCGCGCTCGCGATCGACAGTCTTCTTCACAAAAACCTCCTTTGACTCGCGCCGCCGCCTCCCCATACCTCACTCTCCCGGCCGCCACCACCTACCAACCACAGCCGTAGCACCCGCCCCTTCCCAGTACCTCGACCCGCAAGCCCGACACTTACCCTACGGTGAACGTTCGCACCATAGAATGAGTTCCAAAGGCTCATTTCGCTAGCGGTCAGTCGTTCGAACATCCGTTTAGGGCCGACACAACCAGCGTCCCACCGGATAAACCGCCGGCCGGACGGTGTCGACTCCCTCTTTCAGTTACCACGAACCGCGACCCCAGGTTCCCGCCTCCCGCTCGCGAATTTGCCCCGCCCTCAGGACACGCTCGCGTTCAGAAAATCCAGCGTCCGCTGCCACGCCACCTTCGCGTCGCGCTCGCTATACACAGGCCTGGTGTCGTTGAAGAACGCGTGTCCCGCATCGTAATAGTGATACTCGAAGCGTCCGCCCGCGTTCGTGATCGACGTCGCCAGCGTCTGCACCGACTCCTCGCTCACCGACTTGTCCTGCTTTCCGAAGTGGCCGAGTACCGGAACGCGAACGCGCTTCGCGTCGATTTTGACTGCTGGATGTATGCCGTAGAAGTCCACGACCGCCGCGATCGACTCGGGATACTCCATGCCCGCGTACATCGCGAGCTGCCCGCCCATGCAGAACCCAACGATGCCGACCCGCTTCGACGCGACCGCCGAATCCGCAAGCAAAAACTGCGCGGCGCCCTTCATGTCCTTCCCGGCCTCGGCGATGTTCAGGGCCATGAGCATCTTGCCGGCCTCGTCCGGACTCTTCGTTGTCTTCCCGTGGTAGAGATCGGGCGCGAGCGTCACGAACCCCGCCTTCGCGAACCGTTCCGCCACATCTTTGATGTGGTCCACGAGGCCCCAGTATTCCTGATTGACGATGAGTCCTTTCCCCGTGCCGCCCGCCGGCGTGGCGAGATATCCGGTGCCGTTGCGTCCGTTAGCCTTGAATTCCACCATGCGTCCCATCGTCCGCTCCTCACGAATAGGTGTGTGACAGGCCTTCACCATGCCTAACGTATTGCTCGCCGATGCCGATGCGTTTTTCGTCGCGGTCGCCCGGTTAGTCGACCCCGAGGGCGCGGGCCGAGCGCCGCTGCTCATCGTGGGCGGCTCGGCGGACAGCCGCGGCGTCGTCTGCTCGGCGTCCTACGAGACGCGTGCGTTCGGCGTGCGATCGGCGATGCCGGTGTCGCAAGCATTGCGCCTCTGTCCGCGCGCGATGTGCGTGGCCGTGCCGCGCCACGAGTGCGCCACGAAGAGCCGGCAGATCCGCGCGATTCTTCATCGCTTCGCGCCGGTGGTCGAGACGGCGAGCATCGACGAGTGGTACCTGGATCTCACCGGCACCGAGTTGCTCTACGGTGGCGAGCCCATCGAGCGAACCGCCGAGCGCATCCGTGAGGCGGTTCGGGAGGGCTCGGGGCTCACGGTGTCGATCGGCGGCGGCTCCAACAAGCTCGTCGCGAAGCTGGCGGTCGAGGTGGCCAAGCCCAAGCCCGGTACCGGCCGCACCGGGGTTCACATCGTGCCCGACGGCACGGAAGCGGCATTCCTTACGCGGTTTACGTTAGGCGAAATCCCGCTCGTCGGCCCGCGCTTCCAGGAGCGCCTCAAACGCCACGGCATGGCAACCGTGCCCGACGTGCTGGCGCACGACGAGCGCACGCTGGTCACGTGGTTAGGCAAGCGCGACGCGCACTGGCTGCTGGATCGCGTGCGCGGCATCGACCACGGCCACGTGTCGGGCGACGGCGAGCTCAAGAGTCTGAGCCGCGAAGACACGTTCCCCGCCGACATTGGCGACGACGCGTCGCTCGAGCGCGAGCTGCTCCGCCTGGTGGTGCGCGCGGCCGCCGACCTCCGCGCCGAGGGGCTCACGACGCGCACGGTGACCGTGAAGCTGCGCGACTTCGACTTCTCGACGCGGCAGGCGAGCCGCACGCTGGACGACGGCGTGATGTCGGACCGTCCGATGTACGAGACCGCGCGCGCTCTCTTGCGGCGGCTGCGCGCGGCGCGGCGATGCAAGGCTCGTCTGTTAGGCGTGTCGCTGTCGTCGCTCGCGCCCGCTCCGGCGCCGGCCCAGCTGGCGTTCTTCGAGGCGGCGGCCGGCCCGCTCATCGAAACGGCGCGCGACCGCACGCTGGCGCACACCGTGGACGCGCTCCGCGAGCGCTACGGCGACGACGTGATCGGACCCGGCGCCCTGGCGC
>DATEHK010000032.1:0-21885 GCA_035279625.1 Gemmatimonadaceae bacterium
CCATCGTCGGCCTGATGGATTCGGCGCGCGCGGCGGGGCTCCCCACCTCGGGACTCGCCGCCAAGGCCGCCGAGGGCGTGCTCAAGGATGCCGACGATGCGCGCATCGTGGACGCCGTGCGCGCGCTGTTCCGTGCGTTAGGCTCGGCGCGCGACGCGCTCGGCCCCACCGCCGATCCGTCGGTGCTCGATGCCGGCGCCAGCGCCATCCGCGCCGGCGTCACCCCGGCCACGTTGCGATCGTTAGGCAAATCCGGCGCCACGCCGGCCGGGGCGCCCGCGCTCGCCAGCGCCCTCGTGACCCTCGTCGATTTCGTGGCCAAGGGTGTGCCGCCGGCTCTCGCGTCACAATCCATCGAACAGCTGCTGCGGTTGGGCGCGCCCGAATCGCGCTTCGTCACGCTGCGCAACCAGGTCGAATCCGACATCCGCGACGGACAGTCGCCCCAAGCCGCCGTCACCACCCGCGTCCGGACCAGCGTCAAGCAAATGGGCGCGCCCGCGGGACCAGCCGCGCATCCACCACCGCCCGACCCCGCCCCGCCCGCATTGTGACCTGACGTCCGCGTCCGAAGGTATCACGCTGCGGAACGTGTCTAACGGACGCAATCAGGGAGGTGTAGCGATGAAACCCGTGGTCACACTTGGGACGTTCGCAGGAGCCGTCGCGCTGGCTGCGGCGATCGCGTGCGGCAGCGATTCCGTGGCAGCGCCATCGAAAACAGTCAATCCGGCCGGCGGCGTCGCCGGCACCAGTCACGACTCGAGCGGGGGATCGCCCGGCGGCTCGCCCGGCGATTCGTCGAGCCACGGCGGTCCGGCCGGACAGCGCCACCCGTGGCTGACCATCACACCCGAAGCCGCTTCGGTGCAGATCGGGACCTACCTCGAGCTGCGTGCCGTCTTGCACGACACCACAGGTGCGCCGATCGCTGCGCACGTGACGTGGCACTCGAGCGACACGCGGCTCGCCACCGTCGGCGATTCGGGTCTCGTGCACGGGATCGCGGCCGGCGTCGTCGCCATTTTCGCCAGCGCGAACGGCTTCAACGATTCCGCCGAGGTCGCGGTGGTGGACAGCGTGGTGCCGCCGGCGCCACAGCCGCCGCCGCCGCCCGCGGACAGCGGCGCGGTGCCGGACAGCACGCCGCCCGCCCCGCCTCCGCCGTCTCCACCCGACACGACGCCGGCCCGGGACACCAGCGCGTCCCGGTAGCCGGCGCCTAACGCCGGAGCCGAGCTTGCGTTTTTAGTCCCGGAGAATCGGGAAGTGGGAAGCGCTCGTTTCCCACTTCCCGATTTTCTCGGCGAGCAACCTCAAACTCGGTTCGCTAATCCCCTCTCGCGTCATCCATCGCGCTGCGCAGCCGCGCCGCCGCCGCGCATTCCTGCCGCAACGCATCCATCACCGCGTCCGCCTGCTTCATCTGGACGGCCAACGCCGCCGACCCCTCGAGCGCCCGGTCGACCACCGCCCGCTGCGCCGCCAACGCCTCGGTCGACGACCGAATGTCGCGCGCCAGCGCATCGGCGCGCGCCAGACGCCGCTCGATGTCCTCCACCTGCCACTTGCGATCCGCGAACACGCGCATGCCATCGGTGGCCGCCGTCAGCTCGCCGCGCGTCCGCTCCAACACCGCGCGCGCATCCTCGATCTCCCGACGTTCGGTCGAAATCGACCGCACGTGCTCGGCCGTCCGCTCAGCGACCTCGAACAAGTGCTTCACCTGCGCGTTCACCGCGTCGATCGTCGCCTGCTTGCTGCCGATCTGCTCCATGCCTTGCACGGCGTCGCGCTGGGCGACGTCCCACGTCGCGAGCAGCGATTCGAAGTTGGCCATCCGCTTTTCCACTTGGCCTAACGAACCGATGCGCGCCTCGAGCTCCTCGAGCATCTCCGACAACGTGCCGGTGCGCTGCTGGGCGTCGCCCAACTGGCCGCCGATGGTACGCGAGAGCTCGTCCAACTGCTGCATCGCGTCGGCCGCCTCGCGGCGCACGGCGGACGCCTGCGCCAGATTGGCCGCCGCCGCCTCGAGCGCGCTCTGCCGCTGCTCGAACTCCTGGTTGAACACCCGCAGCCGATCCTCGAGCCCCGCGAAGGCCGCGGCGCGTTCGCCTAACGCATCGGCCACCGCGCCCACACTCGTCATGCGCCGGTCGGCGGCGTCCACCGATGCGGTCACCGATCCGATGGTCTGCGCCACCCGGCGCGCCTCGGCCGCCTGGCGGAGCAGATCACTGAACCGCGTCTCCGCCGCCTCCATGCGCGCGTGCAACCCGTTCCCGCGATCCTGCGCCTGCGCCAGCGCCGAATCGATTTCGCCTAACCGACGCTGCATCGTGTCGACCATCGCATTGCGGCCCTCGAGCGCGTCCATCGACGCGGTGATCTGCGCCACCTTGTCGCGCAATGCCTCGGTACCCGGCCGCATGTGCTCCAACTCGCCCAACAACTCGCGCGTCGCCCGCAGCTTGACGTCCGCGTCGGCCAACCACTGATCCGTCTGCGCCTGACGCTGCCGAAGCCGCGTCATCTCCTCGTACGAAAGACGTACCTGCTCCAAGCCATCGCGAATCGATTCGTGCGTCCCGTTGAGCGTCGCCAGGTCGCGCAAGATCGAGTCGACGTCGGGCTTGAGCCCCTCCACCCGCTCCATCCGCTGCGTCATGTCGCTCAGCGCACTCTCCAAACCGCCGACGTCATCGCGCACCGCACGCAACCGATCCGCTTGGGCCGTAATCCGCTCCACATCTTCGGCCAACTCACTCACCTGCTCGGCCAACCCGCGCGAACGCGCGTCGGTCTCCGCCAGAGTCCGCGCCGTCGCGTCGAGCGACGAAAGACGCGTCTCACAATCTTTCTGCGCCGTGCGCAGCTCCACGATGCGCTCGCTCACCGAGTCCAAACTCCGGTTCTCGAGCTCGAACCGCTCGGCGCTCGATTTCATCTCGTCCCGCATACCGGACAGCGACCGCTCCGCCGCCTGCTCGGCCTCCTCGAGCGTCCGCTGCTGCGCCGAAATCTCTTCCGCGCGCGCCAGGACATTGGTGTGCAGTGTCTGCACTGCCACGAGCTTGGACTCGAGCGCCGTCACCGCGTGCGCCTGCTCCTCCTGCCGACGAAGCGCGCTCTCCACCTGCGGCCTCAACGACAACACCTCGGCGGCCTGAGCCGCGGCACGATCCACCGCCTCACCCTGCTGCTCGAGCACCGCCGTCTTCTGCGCAACCTGCTCGGCAATTGCCTTGAGCACGCCAAGCTGATGCTGCGCATCTGGGATTCCGCCGGCGATTCGAAGCAGCGCGTCGAGTGCCTCCTGCGCCGTCGCCGCCCTACGCTCGACAGCGTCGACCTTGGCGACCGCGGCCTGCGACCGCTGTTCCACACCCTCGAGCCGCGATGCCGCATGCTTCTGCGCGTGGAGCGCGTCGTCGTGCACGGCGCGCAACCGGCCCAGACTCTCACCCAACTCGCGAAGCTGTGCGTTCGTCGCCTCGGACTCGCGTCGCAATGCAGCAAATTGTGGTTGGATCGCAAGGAATTGCTCCAACTGCTCGCGCATCCCAGATGCATCATTGACCTTGGCGAGCAATTCTCCGCTCGACTCGTGCAGCCGCGTCATTTCGGCGTCCGCGGCGGAGATTCTGGCGGAGCTTTGCTCGTGGGCCTCCGAAAGTCGTGATGCCCGCTCCTCGACTGCCTGCAGCTGCGCCTTTACGCGCTCGGCGACTTCCAGCGATTGCTCGAGCCCGGCGATCCGATCCGATATCGCACCGAGCTCTGCAGCACGCTCGGCGACCGCCTCGAGGCCGCGAAGCTGCTCGGCCGCCTTTTCGGCGCGCGCGACGAGGGCCGCGAGAGCGGCACCGTCGTATTTGGGATTGTAGGTGGTCGCGAGCGGCGGGCGCTCCGCATCACTGGTGGACTGACGCTTCTTGAAGGTGGGGAGCGTGATCATTCGCCGTCTCCTGCTCGAGTCTCGGGTGCGGATCGTCCGCGTGGTTGCATGACGCGGTTGCGCGCACCGGGGTCACGATCACTCGCGACACGCAACGATCCGGACTCGGTCAGGTTGGGATCCGGCGAACTTGGGTGGTGAGAGACGGCTGGCCATCGCCGCCAACTCTCGCCACCCATTTGTCACGAAAGGTTCAGTGCCCGGATGAATCCCCGCGACGACTCGCCTCGAACAAGAACCACGTGCGTCGCTCCGTCTCGTCGATCCAGACCTCGATGAGGCTCGCGGTCGCGATGTCCCGGTTTTCCTCGCACACGTTGTGCGCTTCGCGAAGACGAGCGGCCAACGTCTTGTTGTCCTCGCGGAGCTCGGCGAGCATGTCGGACGGCTCGACGTATCCCGCGTCATTGTCGGACACACGCTGGAGGCGCGCGATGTGGCCGATCGAGTGGATCGTGTCCTGGCCTAACTTTCGGACGCGTTCGGCGATGGGGTCCGACATGGCGAAGATCTGGTCCGCGTGCTCATCGAGCAGAAGATGGTAGTCGCGGAAGTGCGGACCGCTCATGTGCCAGTGGAAGTTCTTCGACTTGAGGTAGAGTGCGAACACGTCGGCGAGGATGGCATTGAGCGCGCCGGCGATTTCGCGCACGCCTTCGTGATCGAGGTCGGTCGGAGTATCGAGCGCGGCCTCCCGGCGGCGCACGAGGTTGCTGGTGTCCTTGGGTCTGGCCGTCTTCATGACTCGGGTCCTCGATATATAGAAGATGAGTGGGGCGGGATTGCGTGGTCCTCACGATTCTATACCAAGCCTGCGAGTGTCGCGCCAGAAGTCGTGTGAAGCGCGATGCCGGCCACAGCCGAATCGCTTGCCGATTGCCGCCGGGCACGCTGGCGTTACATTGCATGTTGTAACACATATACCTCGGGTAGGCCAATGACCTTACTGGAAGAGATCAAGCAGACGAAGCCGTTCGAACGGCCGGGCGACGAGGCGCTGCTCTCGATTCTGCGGACGGCGGTGGTATTGGAGCACGCCGAGAACGAGGCGCTCAAGGCGCACGGGCTCACGCACACGCAGTACAACGTGCTGCGCATTTTGCGCGGCGCCGGCAAGCGCGGGTTGTGCGGGCGCGACATCGCCGGCCGTATGGTGTCGAATGTGCCTGACGTGTCCAGGCTGCTCGACCGGATGGAGGAGATGGGCGTGATCGCGAGGACGCGCGACCCGGATGACCGTCGCCATGTGACCGCTCGCATCACGGCAGCGGGGCGGAAGCTGGTGGCGGACGCGACGCCCGATCTGGAGCGGGTGGCACGGGCGCGCGTGGCGCGGCTCAGCCCGGCGGCAATTACGGGGCTGATTCGCGCGCTGGAAGCGATCCGGGAACCAGTGTGACTCGCGTCGCGTTTGCATGTTATAACAGTCGTTGTTACACCACTCAATTTCGGGTATTTCCATGCTGAACACCGCCGTCGACGTCACCACCATCGCCACGGGCCTGCTCGTCGCGCGTATCGTGCTCGGCCTCCTCATGGCCGCCCACGGCTCGCAGAAACTCTTCGGCTGGTTCGGCGGACATGGAATCGCCGGTACCGCCGGCTACTTCGAGGCAGTGGGCTTCCGACCCGGCAAGCTGTTCGCCACGGTCGCGGCCGCCACGGAGGTCACGAGCGGGATTCTCGTGGCACTTGGTCTCCTCGGTCCCATCGGTCCGGCGCTCATGATCTCGGTCATGATCGTGGCCGCCGTGAGCGTGCATTTGCGGAACGGCCTCTTCGCCACGAGCAATGGAATCGAAGTACCCTTGCTCTACGCCACCGGTGCAGCGGCGCTGGCGCTGACCGGACCCGGCGCGTATTCGCTGGATGCGGTGCTGGGCCTGAGCGCGTTGTCGAGTCCGGCCGTCGCTGGTATGGCGCTGGCGGTGGGGATCGCGGGCGGCTTGGTGAACCTCATGGCGCGGCGCCCGGCAGCTGCCTAACCGAATACTGGAAACACAGTCCTTTGTGTCACGAGCAAGGCGGAGCCATGAAACTCAGCGGTATCCATCATCTCACGGCGATCTCGGCGGCGATTCGCGACAACTACCGCTTCTACACCCAGACCATGGGCATGCGGTTGGTCAAGCGGAGCGTCAACCAGGACGACGTGACGGCGTATCACCTGTTCTACGCCGACGCGCGCGGCACACCGGGCACCGATCTCACGTTTTTCGATTGGCCCGTGCTGCGCGAATCGCGCGGTTCGCGATCCATCACGCGCACGCATTTGCGTGTGGCCGGTTTGCCGGCTCTCGAGTATTGGAGCCGGCACCTGGGCGAGCACGGCGTGACGGTAGGCGACGTCGTGGAGCGCGACGGACGGCTCACGCTCGACTTCGAGGATCCGGAGGGCCAGCGCCTGGCGTTGGTCGACGACGGCGGCATCGGTCCTTCGTATCCCTGGGACCGGAGTCCCGTGCCGGCGGAGTTCCAGGTACGCGGCTTGGGGCCGATCCTCATGAGCGCGCCTAACATTGGCCCAACGGACGCGCTGCTCACGAAGGTGCTCGACATGCGTGCGGTGCGCGAGTATCCCCACCCCGAGAATCCGGCGCACACGGTGCACGTGTACGCGATGGGCGAGGGCGGGCCGTCGGCCGAGTTGCACGTGGCGGTGCAGCCGGGCGTGCGGGCGGCGCGGCAAGGCGCGGGCGGCGTGCACCACGTGGCGTTCCGGACGCCGGACGCCGACTACGATGCGTGGGCCGACCGGTTGAACACGCGCGGCGTGGCGAACAGCGGGAAGGTGGACCGCTACTGGTTTCACAGTCTCTACTTCCGCGACGCGTCGGGCGTGTTGTTCGAGATCGCGTCGGACGGGCCCGGCTTCTCGCTCGACGAGGACCAGGCGACGTTAGGCGAGAAGGTGGTGTTGCCGCCGTTCCTCGAGGCGGAGCGCGAGCGGATCGTAGCCGGGTTGCAGCCGATCGACTGACCCGACCTGCCTAACGATGCGAACTCGGGGGGTGCGCTTGGTGCGCTCCCCCCGCGTTTCTGCATCATGCCTCCGCGTCGTCCACCAGCTGCATCGCGTATTCGGGATGCCGATCGAGGTACCCTTTGACGAACGGACAGAGCGGAACGACGCGCAGATGGTCGCGCTTCGCGCGCTCGAGCGCCGCGTGCGCGAGCATGTCGGCGTACCCGCGGCCGCGTTGGGCGCGCGGCACTTCCGTGTGAATGAGGCGGATGCGGTCGCCGGTGATGCGGTACGTGAGCACGGAGACGTCGCCGTCCGCGTGGAGCTCGAACTGCCGCTCGGCCTGGTTGTCGATGATGGACGGTTCGGTCATGGCGTCGTCGAGTGCGTGCCCTTTTCCGCGGTCAAGCGATACATGAGGATGGCCGCGCGCTTGGTTTGCACCGGCAGCATGCGGAGATCCGCGGTCTCGTGCGGCGAGTGATCGTCGTGTCCCGAGAGGCCGAGTGCGTCGATCGCCATCGGGACCTCGTTGGCGACGAACGACACGTCGGCGGCGCCGGCGCGCGACGGGTCGACGGCCACCACCGGCCCGAAACCCAGGTCGCGGCTCGCGCGATCGTACATCGCCAAGAGCCGCTTGTTGCCCGCCGTGGGCGCCATGGGAGGATAGCCGTCGGCGAACACGAGGTGCGCGGTGGTCCCGGGCAGGTTCTGCCTAACGATCGCCTGCATCGCGCGCTGGGCGCCGGCCAGCTGCTCGGGGCTCAGGCTGCGCAGGTCGCCGGCCACCACCGCCGTGTCCGACACGACGTTGGTCTTGCCGGCCGCAGTGCCGGAACTCTGCGTGGAGTCCAGCGAAACGGCGGTGCCACCCACGATGATGCCGGGATTGAACGTAAGGTAGCGTTGCGTGGAGAGCTGCCGGTAGAACTGGTCGAGCACGCGCGCCGCTTCGTACACGGCACCGGCGCCGTATTCCTTGGTGAAGATCTGCGACGAGTGGGCCGTGTGGCCGGTGGTGGTGAACGTCCACGAGATGTCGCCGCGGCGCGAGATCACCGCGGTGCGCGGGTCGCCCGCGCCGTCCTCGAAGCCTAACGCAGCGGCGGCGCCGCGCGCGGCATCGATCAGCGTCCGTCGCGCGGCGGCGAGCGGCGAGCCCGCGTCCTCTTCGTCGCCGTCGTACACCACCACCACATGCATCGAGTCGAGCGCGCCGGCCTCCTTGAGCGCGCGCAGCGCATAGAGCGCGATCACGTCCCCACCCTTCATGTCGATCACGCCCGGGCCACGTGCCGTGCTGTCATCGAGCCGTACGAATTTCTGGAACGGGCTGTCGGGATCGAACACGGTGTCGAGATGGCCGATAATGAGAATCTTGGGCCCGGGCCCGGGATGCTCGGCCACCAGATGTCCCGCGCGGTGAAACGCCGCGCCGTCAACCCATTGCGTGGTGAAGCCGAGCGAGTCGAACTGCGCGCGGAGGATATCGGCTACCTGGCGCACGCCGGCGTGGTTGGTGGTGCCGCTGTTGATGTCGACGAGGCGGATGAGCAGCGCGAGCGCGTCACTGTTGTGGTCGTCCACCGAACGGACGATGGAACGTTCGACCGGCGAAAGCGACGCGTCGGATGCAGCTTGGCCGGCTGCCGTTCCGCCAACAGATGCCACGACGACGAGCGCCGCGAGGGCGAGCGGCGCAAAGCCGCGGGCTGAGTGCGAGATGCGCATAGGGAGAATGTATGACGCAGTGCAGGAGTCCGCCTCCTCCGACCTCTACTCGCGCGGACGCCGGATGTGCTGCATGTTCTTCGCCGCATGCTCGACCTTCAGACCCGCCTCGCCGACGGACTCTCCACACGCTACACGCTGGACCGCGAACTAGGTCAGGGCGGGATGGCGGTGGTGTTTCTCGCGCACGACCTCCGGCACGATCGTCAGGTCGCGCTCAAGGTGTTGCGGCCAGAAATCTCCGAGGAGATTGGCGCGGAGCGATTCCTCCGTGAGATCAAGCTGGCCGCGGGGCTCACGCACCCACACATCCTGCCGGTATTCGACTCTGGCGAATCGGACGGGCTGCTGTTCTACGTGATGCCGAGCATGGAAGGGCGTTCGTTGCGCGAGCGATTGGAGCGCGAGACGCAGCTGCCGCTGAACGATGCGCTGCGCATCGCGCGCGAGGTGGCATCGGCGCTCGACTACGCGCACCGGCACAACGTCGTACACCGCGACATCAAGCCCGAGAACATTCTGCTGCACGAGGGCGCGGCGATGGTCGCGGACTTCGGCATTGGCAAAGCGCTCTCGAGCAACGCGACGTCGCTCACGCAAACGGGGTTGTCGCTCGGCACGCCGGCCTACATGAGCCCCGAGCAGGCGGCGGGCGAGCTCGGCACCGACGGTCGCAGCGACCTCTATTCGTTAGGCTGCGTGCTGTACGAGATGCTCACCGGCGAGCCGCCGTTCACCGGTGTGAGCGCGCAGGCGATCATCGCCAAGCGATTCGTGTCGCCCATTCCCAAGGTGCGCACCACGCGCGATGTGCCCGACACGGTGGACACGGCGGTCGCGCGCGCCCTGGCGCGCACGCCGGCCGACCGCTTTCCGTCGGCGGCCGAGTTCGCCGAGGCCCTCCGGTCCATCAGCCGGGAGGCGGAGAGCGGGCCACAGCGGCGCACCGGCCTAACGGACGCGCGGTCGGTGTCGAAAGCGATCGCCGTGCTGCCGTTGGCGAACATGAGCGCCGATCCGGAGAACGAGTATTTCGCCGACGGCATGACGGAGGAAATCATCAACGCGCTGGCCAAGGTGCCGGGCATGCACGTGGCGTCGCGCACGAGCTCGTTCGCCTTCAAGGGCAAAGATGTCGACGTGCGCGAGATCGGCGACAAGCTCGGCGTGAGCTCGGTGCTCGAGGGCAGCGTGCGCAAGGTGGGGAACCGCATTCGCATCGCGGCCCGGCTGGTGAACGTCGACAACGGATACGATCTCTGGTCGGAGACGTACGACCGGCAGCTCGAGGACGTGTTCGCGGTGCAGGACGAGATTTCGCGCGCGATCGTGGACGCGCTCAAAGTTCGCCTAACCAGCGATGGCCAACAGGTCGTAGCGCCGACGAAAAACCTCGAGGCGTACACGCTGTACCTCAAGGGTCGGTTCTTCTTCGTGAAGCTGTCCGAGCCGGCGCTCAGACGCGCGCTCGACCTGTTCCAGCACGCGTTGCTGCAGGATCCGGGGTTTGCGCGCGCGTACGCCGGTATCGCCGATGTGTGGTGCAACCTGGCCGACGACTGGGTGGCGCCCGATGAGGCGTATCCTCGCGCCAAGGCCGCCGCGGAGCGGGCACTGCAGCGCGACTCCGAGCTGGCGGAGGCGATCACGTCCATTGGGAAAGTGTTGTGCTGGCACGAATGGGATTTCTCCGGCGCCGAGGTGCAGCTGGCACGTGCGGTGGCGTTGAGTCCGAACTACGCCGAAGCGCACTATGTGCACGGCACCGCGCTGCCGCTCGTTGGGCGGTTGAACGACGCGATCGACACGATGGCCACGGCGCTCAAGCTGGATCCGCTGTCGGTGCACTACAGTGAGTGGCTGTCGCGGTTCCTGCTCTACGCCGGCGACTACGACGGCGCGATCGCGCAAGCGCAGCGCACGCTGGAAATGGACGAGGTGTGCCTGCGCGCGCCGCAGTACATCGGGTCGGCGTATCTTGCGTTAGGCGACGCGACGACGGCGCTCGCCTGGTACCGCCGGGCGCAGGCGCTGGAGAAGTCCGTGCGGTCGTACGACGCGATGATCGTGCGCGCGCTGGCTGCGTTAGGCCAGCGCGAGGAGGCGGACGCGATTCTGGCCCGGCTGGAAGAGGAGTCGCGGCAGCAGTACCTGCGCTCCGAGATCATCGCCATGGGCTACGCGGCGACCGGGGATTTCGATCGGGCGTTCGCGGCGCTCGAGCGGGCGTACCAAGCGCGCTCGGCGGGGATGATCTATCTGCATCTCGATCCGGGCTACGCGCCGCTGCGCGGGGATGCGCGCTTCGCGGATCTGGTGAAACGCATCGGGCTCAAATAGGCGTCTCACCGTCTCAGCGCTGGCCGTTGGCGTCTCCCGTCGGCACGATGCCGACGTTCTCGATCATCAGGATTACCGTGCGCTCCGGTGCGCGCGTGCGGTGGACGACGCCTTTCGAGACGACGAAGCCCTGCCGCGGCGACAGCTCGACCGTGTGGTCCTCGAGGTCGACCAACAGCCTTCCTTCGACGACGTAGAAAAACTCGTCGTCCTGATCACGCTTGTGCCAGTGGTACTCGCCCCGGATCACGCCGAGTCGAACGACCGAGCCGTTTACTTGGCAGAGGGTCTGGTTGTACCAGGGCGGCGGCGCGGCGTCTGCCAGCGCCTTTTCGTCGATCACCTCGAGGTGCGGATGGAGCACATTGAGCCGCGTGTCGTACGGGTATTGCTGGGCTGCCGTCATACTCTGCCTCTCGACGTGTCGGGACCGTTCGCTCAGCGTTAGGCGCGCAACGCGGCGCCGAAGAACAAAATCGAGCCAACCACCCGCAGGCAATTGGCTCGGTGAATAGCAGGGGCGGGACTCGAACCCGCGACCCCGGCATTATGAGTGCCGTGCTCTAACCAGCTGAGCTACCCTGCCCTGCCCGCATTCCTATCGGGACCATAAAACGTAGTCCGACGCAGCCCCATCGACAACGGTTCCACCGCCGAACGCGCCCGGCCGCGCGGCTGGAATCTCGCCTCCGTTCCTGTCAGCTTGCGACATACGGAGCGCGCTTAGGGGCGTTGTCATCGTGACGCCAGCGCCTGACGCAAATACTTGGGAGATGCAGCCATGCCCAACACACCCGACACGGCGACCGGCTTCGCCTCCACCGGCACCGCCTTCGGCACACCGACCCGCATCGTCATCCTGGGCGGCGGATTCGCCGGCGTGATTCTCACGCGCAAGCTCGAGGCCCTGGTCGGCAAACGACGGGACGTCGAGATCGTGCTCGTGAGCCGCGACAACTTCTTCCTCATCACGCCGCTCCTCTTCGAGGCCTGTTCGGGCACGCTCGAGCTGCGCCACTGCTCGCAGCCCATCCGCCCGTTCCTCCGCCACGCGACGTTCATCGAAGCGACGGCCGATCGCATCGACCTCGACCGCCGCACGGTGTCCCTCACCGTGCCGGAAGGCATGGTGCAGGATCTGACGTACGACCACCTGGTGCTTGCGTTAGGCGCGAAGACCAACGAGCGGCTCATTCCCGGCTCGACTCAGGCCTTCACGTTCAAGACGGTCGCCGACGCCATCGTGCTGCGCAACCACCTCATCGAGCGCTTCGAGCGCGCCGACGTGGAGACCGACGCCGACCAGAAGCGGCGCCTGCTCACCGTGGTCATCATCGGCGCGGGGCTCGTGGGCACGGAGCTCATGGGCGAGCTCACGGCCTTCGTCGACGAGATCGTGCGCTGGTACCGCAACGTCCGCCGAGACGAAGTCCGCTTCCACCTCATCGAAGCGGGCGAGCGCATTCTGGGCGAGGTGGACCCGGCGCTCGCGGCCCACGCGGCCAAAGTGTTAGGCAAACGCGGCGTCGACATCCGCACGCACGCGCCGGTCAAGAGCATCGGCGACGGGCGCGTGACGATGGCCGACGACGTCATCGAGTCGAGTACGATCGTCCTCTCGGCGGGCATCACGCCTAACCCGCTGGTCGCGGCGCTGCCCATCGAGAAGGACCGGCATGGCCGCATCGTCGTCGAGGCGACGATGCGGAGCGCCTCGCGGCCATCGGTGTGGGGACTGGGCGACTGCGCGGCCGTGCCCGATCCCACCGGCACACCGTACCCGTCGTTGGCCCAACACGCGGTGCGAGAGGCCAAGACCGCGGCGCACAACATCGCGTGCGTGCTGCGCGGCGAGCAGGCGCGGCCGTTCGTGTACTCGCAGTTGGGCGTCATGGCCGCGCTCGGCCGCTTCCAGGCGATCGGGCGCGTGGTGGGCATTCCGCTCACCGGCTTCCCTGCTTGGTGGACGTGGCGGACGTACTACCTTTTCCAGATGCCGCGCTGGTCGCGCCGGATTCGCATCATGATCGACTGGACGATCGCGCTCTTTTTCCGGCCGGACATCGTGAAGGTGGATCTGGCGGTCGAGTCGCGGCAGCTGGAGCGCGGATGCGCGGCGGGCGCGGACGGGCCCGTGCGCGTGGTGGCCGGAGAGGCCACGCGCGCGCGCCTAACGGAGCGGCGCGAGCCGGAGCCCATGGCGGCGTCGCCGGCGGAACGCCGCAGCTGACGCACGCGAGACCCACGGGCACCTTGATGGGAGGGTTGGGATGAAAGTTCTGCTCATTGGCAGCCACGGCACGATCGGCAAGGCCGTGGCGGCTTTGCTCACGCCGACGCACGTCGTGATCGGCGTCAACCAGCGGACCAGCGATCTGACGGTGGACCTCGCGAACCCGTCGTCCATCCGATCGATGTTCGAGCACGTGGGCATGGTGGACGCGGTGATCTGCGCCGCGGGCGCGGCGCGGTTTCGTCCGTTAGGCGAGCTCACCGACGAGGACTTCGTGTTCGGCAACCAGAACAAACTGATGGGCCAGGTCAACGTCGCGCGCACCGCGCAGGAATGGCTCGCCGAGCGCGGCTCGATCACGCTCACGAGCGGCGTCCTGGCCCGCGAGCCGGCGCCGGGCAGCGCCTCGGTGAGCCTCATCAACGCCGGCATCGAAGGCTTCGTGCGCGCGGCGGCGCTCGAGCTGCGCGCGGGACTCCGCATCAACGCCGTGAGCCCGCCGTGGGTGACCGAGACGGTCCAGGCGATGGGCCTTTCGATTGCCAATTCCCTGGCCGCCTCCACGGTGGCGAAGGCATACCGAGACAGCGTGCAAGGCACTATGACGGGTCAGGTTCTCGACGCGAGGCGATACTGAAATCGGGGAAGCGCTTCGCTTGGGGAAGCACTGCGCTTGGGGAAAGGGAATGGTGGTCGAGAGGAGACAACGAAAGAGGCGCCCACTTGGGCGCCTCTTTCGTTGAAGTAGCGGGGGCGGGATTTGAACCCGCGACCTTCGGGTTATGAGCCCGACGAGCTACCAGGCTGCTCCACCCCGCGTCAGTGTCCGCAATATCACGCTGGCCGATGGGCACGTCAAGGCTTGCAGGAGGACTTACTCGCGTCGCGGGTCGGTCGCGCGGAGTCTCATATGGATGATAGCACGCACGTTGTCATGCTGCCGTCATGTCGTGCGTGCGCGTGAGCGCCGCTCGTCACTCGGCTTGGCGATCGAGGCGAGTTTGGAGCCCCCGCGCCGCGCGCGGTAACGCAGGTAATTTTTCTCGGCGCGCGCCTATCGCATGTCGTACAGGCACGCTATGTTCTCTATGTGACATAGCGGCCCAGTGCCGCGTGGCATCTGCGCTTCTCCGCCGCAGAAAACTATGGTGCGCCGGCGCCGACGGCCGCTTTCCTAAGCGACGCACTGCACTCTCATCGCGCAAGCGAGGAGGCAGATCGTGCGTCGGTTACGCATCACCGTTCTCGACCTCACAACTGAACGGCCCACCCGCGCGATGTACGCGCGACTGATGAATGCCAACCTCGCGAGCATCATGCCGCAGGTCGTGGCTGTGTGGTGCGAGGAGGCGGGTCACAACGTTCGCTTCATCTGCTATACGGGATTCGAGGACCTCGCCAAAGAGGTATTCGCCGAAACCGATCTGCTGTTCATTGGCGCCTTCACGCAAGCGGCGCACACGGCGTACGCCATCAGCAACATGCATCGCCGGCGCGGCGCCGTGACTGTGTTAGGCGGACCACACGCCCGCTGCTACCCGCAGGATGCGGCCCGTCACTTCGATTACGTGCTCGGTTTCACCGATCGCACCGTCATCAACGACGTGCTGCGCGACTGCGCGCCCCACCGCTCCGGCGGCGTACAACTGAGCGCACACCAGCAGCCGCAGTCGCTGCCCAGCGTCGAGGAGCGGTGGAAGTTCATCGAGCCGACGTTGGCCAAGACGCCGATGCTCAAGATCGTGCCGATGCTCGGCAGCCTCGGCTGCCCGTACACGTGTCCTTTCTGCATCGACTCGACCGTCGACTACCAGCCGCTCGGCTTCGATCAGATCCGGAGCGACCTGAAGTTTTTGCGCGGGAAGATGAAGCGTCCGCGTGTGGGCTGGCACGACCCGAACTTCGGCGTCCGATTCGACGAGTACATGGGCGCCATCGAAGATGCCGCCCCGCCTAACAGCATCGACTTCTTCGCCGAGAGCAGCCTGTCGCTCTTGTCCGAGCCGCGGCTCAAAACGCTCCAGAAAAACGGCTTCAAGGCGATTCTGCCGGGTATCGAATCGTGGTTTGCGTTAGGCAACAAGACCCGCACCGGCAAGGACGTGGGGCTCGACAAGGTCAAGCGCGTCGCCGAGCACGTGAACATGATTCTGCGGTACGTCCCGTACGTGCAGACGAACTTCGTGCTCGGCCTGGACACCGATGAGGGGCCCGAGCCATTCGAGCTCACCAAACATTTCCTGGATCTCGTGCCGGGCGCGTTTCCGGCGTTCTCGCTCCTGTCCGCGTTCGGACGCGCGGCACCGCTCAACCTCGAGCTCCAGCGCGCCGGTCGCGTGCTCCCGTTCCCGTTCCATTTTCTTGACGCGAGCCAGTCGATGAACGTCGTGCCCAAGAACTACGAGTGGCCCGAGTTCTACGACCATCTGCTCAAATTGGAGCGCTATACGTTCTCGTGGCCGCAGATCGCGCGTCGCTTCCGCACCAACCAGGGCGCGACGGCGAAGTGGGTCAACCTCCTTCGCGGGAGCTCGTCGGAGCGATTCGGACGCGTGAAGCGGCACGAGGACGTCCGTTCCATGCTCGACTCGGATCCAACCGTCCGCCGCTTTTTCGACGGCGAGACCACGGTGGTGCCGCGTCCCTACCTCGACCGCATTCAGGCCGATCTGGGTCCGCTTTGGGCATCGGTTCCTCAGGGTGGCCTCGAGCACGACCAGAACGAGTATCTGCATTCGCAATCGATCGCGCCGTTGCCGTTGTCGAACCTGGAGCTCCCGGTGGCCCAGGTCTCGTAGTGCCTAACTGAAGGTAGATCGGCGGTGCGCGCGCGCACGTGCGCGCGCCGTTCATCTCACGACATCCAGATTCGGCGCAGCCGCCTCGTCGCCTGCCGTCAGGTGATTCTCCCACGTGTCGCAGGCGGAGGAATCGTGTCCACATCCGATGCACCGAGGCGCCGCGAGCAAAACCAGCTGCTCCTGGCGTTGCCTGGTGCGGACTACAAGGAGCTCGAGAAAGACCTGCGGGATGTCACGTTGCCGCACGGGCGTGTACTGTTCGAAGCCCGCGAGCGGATCACCCACGTGTACTTCCCGCAACGGTGCGTCATCTCGATAATCGCGCCGATCGCCGGCGAGAAGGGCGTCGAGGTCGCGATCGTGGGGAACGAAGGCATGGTGGGGCTGAGCGCCTTTCTCGGCGTCAACACCGCATCGATTCAGGCGGTGTCCCAGATTCCGGATGCCGCCAGAAGCCTAACGGTGGCCGCGTTCCGGCGTGCGTTGGCGCGAGGCTCGGCCTTGCGTCGCATCATGCTCCGATACACCGACGCGATGTTGAGCCAGGTCGCGCAGTGTTCGGCGTGCAACCAGCGGCATCGCGTGGTGCAGCGGTGCGCGCGCTGGTTCCTCATGACGCACGACCGCGTGGGCGACGACCAATTTCTGCTGACGCAGGAATTCCTGGGGCAGATGCTCGACGTCGAGCGACCGACGGTGTCGGCGGCGGCGCGACTCTTACAGGCCGCGGGAGCGATTCGCTACAGCCGTGGTCGCGTGACGGTGACGAATCGTGCGAGTCTGGAGGGCGCCGCGTGCACGTGCTACCGGTTGCTCGTGCAGGACTACGCGAGAGCCTTTGCCTAAAAGCGGGGAAGCGTTCGCATCGGGGAAGCGCTGCGCTTGGGGACAAGGGATAAGGGAATCGGCGGCGACGCCGCCTTGGGTATGGAATGACATCAATGCTCTGTGGAACGAGAGGGCCGGTGCTCGGCTCCCATCGCGCACAGTCCATTGATGTTGTTCCACCACCAAGGCGGCGGCGCCGCCGATTCCCATTTCCCTTGTCCCCAAGCGCAGCGATTCCCCGACATCCCGCTCGTCCGCATCAAGGGCCTTTCGCTGCCGTATCACCTGGCTCGGCGAATCGATACAGGATCTCCTTGTCGCCGCGCACCATGCCGAATTGTTCGCGCGCGATGCGCTCCTGCGTTGCGGGGTCGGTCTGCACGGCTTTCTTGACCCGCTCGAGCGAATCGATCTGCCGTTGGAGCGTGTCGATCTCCGCCAAGAGGCGCTGCTTCCGTGCGTGCTGCTGGAACAGGTCGAACGTGCCGTACTCGCCGCCCTGCACGGCGAAGACCAGGCCTAACGCAACGGCGACCACCGCCACGATTCGCCCAACGGCGAACCGGCTGGTCTTCTTCACAATCCGTAGATCGCTCCGCCCGGATACTCGGCCGACTCGCCGAGGATCTCCTCGATGCGGAGCAGCTGATTGTACTTGGCCACGCGCTCGCCGCGTGACGCCGATCCCGTCTTGATTTGCCCCGCGCTCGTAGCCACGGCGAGGTCCGAGATGAACACGTCTTCGGTTTCGCCCGAGCGGTGCGAGATCACCGACAGGTAGCCGGCCGAGCGAGCCATCTCGATGGCCTCGAGCGTCTCGGTGAGCGTGCCGATCTGGTTCACCTTGATGAGGATCGCGTTGCCGACGTGGCTCTCGATGCCGCGCGCCAACCGCGCCGTGTTGGTGACGAAGATGTCGTCGCCCACCAACTGCACGCGGTCGCCTAACGCAGCGGTGAGCGCGGTCCAGCCATCCCAATCGTCTTCGGCGAGGCCATCCTCGATCGAGACGATGGGGTATTGGTCGAGCCAGCGCGCATAGAGGTCGATCATCGCGTGCGCATCGAGCGTGCCGGCGCCGCTCTTCTTGAACACGTAGCGGCCGTTCTTGTCGAACAGCTCGCTCGCGGCGGCGTCGAGCGCGAGCGCCACTTCCGTGCCCGGCGCATATTTGGCACCCTCGATCGCTTCGATGAGCGCGGCCAGCGCATCTTCGTCGCTCTTGAGATCGGGGGCGAAGCCGCCCTCGTCGCCGACGCCGGTGGACAGGCCGCGCTTCGCCAGCACCTTCTTGAGCGAGTGGAACACCTCGGCGCCCATGCGCAGGGCGTCGGCAAACGTCTCCGCGCCTAACGGGACGATCATGAACTCCTGAAAATCAACGGTATTCGTGGCGTGCGCGCCGCCGTTGAGCACGTTCATCATCGGGACGGGAAGCGTGCGCGCCATGGGGCCGCCCAGATACCGGAAGAGCGGCAGCCCCAGCGCGTCGGCCGCCGCGCGCGCCGTGGCCATCGACACGGCGAGAATCGAGTTGGCGCCCAGGCGCTCCTTGTTAGGCGTGCCGTCGAGGTCGATGAGCGCGCGGTCGATCTCGATCTGCGAGAGCGCATCCATGCCCCTGAGCGCCGGCGCGATCGTCTCTTCGATGTGCTGCACCGCGCGAAGGACGCCCTTGCCGCCGTAGCGCTTTGGGTCGGCGTCGCGCAGCTCGATGGCTTCGTGCTCGCCCGTCGATGCGCCGCTCGGCACCGCGGCCCGGCCGATCGCGCCGGTGTCCAGCATCACATCGGCCTCGATGGTGGGATTCCCGCGGCTATCGAGGATCTCCCGCGCCCGTATCTCGATGATCTCTGACATGTGTTGAGTGAATGAGTGTGACGCCGCGCGCTGCCCGTTAGGCGGCGGGCTCCATGGCGGCGCCCGTGGACACGACGCCTTTCTCGCCTAACGCCTGGGCGATGCGCTCCCACACCGTCCGTAGGAGCGCGTCGCGGTCATCGTAGGTGAGCCCGGCGGTCGCGATCGGCTCGAGGAACGTCAACTCGCACGATCCCGAATGGATCGCGAGCTGCCCCTTCCCCTGCACTTCCCTGGTGCCCCAACTCACGACCGGCACCACCGGCACCTGCGCGGCGATCGCGAGCACAAACGGTCCCTTCTTGAACGGACGCAGCGTGTACGATCGACCGCGCGTGCCTTCCGGAAACACGGCCACCGACGTGCCGCGCTTGATCTGCTCCGCGGCGTCGGCGTAGGTCTGGAACGCGGCCTTCCGATTCTTGCGATCGATGAAGATGGCGGCGACTTCTTTCGCCGCGCGCCCGAACACCGGAATCGACGCGAGCTCCTTCTTGGCGACGAAGCGATAGTGCGGCAGCACGCACGCGAGACCGAAGATCTCGAACCAGCTCACATGGTTGGACACGTACATGCGCGCTTCGTTGGGCGCGCCGATGTGCTCCGGATTTCGCACCGTGAGGCGCACCGCCGATGCCCATAACACCACCTTCGACCAGACGCGTGGCGCGCGGCCGAAGAAGCTGTCGGGTGGGATGCGAACGCCCAAGAGCGAAAGCACGACAATGGGCAGCCCGAGCACGATGGTCATGAGGACCATCGCCGGGTAGGCGATCAATGCACGCATGCTCACGAAAAGTGATCGAACCCGCCCCCGGACGCAACGCGCACACCGCGAAGCGTCGCGACCACTTCCGCGACACCGGCCTCGACGCGTCCGATTTCCGAGAGCGGGATGCCGAATCGGCGCTCGAACTCGTTCAGGTCGAGCGGATCCGGCGACGCGACCAACAACTCGTACTCCTCGCCGCTCCTGGCCGCGTCTTCGGGTGACAGACCACCCAGCGTCGGCAGCGCATCCAGGGTGATGGCGAGGCGAACATGCGACGCGGCGGCAATATGCGCCGCGTCGCTCAGCAATCCATCGGATATGTCGATTGCGGCGTGCACACCGTGCTCGGCGAGCCAGCGCGCCTCGAGCAGGCGCGGCACTGGATGCGCGAATCGGTCGCGCGCGGGTGAGGCGGGTGTCTCGCCACGTTGCCACGCGTTGAGCGCGGCGAGCGGTCCGCCGAACCGACCCGTCACGTACAACCAGTCACCGGAGCGCGCGGCACTTCGCAACAGCGGATCGATCACGGAGCCCAAGACCGTGATCGCGATGCACAGCTCACGCGCCGACGTGAGATCGCCGCCCGCAATGCGCGCGCCCGACTCACGCGCCGCGTCGCCCAAGCCGTCGGCCAGTGCGGCCACGTCGCCCAGCCACGCGTCGGGAATGGACAACGACACCAGCATCGCGAGTGGGTCCGCGGCCATGGCCGCGAGATCGCTGAGCGCGGCCGCTGCCGCGCGCCAGCCGATTTCGCGCGGCTCGAGCCACTCGCGACGAAAGTGAATGCCCGCCACGGCGCTGTCGGCGCTCGCCACGAGGCGACGGCCGGCCGGCACGTCGACGACCGCCGCGTCGTCGCCGATGCCGCGAGCGAGATCTCCCCACTGCGCGAGCAACGTGCGCACCAGGTCGAACTCACGACCCGGCCCGAGCTCGGCGTTAGGCATTGGTTAGGCGCTGTCTATTTCATCGTGATCGGCGCGGTCCAGATGAAGGTGTCCCAGGCGATCTTGATCTCGCCGCTATTGCCGGTCGTCGGCGTAATGGTGATCGAAAAATTCTCCTGCGGCGAGGAGGCAGTCGACACCTTCATCGGCACGCGCCCAACGTCGCGCGTCGAATCGTAATTCGTGCCCCATTGTCCCGACTGACCGTTGATGATGAGATCCACGCTTCCGTTTTTCTTGGGCTCGGTCCAGACGCTGTAGCTCCCACCGCCGAACGACGCGCCTCCGATGTCGAAGCCATCGTCGGTCACCAGCGTGGTGGACTGGTTCGCGCCGGTGCGCCAGACCTGATCGTACGGAACCACGGTGCCGAGTATCGTGCGATTGCGCCGCCGCGGGCTGCTGTACAAGATCACGACGAGCTTCCCGCCGAGCGTGGCCTTCTCGGTGACGCTCGGCGACGCGACGCCGATTCCCTTCCCGCCCTTGTCATCGGACACGAACTGCTTGGCCACTTTCTGCGGATCGATGTAGGCCGTACGGTGCGTCTGTGTCTTTTCGGTGGTTTCGCTCGCGTCGGCGCTCACGATCTGTCCGGAATCACCGAGCGTGAGATGCGTGAATGCGATGCGGAAATAGTCGGCGTCGACGCGCGTCGGAGACCGCTGCACGAAGTCGCGCCTCACGGTGCGTCCGGACTGCATGTCGATGGACGGAACGCTGGCCGAGTCGAACTTTGTGCCTAACTGGGCGAGCAACACCTCGTACACGCCGAGCGACGAGTATAACCCGTACGACGAGCCAAATCCGGTCATGAACTGCGGATAGGCATCTTTCTGGACCTGGCGAGTCGTCTTGTTGTGTTGGCCCGCCGAATCGACATCCACGCTGAGCTGATCGCCACTGTACTCGAGGGTCACTTTCCGCTCGGGCGCGTTACCCGTGAGCGGCTTCACATCGAGCACGGATTTCGTGACGTTGCCCGTGCTGCCGAGATCGAGCTCGTAGTGGCAGAGCACCGTGTTCGGGACGCGCACGACGATGTCGCCTACGAGGCGTGTCGGCGAGCGGGTGAAGCTTTCGATCACGACCGTGTCGCGGCCCAACGTGGTGACGAAGCTCGCCTGCTCGGCGACGGGCGGCGAGGATGTCGCGATGAGCGCAGGGAACACCAGGATTCCGACCAGGAATGCGCGCATAGGCTCGGGGCCAAAGGGTGGTAGGGCGAATGTGCGTCTCTCTCACGATGCGCAGGAATCGCGTTCGTGTCTACGACGTGGCGATGGCGGGGAGATCCGTCAGGACGGGATACCGGGGCGCATGGCCGGCGGCCAGATCGGGCCACACGGCGCCGATGGCGACCTCGATGTCGTCGAGGGTCACGCCGCGGGGGCCGCGGCCCGACGACGCGAGCTCGGCCGCGCGGCCGTGGACCCAGGCC